>CAMNQF010000054.1 GCA_946548895.1 uncultured bacterium | reverse complement strand
GCGATGTGCCAATGGGCGACATTACAGTCCAAACGATTAAAGAAGTCTGGCATTCAGCACTATTGCAATTCCGGGAATATCATCGTGCGGGAGCATGGAGTGAATTGCCGGATAAATGTAGGAATTGTATGGACTGGCAGTCCGGCTACGCTGAATATAAAACTCCGGGGCAAGAATAAGTGCAGTCAATCGGATAACTCTTTTAGATGGAGATGTGGTATGGTACCATTCAACAAACCGCCATACGTCGATAAAGCGCTGGAATACATGGCACAAGCGGTTACAAACGGAAAAATCTGCGGCGACGGAGCGTTTACCCATCAGTGCAGCGAATGGCTGGAGCGTAACACTGAAAGCCCAAAAGCGCTGCTCACCACCTCCTGCACCCATGCCCTGGAGATGGCGGCCATGCTGTGCGGCATTCAGCCGGGCGACGAGGTTATCATGCCGTCCTACACGTTTGTATCGACGGCGGACGCTTTTGTGCGGCTTGGCGCCGCAATCGTGTTTGTGGACATCCGGCCCGACACCATGAACTTGGATGAAAAGCTGGTCGAGCAGGCGATTACATCCAAAACAAAAGCCATTGTTCCCGTGCACTACGCGGGCGTTTCCTGCGAAATGGACCCGGTCACGGACGTCGCGGCCCGGTATGGATTGAAGGTCGTGGAGGACGCCGCCCAGGGCATGATGTGTTCATACAAGGGGCGGGCGCTGGGATCCATCGGTGATTTCGGCTGCTTCAGTTTCCATGAGACCAAAAATTACAGCATGGGTGAGGGCGGCGCGATCCTAATCAATGACGCGCGGTACGTCACAAAAGCCGAAATCATTCGGGAAAAGGGGACGAACCGCTCCCAGTTTTTCCGCGGCATGGTGGACAAGTATACCTGGGTGGACTATGGCTCCTCCTATTTGCCCAGTGAGCTGAACGCGGCTTATCTGTGGGCCCAGCTGGAACAGGCGGATGAGATCAACCAGGCGAGATTGTCCGCATGGCAGAAATATTACGAAGGCCTGCAATGCTTATCTGACCGAATCGGCCTGCCGGTGGTCCCAGGCTCCTGTGTGCATAACGCGCATATGTTTTACATAAAGGCAAAGGACCTTGAGGAGCGCACAGCGTTGATCCAATTCCTGAAATCAAATGGTATCAGCGCGCCGTTTCACTATGTGCCGCTGCACTCCTCCCCGGCGGGAATGAAGTACGGGAGATTTGCCGGCGAGGACCGCTATACGACCAGGGAAAGCGAACGCCTGCTCCGGCTGCCGATGTATTACGGAATTACGGAACAGGATATCAGCACAGTGGTGGAGGCGGTGAAGTCGTTTTATAGGGGGCGTCCGAAATGAGGGGCATTATCCTGGCCGGAGGCTCCGGGACGCGGTTGTATCCGTTGACAAAGGTGATCTCCAAGCAGCTGCTTCCGGTTTATGACAAGCCGATGATATACTATTCTCTTTCCACGCTGATGCTGGCGGGGATCCGGGACATCCTGCTGATCTCCACGCCGGATGATACGCCCCAATTTACTAAACTGTTAGGGGATGGCAGCCAGTTCGGCATCCGCCTGTCCTACGCGGTGCAGGAGCGCCCGGAGGGGCTGGCCCAGGCGTTCCTGATCGGGGAAGATTTTATTGCGGGCGAGCCCTGCGCCATGATCTTGGGGGACAACTTCTTCTATGGTGGGTGGTTCCGCGGTAATCTGCAAAAAGCGGTTGAAAGCGCCGAAGAGGGCTACGCGACGATTTTTGGCTATTACGTGAAAGACCCGGAGCGGTTTGGCATCATGGAGCTGGATCACGACAAAAACGTGATTTCAGTGGAGGAAAAACCCCGGCGGCCCAAGTCCAACTACTGTATCACGGGCCTGTATGTCTATGACGGCAGGGCCTCCAAGCTGGCGGGACAGCTCCGCCCCTCCGAACGCAACGAGCTGGAGATCACCGACCTGAACCGCCTGTATCTCAGCGAGGGCAAGCTGCGGGCTCAAATTTTGGGCCGGGGCTTTGCCTGGATGGACATGGGCACGATGGACAGCCTGATGGAGGCGGCAGTCTTTGTGGAAGCGGTGCAGAACCGCCAGGGCGTGGTGATCTCCGCCCCGGAGGAAATTGCCTACCATGAGGGATGGATCGGCCGGGAGCAGCTGCTGAACGCCGCGGCCCTGTACGGCAATTCGCCTTACGGGGAGCATTTGCGGCGGGTGTCGGAAGACAGATTTTTGCTTTGAGAGGGAGCCTTTCTATGACGCTGATCGTCACCGGCGGAGCCGGGTTTATCGGAGCGAACTTCATCTTTTATATCTTGGAGCGCTATCCGGAGGACCGGGTGGTCTGCCTGGACAAGCTGACCTATGCGGGCAATCTGGCAACCCTCGCGCCCGTGATGGAGCTGCCTAATTTCCGCTTTGTGCAGGCGGATATCTGCGACCGGGAAGCGGTGGACCGGCTGTTGGAAGAGGAACGGCCCGGCGCGGTGGTGAACTTTGCGGCGGAGAGCCATGTGGACCGCTCCATCGACGGCCCGGAGGTGTTTTTGCGGACCAATGTGTTGGGCACGGCGGTGCTGATGGACGCCTGCCGGACCCACGGGCTGGTGCGGTTCCACCAGGTCTCCACCGACGAGGTGTACGGTGACCTGCCGCTGGACCGGCCGGACCTGCTGTTCACCGAGCAGACGCCGCTCCGCGCCAGCTCCCCCTACAGCGCCTCCAAGGCGTCGGCGGATCTGCTGGCGCTGGCCTATCACCGCACCTACGGCCTGCCGGTGACCATCTCTCGGTGTTCTAACAATTATGGCCCATATCAGTTCCGGGAAAAGCTCATTCCGCTGATGATTTCCAATGCGTTGCACGATAGGCCCCTTCCGGTCTACGGGTCAGGGCTCAATGTGCGGGACTGGCTGTATGTAGAGGATCACTGCAGGGCCATCGACCTGATCCTCCGCCGCGGGCGGCCGGGAGAGGTCTACAACGTGGGCGGCCACAACGAGATGCGCAATATCGACATCGTAAAACTAATTTGCCGGGAACTGGGCAAGCCGGAGAGCCTGATTACCTGCGTGGAGGACCGGAAGGGCCACGATTTGAGGTATGCCATTGATCCGTCCAAAATCTGGCAGCAGTTGGGGTGGAAATCGGAAACAATATTCGAAAATGGGATGCGGAAGACGATCCAATGGTACTTGGATAACAAATCCTGGTGGGCGAGATCAAACAGCTGAGGAGTGCTCATGCCATGACACATAATGAAATTGACTTGTTTGACGGGCATTGTGATGCTGTGCTTCAGAGGTATCTTTACGGCGGCTCTCTGCGAAAAAATAAAGGCCATGTAGACCTGGAACGCGGAGGGCGTTACCGGCGATACGCTCAGTTCTTCGCGTTGCAGGAACCGATGCCCTTTGTGGCACCGCCTGGTGATGCCAATCCAGCTCAGGTTTATGATGCGGAATATAAATTGTTTTTGCGGGATATAGAGCGGAATCAGGACATCGTATCGTTTTCCCGTACTATGGCAGAGGCTGAAACAGCATTTGCTGAGAACAAAGTTGCCGCGTTTTTGTCTATCGAGGGAGCAGATTTGTTAGGGTGTACTTTAGAAGGACTTCACCAAGCATACAAAAAGGGTGTGCGCGCTGTAAATTTGACATGGAGACGTGCCAATGTCCTATCAGGAGCTCACGCCGACGAATCTGAGCGAGGTTTATCTCAGCTGGGACGTAACTTCATTTGTGAAATGGAACGGTTAGGGCTGCTGGTGGATGTGTCTCATTTATCTGAACGAGGGTTTTGGGATGTAGCGGAAACGTTATCGGGTCCGTTTATTGCCAGCCATTCCAATGCGCAGAGCTGCTGTTTCCATCGAAGAAATCTGACTGACGAACAGTTTATTGCCGTGATAGAGCATGACGGTGTGGCTGGCTTAAATCTGTATGCCAACTTTATTGGAAAAAATGCAGGCCTTGACACCGCTATCGGGCACTTGGAGCATTGGCTGAGTTTAGGAGGGGAAAAACATATTTCATTGGGGGCAGACTTTGATGGCTGCGCACCGCTCATCAAAGAAATCCACGGCCTTGAAGATATGGACCGTCTCTTCAATCGCCTACTTCAGAGGAACTATCCTGAAACACTGATTCGTTCGCTATTCTTTGACAATTTGATGCGGGTCGTAAAGAAAGTTTGCACAGCATATGAAGCAGACAGTTCCCTATAGATTTCTAAAAGTAATCTTGGATTTACCGAAGGATAATGTGTCATAATGTGATTTACACAGCCAAGCACAGACTCTGATGGTCAATACACACCTACTCAGCTGGCCCAAATGGCAAAAAACGAGGGCTGGAAGCCTTATCCCTCACTGACCACGACACAATGGACGGGCTGGAGGAAGCGATTCAAACGGGAAAAGAGCTTAGTTTGCAGGTTATATCAGGCGTAGAGCTGAACGCAAATCTGACCTTTCACATTTTAGGCTATGGTATTAACTTGGGAGACTCTCCTTTGATGGAGTTGTGCCGCAGGATGAAAGCCAATCGAGACGAACGGACGGGACGGCTGTTGGCATTTTTGAAGGGGAAGGGTATTGAACTCACCGCAGAGGAGGTAAAGCCGCTGGCTGGTGGCACCATCATCGGCCGCCCCCAGTTTGCACAAGCCATGGTCCGTCGGGGATATGCGCCACCAACCGGGAGGCGTTTGACCGCTATCTGGACACAGAGGAATACCATCAAAAGGTAGAGCGTGGTAAGCCGTCGGCGCAAGAGTGCATTGCGGTTATCAAAGAATCCGATGGCAAGGTATCTCTGGGATAAGGTACAATAAATTGCGCAAATTAAAAAAGGATAGAAAGAGACAAGGTTTGCAGTCTCAAGTAGAATGGAGTTGGGAAACCCCATTCAGAAAGGAGACGGCAAACCATGTCAGAAAAGATTGTACAGCTAAACGAGGAAGTAATCAAAGAGCAGCTGAAAGAATTGGTACGGGGAGCGTGGAAGAAACGCTGAACGAGCTGCTGGAAGCGGAAGCAGAAAAACTGACGCAGGCGGCACGGTATGAGCGCAGCGAGGCGCGGCAGGGATATCGCAGCGGGCACTATGATAGGAACCTCACCACGACATCAGGGGAGGTAACGCTGCACGTTCCCCGCCTGAAGGGGGTCGCGTTTGAAACGGCCATCATTGAACGGTACCGGCGGCGGGAGAGCAGCGTGGAGGAAGCGCTGATTGAGATGTATCTGGCAGGAGTATCGGTACGGCGGGTGGAGGACATCACAGAGGCGCTGTGGGGCAGCAAGGTGTCCCCGGCCACGATCAGCGAACTGAATAAAAAGGCATACGTCCACATCGAGGCATGGCGCAACCGGCCCTTGCAGGGCGGGCGGTATCCGTATGTTTATGTAGATGGAATCTATCTGCGGCGAAACTGGGGTGGAGCGTTTGAGAATGTGGCCATTTTGGTGGCGATTGCGGTAAACGAGGACGGATACCGGGAGGTTTTAGGCGCCGCTGAGGGGATGAAAGAGGATAAGGCCAGCTGGATTAGCTTCTTCCAATGGCTGCGCGGCCGCGGCCTGGATGGCGTGAAACTCATCATAGGAGACAAATGCCTGGGTATGCTGGAAGCCATGGGAGAAGTGTTCCCGGACGCCAAATATCAGCGCTGTACCGTCCACTTTTACCGCAATGTGTTCTCTGCTGTTTCCCGCTCCAAGGTGAAGCTGATGGCCAAGATGCTCAAGGCGATTCATGCCCAGGAGAGCAAGAAAGCTGCTCGTGCAAAGGCTGAAATGGTAGTTACCCAACTGCGTGAGATGAGGCTGAAGGAGGCGGCGAACAAGGTGCAGGACGATGTGGAGGAAACCTTGACTTACTGTGAGTTTCCCTGCGAGCATTGGACACGGATCCGCACCAATAACGTGATTGAGCGTCTCAACCGGGAGATCCGCCGCACCCGGGTGGTGGGCTGTTTCCCCGACGGCAATTCTCCCCTCATGCTGGTCTGTGCCAGGCTGCGCCATGTGGTCGGCACCCAGCGGGGCAGCAAGAAATACATGAACATGAAGCATCTGGAGGCTGTTTTGGACGAGGCCTCTATTGCTGGTTGACCTCATTTTGCAGAAGGCTGCAAACCAAATTTGCGCATAATTCTTGACAGTACCTGTATTGATGCCAGAGGAAATTCGACGCAAAATCTACACAGAAGCTGGGTTTGATTTTTCTGGAAGCATTTGTCCCAATGCCAATTTGGATGACTTAGGCGAGGAAGCGATTGAGGCGTTTTGCGACAGGTGGGTGACAAAAAGCGGAAATCAGAGGCTGACGAGCCTATCCGCAGAACAACTGCTCCGTGACTGCGAAGCGATCACGGATGGTGGGATCACCTATGCGGCGCTGGTGTTGTTCGGAAAGCAGGAATCTCTTGGGAAGTATTTACTCCAGGCAGAAATCGTATTTGAGCACCGATCATCAGAAGTGTCGGGATCGGCAAGTCAGCAGGAAGGGTTTCGAGTGGGGCTGTTATCCCGCAGCACAGCAAAGATCACTGCGGTCATCTTCCTGGTCACATGGCCGATGATGCACATATATTTCATGCCCTCCGCGGCCTTTTTCTCGTAATAAGCGCGGAACATCGGGTCGCACTGCACCGCGTTGGTACAGGCCATCCAGATGGCCCTGCGCAGATAGGGTGAGCCTCGTTTGGACATATGGATGCCGCCAAATTTTGTCTCGCCAGACTGTTTCACCCTGGGGTTCAAGCCTGCATAGGAGAGCAGCTTATCCGCACAGGAGAAGCTGGAGATGTCCCGGATCTCGCTGAGGATTGCGGCGCCCAGCAAAGGGCCGATGCCGGGGATGGAGGTAAGAGGAGTATCGAATTGGGAGAATATCTCGGCCATCTGCCGCTCTAAAGTTGCGGCGCCATCCAGCAAACTCTGGAGATGCAGCAGGATCAGCATGGAGTACACACCTTCGCAGTCCGGGATGCCAAAGCTGCCCTTGGCGGTCTCCCTGAGCTGCCGGGCTTTCCATTCTCCGAAGCGCCCGTTGCTGGCGGTCTGAAGCAGCTGCGTCAGCTTCCCCAGCTGTGCCCTGCCCATCTTTTCCGCCGTGGGATACTGCTTCAAAACAGCAAGAGCGGCCTTGCCAAAGATTGTGCTGAACTGGGTTTCGAACTCGGGAAACACCTGGTCCAGCAGCGCGGTGATCTTCCGCTTCAGGTCACTGGCCATATCAACGAGGTAGTATCGATTCCGGCACAGTTCCCGCAGGGCCAACAGCTTGTCCTGGGGCACCCTGCTGGGTTTATAGCGCCCAAAACGGATGGTCTCCGCGATGGCCAGGGTGTCGATTTCATCGGTTTTAGTGTCACCGTTATTCAGCATCTCCCGCACGGCGTGGGTTTGGATGGGATTGAGCAATACGACCCGGTAGCCCTCCCGGCACAGCCGTGTGTACAGGGCCAGCCAGTAGTGAGAAGTGGCCTCCATGGCGAGGATGAGCTCGCTCTTGCGGTTTGTGATCTTATGCATCCGCGCCAGCAGGGCGTTGTACCCGGAACAGCTGTTGCGAAAGGAGAAGGGCTTGACCACGATCCGCCCCTCGGAGTCAATGATGCGCGCCACATGGCTGCGCTTGGCGATGTCAATTCCAACGATGAACATAAGCAAACACCATCCTGCTGAATTTGCAGACAGTCCTCCCGCTCTTATGAGCCATAGCCTGCTTCAAGATCAGCGGAGGGCTGCCGCTCCCGCATCCGGCTCAACAATGAACTCTCATAAGATAGAGGCCCCATACTGCATAGAGCGGACGTGCGCCGCATGTATAAAGAAGGGAACCTCTGTCTGCGGGGAACAGTATATCACCGCCGCTTTCGGCGAGGATACCAAAGCATTCAGCCGGTGCATATTGGATGCATATTCTTGCAGATTTGCCCTGTTCGAAAGTATAGCAGGATAAAGCTGGGCTTGACCATGCCACACGTATACAAGTCGCAGATCCATTTAGCGTCCTTGCGGACGGTTTTGTTGCCCTCCTGCGGCTTTGCGTATTTAGCAATTGTTACAAAATAGCTTTTACTCCATGTCGCTGGTTTTAACGTAATCCACAGCGTTTGAGCCAGCATTATGCGCAAGTTATTTCTGAACAATTCCTTAGGGTGAGCCAAGGCGGCCTAGCAGGTTTTTTCAAGGATATTGAATACGGGAATCCAGTATTTGCCCATAGATTCCATACAGATATCCGAGCAGGAGTATTTGGCAAGTCAGTTAGCTAAGTCCCGTAATCCCTTGGAAAACGAGGGAAAGCGAGCCTACTTATACTCTGTCCGGCCATTGGAATCCGTGATGCCGATACAGGCAAACATCCAGGTTTTGTAAACATCCAGACTACAACAGTTTTTGCGGAGAATTTTGAACGCCATTTAATTCCTCCAAACGCGTATTGGAGAGGTTCGGCAGGGACTGGCCACCCGGCAAATTCGAGTTGATTTGAAAGAGATAAGTTTACGGGCTACTGTAATGCGCCATTCGTTGATGCCTTAACGGGTGGTCGAACCATATAGATATGCGGGGTTGCCACTATACAGCCCCGCCCCCCTCCCTACGGTTTCTGTAGTGTACCGAACGCTCCCGTGGACAGAGTATATCAGGTCAATAATACCAGCGAAAGTACCCACGTTTCATAACCCCGTCGGTGCCTTTCGTAGAAAGGCATTTTATTGATATGATATTGTTTCGCGCAGATGGTAATCTGACAGTAGGCTCCGATCACATCATGCGTTGCCTGTCGCTGTCGGATGGATTCCTGGGAATCGGGCAGAATGCTGTTTTTATAATGGCAGACAATTATTTGCAAAATGTGATCCGGCAAAGGGGTCATGAATGTATTGCCCTTCATACAAAATATAACCGTATGGAGGACAAGTTGCCGGTGTTGCTCCCCGTCTTAAAACGCATCCAACCACATTGTGTCCTGATGGATAGCTATTTTGTAACGCCGGATTATATGTTTGCCGTGAAGTAGGAACTTCCGTTGGTGTATATGAATGACCTGAATGCCTTTGGCTATCCAGCAGATTTGGTGGTCAATGATACCCTTTATAGGGATAAGCTTCCCTACCCTCAAAAAAGACTTATCTATTCGGGTTTTGTCAATAAGGATAGAGAAAAAAGTAAATTATTTTTATGAGGTTACAACATCGGATTGAATAAGGCGCAGTACCTTGTCGGTAAAGGTTTCCCGGCTGGTCTGGCTGAAATGGAAATAAATATCAAAGGTCGTACCGCCAACGGTCTTTACCATATCGGGTGGCGGTACGTCCGGGGCGGGTGAAGCGTTGCCGCCCGCCATCACGGGCAGGGGGATGGCCTTGCCCTCTCTGCTGGTGCTGTCGCTCCCCTCCGGGGCGGGGATGGTGCTGGTGATCGTCATGCTGGGGTCGTAGGTCATAGGCTCTCCTTTCATCATTCATCAAAGTTAATCCACGTGAGCGCCATTTTGCCGCCCACGTTGGAGTGGGGGAAGGGGAATGTATTAGTCCCCCTTTGAGGACTGTCCACAAGCCCCCTGATTGCAAGGCTTTTCAGCCTCTAAATGTCCACGCCTGCGGCGTTCCCGTTCGCTGGCAGCTTTCTTTCTCCGGCGCACATTGGCGGCGCACTCGTCACAGTATTTGCCCCGATTGGAGCGCGGCACGAACATCGCCCCGCACTCGGCACAGGGCCGCGCCTGTCCTCGGTGGAGCAAGGCGGCACACAACCCCTTGTCTGTTGGCAGGACGGCGGCGCGGAACCATTTACAGACCAGGGAATAGGTGATACTCTGGACGCAGACACAAGGCTCCCAGCCGTCATCAAGAGCAAGACAGTTGCCGCCGTCATAATTGCAGCAGTCATGCACCAGCCGCCGGACGGCTCGGTACTGCTGGTAGGTCAGTCGGGGAATGCCGTTCACCGCTCCACCTCCCGGCGTTTCTGCTGGGTCTGCTCCTGCTGGTGTATGGCAGCATCGGCGTTCCGCTTCACCTGTTGAAGCCGCCGCAAATCGTCTTGGATAGGCTTGTACTGCTCATACTCGGCTGTGTACTCCTGGTGAAGCCTCGCCTGTTCCTGTTCCCACGCATGAACGGGGATTTTACCAGCAGGGGAACGGTGCTTGTCCAGCTTCCGGCGGGCCATGTGGAACGTCCTCAACTCGTTCTCATGCTCCCTCTCGAATTTTTCCCGCTTGCCCTTCCACTTGATACCCTGCAACTCGTCATAGACGGGCTTGGTGTCTCGGTAGAGGTCAACAAGGCGAAGCAGTTCCTTCAATTCGTTCAGACGGTCACGCTTCGCTTTCATGGATGTGTTGATGGCCTCCGTTCGTTCACTCTGGGCGGCGATATGGGTCTCTAAATCTTCCAGCGTAGCGATGCCCCTCTCGGTCAGAAAATTGATGGCCTCGGCAAAACCTTTAAGATTTCCAATCCTGGCGTTGCGGCTCCATGCTCCGGCGTTCCGGCCCTCATAGTAGTCGGTCAGCAGGGCGGCAAGGGTCGGGGCCTGGGGCTTGCTCAATTCTTCTTTTATGGCCTTAATCCAATCCGTCAGGCCGGCGATTTTCTTCCGAATATCCCGCAGAATGTTGTTGGCCTTTTTTATCCAGCGGTTCAGATCGCCCTTGTCGGTGGGGATGCCCTTGGCCTCCATCTGGCGGACGGCCACGCCCTCATGGACGGTGGGCAGCAGGTCAAGGCCCTGACGCTCATAGGAGCGGTGGTCGATGCGGCAGGTCAGCCCCTTTTCCTCAAACTTGGCGTTCACCATAGCGGCCCACGCCTCCCGCCAATGTTCCAGTGTTTCCGGGCTTCCCCAGTCGGTAGTGGGAACAGCGTCAAAGAGGGGCTTGCCGTCCTCTCCCATAATGCGGTTCCCGTCCTCGTCCAGACGGTAGCGGCGGCGCTGCTTGCACCCCCATTTGCCGTCTGGCTCAATGGGCCGGATGGGGCAGAGAACATGAAAGTGCGGGTTAGGAATACCGCCGTCCTCCTTGTCCGGCTGGTGGATGGCAAAGTCGGCAATCATGCCCCGGCCCACAAGCTGCTCCGAAACAAATTGCCTTGCAAGAGCGATGTTTTCCTCCAATGAAAACTCGTTCTGCAAGGCAATGTCAAAGCTATATGCAAGCTGGGCTTTCTTGCCGCGCTCGGCCTTCTCCACGGCGTTCCAGAGGGTGGCGCGGTCTTGGTACTGGTTGGGGGCCTGGGGCGGCAGGAGAATGTCTGTGCAGACCACGCCGCCCTTGTGGGTGTAGTCGCTGACCTCGCCATAGTATTCGCTATACAATTTCTCCCCGGCTCGGTAGGCGGCGGACGTGACAACAGACTGTCCCGCGCTCCGTTTGACCTGGGTAACGTGGAGATGGAACAGGGCCAATTATCCGCTTTCCTGCTGGTCAGTGGCTTGGCTCACCAGGGCGGCAACTTCCGGCAGGGAAAAGACCTTTTCCATCAAAAGAAAAAAGGCCCTTTCGCTCATGCCGCGCACCTCCGGGGCGATACTCTCCACCGCTCCGCCACGGGTGATAAGTCGGTGGTTTCGCTTCTTCCTTTCGCCTTGGGTGTAGTAGCGGATGCGGTTCTCATACCGCTGGCCTCTGTGCTGGTACTGCTCCAACTTAGCGGTGGCCTCAGCATACTCTTTCTCTAATTCTTCGCGTGACTTGTCCATCGTGTTTGACCTCCTTCTTGGCAAAACAAAAGACCGTCTACCTGCTGTGTCGGGTAAACGGTCAAGGGTAACGGTATTCGGTTTTAGCCTCGCTGGAAAGGTGCAGACGCAGAGCGGATGTACCTTTCCAGCGAGGGCGCAGGGATAGCCGCAAAGCGGCGCAAGGGGCGCAGCCCCTTGTACGGAGCGGAGCGACGCAAACGGCCCGGACTTTCGGAAGTCCGGGCCGTAGCCTCGCAGAGCGCACGATACATGGTCGCAGACCATGTATAGAAGTGCGCCCTTTGTTCCAAAGGGATTTTATAAGTCCATCATTGATGGGAGAATTTTGTTGAACATATGGCGCACCTTATCAATCCGGGTGTTTGGGCGGCGTGGCTGAAAAACTGGTTCGCCGCTGGCGATTTGATACCCCTTCAATTCTGTTAAACAAACGCTTCTCCCGTTTGTATAAAAGGTGAGGTCATTGCGGTACTCTTGCACACAGCGGGCAGGGATTTCGCCAGTAAAAATCACCTCGCTGTTTTTAACCTGGGTCGTTTCAATACTCGCGCAATATTTTGGTGCGTCATGATAAGCTCTGGAGAGATATTCCTGCGGCGCATAGAGTGTAAAAGAAAGATATGGTTCCAATAGCTGCGTCCCCGCCTTTTTCAACACCTGCTCCAATACAATAGGTGCCAATGACCGAAAGTCTGCGGGAGTGCTGACCGGACTATAATAAAGCCCATACTCAAAACAGATTTTACAGTCCGTTACCTTCCATCCATACACGCCTTGTTCCAGACCGTAGCGGATACCATCCAATACAGCGTTTTGAAAACTCTGATTCAAGTATCCAACGGAAACTTTGCTCTCATACTGCACTCCGGTGCCAAGGGGGAGAGGGGTGACGGACAGCCCGATGGACGCCCAGAATGGATTGGGCGGCACTTCGATATGAATGGTGTGACTTACCGCTTTCAATGGCCTCTCCATATAGATGACGGTAGGTTCTTTTGCAGTTGTGTTGAGCTGATATTTTTCCACCAGAAGATCAGAGATAATTTCCAATTGTACCCGGCCCAAAAAGGAGAGAATGATCTCATGGGTCACAGCGTCTACTTCATAGCGCAGAAGCGGGTCGGTATCCGCAATTTCTGTCAAGGCGTTTAACAAGCGTTCCCTCTGTTCTGGTTTCTCTGGTGCAATTGTTGTCCGCAGCAAAGGGAGAGGATTGTCGCTCCACGTTTCACGGGGCAGCAGCAGTTTGTTTCCCAGCACATCATTCAGCCGCAAACTGTCGCAGGGTACAATGACGATCTCGCCCGCATGGGCAATCTCTGTTCGGACAATCTCACCCTTTGAGGGGATACGCATTTCCGTAATTTTCAGTTTTTCTTTCCCTGCCAAGGCTACGGAATCCCGCAAATGAAGCGTACCGCTATACAACCGCAGATAGGCAAGGCGTTGGCTCTGGTTTGCGTACTCAACTTTGAACACAGTTCCGCACAATTCAGAGCTGTTCTGCCCGGTGGGTGATTGGAATGTATCTGTGACCGCTTCAATGAGTTGTCGGATTCCCAAGTTTACCTTGGCACTGCCATGATAGACCGGAAACAGAGAGACGCTTTGGATTCTCCTGTTTTCCTCCCGCAGAAGTTCTTCTTTGTCCATTGGTTCTCCGGCAATATATTTCTCCAACAATTCATCACAGTCCGCAATCACGGTATCCCAATTCTCCAGCCCCATGTTTTCCATGATGGATATATCCGGGGAAAGCTGCACGTTCTGCTTAATAATCATATTTGCGGAGAGCTTATCTCGGATAGACTGATACACACCTGGCAGGTCAATCCCGTCCTGGTCGATTTTGTTAATAAAGATAACAGTTGGGATTTTCATTACTTGCAGAGCATGAAACAGAATACGGGTCTGCGCCTGAACGCCGTCTTTTGCAGAAACAACCAAAATCGCTCCGTCAAGAATGGCAAGGGAGCGATAGACCTCCGCTAAGAAATCCATATGCCCAGGAGTATCCACAATGTTGACCTTACAATCGTGCCACTGAAAGGAAGTGACCGCCGTTTGAATGGTGATTCCACGCTGCCGCTCTAAAAACATGGTGTCCGTTCTCGTTGTTCCCTGATCCACACTGCCGGGCGCCTCGATTGCTCCGCTGGTATATAACAGGCTCTCCGTCAAGGTCGTCTTACCTGCGTCTACATGAGCAAGAATGCCAATATTGATGATTTTCATATGATTGTCCTCCATACAAGGCCCAGAAGGGCGCAAAAATCCCCAGCGACAAATACTTTTACCGCTGGGGATGATAGGTAGGACACACATGAAAACTGCGGCCAAGGCTGGCCGTTGTCTATCACGATATGAAATGAAAAGGCAAAAGTATTCTTAAATTGGGTACAAAAACCAAGCCCTCTCCTTGAGGACGTTTGTCTTTGTTCCCATTATCAAATTTTATTTAAGAATACCTTGCCGCATATTGATAAACTCCTTTGCTTGGATTTTTATAGTATAGCATATCAAATTCCCAAAAGCAACCCTGTTAAGATAAATTTTTTCTGTCACTGCACCTCCATATCTCTCTCGTGTATACGCCATACGCAACTCTTTTCAAAAAAGAAGTGGACGCGCTGGCAAAGCTGTGGTAGAATGAAACGAAAGAAGGTGAGGATGGTGGAGCTCAAAACGACAATCGCCCAGGGACTGCACGTCACAGATGACAGCGCGGGTTATGATGCCGCCTGTAAGCGTGTCCTGTCTGAAAAGGCAATCCTGGCGCGGATTATGAAGTCCTGCCTGGAAGAATACAAGGATTGCGATGTCAATGATATTGCCGAGAAGTACATTGAGGGCCAACCCCAGGTGTCCGCCGTCCCGGTGCTGCCGGACGAGGGTGGCACAGTCATCAGCGGCATGGACACCGAGGACAAATCGGTGCGCGAGGGGACAGTCACCTATGACATTCGCTTCCGCGCCATCGTTCCCGACTCCGAGGAACAAATTGCCCTCATCATCAACGTGGAGGCCCAGAACGATTTTTACCCCGGCTATCCGCTGATAAAGCGTGGCATATACTACTGTTGCCGCATGATTTCTTCCCAGTACGGCAGGGAGTTCACTGGCTCCCATTATGAGAAAATCAAGAAGGTCTACTCCATCTGGATTTGCATGAAACCGCCGCAGTATCGAGAGAACACCATTACCCGGTATCGGCTGGTGGAAGAATATCTGGTCGGCGAGGGCAAAGAACCCATCAGGAATTATGATTTGCTGTCCATCATCATGCTGTGCCTTGGCGGGCCGGATGGGTCAAATTATGACGGCGTATTGCGGATGCTGGATGTGCTTCTCTCCAACGAAACCAGCGAGGCGGAAAAGCGGAAAATTTTGCAGGACGATTACGACATTCAAATGACGCAGACAATGGAAAGGGAGGTGTCGGTCATGTGTAATTTGAGCAAGGGCGTTGAGGAAAAAGGCGTTGCTAAAGGTATCTTGTCCTCTATCAAAAACCTCATGGAAACGATGGGGCTGACCATTGAACAGGCTATGGCGGCGCTGAAAGTCCCGGAGGGCGAACGTCAGAAATATATGGATTTGCTGGAACGGCAGTAATGACAAAAACGCCACGGACTATCGTTGTCCCTGGCGTTTTCTGTATCTACGTTAGCTGACTTGAGCAGCTTCGGCTTCTGCCTGTTTCTTCCTGTGGTAGTTCTCCCGCCTCGCGGCAAGCATACGTTCATACCGGGCCTGGGCTTCGGGATCTCCGGCGGCAGCGTCCGCATACATTTTCTGACGGGACTTCTTTACCGCTTCTGACTGTTGCGCTCTCTGCTGCGCCAACTCTGCCGCCGCTACCGGGTCGGTTTCGGCGCGGGCTTTCAAATCCTGCAAAGCCGCCTTTTTCCGATTGCGATGGGCTTCCAGCCGTTCCGCTTCTTCTAGGGTGAGAGGCAAACCTGCCTCGGCACATCTGGCAAGTTCTTTCAACGTCCGCTGTTGGGGCTTCGGGGGCTGTGCGGACTTCTGCCTGTCACGCCACGCTTTGTGCTGCTCGGCTTTCTTCTGGCGGTGCGCCGCAAGCCGCTCCGCTTCCTCCGGGGTGAGATCGGCTCCATCCAGCTTGGCGAGTTCCTTCAGTGAGCGTTTGCGAGGCTTCTCTGGCTGACTGGCCTTTTTCTTGTCGCGTTGCTTCTGCTGATAGGCCCGATTGCGCTCTAACCGCCGTTCTTCCTCCGCCTGTTCCTCCGGGGTCAACAGGCCCGCCCGCTTCCTCGCGGTAAACTCCCGGCGCTCCTGCTTGTACCTCTCATACCGAACCTGGGCAAGCACCTGGGAGCGTTCCTCTTTCTCTGCCTGTTCCTCCTGCTGGCGGCGTTCTTCCTCCTGCTCCATCGGGGTCACAATGTCGGCGGGAACCTCAAACGCGCCAATGAAATTGAAATAGAAATCTAACCGCTGACGGCGCTGCTTTCCCCGTCCGTTGCCCTCATGGACAACGATTTTCTCGATAAACTCATTGAGAATGGGCGTAGTCAGTTCCGAAAAATCGGTGTACCGCTTGGCAAGGTCGATAAACTCCGTCATTCTCACCCGGTCGGCGTTCCAGTTGTCCAGCAAGCCCTGCCACTCCGTCATGGAGGCTTCCAGCGCGGCCTGTTCCTCGTCATACTCGGCAAGGAGACGGCTGAAATGCTTATCCGGCAGCTTGCCCGTGGCGTTGGCCTCGTACAGCTTCTTCACCAGTCCGTCCAGTTCGGCGTGGCGCTTCTTCGCCTGGACAATCTGTTTCCGGCAATCCTTGACTGCTTCCTCCTGGCGCAGACTGGATGCCTTTCGAACCCGCTGAACAAACTCCTGCTCGTTGTTGCGGACATACCAGCTTATCCGCTGGATGGCGGAGAGGATCGCCGCTTCCAGCTTTTGCGTGGCAACATAGTGAATGGTGCAATCCTCCATAGGTGCCCGGTATCTGGAACAGGTGAAAGCATCGTCAATGTACTTGCCTTGGACAAGACTGTTGTGGTGGGTCAGCTTTGCGCCGCAGTCGGCACAGTAGAGCAGTCCGGTTAAACGGTTAGGGGCATTACTCCGCTTGGGTGTCCGGCGCTTGGTTTCCCGCAAACGCTGAACATTGTGCCACGTTTCTTCGTCAATGATGGCGGGGACGGCTCCCTCAAATACAAATTGTTCCTCTGGCATTGTCCTGCGGGTGCTTTTAGTCTTGTAGTTCTCACAGACAGTCTTGCCCAGCACCTTGCGCCCCAGGTACTCCGGCCTTTTAAGAATATAACCCAGGGTGGTGGCAGACCATGCGTAGGGGTCGCGGTAGCTGTTGGCTCGAACAGGACAGCCGATACGCTTCCAGTGTTCGGAAGGGATGGGGATTTGCTCGGCCCGCAGCGTTCGGGCGATGCCGTTGACGCTCTGACCGTCCATGACCATCTGAAAGATGCGGCGCACAACGGCGGCAGCTTCCTCGTCGATCACCCACTCGCCCTTTTCTTCTTTTGAGGCGAGATAGCCATAGGGGACGGCCCCCGAACAGCGCAGGCCCTTTTCCATTCTGGACTTGAAAACGGTCTTGATTTTGCGGCTGGTGTCAGCAACGTACCACTCATTTATCACATCCCGGAAGATGGACATAATATCAAATCCATTGGCGGTGTCCAGGTTGTCATTGGCGGCGATAAAGCGGACGTTGTACTCGTCAAAGGTGCGTTTGAGCAAGCCGACCTCCACCACGTCACGGCCTATTCTGCTCTGGTCTTTGACAATGACGGTAGCCACATTTCCGGCCCGTATCTCGTCCACCATAGCGTCCAGGCCGGGCCGCTTGAAGGTCGTTCCCCGCACCCCGTCATCGGTGAAGTGGCGGACATTAGTGAAGCCATTTTTTCGGGCGTAGTCCTCCAGGATGCGCTTTTGATTTTCTACGGACACGCTCTCGTCAGACCGCCCATCGTCGTGAGATAACCTTTCGTACAATGCTGTGATTTTACCCTTTTGCTCCTGCTTCCTCATGTGTGTAACCTCCTGTTTTGTATTTTCACGACCTTTCTATCCTTATTATAGTGACCCTTTATGCTTTGTTGCGCAAAGAGTTCCGGAATGTTCCCAAACGAGAGGCGGCAGAACAGGTAAAGAATGTATTGTTGTCTACCGATGGGGCAGATCCTGAACATATGGCGTTGGTGTGTGTGCAATATCTACGAGAACAACCATTTGACGGCGTTACGTACCATGTAATTATAGGTGGCATGAATCAGGATATTGCTGAGATCAAGCGTTTATCGGCTGGGTGTACCTATATTGCGCTGCACCAGAACGCGTCGGATATGCGCTCACTGATGCTGCAATGCGATGTGGCGATTTCTGCTGGGGGAACGACGCTGTTTGAGCTGTGTGCCTGTGGAGTTCCCACTGTGACCTATGTTTTGGCAGAGAACCTGGTTATGAATGCAATGTATTTTGCGGATGCAGGACTTATGTTAAATGCGGAAGATATCCGAAAAAAGACTGTTCCGCGCAGCATATTTTTAAAACTTTGAAACTTTTGATAGATTATGCCGCCCTTCGCCAGCACATGGCGGAACGGATGCAGGTGCTGGTGGATGGAAAGGGAGGAGGCTCGCTTGGCGTTGGCCCTATGCAGGAAGTTCAAACTAAACCTGTAATGGCACATTGAGGGGAGTTGGAGGAGAAACCATATGATAGATCGCTCATACTTATTAAAATATCTACAAGTGCAGGATAGAATCCTTTTATATGGGAAAGGGAGAAATGTTTACTTAAATTACCAGTATTTGAAAGAGCAAACTCAATTTCAAATTGTGGGAATCGTTACGCCGGATGCGGATCAGCTGATTGACTCGGCAATACCGATGTATTATCCGCACCAAATGAAAACAATCACACCTGCTTGTTACGATAAGGTCATTATTACAGTCAGAGATCAGAAGATGGGAGTTGAGATGTTTCGGGCCATTAGGGAAGCCGGTGTTGATGAGGAGAAAATCGTAGCGGCACATATATATCTTGGTCCAACCACTGAAATTTCGCTGAAAGAGTTCATTGAAAACCCTATCCGGCTTCGGCAAGAAATTGAAAAATTTATAGGTCGGATGTATGGGAACCTACACTATTTTGACCCGTTGATTGAAGAACTAAAGGCAAAAAAAGATGAACATGATACTTTATATCAGCAGTTCAAAGAAATCTCACATTCTTTATCCACGTTGGAGAATATTACGTTTTTGTATGTTTTATATCTTGCTGGTGCCTTTGATGCAGACTTGATGAAATCCCTGATGGAATCCGCTTTAGAAATTGACCGGCCTGAGTTAAGAAATTTTTTGCATGGAATATGTTATGACACAACATCAATGACTTTTTTGCACGAGGAATATTTCTTCCCGGAGTATTATGTGTTACGAAAATCTCTTGTGAGAAAATTGTGTAAAATGTACCGTTTCCATATTGATATGGACTGTATTAGAAAGAATAGGGATGGAATTATACGAAAGATTCTCATTGTAGTTGGTTCGCTAAGAAATTATAAGCATGCTCCAACACTTGTAGCCATGCAGATGAGCAGCATATTAGCGGAGTTAGGTTATAAAGTTCGAATTATGCCCCTGGATACTGACAGTAATATTTCATGGGAGTTTCCGATTTTTTGCCCAATTCATGGTTTGGCATATTACGGATCAAGGGAATTTGAAGAGTATCAGAATACGGCGCGACACCAAGATGTGACAATTGCGTATACAGATATAATCGACCCAAAGGAAAAAATGCAGCGTGAGTTAGATGAGATCTTTGCGTTTTCACCGGACTTGATCATCGACAGGGGGACTGAGGACTCGGTCTTTAGCTGCATTTACAGCAAATATTTCCCAACATTGTGTCTCCCATCAAGCGGCTGTCAATCAAGCTCTTTTTTTACATATTATGGCGTTACTGACCACGAGATGTTTGTAAAAGCCAACGAGATGTTCCATGCTGTTGAGTATGAGAAAGAAGTGGCCCGCCCGCTCTCTCATGTCATACCAAGGGCGCGGACGCGATATGAGCGCGGGCGGTATCCATGGATGTCCTTGGCTGAGGACGATTTTATTATGATCTCCGTTGGCAATCGAATTGGAATTGAGCTAACAAAGGATTTTATTGATGTTGTCTGTGAGAACCTTCTGGCAAAGAAAAACATCAAGTGGCTAATCGTAGGAGGGACAAGCGATTATCTATCTCGGCAGTATCAGGAGCTTTTAAAGTTAGAAAAGATTGTTTATGTTCCGTATGAAGACGATCTGCCCGCATTGTACCAAATTTGTGATGTGTATTTAAGCCCAAAACGCCGCGGAGGCGGAACCAGTGCTTTTTGGGCAATGTATTATGGATTGCCTATCGCCCAGGCAAAGTCTCTCCAGGCGGATGCCATAGAGATGCTGGGACAGGAAAATGCATTGGGCGAAACTGATGAGCAAATAGTCAGTTGTATCTTGGATATGTGGGAAGATCCGCAGAAATATCGTGTGGTTAGCGATAAAACTCGAGCGCGGGCCTTACACGTTGAGGCGACACAAAAGCAGGCCTGGAAGGATTTTCTGAACGAGTTGGAAGTTAAGCAGCAACAAGTAATTCAATAGAATGGAGACGAGATTTTTGAAAGCTGCTGTTCTACAATCAAATTACATCCCATGGAAGGGGTATTTCGACATTATCCACGACGTTGATTTGTTTGTGTTTTACGATGAAGTACAGTATACGAAAAACGATTGGAGAAACAGGAACCGAATTCGGACGGAGCATGGCCTAAAATGGCTAACGATTCCCTGCGGTTACGATCTCAATCGTAAAATCTGTGAGGTCAAAATTAAGAATGGATTTTCTTGGCAAGCTGACCATTATAATCAAATTGTATCTGCCTACCAAAAAGCGCCCTTTTTCACAAAATATAAAGGCTTGTTAGAATTTGTCTATTTAGAGCACACGTGGGAGTACCTATGGCAACTAAACAGATACCTCATTGAAGCAATATCTAAGGAGTATCTTGGCATTCAAACGATGTTTAAAGACAGTCGGGAATTTGTATCCCAGGGGACAAAGGATGAGAAGCTATTCAGTCTTCTGCAAAACATAGGATGCGATATTTATATCTCCGGCCCCGCCGCCAAGAATTATATGAATGTCCAAATGTATCGGGATAACGGAATAAACGTGATATGGAAAGATTATTCTGGCTATCCTCAGTATAATCAAGGGTATAAGCTTGAGACCTTTGAACATGGAGTATCTATTCTTGACTTGCTGTTTTACACAGGAGAAGATGCACCTTATTATATTTGGGGATGGAGGGATTCTCTTTGATTCAAAAAGTTGATGTCGGATATATTGGATTTTCGTGCGCAATGCTCAATGAGCTTTTAGATTCCCCCTTTTTTAATGTAAAAATATGCATTTCTGAAAAGAGGAAAACCTCCGAGCAGATGAAAAGAATCTGCAAAAGTAGGGACATTGCGCTGTTTCGGCCGGTGGACAAAGCTGAAATGACAAAAACACTATTGTCTATGCCCGAACTAACGGATTTTGTTATGTATGAAAGCGGCATAATTATTGAACAGGCTGGGCTTAAAAAGAAGCATATTTATAATTTTCATCCGGGCTCATTTATTAATAACAGGGGTGCGCATCCAATTGTTTGGAGCATTCTAAGCGGTGATCCGTTTACAGAAATGACTATGTATGAAATTGATGCAGAAATAGACCATGGCACAAAGATTGATACGAGGATTGTTCCAGTGGCGCGAACTGATGATGTTGGCACATTAAAAACCAAGCTCGAATCGACGATTTCAGAGCTGTTGGTCAGTTTATATAGTCACATTCTAAAGCGCCAATATGCAGAAAAACAATCGAATCAATATAATCGGCGCGTTGAAGAAGCTGATTACATAATCGATCTGAATAGCGACTCCATGGAACGGATGATCAGAAAAATACAGTCTCAGCGTGCATATGATGGAGCCATTTTGATTGTCAATGGTCAAAAAGTACGCATCCGTGATATCAGGCCAATATCACAGACCGGGAAAATTACCACAGCGGAGGGAAGCAAATATTATATTGAGCTTTGGCAAATTCTAGAGGCATCTATCTAAAGGCCCATGAATAACTTGGCCAAGGCCAACCACTGAAGGAACTGACCGATAATTACGGATTGAAATAATTCTTGATGGCAATGCATCACGCATAAGGCAGAACCCCCAACCAGAGACTGGTGCCACTGAATTTAATGATAAAGGAGAAAACAGTTGTGGAGAGTGTTCAGGAAAAGCTGTTGAACCGCATCCAATCAGAACAAGATTTCCCTAGTGTTGTTTTGATTGACACGATCTCATATTGCAACCTCAAATGCAGTATGTGCCCTCACGTAC
>CAMNQF010000053.1 GCA_946548895.1 uncultured bacterium | reverse complement strand
AGATAAAACCGCGTCTTTCAAGGTGCTTCAGTTACGTTTTGCGTGTCCCGTTACACTTGTCCCTCACTGGACTATGACTGGACACTTTCCCCGACAAGATAAAAATGCTCTGTAGGAAACCCCTACAGAGCATTTTATCGGCCCTATTTGCAACCAAATTGCAACCAGAAACCGGCTTCTAAGCCCGGAAACCCTTGCGGCACAACACTTTTTCAACCAAAAATACTATTCCCACTCGTTGCTGGGCATCATATTCTAACGGATTTTGCTTTAGAAATATGATACCCTATTCTTTTGATTATTTGATATATCCATATTATTCAGCCTATACGATGGGCTGTTATCAAATTGTTATCAGCGGTGATAACGGGAGACAAACTACATTGCTTTTTCTCTGCTGGTTTGCAATATAATGATAGCATAAACGGCGGGGAAACGCAACCATATTCCCCGCCGTTTACTGAACTCATTTTTTGACGCACAATGGGCCAAAAGCTATCAGCCTTTATTTCAAACGTTCTTGCAGTGTTTGCTTCACTTTTGTCAGGTCAGAGTCGCAGAGCAACGGGAGGATGTCCGCTAACTGCTCTGGGGGTAAATCCCACCAGCGAAATCGGAGAAGCACTGCTGCCAATTCATCATCAAAGCGCGTCTTGATAAATTTTGCAGGATTACCGCCATAGATTGTATAGGGGGGAATATCCTTTGCTACTACGGAATAAGCGGCAATAATCGCTCCATCACCAATTTTCACACCTGGCATAATGACACTTTCACGACCGATCCACACGTCATTTCCGATAACAGTGTCGCCCTTGCGGGGAAGCTGATCCATGTGCGGCGGCGTGTTTTCTGCCCATACACCACCAAACACATTGAAAGGATAGGTTGTCACACTGCAAAGGCGGTGATTTGCTGGGCCCATAATAAACTTAGCACCGGAAGCAATCTGACAAAACTTTCCGATGATAAGGCTGTCGCCAAACTCCGGATAGTTGAAAAGCACGTTGTTCTTTTCAAAGCCGGTTGGGTCAACTGCATCATCATAATAAGTGTAATCCCCGACCATAATATTCGGGGCAGTAATGACGTTCTTGATAAAGCAGGAAGTTTTATAATCATTGAGAAAGACCACATTCGGGTCTGGAATCTTATTCATAATATAGTCCTTTCTTGTCTTATTTACATCACATCCTTTCTTTGGAATATACTCGTGGCAACCGCCCGTTTCTTTCTAATATCTTTCATCATGTTACCTCTATAATTTACGTTTTACTAATAACATTATAACAGCAAAAGCACCCGTTGACAAGTATAAATCAGGAGGGCACTCCATTAGAGCGCCCTCCTATCATCCATTACCTTGCCCCTCGATTAAACTTTCGCTTTGCTCTCCTCTGCTCTTTCTCTGCCGCCTCCCGGCGTTTTGCGTCCTCCACGGCCCGCTCTACTTCCTCCGGGCCGAAAGCCCGCTTGACCCGCTCAAAGTCGGCAACTGTCCCCCGCAGGGCCTTGTTCTCCATCTTCACCTCCTGCAAGCGTTCGGACAGGTTGGCATTGCCCTCCCTGACCCGCCCATAGTCCCCCTGCAATCGCTCATACTTCCCTTTCAACTCGACATAGGCCCGATACAAGGAGCGCAGCACCTTGACGATCTTGGCAAGCAGGGGCTTGGCCTTTTTCTCCCGGTAGGACTTGGCGCTCTCCAGCGGCCCCGGCTCCGGCAATATCCGCTCCGGGTCATCGGAGAACTGCGCCGCCAACTGCTCCATGTTCCTCACAGCCGGGGCCAGCTCCTTTAGACGCTGCTCCTGCTGTTCCACCTGCCCCTGCTTCTTGGCCTTGACCGCCTCCAGCTCGGCAATCTCTTTCGCCCTCTGCTCCTTTTTGAAGTCCAGCACAGACAGGTGCTTGTCATGGGTGCCCTTGTCCTCCCACTCTATCCCGTGGCGCTCCATCACGGCGGCAAGCTGTTCCTTTTCAGAGCGTACCCACTGGCTCCACTCCGTGTCGCCCCTGGTGCCGCCCTTGAAGCCCTGGGCCGCTAACGCCTGTTTCAGCGATACCCTGGTGTCCAGGCCCCGCTTGCTCCCGGTGGTGAACGGTACAAAGTCGATGTGCAGATGGGGCGTGGCCTCGTCCATGTGGAGGTGGGCGGAGAACACCCGAAGCTGGGGGTTGCGCTCCTGGAAACCTCTCATGTACTCGTCCAGCACCGCCGCCGCAAGCTGGCCGTCCTCGCTCTCGGCGCTCATGTCGTCCTTGTTGCCCACTTGCAGGATGATTTCATGGAACGGCTTTTCCTGCTTGCTGGAACGTATCTTCTCATAGTAGCAGCAGTATTGAGGCCCTGGTGACGGATGAATACCACGATGTCCCCTACTGGGGCCGGACTGTCATAGAGCACAACGGTGAGGATTATTACCTCGTTGGGTACAAGGGCCTTTCCATGAAGGGGCTGACCGTGCGCGTGAGAGCTTAGCCCGCCTAACCATTGCCACCCCCGCAACTGACTAAGATCAGCTGCGGGGGTGGCTTTTTTGCGTTTCGGGACAAATCAACAATGCGATAGGAGTATCAGCGCCCCGGTGACCAACACAGTCGCCGGGGCGCTTTTTTCATTTTCCTGCACATCACGAATAGGAGGCAATCACCATGCCGTCAAACCTGAACCTGGACTACTACTACGGCACCGAGGCAGAACAGTACAGCTTTTACCGCGTCCCCAAAACCCTGCTCACCGACCCCCGCTACAAGGGCGTTTCCATTGAGGCTAAAGTCCTCTACGGCCTTTTGCTGGACCGCATGGGCCTGTCCGTCCGCAACAGGTGGATGGACACGGATCGCCGCGTTTACATCTACTTTACCCAGGAGGACGCCATGGCGCTGATGAGCTGCGGCAAGGACAAGGCCACCCGGCTGTTCCGGGAGCTGGACCAGGGCGGCATCGGCCTGATCCAGCGCAAGAAGCAGGGCCAGGGCCGTCCGGCCCGGGTCTATGTCAAGAACTTCACCCTGCCCCCTCGCGCGTCTCACCACCCGCCGGCGCCCGCCGCCGGATGAGGACGGAGGAGATGGATGGGTGCAGGGGACAGATCCAGGAAAACATCGGCTATGACCTCCTGCTTCTGGACCATCCCTATGACATGGAGGAAATTGACGGCTATGTGGAGCTGATGGCGGAAACCTGCGCCATCAGGCGGGCATACCGGGTTACCGGCGAGGAAACGCCTGCAGAGGCGGTGAGGCAGCGACCAATACCTTTCCTTTAGAATGTAAACGTCTCCGGGTCGGCGTCCGGCGTGACGCTGCGGTCAAGATTCATGCGGTCAATGACGGCCATGTCCTCAGAGTTCAGTTCAAAGTCGAACAGGCTACAGTTTTCCCTCATGCGTTCCGCCCGCGAACTCTTGGGGATGGTCACCACGCCATGCTGCAATTCCCATCGCAATACCACCTGCACGGCGCTTTTCCCGTATTTTTGGCCGATTTCCCCCAATGCCGGGTCGTCGACATAGATCCCCTGCCCGAGCGGCTGGCACGCCTCCAGCACCACGCCATGTGCCCGGCAATAACTCCGCAGATCCGGGCAGGACATCTGTGGGTGAAATTGATACTGGTTGACGGCGGGCACTGTCCCGCCCATGGCGATGAGATCATCAATGTGATGGGGATTGAAGTTGCTTACCCCAATGGCCCTGGCCAGCCCTTCCGCCTGGATACGTTCCAAAACCTCCCAGCTCTTCTGGTATCGGCCCCGAACCGGCCAGTGGATCAGGTAGAGATCCACGTAGTCCAACCCCAGCCGGGACAGGCTCTCCCGGAAGGCGTCGTATTCCCGCTCCGCGCGCATATCGGTCGTCCACAGCTTGGTGGTGACAAACAGCTCACTGCGGGGCAGGCCGGAGCGGCGGACGGCCTCCCCCACGGCAGCCTCATTATAGTAGATGGAGGCCGTGTCCAGGTGGCGGTAGCCCAGCTCCATTGCGCGCAGGATGGCGTCTGCCGTTTCCTCCTGGCTTTCGCTGATCAGGGCGGTTCCATACCCAAGCTGGGGGATCTTGACGCCATTGTTCAGCTCTATTGTGGTTTCAAAAGTCACAATCCATCCCTCCACGCGAGAAATTCCTCCAGTATCTTGATGCTGCTGGAAGTGCCGATGCGCTCCGCACCCGCCTCCAGCATGGCCCGGCAGGCCGCCCAGCTGCGGATCCCCCCGGCCGCCTTGACCGACACCAGATCCCCCACGGTCTGCTTCATCAGGCGGACGTCCTCTTCCTTCGCCCCGGAGGGCCCGAAGCCGGTGGAGGTCTTGATAAAATCCGGCCGCACCTCCCGGGCGATCTCCGACAGGGTGCGGATCTCCTCCTTTGTCAGGTAGCAGTTTTCAAAGATCGCCTTGAGGATCACGCCCTTTGAATGGCACAGCCCGCGGAGCTGTGCCATTTCCGCCTCCACGGCCCCCCATTCCCTCTGCTTCACCTGGGTCAGGTTGACCACATAGTCGATCTCGTCCGCGCCGTCGTCAATGGCGCGCTCCGTCTCGGCCAGCTTGACCGCCGTGGCAGTCTGGCCCAGGGGGAAGCTGATCGCCGCGCCCACGTGAACCGGGCTCCCCTGGAGGCATTGCTTGCAGAAGGCCACAGGGGCGGAGTTGATGGCCACCATTTTAAAGCCGTACTGCCTGGCCTGGCCGCACAGCCGGGCAAGCTGATCCTGGGTGGCGTCGGCTTTCAACAGGGTGTGGTCAAACAGGGCCGCCAGGGTCTGCTTCGTCAAAGCGTTGATGTCAATCATTGCGGTTCCTCCTTTGTGTGCGTATGCGCAGCCTCTATCTCAATTTTCCCCCCGCGGCGGAACACCCGCCTGCGGAAGCCGGAGATGCCGATTGTCCGGTAGTCGTGGCCCGCGTCGGCCCGGTAGGCAAAAAAGCATACCAGCGGTTCATCCCCCGTGTTCACCATCCGGTGTGCAAAGCCCTTTGCCGCGTAAACGGCGGAGCCGGGGGACAGCGGGAACCAGCGTACCACGCCGTCCATATTCTCCGTCATCATCATCCCCGAGCCCCGCAGGGTGTAGTACACCTCGCCGGTGTCCAGCTCCCGGTGGAAATGCCCCTTGGTCATATAACACTCGCCGCCGATCCCGCCGGGGTACAGCGTGGTGATCCCAAAGGAGAGGTCCCCCGGATGCTCCGGCGCGGCCAGCTCGTGGAATTCATAGATCACCGGATCCTCCCCCCGCTCCAGCAGCGCCCGGACTGCCGGCTGATCCCCGAAAAAGCCCGCCATATGGCTGAGGCGGCGCACCGTTGTGCCCACCGTTGGGACAGCCGGGGCGGCCAGGGCGGCGGAAAACCCCGCGGCCCAGTTCAGCGCGGGCGGCAGCCCCAGCAGGGCCCCAAATACCCCCGGGAGCTGATCCGTGGAACTGACCGCCGCATCTGCCCCGCCCCCCATGGCCGGCACGCCGATCCCCACGCAGAACATCCCCGCCCCGCGGATGGCGGCCATGCCGCTGGCGGCGTCCTCCACGCCCACGCAGGCCTCCGGCGGCAGCCCGAACCGCCGGGCGGCGGCAAGGTAGATGTCCGGGGCAGGCTTTCCGTGGGCCACGGAATCCGGATCCACGCAGAAGTCAAACTTCAGCCCCAGCTTCTCCACAATGAACGGCGCGTTGTGGCTGGAGGAGGCCAGCGCGGTGGGGATGCCGTGCTCCCGCAGCAGCCGGAGGGTTTCCGGAATACCGGACAGAATCTGCTTGTCCGACAGCCTGGTACGCAGCAAATTCTGATAGGCCAGGTTTTTTTCGTCCGCCACGCGGCGCAGCTCCTCCGGGGAGGCATCGATGTGATAGTGTTCCGCCAGCAGTTCCATGCAGGTGTAGCGGGGGATCCCCTTGGTCAGCTCCTCCGCCTGGCGGGTGTGGCGGATGCCCCATTTGTCCAGCAGCACCTGCTCCCACGCCAAAAAATGAAATTCGTCGGTGTTTACCACAACCCCGTCCAGATCAAATACGGCCAGTTGGATCTCCATAGCAGCCCCTCCCCTTTCTTTCTCATTATAACAGCCCCGAAAATTATAATCAAGATTTATCGATAATTTTCCGATAAATATTTTAAGCGATTTCCGAAATGTGGTTGACTTAGCCCCTCAAACCCGCTATGATAGGAGGAGGGCGGGCCTTTTGCGGCGGACGGCAGGGCGGCCCCAGACCTCCGCCGGCCGCCCGCCCAACCCCTGTTGGACGCAAGAAGATGATTCGATATCCATCGATAAAAAGGAGGAAGAATATGAAGGTAGAGGCGATCTACCACCGGCCGCGCAACGAATTTGCGTATTACGACGCGGACGGCACGGCCGCCATTCTCCTGCGGGCGGGCAGCGGCGACATCCGCTCGGCGGCGCTGTGCTGGTTTGACAAATACTGCATCGCGGAGAGCATGGCCGAAACGGAAATGGAACCCATCCTCAGCGACAGCCTGTTTTCCTATTTCCGCATCTGGGTCACCCCAAAATACCGGCGGCTGCAATATTATTTCAAACTGACGGACACGGCCGGGGCCACGTGGTACTGGGACGAGATGGGCCTGCATGGGACGCAGGACGGCTGCACCGAGAGCTGCTTCCAGCTGCCCTATCTGAATCGGACGGACGCCATCACCGTGCCCGCCTGGGCCAGGGAGGCGGTATTTTACCAGATCTTCCCGGACTCCTTTGCCCGCAGGGAGCCCACCCCCACCGGGGAGGACTTCCCCGCCTGGGACAGCGAGCCGGACATCATCGCCCACCTGGGCGGCAACTTCGGCGGCCTGCGGGACAATCTGGACTACCTCTCCGGGCTGGGGATCAACGCCCTGTACCTGTGCCCCATTTTCCAGTCCAACAGCTGCCACCGCTACAATACCTACGACTATTTCAAGGTAGATCCCCGACTGGGCACCCTGGACGACTTCAAGGCCCTGCTGGCGGACTGCCACAGCCAGGGCATCCGCGTGGTGCTGGACGCGGTGTTCAACCACACCTGCGACACCTTTCCCCACTTCCGGGACGTGCTGGAAAACGGCCCGGATTCCCCCTATGCCTCCTGGTACTTCATCAACGAGTACCCCTTGGCGGTGGATGAAAAATACCGCTACGAAAGGTTCTCTTTCGAGCGGCATATGCCCAAGCTGAACACGGAAAACGGCGCGGTGCGCCGCTATCTGCTGGACGTTGTGCGGTACTGGACGGGGCTTGGCATCGACGGCTGGCGGCTGGACGTGGCCAATGAGATCGATCTCTCCTTCTGGCGGGACTTCCGCCGGGAGGTGAAGGCCATCAACCCGGACGCCCTCATCATCGGCGAGGTGTGGGGGGATTCCCAGCCCTATCTGGCGGGCGATATGTTCGACAGCGTCATGAACTACCCCTTTACCAACGTATGCCGCGCCCATTTCCTGGATGGCGCCATGGATTCCGCCTCCTTCCGGCAGGAGGTCAACCGGCTGCTCACCCACTACCCCGAGCCCATGACCCAGTGTATGTATAACCTGCTGGGCTCCCACGACACCGCCCGATGGCTGACCATCGCCGGGGGCCGGGTGGAGGCCGTGGCCTGCTCCGCGGTGTTCCAGTTCCTGTTTGTGGGGATGCCCGCCATCTACTACGGGGATGAGACCGGCATGACCGGGGAGGATTTCGTCAAAGCCCGCCGGTGTATGTGTTTTGAACCGGGGGATGGGGCGGGACAGGCCCTGTTAAAGCTCTACCAGAGGCTGGTGGCTTTCCGGAAGGCCCACCCGGCGTTGTCCGGGGGCGTGTTCCGCTGGCTGGAGCCCCGGCCCGTCCAGGGCCCCGCGCCGCTGGCCTTCCTCCGGCGCACGGAGGGGGACGAGGTTGTGATGGTCTGGAACCCGGGCGGCGAGGCGGCACAGTGCCGGCTGGCCTGGGACGGAGGGACGGAGCGGAGCCTGTCCCTGGCGCCTATGGAGTACAAAATTTTTGCTGATGGACAGGAGGTTGCATTATGAGGATTGTAGTGACCGGCGGGAACGGGAATATCGGGGCCCATATCATTCGGGAGCTGCTCAGCCAAGGGTATGACGACATTGTCTGCTTTGATCGGACGAAGCGCTCCATCCACCCGGATACGGTGAAATACATCTCCGGAGATCGGCACGACGAGCGGGCGTATATCCGCACCATGCGGGAACTGAAGCCGGACGCGGCCTTTGAGCTGACCTGCTTCAGCGCCCAGGACGCCCGGGTGAGCATAGAGGCCTTCCAGGACGTAAAGCACTTCATCACCGCCTCCACCGTATGCACCTACGGGAAGAACTTCACCCATTTCCCCATCCGGGAGGAGGACTGGTTCCAGCCCTGCACGGAGTACGGCATCAACAAGCACGCGGCGGATCTGGTGTATCTGGACGCCTTCCGCCGCCAGGGGTTCCCGGTGACCATCATGAAGCCCTGCACCTCCTACAGCGAGATGAGCGGGATGCTGCGCAGCCTCACCACCGAGCATACCTGGATCGACCGGGTCAAGAAGGGCAAACCCATCCTCATCTGCGGGGACGGCGACATCCTGCACCAGTATATGCACACCGAGGACACCGCCCGGGGCTTTGTGGGGGTGCTGGGCCGGCAGCACTGCATCGGGCAGATCTACAACCTGACCCAGACCGGCTTCACCACCTGGGCGGAGTATCACCGAACCGCCATGGAGGTGCTGGGCCGGGAGGTGGAGCTGGTGGGCCTCCCCCTGGCCCAGCTTATGGAGATCGATCCGAAGCGGTTTGGCCTGTGCTATGAGATCTTTGGGCAGCACACCTATGCCGCCAACGACAAGCTGCGCCGGGACGTGCCGGAGTGGCAGCCCCGGATCTCCCTGCGGGAGGGGATGCACCGGGTGTTCCGGGCCATGGAGGAGCAGGGCGCCATCCCAAACAGCGATACGGAGACCTGGGAGGATGAGATCATCGACGCGGTAAAGCGAGGTTACGGGGCCCTTCCCCGCTATCGCGGCTGACGGCTTGGAGACTGCAAAAAAATACATCCTGGGGCGCAGGCCCCAGGATGTATTTTTTATCATTGTATCCGCAAGGCACGTCCCGTTCGGGATTACCCCTTCGTGCCGCCGGCGGTCAGGCCGCTGATCAGGTATTTCTGCAAAAACACATACAGCAGCGCAATGGGCAGGGCAATGAGCAGCGAGCCCGCGGCGAATTTGGTAAACTGCATCTGGGTGCCGCCCGTCATGCTGCCCGAGACGAAAGACTGGAGCCCCACGGCCAAAGTGTTCAGCTCGGGATCACGGATAATCAGTTTGGCAATGACAAAATCCTGAAGGGGCGTCATAAAGGCCCACAGCGCCTGCACCGCCAAGATTGGCTTGGCGAGGGGCATGACAATGCGGAAAAATGTGGTGAAATTACCCGCGCCGTCCAGGTGGGCGGCCTCGTCCAGCTCCTTGGGGATATTGTCCAGGTAGCCTTTTACCAGGTAGGTATTGGCGGGGATGGCACTGCCCACATAGATTGCGATCAGGTAAGCGTGGGCGTGGTTCTGCACCAGGCCCAGCAGGATCCCCAACGCATAGAAGGCGATCATGGCGGAGGTCAGCGGAAGAATCTGAAGCACCATGAAGATAAGCAGGCCGAACTTCTTCCCCCTAAAGTTAAACCGGGAATAGGCGTAGGCGGTGAAGGACACCAGAATCAACTGGAGCACCATGACAATCAGGGAGATCTTCATGGAGTTTTTGAGCCACAGCAGATAGTCGCTTTCGGGATCGGTAAACAGCCAGATATAGTTGTCCAGGTTCATCTCCTTGGGGATCAGGGTAGAGGAGAACATGGACTGGGAGGGGTTGAAAGAGGCAAACACAATCCACAAAATGGGGTAGATGATCACAATGCACACGATGATCAGGAACAGATACATCCCGGCGGTGCGCAGCACGCCCTTCCTTGTGCGGGCCGCGCCGCTGCGTCTCATTTCATTCACCGCTCATTCCCCCCTTTGAACGCATCGGTGCGGATATACTGGGTCAGCGCGATGGCCATGACGATCAGCGAGACGAACACGGTGATGGCCGCCCCCATGCCGAATTCCCTGGTGACGCTCTCGGTGGTGATTTTATACACCCAGGACACCAGCAGATCTGTCCCGCCGGTGAGCTGCCCCGCGATCACCGGCCCGCCGCTATTGAACAGGTAGATGATATTGAAGTTGGAGAAGTTGAAGGTAAACTGGGTGATGAGCACCGGCGCGGTGGCCGACAGTATCCAGGGAAGCGTGATGCGGCGGAACTGCTGGTAGCGGGAGGCGCCGTCCATCTGGGCCGCCTCATAGAGCTCAGACGGGATGGACTGGAGCACGCCGGTCACCATCACGAAAATGTAGGGGAAGCCCAGCCAGCCCTGGATCAGGATCAGCGCCAGGCGGGTAAAGCCCACCTGCGTCTTCCAGGGCAGGGCCTCCAGCTTCAGAAAGGGCAGCAGCTTATTGAAAAAGGGGATCACCTGCTGGTTCATGGCGCCGAAGGAGTCGTTGAAAAAGACGGCGAACATCAAGATAGAGATGAACGCGGGTACCGCCCAGGGCAGGATGATGATGGTGCGCCAGAACCGCTTGCAGCGGATCTCTTTCTGGTTGACGGTGACGGCCACCAAAATGCCCAGCACAATGGTGAGCATGGTGGCGCACACCGTCCAGATCACCGTCCAGGACAGGGTGTGCAGCAGGGCGTTCTTCCACGAATCCATGGTGAACATATCGATGTAGTTTTGCAGCCCCACCCAGTTAAACAGCTTTTTCGGCGGCATATGGTTGATGTTGTAGTTGGTCATGGACAGCAGGATGTTGGTGACAATGGGGAACACCACCGCCAGGGTCATGGCCAACAGCCCGGGGGCCATAATCAGGTACGGGAACCCCCGGTTCATCACGGATTTATACTGCTCCCGCAGGCTGTACAGCGGTTTGCCCTCGTCCCGCAGGCGGCCGTTCTTCCGTGCGTCAAAAATGCTGAACAGATAGATCCCGATGCCCACGGCCACCAGCACCAGGGAGAGCAGGCCCTCCACCAGGAAGAACAGGGAGTGGTCTTCCCCCGGCACCGTGCCAAGGGTGAACAGGCCCGCCAGCCCTCCGCCCTGTACGCCCTGGAATACTGCCTCCGCAGTCAGGAAGCCATAAGCGGCCATAATGATCAAAATCGCGCCGCCCTGCCAGAACTGCCGATTGTAAAAATGGCCGAAGCCCGGGATCAGCGCCAGCAGCGTGGCAGCGGTCTGGTGTCTCGTGCTTTTTTGCTTCATAACGTCCCTCCTCAGTCTCTGCAAGGTAAAGTATGCCGGAACCGAGGTTCCGGTATACTTTTGCGTATATCTTAATTTCCGGCGTGCAGCGCGGCGATATTATCCTCGATTTTCTTTACAGCGGTGTCCAGAGCCTCCTTGGGATCGGTGCCAGTGGCCAAGGAGCCCATCGCGGCGTGCATGGGATCCCAGGTCTGGTTGCCCTCGATGATCTTCACCATCGGCACGCAGTAGGGGATCTGCTCGTTGAACGCCTTGATGACGTCGTTGGTGGCGCTGTTGTCGTCCAGGTACTTCTGGTTGCAGGGGATCAGGCCGGTCTTTTCCGCGAAGGAGGCGGCAAACTGATCCTGCACGATGTAGTTGAGGAATTCGGTGGCCAGCTCGGGCTCATGGGCAAAGCCGCTCATGGTCAGCCCGGTGAAGCCGGAGTAGTTGGCGATGACGTTGCCGTTGGGGAGCTTGGGCATACGGGCCAGGCCGTAGTTGATGCCGGCGTCCACCAGGGAGGGGATCATATCGGTGCCGCGCACCATCATACCCACCTTCCCCTCGGTGAACAGACCCAGCATCAGGTCGTTGGCGGTGGTGCGGTCGCCCATGCCCTTGGGCATCAGGGCAAACAGTTCCTTGACGCGGGTGGCGCCCTCCACCGCGCCCTCGTTGTTCAGGCCGATCTCGGAGGGGTCGGTGTTGTTGTTGCCGTACATATAGCCGCCGCCGGCCCAGATGAAGCCCGCCGAGTTATAGAAGTCGCCCAGGTTGCACAGGAAGCCCAGGGAGCCGTCGCCGTTGTTGTCAAACTTGGGATCATTGATGATGGCCAGCAAATCGTCCCAGGTGTCGGGCGGGGTGGGGACCAGGTCTTTGTTATATACCAGCAGGTTGGTGCCCATATACAGCGGCACTACATACAAATTGTCGTTGAACGTGCAGGCGTCCACCGCGGCGGGCACCAGGCAGGCCAGGGCCTCATCGCTGAGCTGAATGGGGGCGTACATCCCCTGGGCGCTCTTGTCGCCTACGTCGTTGTGGGGGCCAAACATCAAATCGGGGCCGATCCCGGCGGGGCCGTCCAGCGCGTGCTTATAATCCCCGTCCACCATGGGCATTTCAGTGAGTTCCACGTGGTTGCCGGTCTCCTCCTCCCACTTCGCGCTCATGTCCTTGAGCCAGGCGTAGCAGGACGGATCCGCCCATACGGCGATGGTACCGCCCTGCGCGGGAGGATTGGTCGGATCCGGCGCGGTGGAAGCCGGGTTGGTGGGAGCGGGGTCGGTGGGGGTGGGGGTACTCTGCGTACAGCCGGCCAAGGCGGCAAGCACCAGGGCGGCGGACGCCAGCACAGCTGCAATGCGTCTCATGGATATTCCTTTCATCGGTATTCCTCCTTTATGATGTCGGCTGTCCCACGGGGTACAGCCCTGTGTCAAAGTCCGCAAATGCCGCCGGTCAACCTCCCGCGGGCACTCTGTTTCATCTGACAACTCTTAGATTATCAGAAAGTATCGATAATGTCAACAATTTTTCTCGATAATCTATTTATTATTTATGTCGAGCCGACAAAAAGTCGTTGTAGTTTGGGAAAGTCTATGGTACAATAGGTTCAAAATTTCAAGCTGCTTCAGCAGAAACAAGCTCAGCTTGGCGACAGTAGGTGAATAAAATGGGAGTTAAAGCAAAGGATCTTGCCAAGCGGATGGGGATCAGCGTAAGTACGGTCTATAAGGCGTTTAACGGCGCGGACGACATCAACGCGGAGACGCGGGCCGCGGTGCTGGAGACCGCGGCGGAAATGGGATACATTGGAGGGACCCGGCACAAGGCCTCCAAACGGGTATGCGTATTTATGGGCCGCATGGGGGCCCCTCATGTCACCTATTACCTATATGAGGTCATGCTGGCTTTCAAACAGATGGCCGAGGGCCAGGGCTACGAAGTAGTGATCCGCAGTCTGGAGGACGAGAGCTATGCCCCTTTCTACCGCGTCATAGAGCAGGAACGCTTCGACGGCGCGATAGTGCTGGGCCTTAACGACAGCAGCCCCTTTTTTGACCATCTGGACGAGGCCGCCTGCCCCATCGTCTTGGTGGACAACTATGTGGAGGGCAAGCTGATCTCCTGCGTGACCTCGGACAATCTTTCCGGCATGGGTATGGTGGTATCCCATCTGATCCAACTGGGCCACCGGCGGATCGGCTTCATCAACGGGGAGCAGCAGAGCTTTACCAGCCGGGAGCGCTTTGCCGGGTTCCTCAACGCCATCACCCTGGGAGAGCTCACTTATGATCCGGAGTTGGTGTTCAATGGGGATTTCAGCGAGCGATCAGGGGAACAGGGCGCGGAATTGCTGCTGGGCAAGAGGGTTACCGCCCTGGTATGCGCCAGCGATCTGATGGCCATCGGCGCCATCCGGCGGCTGAAGGAGCTGGGGCTCCAAATCCCGCAAGATATGAGCGTGACCGGGTTTGACGATATCCGCATCTCCACCTATATCTCCCCCACACTCACCACGGTGCGCATCAACATCAAAGATGTGGGGTTCCGGGCATTTATGTGCCTGAAGAACCTAATCGAATACCAAAACGCAACACGGGTTGTGGAAATGCCCCGCCTGATGGTGCGGGAATCCACCGCCCCGCCCCGTGCGGCGCAGGATTAACCGGGCGGAAAAGCAGCCGGACATAAAATGTCCGGCTGCTTTTTTCTACATCTCTATTGACAAATTCCTGATAATATGTTTAACTAATCTCATCATATTATCGATAATTTTTCGATAATATCAAAGAGAGGGGTGGCTGCCTTGAAACGTATCTTGCAGGAAATCGATCCATTTCGCTTAATTCAAACTGGGATCGACCACAGTGAAAACCGTCCCGCCGAATCCATCATGAGCCTGGGAAACGGCTATATGGGCGCCCGAGGGAATTACGAGGAGGACTATACCGGGGATACGCTAAAGGGGCTCTACATCGCCGGCGTCTGGATGCCAGACAAAACCCGTGTAGGCTGGTGGAAAAACGGCTACCCGCGTTATTACGGGAAAGTCATCAACGCGCCGGATTTCCTAATGTTCCACCTGTACGTCAACGGCAGGCGGGTGGATCTGGCGCACACCCCCATCCAATCCTTCCGCCGGGTGGTGGATATGCACGCCGGCGTGATGGAGCGGGAGATGGTGCTATGCACGGAGCGCGGGCGGCTGAAAATTGCCTCCACCCGCTTTTTCTCCGCCGACGTCAAGCAGATCGCCTGCATGACCTACGCCGTAACCGCCCTGGACGATATCGGCGCCGTGGCCGTGGAAACCGGCCTGGACGCCGACGTCAAAAACACCGACGCCAACTACGGGGAGCAGTTCTGGGAGCTGCGGGCCCTGGAACAGGGGGAACGGCTGTATTTGGAGAGCGAAACCATTGAAAACCCCTTCGGGGTCCCCCGGTTTACTGTGGGCTTCACCGCCCGGATCCAGTGCGCCGGGGACAGGGTGCGCCGCGCCTGTACCCAGGGGGAGCGCTGCGTGTTCCATCGCTTTGAGGCGGATCTGGGGGCCGGGGACAGCTTCCGGCTGGAAAAGCTGGTCAGCGTGGTCACCACCCGGGACATCCCGCACGAGGGGCTGGCCGCGGCCGGGGACGGCCTGCTCGCCCAGGCGGAGGGGGACGGCATGGACGTCTTGCGGCAGCGGCATGAGGCGGCCTGGGCCCGGCGGTGGCGGCTGTGCGATGTAACCATTGACGGCGACACCGCCGCCCAGCAGGGGATCCGCTTTAACCTGTTCCAGCTGTGGAGCACCTATGACGGCAGCGACGAGCGGCTGAATATCGGCCCCAAGGGATTCACCGGGGAGAAATACGGCGGCGCGGCCTATTACGACACCGAAGGCTATTGCTTCCCGATGTACTTGGCCACGTCTGCGCCGGACACCGCCCGGAAGCTCTTGAAGTTCCGCTATAACACACTGGAACAGGCAAAGGAAAACGCCGCGAAAATCGGGATGGCCGGCGCCCTTTACCCCATGGTGACCTTTAACGGCGAGGAGTGCCACAACGAGTGGGAGATCACCTTTGAGGAGCTGCACCGCAATGCCGCAATGGTATACGCGATCTATTGCTACACGGAATACACGGGCGACGAGAGCTATATCCGGGACTACGGCATCCATGTGATGGTGGAGATCGCCCGTTTCTGGGCCTGCCGCGCCAGCTATCAGCCGGACAAGGATTGCTATATGCTTTTGGGCGTCACGGGGCCAAACGAATATGATAATAACGTGAACAACGACTTCCTCACCAACTATATGGCCAAATGGTGCATTGAATATGCGCTGGACTGGGTCCAAAAGCTGTCCTACCCGCTGGATGGGGAGGAGGCACGGAAGATGCGGGAAGTCGCGGATAAAATGTACCTGAACTACGATCCGGAAACCATGCTGTTCTCCCAGCAGGACGGGTTTATGGACAAGGACATCTATCCCGCCGCCGATATCCCGGAGGAGGAGCTCCCCCTTTGCAAGCACTGGTCCTGGGATCGCATCCTGCGCTCCTGTTTCATCAAGCAGGCGGACGTCATTCTGACATTCTACTACTTCCCCGGCCGATTTACCCTGGAGCAAAAGCAAGCCAATTTCCAGTTTTATGAGCCGCTCACCGTCCACGAATCCTCTCTTTCCCCCAGTATGTACAGTACTGTGGCATCGGCGTGCGGCTTTGAGGGGGACGCGTACCGGCTCTACCAGCGCGCGGCCAGGCTGGATCTGGATAATTTCAATGCGGATACAGAGGATGGGCTGCATATTACCAGCATGGCGGGCTCGTGGATTGCACTTATGCACGGGTTTGCCGGGATGTCCTACCAAGGCGGACGGCTTTCCTTTGCGCCCCGCTGCCCGGAGAAATGGGGCCAGGTAAAAATGAGGCTGTATTATCGGGGCCGGCTGCTGGAAGTGCGGTTTACCGCGGATGAATTTTCCTGCGACCTTCTGGAAGGGGAGGCGTTGGAAATCGAAGTAAATGGCACGCCGTACCTTGTGCAGGGGCGCTGCCGGCAGACGTTGCGCTGATACCTGTACCGTACGGGCAGAAAAGGACATTGCCCGCTTTTTACAGGCCAGTGCATCCTGTCCACAACCTGATTTACCGGGATGCTGCTTGCAGAAAAGGAGCGGCTGGCCAGGTAATGTCAAGAGTTATGCGCAAAAAAGTTTGCAGACTCCGGCTGGAAGAAGTCAGCTGGCAATAGACGCGTCTCCCAGAACCGCCTCTAAGTGCTTCATATTCATGTATTTCTTGTTGCCCCACTGTGTGCCGGCCACATGACGTAGTCTGGCGCAGACCAGCATGAGGGCAGAATTGCCATCCGGGAAGCAGCCCACCACACGGGTACGGCGGCGGATTTCTCGGTTGAGCCGTTCAATGACATTGTTGGTGCGGATACGTGTCCAGTGTTCGCTGGGAAAGTCGCAGTAAGTCAACGTTTCCTCTATACCAGCTTCTACCTTCTTGGCAGCCTCTCTCAGCTTCATGGAACGCAGTTCCTTCACCACGGCTTTGGCTTTCTCTCGGGCAGCTTTTTTGCTCTCCTGGGCATGGATCGCCTTGAGCATCTTGGCCACCAGTTTCACCTTAGAGCGCGGTGTTACAGAAAATACATTGCGGTAGAAATGGACGGTACACCGCTGGTATTTGGCCTCCGGGAACACCTCTCCCACTGCTTCCAGCATTCCTGTACACTTGTCTCCAACAATGAGCTTTACACCGCCCAGGCCACGGCCTCGCAGCCACTGGAAGAAATTGACCCAACTGGCCTTGTCCTCTTTCATCCCCTCAGCGGCGCCAAGAACTTCACGGTATCCGTCCTCATTTACCGCGATTGCCACTAGAATCGCTACATTTTCATACTCTCCGCCCCAGTTCCGCCGCAGGTAGATCCCGTCCACACACACATACGGATAGCGTCCGCCTTGTAAGGACCGGTTGCGCCAGTCCTCAATGTGGACATACGCTTTCTTGTTCAGCTCACTGATGGTCGCTGGAGACACTTTGCTGCCCCACAGTGCCTCAGTAATATCCTCTACTCTGCGCACTGAGACACCAGCCAGGTACATTTCGATGAGAGCTTCCTCCACGCTGCTTTCACGCCGGTGATACCGCTCTATGATGGCCGTTTCGAAAGAGACCCCCTTCAGCCGGGGTACATGGAGCGTTACATCGCCGGAGGTGGTAGTAAGGTTCCGGCTGTAGTGTCCACTGCGGTACCCCTGGCGAGCCTCATTCCGCTCGTACCGGGCTGCCTGGGTCAATTTTTCCGCTTCTTGCTCCAACAGCTCATTCAGCGTTTCTTCCACGCTTCCGCGAACCAGTTCCTTAAGTTGACCCTTGATTGCTTCTTCATTTAGCTGTACAATCTTCTCTGACATGGTTTGCTGTCTCCTTTCAGAATGGTGTGTCCCAACTTCATTCTACCAGAGACCTGCAAACCATGTCTTTTTTGCTCTGATTCAATTTGCGCAACTTATCTTACCTTATCGCAGGACGTTGCCCACCCCCAGCTCCGCCGGGCCGAAGCCGGTCTGCCCCGGAAGCTGGCCCTCCTCCATGACGGAGAAGGTGGCGCGGGTGCGCTCCTGCCCGGCGAACAGGCCGGTGACGGTCTCCACAGCGGCGGTCTGGAAATCTTGGTTTTTGAATTGGAGTTTCACTATAATGCACCCTCAAATACATGGTAAATGTGTTATCATATCAATTTTTGCATTCGGAGGAAATTTCCCGTTTTCGGTATCAGCAATTACTTTATCTGAAAGTTCGATAACATACTCTGTTTTCAATAAACTATGAGATATTAAATCGAATAACATTTCAAAATTTCCAAACTCAGTCTTATAATCATCTACTATCTTTCTCAGTTTAATTTGCCGCATATTTGTTGAATTTACAAAGAGTCCACTGGTTTTAGCTCTTGTAGCCAATAAAAGCAATGACTTATTGGATACTGAAGCTATTTTTGTAAATCCATCATACAACTCAAATAAATTCACAACTAACCACCCACTTTCACCACAAATTCTCGCACAACTTTGGCCGTCAATTTCTCTTGTTCCGCAAATTTTTTGACCTGCTCCTCCATCTCCACATCCAGCCGCATGGCGTCGAAGAACTGGCTCTCCCGGCCCTTCATCAACTCCCGGCGCAGACGGGTGGCCTCCTTCTCCAGCGCCAGCCGGCGGAGCCTATCGCCGGTGACGGCGTCCCGCTCCGCCTCCAGTGCCTTGACCTGTACCTCCAGCCCGTCCAGCTTCCGGGCCCGCCTTTTGGCCGTTGACCCGCAGCTTCATGCGCTCCAGCTCCTCCGCCTGGGCCGGGGAGAGCTTTTCCAGCAGCGCGCCTACGGGAACCAGCTTGTCCAGCTCGTGGGGCGGGCCGCCCCGCTTCAGCCAGTGGGGGGAGCGGGAACCCTCCTCGGTGAAGCCCTTCACCGGCAGGGACAAAACCGCCTCGCACTCGCCCTGGCTGAGCGCCCTGCCGCTGCCAGTCACACCGCACAGCACGGGTGCCTCCCGCCGGACGCCGCCGCCGGTGAGGGTGACGGTGTACAGGCCGATTTGGCAGGGTTCCAAGGCGCCTTCCACCGTCAGCGTCCCGAAATCGGCGCACTCCAGCTCGTGGAGGATGCCCTGACCGATGACGCTGGAAAAGGTGATCCGCCCCGCCCGAGGCTTGAACTTGCTGCCCATGCCATATCGCTTCTGACTGCGGTAGGGGCGGTTTCTGCTGCCCGTCCAGTAGTAGAACAGCACGGGTAGCTCCTGATACCCCGTGGCGGTGACAGTTTTTGCCTCCTCGTCAATCACGAAAGCACAGTCGGTATTTGTCTCATTATACCGTAAAAAGAAGGATTTTACAAGCCGCCAGAGGGCCTGGTTCAGTTCCTCCGCCCGTTTGCTCACATACCGGGGGGACAGGTTCACTTCTGGGCCAGCTCCCGGGTGAAGGTGGTGAACAGCACTTCCTCAGCGGCGGAGACGGCTTTTCGGTTTTCCTCCTCGTGGAGCGTCAAAACCTGCTGGAAATCCGCCTCCACCTGGGCCTTGGTACGCAGCTTTGCGGCGGCGCTTTGAAAACCACCCTCCAGGTCGCCGGTGAAGCCGCCCAGCACGCTGTCGGTGAGGCCGAACACCCCGTCTGACACCAGCGTGCGCTTGCTGGCCAGCTCCAGCTTGCGCACGTCAGAGAGGTTGCGCTGGTTGAGGAATAAACTGTACCCCAGAAAGTGGACAAATAAATTGACCCATAAGACGCCAAATGTGGTAAGATAGAATTGCTGCAGCGGAGGTGCCTTATGAGTGTAAAGAAAAGATTCAGCCCAGCGGAAGTGGAGAAGCTGCGGGCGAACCCGTATACCGAGAGGGTGACGGCAGAGCAGATTTCCTTCGCGCTGGCGTTCAAGGAGGAATTCTGGCGCCTGAGCGTGGAGGGCTGCACCGGGAATATAGCGTTTCGAAGGCTGGGCTATGATCCTGAGGTTTTGGGCTTTGAGCGCGTCCATAACATCACAAAGCGCATCCGCCGCGCCGCCCGAACCCCTGAGGGGCTCCAAGGCAAAGCGACATCCCGGATGCGTATCAGCAAAGAGAACTTCAGCCGCGCCGAGCTGGAGAAGATGTCCCGCCGGGAGAGCGAGCAGCGCCTTCAGAACGAGATTGTACACCTCCAGCAGCAGATGGCGTTTTTAAAAAAGCTTATGCGGCAGCCTGGCGGGCCGGGCTCGGAGCAGTGACGATGGAGCGCACCGGCTTCCGATTCGGCGCCATCAGGGCGGCGCTGGCCGAAGAAGACAACGTCCTTACAGTGACCGAGCTGTGCGATATCGCCGGTGTGTCCCGATCCGGATACTACGGCTGGCTGAAAGCGGAACAGACCCGGCAGGACAGGGAGGAGCGGGACAAGGCGGATTTCCAGCTCATCCTGAACGCCTACCGGTTCCGGGGCTATGACAAGGGCGTCCGGGGCATCCATATGCGGCTGCTTCACACCGGGATCCGAATGAACCCCAAGAAGATCCGGCGGCTTATGCGGAAGTATGAACTTTTCTGCCCCGTTCGCAAGGCCAATCCCTACCGCAGGCTGCAGAAGGCCATCCGAACGAACAACACGGCGGAAAACCTCGTGAACCGTGAGTTCGAAACACATGGCCCCCGGAGCATCCTGCTGACGGACATCACTTACATCCCGCTGAACGGCGCCCATTGCTATCTCTCCACCATTTTGGACGCCTGTACCAAACAGGTTCTGTCCTACACCCTCAGCGAGTCCCTTGAGGTAGATTTCGTACTGGAAACCGTGGAAAAGCTGATTGATAACCACGGCATTTCGCTGAACAAAAACACGATCCTCCACAGCGACCAGGGCTGCCACTACACCTGTGTGAAGTTCATCCAGCTGCTGAAAAACAGTGCGCTGCGGCAGTCTATGTCCCGCAGAGGCAACTGCTGGGACAACGCCCCGCAGGAGAGCTTCTTTGGCCACATGAAGGACGAGCTGTCCCGTGAAATCCCCGGCTGGAACTCTTTTGCGGACGTTGAGCGCTCCATTGGCGACTGGATCGACTACTACAACAGCGACAGGTATCAGTGGGATCTGGCAAAGCTGTCCCCCAACGAATACTATGACTATCTGATCTCTGGGATCTATCCCTCTTTCCCCTGATATGGGTCAACTTATTTTGTACTTGACTTGGGGAGCAGTTTAGAACGCCAGGGAAAGGACATCGTTTTCCTGCCCCAGCCGGTGGCAGCGGTCGATGCGCTGTTCCAGCTTCAGCGTGTTGTAGGGCAGGTCGTAGTGAATGACAAAGGCGGACTCCTCTAAGTTGAAACCTCGGGCGCCGTTGTCGGTGGTAAGCAGTACCTTGCCGTCCCCCTTGAATGCCTGGATTGCGGAGTAGTCCGCACCGCCGCGGTACAGCAAGGTTTTATACTGGCCTTCCAGCAGCGGGAGGAGCATACTCTGCGTCTCTACGCTCTCGGTGAAGATCACCGCCTTCCGTGCCCCGCCCCGCTTCTGGATCATGGCAAAGCCCAACTTGAGGGCGCTCAACAGCTCGAATGCTTTGGCGTCCCGCTTCACCTCCAGCGCAGCAGCCTCCATCTCCCGCCACTGGGCCAGCTCCATAGCGGCATTGGGCATTCGCTCCAGGCGTTTGATGACGCCCCGGATGGTCTGCAAAACAGCGGCGGTGGAGGAGCCTTGCAGCCCTAGCAGCCGCAGGGCCAAGTCATATGGATCCATCTCCGGGAAAGCCCGCTTCACGGGCTGGTTGACATAGGCGTACAGCAGATCATAGAGTGCCTGTTCTTGAGGCGAGGGGGTGTACTCATAGGTGAGCAGCACCCGCCGGGGCACCTTGGCGTAGCTTTGGGCCTGGACGCGGAGGGTGCGGAAGCAGTAGGGCCGAACCAGCTCGCTCAACTCGGGGTAGCGCTCCGGGCGGCGGAGATACCGGGCCAGAAATTCCTGTTCGTCTGGCAGAATTGCCTCGTCGATAAACCAGATCAGCCCATAGAGATCCATAATGTTCTTTTCAATGGGTGTGCCGGTGAGCAGCAGCTTGAACGCACCCCCGGCGATACGCTTGAGGGCTTTTGCCTGCTGATTGCCCTCCTGGTAGACAGCGGAGAGGGCGTTGGCCTCCTCAAAGACCGCCAGATCCCAAGGAACCGCCGTGGCCTCGTCCTCATGTCCGGCGGCAAAATCGTAGGTTGTGATGACGACTGCATCCTGGAGGAATGGATTGGGCTCGTCCTCCGAAACCACAGCGTCCCACTGGGCGCGGTCTGTCAGGACTACATACGGGACAGAATAGAACTCATCGATCAATTCCATCCACTGGAACAGTAGATCCGCGTTAGGAATCGCCAGCAGGATGCGCCGCCGCCCCTCCAGCCACTTCTGGGTGATGATCAGCATAGCCTCATGGCTCTTACCCAAGCCCGCTTCATCACAGAGGATCGCTCCTTTTTGATACAGGGAGCGGAGGGCAAAGTCTGCCGCCGCAATTTGAAAAGGGTAGATTTTGCTGTTGGAGGAGGCGTAGACAGGGGCAAAACGGTCTTCGCAGGGAAGCGCTTCCAGTGCCCTGGCTGTATGATAATCATGAAACGGAGTTTTTTCCATTGCGAGCATTCCTTTTGCTTGAATTTTAAAATCTATTATTGCAGATTTTTGACAATAATTCAATCATGATGCACAAGCCTCTGCCAAGATTCTAACATCTTTCTGGTAGTTGCATTTTGCACTTTACGTTATTGTTCAAAAAATGGCAGGCGTATTAGCCAAATTCCCCCTTGACAAGTCTTCCTGCCAGAGTTACACTGGCAGCACAGCGGCTCAACAGGAAAAAATAATTTACTTTTGTATCATCATTAACAGGCTTTCTCGAAAGGGATTGGAACTCATTTACAGGCTTATGCTGTACCCCAGGCACTTTGTGTCTGGGGTAAAAGTGAATGACCGTCCAATCGGATACTTTTTCAGGGAAGCCTGCCATGATTTCAGCTTGATGGAGCGGGCCAAGGGAAGCCATACGACACAGCGCCGAGCAGGGTTGCCTGTCAGGAACCAGATTGGGTAGAACGGCACATCTTAGTGGAAGCTCGCAAAAATCAAACTGAAGGAGATGGTACTCTGCAAAACACAAAAATCGAATATAGCAGCTCTGAGCGGACGCCGATTGTCCTGCCGGAGATGGAACAACTGCTCCCACCTCTCAGTGGTGAGCAGTTTTCTTCTTTGGAGAGCGATATCCTGGAAAACGGCTGCTATGCCCCCGTCATCGTCAACGAGGATATGACTGTCATTGACGGACACAACCGGCTCCGCATCTGCGAAAAGCACGGCCTGCCCTACAAAATGTTGGTGTTTTCGTTTGCTGATCTGCTGGAGGCGAAGCAGTGGGCGCTGGACACGCAGAAGGGCCGTCGCAACCTGGACAAATGGGAATTGGGCCAGATCGCCCTTCGGCTGAAGCCGGATATTGAGGCCAGGGCAAAAGAAAATATGTCCGCAGGCGGCGGGGATCAGAAAAGCGAGGATGCGAAATCGGGTTTGACAACATTGTCAGACCTGATTTCTCCCGTCAGCACCCGCAAAGAGCTGGCTGACACTGTCGGAATCGGTGAGGTCACCATGGGCAAGGTCATGCAGATCGATGAACACGCCCCTGCCGCTGTGAGGGAGGCCCTGGACAGCGGCGACCTGTCCATCAACCAGGGCTACAACATCACCCGGCAGATACGGGATCTGCCGGAGGAGCAGCGGGATGAGGCCGCCGCCCTGGCGGTGGAGCTGGCGAAAGCAAAAACGGAAATCCAGGCATTTGACGCCGAGTCAGACCGCCGTCACAAAATCGCTGGCCTGTTCTGCAAAGCCTATGAAAAAGCGGTTCTGCTGACTTCTACAGAAGAAAACGTGCGAATCTGGACGGAGTGTACCCGCATGAGGCCGGATGAGGTTGAGGATTCTGTGAAAGAGTCCTATGAGCTGGCCCAGACGTTTCAGACCATTGGCGATTTACTCAAAAATGAGATTTTGAACCCACGCCAGCAGGCAGGTGTACCCTCTGATGGGAATTGAGCGCGGCGGACAAAAGCGGCGGCTCCACATTGTGCTGTCTTTGGACAACCCCAGGCAGCGGGAGACATGGGAAATCCTTTCCCAGCAAAAGAACAAAACCAGCGCTGTCTGCGAGGCGGTATGCGGTTACCATAAGCGGAAGAACCTGGAGGACACGCTGCGCTCCATCCTCCAAGACGAGTTGAAGCACATAACTGTTTCCTCCGTTCCCCAGGCGGCTGAGAGCGGCAAAGAGCCGGACGCTGCTGTGGATTCCGGTGTCCTTGATTTCCTGACCGCGCTGCAGAATGACAACTGGCAGTTTTAGCCCGTCCGATGTGTACACTGATACGCATCGGGCCTGTTTTTTGAAAAGGCAGCGCGTATATTGATACACACCGCAACCACATCAAACTGTCTGTCGATTCCTCTGGATATTGCCAGGGCAGGCCTATATAATGTGGCCGACCAAACATCAAGGAGGGTGTAGCCGGACACGCAAAACGCTATTTTTTCCTTAGTCCGCAAAATGCCCTCAAA
>CAMNQF010000052.1 GCA_946548895.1 uncultured bacterium | reverse complement strand
CAGGAGCTGATCCACAACGTGGCCATGGAGCACGGCGGCTATTCCATTTTCACCGGCGTAGGGGAGCGCTCCCGGGAGGGCAACGACCTGTGGCGGGAGATGCGGGAGAGCGGCGTGTCTGGCAAGACGGCCCTGGTGTTCGGCCAGATGAACGAGTCCCCCGGCGTGCGGATGCGGGTGGCCCTGTCCGGGCTGACCATGGCGGAGCACTTCCGGGACGTGGAGCACAAGGATGTGCTGCTGTTCATCGACAACATTTTCCGCTTTGTCCAAGCGGGCAGCGAGGTGTCCACCCTGCTGGGCCGTATGCCCTCCGCCGTGGGCTACCAGCCCACTTTGGCGAATGAAATGGGGGAGCTCCAGGAGCGCATCGCCTCCACGAAAAAGGGGTCCGTCACCTCCGTCCAGGCGGTGTACGTCCCCGCCGACGACCTCACCGACCCGGCCACCGCCACCACCTTTGCCCACCTGGACGCCACCACGGTTCTCAGCCGCAAAATTTCCGAACAGGGCATCTACCCGGCGGTGGACCCGCTGGAGTCGTCCTCCCGGATTCTGGAGGCGGATGTGGTGGGGGAGGAGCACTACCGTATCGCCCGGCGGGTGCAGGAGATTTTGGAGAAGTACAATGAGCTCCAGGACATTATTGCCATCCTGGGCATGGACGAGCTCAGCGAGGAGGACCAGCACACGGTGGCCCGGGCCCGGCGCATCCAGCGCTTCCTGGCCCAGCCCACCCACGTGGCGGAGAAGTTCACCGGCATTCCCGGGGTGTACGTGCCGCTGAAGGACACTTTGGAGAGCTTTGGGGCCATTGTGGACGGCCAGCTGGACCAGTACCCGGAGGCGGCTTTCTACAACGTGGGCACCTGGCGGGACGTGGTGGAGAAGGCCCGCAGGATGGAGGCGGGCCAGCTGTGACGGATACCTTTCAGGTGCACATCCTGGCGGCGGACAGGACCCTGTACGAGGGGCCCTGCGTCAGCCTGACCATTCCCGCCAGCGACGGGGAACGGGGCATCCTGGCCCACCACAGCGCCATGATCGCCGCCGTCCAGCCGGGAACGCTGCGCTGGCAGCCGCCGGGCCAGCCCGTGCAGCTGGCGGCGGTGTCCCCCGGCATGGTGAAGGTGGAGAAAAACGACGTGCTGGTGCTGGTGGACTCCGCCGAGCGGCCGGAGGAGATCGACGAGGCCCGGGCCCGCCGGGAGGCGGACGAGGCCAGGGAGGCGCTCCTCCAGAAGCGGAGCCGCCAGGAGCACCAGATGGCCCAGGCCACTCTGGCCCGGGCGCTGAACCGCCTGCGGGTAAAGGGCGGCAGCCAGGGCCGGTGATTCCTAAAAAAAGAGCCCCGCTTTTCGAGAGAGCTCGAAAAGCGGGGCCTTTTTACTGGTTACGCGGCGACGTTCTTTTTCTTTTTCAGGAAGCTGTAGATGAAGAACGCCTCGGCGGCCACCAGGACCACGCCCACCGCCACGTTGGCGATGGTCAGGTAGGTCTCCCAGCGGTTGGGAGCGGTGGACTGCTGGATGCCCAGCTCGCTGTACTGGCGGCTGTTGACGGTGACGTACAGGATGTTCTTGGTGGACTGCCGCATGGCCTGCTGGGCGGCGGGAGTCTCACGGAAGCGGGTCTGGCTGGTCTCGGTGGGGTAGGCCACCAGGCAGAAGTCGGTGCCGGTGCGGATGCCCTGGTCGGCGCTCATGTAGCCGTACACGCCGAAGTAGTCGGTGAGCACCATGCCCTGGAAGCCCCACTCGTTGCGCAGCACCTGGGTCTGGAGCTCGTAGGTGCCGCCCGCCCAGCGCGGGCCGATGTAGTTGAAGGAGGACATGACGGCCTTGGCCTTGCCTTCCTTCACGGAGATCTCGAAGGGCTTCAGGTAGATTTCACGCATGGCCTGTTCATTGGTCCAGGTGCACAGCATACCGCAGCGGTTGGTCTCCTGGTCGTTGAGGGCGAAATGCTTGATGTAGGCGTACACGCCGTACTTCTCCGCGCCGATGGTGGCGTTGGCGGCCATGGAGCCGGACAGCACGCCGTCCTCGGAGTAGTACTCGAAGTTACGGCCGGCGAAGGGAGTGCGGTGGATGTTCATGGCGGGGGCGTACCAGCCGGCGGTGTCCATCTGGTCGGCCATCTTGCCGATGCTCTCGCCAAAGGCGGTGGCCAGGCCGTCGTTCCAGGTGGCGGCGATCATCACGGCGGCGGGGAAGCCCACGGAGCCCTGACGGGTGAAGTTGTTGTTGATGGAGGCGGGGCCGTCGCAGTCGTTGGTGCGGTACTTCTCGATGGACGCGATGTCCAGGGTCTGGTAGCCGCCCAGGGCGATGAGGTTGCCCATCTCCTCAATGGTGAGCTGGTCCAGCAGCTGCTCCCACTTGGGATCGTCGTAGGCAGCGCCCCGCAGGTCGATGAGCTTCACGCCGTTTTTGGCGCCGGTGGTGATGGGCTGGGCGTTGGGGAACATCCGCTCCTCTTCCTTGGCCACCACCTCGGCGGTGAGGTAGTTGGCGTTATTGTAGAAGTTGGCCTTGTCGGCGGCGGGCATGGAGTAGGAGGCGGGGGCGGCGGTGGCCGCGTCATAGTTGGCGAAGTTGTCCTTCCGGGACAGGTACTCCACCTCACCCCGGGCGTAGTCGAACTGGTTGACAGCGGGGGCGGCGTCGCTGTCGCGCTTGTTGCTCTCGTCATAGACCTTGTCGGCGCTGAGGGTGAAGGTCTCGGAGTCCAGCACGTTGTGGGAGTCGGAGTTGATGGAGATCTCATAGTCGCCCCGCTCCAGCACATAGCAGCCCCGGCCCGCGTAGTCGTAAGAGGCCATCTGCTCGATGGGGAAGGTGATGGTCACTTCCTCGGAGGCGCCGGGCTCCAGCTTGGCGGTTTTGGCGAACTCCACCAGGTTGGCGGACGCCTTCTCAATGCCGCCGTTGGTGTAGGGCGGGTTGAAGTAGACCTGCACCACTTCCTTGCCGGCCACAGAGCCGGTGTTGGTGACGGTGACCTTCAAGGTGATGTTGGCGCCGTCATCGGAGAAGCTGGTGATCTCCTGCTTAAAGGTGGTGTAGCTCAGGCCGTAGCCAAAGGGATACTGCACCACCTCGTCGTAGTTGATGAGACCCTCGACAGCGGCGGTCTCATAGAACTTGTAGCCTACGTAGATGCCCTCCACGTAGTTGACGAAGGCGGGCAGGGTGGTGGTTTCCTGCTGGGTCATGAAGTTGGTGCTCTTGTAGGCGTGCTCGTCCATGTTATCGTAGAGCATATAGCCGATGTTGTTGAAAGCGGGAATGGCGGTGAGGTCGTACACATAGGTGTCCACCAGGTGGCCGGAGGGGTTCACGTCGCCGGCCAGGATCTCGCCCAGGGCGGTGAAGCCGGCCTGGCCGGTGCCCGGGCACCACAGGGCGCCCTTGATGGAGGGGTACTCGTCGATGAAGCCCAGCTCGAAGGCGTTGGCGCTGTTGTAGATGACGATGACGTTGTCAAAGTTCTCGCACACCAGCTTGACCATCTCCTCCTCAGGGTTGGAGAGGTTCAGATAGGTGTCCCCGGCGTCCCAGTCGTTGCCGGCGTTGACGGTGTCGTCGTAGTTCATGGTGGAGTCGGCCTTGTAGGTGCCGTTGACCAGGGCGGTCATGTCCTTGGGCAGGTCGGCGCCCTCGCCGCCCACCCGGGCGATGAAGATGACGGCGGTGTCGGAGAAGGACTTGGCGTTGTTGATCAGCTCGTCGGAGTACAGGGCCGCGCCGGGCTGGGGCAGGGTCCAGTTCTGGTTCCACATACTCACGGCGGGCAGGGAGGTGTCATGGTAGTTGGTGTAGAAGTCGATGAGCTCCTGGTTGTATTCAATGTTGGCGCCCTTCAAGGCATCCAGGAAGGTGACGGTGGGGTAAGCGGTGTTCAGCGCACCGGAGCCGGTGCCGCCGTAGCAGGGGTTGGTGGCGGACCAGCCGAACACATTGATCTTCTTGTTCTGAAGGGGCAGGATATTGTCCTCGTCCTTCAGCAGGGTGATGCCCTCCCGGCAGATCTCGGTGACCAGCTCGGTAGCCTCGGCGGTGGTGGCGTCGTCGATCTTGGACACGGGCTTGCCCATCGAATTGGTCAGCAGGGTGGACATGGGGCCGGTGCAGATCAAGTTCACCACGATCAGAACCGCCAGCAGCGCGGCGACCCAGGCGCTGCCACGGATCAGGCCCTTGGTGTTCTTGGGGGCCTTCATGGCGGCCACCGTGACCGCGATGGCGGCGATGAGCGCCACAGCAATAGCCACAAGGTGCGGGATCATTGTGCCTACTACGTTTGCGACGTCATCCCAGTTGATACTTAACATCTCTATTCCTCCTCATTCACTTTTTGACGGGACAGTTCCCGCCCTGTGCCCCAAAGTTTAACACAAACGGCCCGCCCTGTGGGAGGTTTTGCGCAAACCGTTGTTTTTTTCACATAATCCGCGCCGCATATTGGCTACTTTACAAAAGAATCCGGACAAAATTTTGTGCAAAATCACAAATTTGAAGGACACGTCCGGCGATACATTGCAGGGCGCGGCAAAGCTAAATATACTGTTCCGTGAGAGTCCCCAATCCGTGCGTCCGAAACATATCTAAATAAAGAGGCGCTGCGGCAAGAGGGGCGCGGAGTAATCACGCTGGTCAGTCCAGCCGGTGGTCCGGCGTACTGATAGAGATTAAAGTTTGAGGAGGAAAAAACATGAAGTGTCCAACCTGCGGAGCAGAAGTCCAGCCGGGACAAAAGTATTGTCCGTCCTGCGGCACTGTGCAGAAGACGGACCAGCCTTGGGGCAGCCCCGGTGCGCCGGCCGTGACGGAAGGGGACCGTGAGATCTCCAAGTCGGAGTTTTGCCGGAACCACGCTTCGGATAAAACGCGGAAAAACATCCGCGGCTGCGCTATTTTGTGCTACATATCGGCGGTGGTCACCGGGGTGTTCGCCGTACTCACCAATCCGTTCATGTTCATCGACGCCGGCCTTGTTCTGGGCTTGGGCCTGGGCATTCATTTGAAGCAGAGCCGGGTGTGTTCCGTGATCCTGCTGGCGTACGGTATATTCAGCTGCGTCACCATGCTGCTGACGACCGGGCGGCTGGGCAGCTGGCTCGTCATCCTGGCCGGGGTGTTCGCGGTGATCTACACCTTCCAGCTGGAGAAGGAGTACCGCGCGTTTCAGGAGAACTGAGCGTCTGATATCATTGAAAGGAAGAACAGATGATGAAAAAAATAAATCCTTCTTACCTCGCCGTTTGGGCGGGCATCCCGGCGGCGGTGGCGGCGGTGCTGGTCATCCTGGCGTTCACCGTGTTCATGGGTAACCAGGTCCCCTTTGTCGTCGCCGTATTCGCGGCGGTGGGCATTATTGTGGCTATCCCTATGTTCCTGGAGAGCAAAATGAAGAAAATGGCGACGGCGCAGGAGGCGGACTTCAAGGCCCAAGGCTTTACCTATCAGTACAAGTTCGAGGCCAGCGACGCGGTGTACTACATTGACCAGGGCGGCAGGATGGGCGTAGTGTACCGCTTTAACCCCACGGAGCTTCAGTTTGTGGACTTGGGCAAAGTGACAAACGTGCGTACCAACGACGGCAAATTCGGCATGGGCACCTCCCGGGTGAGCTGTGAGTTCCAGCTGGACGGCAAAAAGGTGCGCATTACCACGCTTCAGGTGTCCCGGGGTTCTCTTTCTATGAAGGACAAGCGGGTGCTGGAGGCCATCTCCAAGGCGGACCAGCTGTGCGCCATGCTGAACACCGCCAAAGCCAACGCCAAAGGCTGAGTTATGGATTTCGCCTTTTGAGATCGGTCCACGGGGGCGCCGCACCGCCCGGGGCGCGTTGACGCCCCGGCGCGGCGCGTGCCGGGGCCTGTTTTTCCGCGCCCGTGCCGGCGGAGCGTGTTGGCGAAATGATCAAAAGTGAGGCATAGAAATTGTGCAGTGATCCAAAATGGAGGGCCAAAACACCATCCCTCTTGACATCATTCTGCAACGGCGCTATATTTAAATTCACAGTGTTGGAATGTTACCGGTCTATCGGGCTTGACCAACTTCGTTCGGGTTGTTTCCTGTGCGCCTCCGGGCCGCACGGGGGTGTCCCTGCGAGGTTGGTTTGTTTTTTGGGGGTGGGCGCTTGCGGGTCAAGAAGGTCATCAACAACAACATTCTGTGCGTCGTGGACGATAAGGGCAGCGAGATGATTGTCACCGGAAAGGGTCTGGGCTTCAAGCGCAAGACCGGCGAACGCGTTGACCCCGCCCTGGTGGAGAAAACCTACCACATGGAGGGCAAGGCGGAACAGCGCAAGCTGCGGGAGCTGGTGGAGCAAATCCCCATGGAGCACCTGAAGCTGACGCAGGAACTGATCGAACAGATCAAGGGCCAAATCTCCTCTCCCCTCAACGAGTCCCTGCTCATCACCCTGGCCGACCATATCAGCTTTGCCATCAAGCGGAAGCAGGAGGGAATTGAGTTCGCCAACCCCCTGGAGGGGGCCATCATGAGCTATTATCCCACCGAGTACCATATGGGCCAGCACTGCCTGCGGGTCATTCGGGAGGAGACCCAGGTGGACTTGAACGCCAGCGAGGCGGCGTTCATCGCCCTGCACATCGTCAACGCGGAGCTGAACACCAGCATGAGCGTCATGTATGATATCACCCAGCTGATTCAGGGGGCGCTGGAGGTGGTGGAGTACTATTACCAGAGGAAGTTCCACCGGGAATCCCTGGATTTCAGCCGCTTTATCGTTCATCTGCGTTACTTTGCCCAGCGGCTGTTCCAGGCCGCCCCAAGCTGCACAGACGAATACGACAGCGAGTTTCAGGAGATGATCCGCCGGGGCTGCGCCCAGCACTACAAGTGCGCCCAGCATATCGCGGAATATATCCGGCACGCCTATCAAAAAGAGGTGTCCGAGGCGGAGCTCATCTATTTGACCATCCACCTGAAACGCATCAACCTGGAGAACAAATAGCTCCTTTTAGGCGGGAGCGGGAGGGCAGGAAACAACTTTATGTTGGGATCGTGACCGCTTTGGCGGGCGAAACCCATATTTCGGCCACAGGAGGGGCATCCTGTGGGCGGGGTATGGGTTTTTTATATAGCAACTCAAAAAGACTGAGGAGGAATTGTTATGAAAGACAAGATCTTCGGCGTACTGCAGCGGGTGGGGCGCTCGTTCATGCTGCCCATCGCCCTGCTGCCGGTGGCGGGCCTGCTGCTGGGCATCGGCAGCTCCTTCACCAACCAGACCATGCTGGAGGCCTACGGCCTCACCGGTGTGATCTTCGAGGGCGGCGTGCTGTACACCATCCTGGACATCATGAACCAGTGCGGCAGCGCGGTGTTCAACAACCTGGCCCTCCTGTTTGCCATGGGCGTGGCCATCGGCATGGCGAAAAAGGAGAAGGAGGTGGCGGCCCTGTCCGGCGCTATCGCCTACCTGGTGATGAACACCGCCATCTCCGCCATGATTACCGCCCGGGGCGGCGTGGACGCCATGGCCGCCAACACCACCACCACCATGCTGGGCATCACCACCCTGCAAATGGGCGTGTTCGGCGGCATCCTGGTGGGACTGGGCGTGGCCGCCCTCCACAACCGTTTCTACAAGATCCAGCTGCCCCAGGTGCTGTCTTTCTTTGGCGGCACCCGGTTCGTCCCCATCGTCTGCACGGTGGCGTTTCTGGTGGTGGGCATCGCCATGTTCTACGTATGGCCGGTGGTGCAGACCGGCATCGCCGCCTTGGGCAACCTGGTTCTCCAGTCCGGCTACGCGGGCACCTGGATCTACGGCCTGCTGGAGCGCGCCCTCATCCCCTTCGGCCTTCACCATGTATTCTATATGCCCTTCTGGCAGACCGCCATGGGCGGTTCCGCGGTGATCGACGGCGTGGCCGTCCAGGGGGCCCAGAACATCTTCTTTGCGGAGCTGGCCTCCAAGAGCACGGAGGTATTCTCCGTGGAAGCCACCCGGTTTATGGCGGGCAAGTTCCCCTTCATGATCTTCGGCCTGCCCGGCGCCGCCCTGGCCATGTACAAGGCCGCGAAAACCGAGAAGAAAAAGGCGGCCGGCGGCCTGCTGATGTCCGCCGCCCTCACCGCCATGCTCACCGGCATCACCGAGCCCCTGGAGTTCACCTTCCTGTTTGTGGCCCCGCTGATGTACGCCGTCCACTGCGTCTATGCCGGCCTGTCCTATATGCTGATGCACATCTTTAACGTGGGCGTGGGCATGACCTTCTCCGGCGGCATCATCGACCTGACCCTGTTCGGCATCCTCCAGGGCAACGCCAAAACCCACTGGATCTGGGTGCCCGTCGTAGGCGTGGTGTACTTTGTGGTCTACTACTTTACGTTCTACTTCATGATTACCAAAATGGACCTCAAAACCCCCGGCCGTGAGGACGAGGGGGAGGAGACCAAGCTGTTCACCCGCTCGGACTTCAAGGCAAAGACCGGCGTGGGGCCTGACGGCTCCGGCGCCGCCGGGGCCCCGTCTGACCCGGTGTCCGCCCTCATTCTCAAGGGCCTGGGCGGCAAGGCCAACCTGTCCGACGTGGACTGCTGCGCCACCCGCCTTCGGGTTACGGTTGTTGACCCGGACAAGGTGGCCGACGCCCTGCTGAAGCAGTCCGGGGCCTCCGGCGTCATCCACAAGGGCAACGGCGTCCAGGTGGTGTACGGCCCGCAGGTGGCGGTAATCAAGTCCAACCTGGTGGACTTCATGGAAACTCCCGAAGCGGACCGGCTGGACAGCCTGGCAGCCCCCACCCCTGCCCCCGCTCCCGCCCCCGAGCCCAAGCCCGATGCCGGGAAAAAGCAGGACGCGGTGCTGTATGCCCACATGGACGGCACGGCGGTGCCTATGGCGGAGGTGCAGGACGAGGCGTTCGCCGCCTGCGTGCTGGGGGAGGGCGCGGCCATTGAGCCCAGCGACGGTAAGCTGTACGCCCCCGCCGACGCGGTGGTGGACAATCTCTTTGACACCAAACACGCCATCGGACTGGTGACGGACAGCGGGGTGGAGATTCTCCTCCACATCGGCATCAACACCGTCAAGCTGGGCGGAAAATACTTTGAAGCCCATGTGGAGGTGGGCCAAAAGGTAAAGCGGGGCGACCTGCTCATCTCCTTTGACATGGAGGCGATTAAGGCGGTGGGCTATCTGTGCACCACCCCCATGATCGTGTGCAACACCGACGACTATGAAAGCGTAACAGCCCGGCTCACCGGCCCCGTCAAGGCCGGAACCCCCCTGCTGGACGTGAAAGGCTGAATGGGGCGGGCGCTGCGCCAATCGTGCCAAATGGTAAAAGCCTCCGGGCGGATGAAAATCCGCCCGGAGGCTTTTGGAGCTGGCAAGGTGACTTGAACACCCGACCTGCTGATTACGAATCAGCTGCTCTACCAACTGAGCTATGCCAGCGCGGGAAAGGCCCGCAACGATGGATATTGTAGCACAAGCCCCGTGCCCCGTCAAGAGCGGATTCGGAAAATATCTGTGAAAATGCGCCATAACGTGGGGCAGGAGGGGATGAAGATAGGAAAATCCGTGGATTGCATTTTTCACGGCACTGTGCTAAACTATTCTATTATATCGCTATAAAGCGGGAAAGGATTTTGAACCCATGATCGACAGCTGGAACATCACCATTCCTGAGCTGACCGGGGACGAGCCCCGCCGGGCCTACATCTATCTGCCCGATTCCTGGGAGATGGACCCCGACCTGCGCTACCCTGTGCTCTATATGTTTGACGGGCACAATGTGTTTTTTGACGAGGACGCCACTTACGGAAAGAGTTGGGGCATGGGCGAGTATCTGGACGCCACTCAGACCCAGATCATCGTGGCCGCCGTGGAGTGCAACCACCACCCGGATAACGGGCGCCTCTCCGAGTACTCCCCCTGGTCCTTCTATAACGGCGGCATTGGCCGGGTAGTGGGGCGGGGGAGGACCACCATGGAATGGCTGGTCCACTCCTTCAAGCCGGCCATCGACGAGGAGTTTCCCACCCTTCCGGGCCGTGAGCACACCTTCATCGCCGGCAGCTCTATGGGAGGGCTTATGACCCTGTACGCCGTGATGGAGTACAACCGCTACTTCTCCCGCGGGGCGGCGCTGTCTCCCTCCCTGTGGGTTGCCCCGGGGAAGGTGGACACCCTGATCCGCAGTTCCCGGGTGGGGCCGGGGACGGTGCTGTACATGGATTACGGCTCCCGGGAGATATCCAACCACGCCCAGACGTTCAAACTGCTGGGGCGGACGGCGGCGGCTTTGCTGGACAGGCGGGTTTTGCTGGACTTCCGAATCGTGCCCGGCGGCGACCACAGCGAGGCCAGCTGGGAACGCCAGATTCCGTTTTTTATGAACACCCTGCTCTACGGCAGGGAAAACCAATAACCGCGCCCCTCTCTGCGGGGGACCGGCGAGAACGTTCCCCGCTCTGGAGGCGGGGGGGATTGACGGAGGAGATCACAATGGAGACGCAGTATTTCAAGGATTACAGCCCGGCGCTGGGCCGGGACATGGAGTGCAAGGTGTATGGACACGCGGGGCGTCCCGTGCTGTTCATCCCCTGCCAGGACGGGCGGTTTTTTGACTTCGAAAACTTTAAGATGACCGACGCCTGGGCGCCCTGGATTGAGTCGGGCCAAGTGATGGTGTTCTCCATCGATACCATGGACGCGGAGAGCTGGTCCAACAAGTCGGACGATCCCTATTGGCGCATCCGGCGCTACGAGCAGTGGATTGCCTATATCACCGACGAGTTCGTGCCTTTTATGCGGGCCATGGTGAACCAGCGCAACGGATGGACCGGGGAGGCCGGGGTGCTGGCGTTTGGGTGCTCCCTGGGGGCCACCCACGCCGCCAACCTGTTCTTCCGCCGCCCAGACCTGTTTGACCGGGTGCTGGCCCTCAGCGGCATTTACAGCGCGGACTATGGCTTTGACAGCTATATGGATGAAGTGGTGTACCGAAATTCCCCGGTGCATTACCTGTCCAATATGCCCAAGGACCACCCATATATCAGCCTGTACAACCAGAAGAAGGGGGTCATTTGCGTGGGGCGGGGCCCCTGGGAAATCCCTGGCACCACCCTGTGGCTGGCGGATATCTTCCGGGAGAAGGATATCCACCTCTGGGTGGACGTCTGGGGCTGGGACGTGGCGCACGACTGGGATTGGTGGTATAAGCAGGTGGCCTATTTTGTGCCCTACCTGCTGGACCAGCGCTGATGCGGCCGGTTCCAGCTGTCCTGCTTTGAATTGGCGGCTGCCGGCGGCAAATCGGTATTTTAGAAAAGAGAGAAGGGACCCCTATGAAAAACGTGATCTTCATTTCCCCCAACTTCCCCACCAACTACTGGCAGTTCTGCCGGGAGCTGAAAAACAACGGGCTCAACGTGCTGGGCATTGGCGACGCGCCCTATGACGAGTTGACGAACGAGCTGCGGGGCAGCCTGAACGAGTATTACAAGGTTGGCAGCCTGGAGAATTACGACGAGGTGTACCGCGCCGTGGCCTACTTCATCTTCAAGCACGGCCGGGTGGACTGGCTGGAGTCCAACAACGAGTACTGGCTGGAGCGGGACGCCCGGCTGCGCACGGACTTCCACATCACCTCCGGCTTCCAGTCCAGCGACATTCCCCGGGTCAAGTACAAGTCCAAGATGAAGGAGTTCTACCAGAAGGCGGGGATTCCCACCGCCCGCTATCACCTGGTGGACGACGAGAAGGGCTGCCTGGACTTTATCAAAGAGGTGGGCTGGCCGGTGGTGGTCAAGCCGGACAACGGCGTGGGCGCCTCCGACACCCACAAGCTCTCCAGCGAGACCGAGCTGGGCGCTTTTCTGGCCTGCCGCGCGGAAGGCGTACCCTACATCATGGAGGAGTTCATCCACGCCGAGGTCAACTCCTACGACGCCATCATCGACTCCAAGGGGGATCCCATCTTTGAGACGGGCAATGTCACCCCCATGTCTATTATGGACATTGTCAACGAGGAGGACAACTCCATATACTATATCGTCAAGGACCTTCCCGCCGACACCCGCAAGGCGGGCCGTGCCACGGTGAAGAGCTTCGGCGTCAAGAGCCGGTTCGTCCACTTTGAGTTCTTCCGCCTCACCCAAGACCAGGAGGGCATGGGGAAAAAGGGGGATGTGGTGGCGCTGGAGGTCAATATGCGCCCCTGCGGCGGGTTCAGCCCCGACATGATGAACTACGCCAACTCCACCAGCGTATACAAGATCTGGGCGGACATGATCGCCTTTGACCGCTCCACCATAGAGACGGGGGAGCACGCCTTCTGCGCCTACGCCGGCCGCCGGGACGGCAAGGACTTTGCCCTGAGCCACGTGGACATATTGGCCAAGTACAGCGAGCATTTGAAGATGGTGGACCGCATTCCCGATGTGCTGGCCGACGCCATGGGCAATCAGATGTACATCGCCACCTTCGGCACCAAAAAGGAGCTGGACGCCTTTTACAAGGACGTGTTGAAGCTGAAGGGCAAGAAAAAGAAGTGAAACGGACTCCCGCGCCGGAATTTTCCTGGCGCGGGAGTTTGTAGTATATTTTTCCTCCCATGGGCTATACTAGGGGCACCAATGTTAAGGAGGGATCCCTCATGTTGAATCTGAGTACCAAAGAACTGTCCGCACTGGAGGATCAGCTGGGCTTTGAACGGATGCTGTGCTGCAAGTATCAGGACGCCGCTCAAGCCACCGCCGAGACCGAACTGAAAAACACCTACAGCCAGTATGCCGCCCAGCACAAGCAGAATTACGAGACCCTGCTGGGCTTTCTGCGGTAAGGAGGACGGACCATGAAGGAAAATGAGATCATCACCGATCTGCTGCTCACCGAAAAGAAGATGAGCACCAACTACAACCTGTTCGCCTCGGAATGCACCAATGTGCAGCTGCGGGACACATTTGTGAATCTGCTCACCCAGGGCCACAAAACCCAGACCCAGCTGTTTGAGACAGCCAAGCAGAAGGGCTGGTTCAAGGTGGAGCAGGCCCAGCCCCAGATGATCGCCCAGGCGGAGCAGAAGTTCACCAATCAGGCGCCGGCAATCACGGGCTGAACCGATTTTCCTTGAGAGAGCGGCTCGAACGGTATGATTCTGCCCGGCGGGAATAAGGCTTCCTGCCAGGGGGCGCAAAATGTTAAAAAAATCTAAAGTTGGCCCCCGGTATCTGGCGATACCGGGGGCGTTGTGCTATACTGGCCGTGGCCGGCGCGGGGCACGGGCAGACAGGAGCGGCGGCAAAGGAACAACATCACGGAGGAGCGAACCGCCATGGAGAACGCCAATATTCTGGTCGTGGAGGACGACGTGGACATCAACCGCCTGCTGTGCACCATATTAGAGGGGGCGGGATATATCTGCCGGGCCGCCTTTTCCGGCAGCGAGGCCCTTCTGTGGGCGGAGAAATATGACTACGATTTGATGATTCTGGACCTGATGCTCCCAGGGGTGACAGGGGAGGAGCTGATTGCCCGCATCCGGCGGGGCAAGACGATGCCCATCATCGTGGCCTCCGCCAAGGTGGGGGTGCCGGACCGGGTGAATGTGCTCAAGCTGGGGGCGGACGACTTTATCCCCAAACCGTTTGACAACGCCGAGGTGTTGGCCAGGGTGGAGGCCCAGCTGCGCCGCAGCCGGGAGTTTGCCGCGCCTAAAGCGGATATGCTCACCGCGGGCCCCCTTACCTTGGACCGGGACAGCCACACCGCCGCGGTGAGCGGGGAGGAGCTGTCCCTCACCGGCCGTGAGTTCGACATTTTGGCCCTGCTGATGGCCAACCCCCGCCGGGCCTTCTCCCGGGCCCAGATCTACGAGGCGGTGTGGGGGGAGGATTTTCTGGGTGACGAGAACACGGTGAATGTCCACGTGAGCAACCTGCGTTCCAAGCTGGCCAAGGCGGACCCGGACCGAAGCTATATCAAGACGGTGTGGGGGATTGGCTTTAAACTGGGGGAAGTGTGACCGTGCCATCATTTTAGGATTTCTTTAGACTTCCTTAGAGGAGTTTTGGCCTTTCCGCGGTATGATGTGCTCAAATCAAAGAGAAAGGCGGAAACGCGATGAAGGACAACACGGCGGTCATGGCGGCCTACGGGCTGCGCAAGGCCTATGGCACCTGCATGGCCTTGGACGGGGTAAATATGCAGGTGCGCCGGGGAGATGTTTACGGCCTGGTGGGCCGCAACGGGGCGGGCAAGACCACCCTCATGCGAATGATTACCGGCCAGTCGGAGTCCACCGGAGGCGAGATGGAGCTGTTCGGCGCGTCAGGGAAAAATATGCGGGACCAGCGGTCCCGCACCGGGGCCATGATTGAGATCCCCTCTTTTTCCCCGTTCCTCACGGCGCGGGAAAATCTGGAGTACTACCGCCTCCAGCGGGGCATTCCCGGCAAACAGGTGGTAGACGAAGTGCTGGACATGGTGGATATGGCGGACACGGGAAAGAAGAAATTCAAATCCTTTTCCCTGGGAATGAAACAGCGGTTGGGGCTGGCCCTGGCCCTGATGAATCACCCGGACTTCCTTATCCTGGACGAGCCCATCAACGGCCTGGACCCGGAGGGGGTGGCGGAGTTCCGGCAGATTCTCCGCCAGCTCAACCGGGAGCGGCAGACCACCATTCTGATCTCCAGCCACATTCTGACCGAGCTGTCCAATGTGGCCACCCGGTATGGCTTCATGGAACAGGGCAAGCTGCTGGAGGAGATTTCAGCGGAGGCCCTCCACGACAAATGCCGCACCTGCCTGCGGCTGGAGGTAGACGACGCGGCCAAAGCCGCCGCCGTTCTCCAGACCCAGCTGGGCACCGACAAGTTTGAGGTGCTGCCCGGCAACGTGGTCCAGCTCTACGACTGTCTGGACGACCCAAAACAGGCGTCCTACGCCTTGGCTGGTCACGGGGTGGCCCTGCTGGCTATGGAACAGAAGGGCGCGGATCTGGAAGCCTATTTCCTCAACCTGATCGGAGGTGGACGCCATGCTTAACTACATCCGCGCCGAGATCTACAAGCTGCTGCGCCGGCCCTACACCTATGTCTGCTTGGGTGTTATGCTGGCCCTGGAGGCGATTTTCGCATCCATGTTCGCCTTCCACAACGCCCACTCTCTCGCCACCCCCTTTGGCGGAGCCATTATCAATATTGTGGACTTGGGGGCCGTCGGCTTCTGTACCTGCCTGCTGACCGGGGATATTGTGTTCGCCGCGCAGTACAAGAACTCCACGCTGAAAAATGAGGTGTCCTTCGGCTTGAGCCGCGCCCGGATCTATCTGGGCAAGTTTCTGGCCCAGACGCTGCTGTCCGTTGCGTACCTGGTGGTTATGATGGCGTTCTTCCTGGGCCTGTGCGCGGTTTGCCTGCCTATGGAATCGGGGGTCGGATTTTACTCCGCATCGGAAGCGCTGACCATTGTGGGCTACTTCTTGGCGGTGGGCTTGCCTCTGTGGATTGGAGGCCAGGCGGCCGTGTCTATGTGCCTGTTTTTGGTCAACGGGGAGATGGCGGGCTCGTTCCTCTATGTGGGCGTTGTGTTTGTGCTGAACACCATTCTTGAGGTGATGGGCCTGCTCATCGGGGGAAATGCCGGAAAGCTGCTGCTCAAGGCAATCCAATACTTTCCGGGGCCCATGCTGAACGGGGCCAAATCTGTGGTGGGCAATTGGGAGTACTTGGGCCAGGCGTGGATCGTGGGCGCGTTTTGGGTGGCGGTGTGCACCGCCGTGGGCCTGTATGGGTTCCACAGAAAGGAGATCAAATGAAACGCCAGAACAGTGCGGGGAAAGAGGTTAGGTTTATGCCAGCAGCCTTATGGATCGCCATTGCGGCGGTGTTTCTGTGCGGGTTGAGCTGCATTCTGCGCAAACAAAAATGAATCGGTTTTCCGCCGGGCCGAACGGCCCGGCAAAAGCCGTTTGACGGGGTGTGTTATGAAAATACCTGTCGTTGTGTTCCTTCTACTTCTCTACATACTCCTATTCGGATGGAATGGTTTTTGATTCTTGCGGGAGGACCTGTGGGCGTTTTCGGTCCTGCCCTGCTGACGCTGTCAGGGCTGCGGCCGTACCGGGGGGCCGTTCCTCCCGGTACGCCAAGGCGGCGCTGCCGGCCGCCCCGGCGGTTCTATTTCTTATCGTGTTCGGTGACCTGTGACAGGAGGAGGGGGTCCATGTGAAAACGGTTCTGATCATTGGGTTGGCGCTGCTGTGCGCCGTCCTCATTGGGCGGCAGATTACGTTGGAAAGGGGCCTGCGCCTCGCAGCCCGCCGGATGCGGGAGCAAATGGCGGACGAGACCACCGCCCGGCTGGCGCTGCCCTGTCCCAGCGCCGGGGCAGAGGAGCTGCTGGCCTGCCTCAATGAGCTGCTGGAGCTGCGGCAGGAGGAGCGGGCGGGCTACCGGCGGAAGGAACAGGAGCTGCGCCAGCAGATCGCCAATGTGTCCCACGATCTGCGCACGCCGCTGACTTCTATTTTGGGCTATTTGCAGCTGCTGGAGGGGGAAGGGCTGTCCCCGGAGAAAAAAGCGGAATACCTGTCGGTGGTAAAAGGCCGGGCCCGGACCCTGCAAACCTTCATTGCCGCATTTTATGACCTGTCCCGCATTGAGGGGGGCGAGCTGCCCCTGGAGCGGGAAAAGGTGGACCTGGGCCGGGCGCTGTCCGACCAGCTGGCGGCGGCCTATGAGCAGATTGAGGCGGCGGGGCTGGCCATGGAAGTGGATATTGACTCCGACCTGCCCCCGGTATGGGCGGACAGCGGCGCGGTGACCCGGATCTTCTCCAACCTGCTCACCAACGCCCTGCGCCACGGAAGCGATGCCCTTTCGGTTCGGCTGTACCGGGAGGGGGAATGGATCGTATCCGCGTTTTCCAACCGGGCGGAGGACCTCACCGCCGAGGATGCCGCCCGCGTGTTCGAACGGTTCTATACCGCCGACAAAATGCGCACAGGGCAGAACACGGGCCTGGGACTGGCCATTGTCAAGGCGCTGGCGGAGCGGATGGGCCACGCCGCCGCCGCCCGGTGGGAGGCCGGGGTATTTACCATAGAGGTGCGGTGGAGCGTTTGACCCCGGCTTTTTGGGGCAGCCCGTATCCGCCGCTTGACTGATTTAATAAAACGTTATGTTTTTTGTTAAGGGAAAACCAATGATTTCAACAGGTTCGAGCGTTCTGTGTTACTAACCTGTTACTAACTCGTTACTAACGGTATGATTCTGTATATTATGCCAATAGTAAAATCGCTTCTTTTAGAGCGCCGATTGTCTCATGGGTATAGTGTGCTGTGATATCAGATTTGGTGGAGTGGCCAAGAAGCCACTTGACTGTGAGCGGGTCCGCCTTTGCCGAGTGGAGCAGAGTGGCAAATGTGTGGCGGCACCAATGCGGGGTTATGTCAGGAGCACCAAGACGGTCAGCTATCTGATGAAAATATTCCCGGTACCGTTCGCGGGAAAGGGGCCTGCCGTTTTCGTCGCAGATGATAGTGTCACCGCCTTTGTCCATCCACGCCATGAGGTACGGGCGGATCTTCGGATGAATCGGGACGATCCGATTTCTGCCTGATTCGGTCTTGAGACCGCCTTGTAAATATCCGCCGTCCTCCGGGTGGTAGGAAAACCGGGTTAGCTGTAAAAACTCGGATACCCGGAAGCCGGTGTAACAGAGCATTAGGGCTGTGTCAGCCCACGGGAAGCCATCAGCGGCAAGCTGTATGAGCTGGGCAAGCTGTAAATCATTCAGTGCGTTGCGGGGACGTTTTGCACCCACGGTGGGAATATCTAGATAGCTGGAGTAGTCCTTGCCCACAATGTCCCGCTCCATGGCGTAGCTGTACAGGGCTTTGATTAGCATGGCGTCATTGTTGATGGTGGACTGGGACCGCCCGGCATCCTCGTCCTCGTCGAGCAGCGATTGCCACTCGTCCAGGGTCATATCCCGTATTTTGCGGGGGCCAAAACGGGAAATCCGCTTGTTCCATGCGGCATTGTGACTGGCTATGGAAGCGGGCTTGAGCTTGCGGTATTCCCGCGCGCTCCAAGCCTCGAACACATCGGCCACGGTAAGGGCCAGCTTGTCCACGGATGGGGCGGTGCCGGAGAGCCTGGTCCGATTGTATTCCTCCAGGGCGAGCTGGGCGTCCGCCGCCTTTTCATGATAGCTGACAATGCGCTGGATCACATGGCCGAATTTGTTCCGCCCGGACACCTTCACCGCCCAGGGACGGCGGCGGTTGCCGGACAGTTTTACCACGCTGCCAGTGCCGTTTGCGCGTTTCACTTGATTTTTCCTCCCAACTTCGCTATAATGAGAGGGCAGAGCGTCCGCCAAGACATCTGCCCTCGCTTCCCCGCTTCGGTGCGCCAACACCGGGGCGGGGATTTTTCTTTTTTAGAACGTACGGTAGAAGATATCCTCCATGGAAATATCCAGATCGTCAAACAGGCTGCACTTGAAATGGGTTACCAAATTGGCCCGCTCCTCGTCGGACATCTGCGCAAGCTGCCAGTCGGGGTAAAGCGTATAAACGTCGTGAAGGATGAACTCGGTTCCATCTGTGCGGTAGGTCTCTACGGACTTTTCATCGGGGCTGACAAGCCAGTATTCCCGGACGCCGCAGCGGGCGTACACATCCTTCTTGCGGGTCTTATCATTCCGCGCTGTGCCGGGAGAAAGGACCTCCGCCACCAGATCGGGTGCGCCGTGGATTCCGTCCAGCCTGATTTTGTCCGGGTCGCAGACCACCATGAAATCAGGGACAAATTGGTTATCCTCATCTAGATAGAGATCGACGCCATCTCCAAAAGGTTCGCATCTGCGGCCATTCAAGTAATTTGAGAAAAGGCGATAGATATTGCCTACTACCCGACTGTGATTCACAGAGGGCCGGGGAGACATCATGACAGGTTTCCCGTCAATCAGTTCCTCCCGCCGCTTTGCTATAAAATCGTCCTGGTATGCCAGATTTTCGCTCATAAAGTCAGGCTCCTTTCCGGCCCGCTCAGTGGAGCGGGGTCATTTTATGCTTGCACTGAATTGTAAAGTGTGATACAATTAGATTTAGAAGAGGTGATTAGCATGGAGGAACAAGCATTGCGGGCCAGTCAGGATGATCTTCTGAAGGAGCTGCTGCAATTATCGCGTGAATACCAAAACGAACCGCACGATGATACGCCTCAGATGCACTTTCTCCCCACTCGGGCCGAAGCTCTGGAATACAGCGGGCATCTACTGCGCCCTCTGTCGTCCACTCCCATTCTGACAGATATGTTAGGGCCTTAGATTTTGCGTGTTCCGGGTCATTGTCAGACACGAAAATGTCAGCAAAACAACACCCGACTTTGCCGTAATAGCGGTTCTTTTCCGTTGGATCACATTCAAATCTAAAATAGTATACCACGATATTCTTCCTTCCGGCCCCGGCGGTGCTGCAACACTGCCGGGACTTTGCTAAACCCGCTCAGTCGAGCGGGCTTATTTTATGCCATTTTTTCGCCGCCACTCCCAGTATCGCTTGGTGAAGCTGAGGATACGGCCTCCTGTTTCTTCTCCATAAGACGCTGGCGGTAAAATTCATCCGCTTCGGAGCGGGCCTCCTCCTCGATGGCAAGCGTGTGAGCAGAGACAAAGGCAGGGGCGGCGGGCTTCTCCATAAGCGAAAGCGCGATGGATTCCAACGCATCCCACTGTTCCGGCTTCAACCGGGATAGGGCCGTCACCAGCCGGCGCCGGAAGTCCTGGGGCTGCTCCTTCATGAGCTCATTCACAAACGCGGACAGTTCATCGTCGCGGGAGCGCTGGACAAACATTGCAGCGTCGCCGCCCTCGCCGGTGCGGAGCCAACGCTCGTTTACATTAAACTCACGGCAGATAAGTGAGATAACAGCGTCAATCGGCTCGTTGCGGCCTATTTCATAAGTGGCTATAGTATTCGGTTTTACTCCAATACGCTCCCCAAACTCTCGTTGCGTAAGGTCAAGGACTTTACGCAGTTTTTTTATGCGCTCGTGCAAATTAATTACCCCCTTTCTAGCATTGAGTATATCATAAAAGATCGCAAAGTCAAGAAAAATCGCAAAATCAAAAATTGATGTTGACAAACTTGATTTTGCGTGGTAACATAATCGCATAATCAGAAAGGAGGTGAGGGGACGATGGTGGAGTTGACCGAAAAAGGAAACAGCATCCTCGACAAAGCCGAAGATGCCGTTGCCCTGGGGATTGAGAGAATTCTGGAGACACCGAAGAAAATGACAGACGAGGATTGCAGGAACCTCCAAACGCTGGTGTGCACGGCGGGGAGAATTCAGGCAATCCGATGCGGGAGCTTCCACAGCAACTACCCTGTTTAGAACGGATCGGTCGGAGAGTAGACCCACTCACTCAAATCGTGCGGGGCCTCAATGCCGGAGCTGTCCCACCAAGTATAGCCGGTGGCGTGGTTATACACATCATCGGCTACCGCATTGGGCGTCGGGCCGCCGGTCCAGTCGGTCGGGTCGTCGCCAAACAGGAAACCATATCCATACGACGTTTTCACGATTTTCAAAACGCCAATGGAGGTTTCGTAGTACCACATAGCAAAGCCCTCCTTTCTATGTACTTGGCCCTGGCGGGGGCCTGTACCTGGATTATACGGGAGGATGGCAGAGAATGCAAGAGCGGCGGGCGGGTGGGGCGAGTGGGCATAGTCAACACGGAAGGAGAAGATGCAATATGTTGAGCAATCTGAGGGCAGAAATGGAGCGTATGGGCGTAACCGTAGATGATATGGCTACGGAAACGGGGAAAAGCTGTCGCACAATCAGGGATAGGCTCAATGGGAAAGTAATATTTCCGATTGACGAAGCTTTTGCTGTGCGGAATGCTTTTTTCCCCGGAATGGATCTGGAATACCTGTTCGCTCACTCCAAGCGGGGCAGCGCGTGAGAGGGGAAATTATGAACAGTGAAAACAAAGCCGCCCCGGAAGTTCCGGGGCGGACAGAAAAAGAACAAGCTGACATTAACTGTCATGCGGGGAAAGCAGTCGTTGAAAAATGGCTCGTCAAGGTAACATATACGGAAGCGTACCAAAAATTAAAAACTGTGGAATCCATTCTTGAAACGCTGCAAGAGAATGGAATCGTCACGCTGGAAGACGCATTGGAGAGTGTGCGGCTTGGCAGTTCCATATCCTCTTATCTGTGCAAGGATGGAATCTATGCTCAAAAGAGACTGTTCGATAGAAGAACTTAAACGGTCAGATGGTCCGAACAACGAGCAGCATATCGGGTAAATCGGACTGACGGTAAATCTCAACCTTTCCTTCTTGCTCTAATTGCAAAAGCCAGCTTTCAGCTTCGCCTTTGCTTCCGTTGAAGGCATTGCAGACTTCCACAACAGGCACGCCATAGCCGAAATTTTTGTAATTTTTTGCGGGGATAGAGTTGATGATTTGCAAAAGTTCAGATTTTTCATCTCGGATAGTCATTGGAAAACACCTCCGTATGTAATGGAAAAATTATACCACAAACGGAAAGAAAGTGCAAGAGCGGCGGGCGGGTGGGGCGGGCACAGTCAACACGAAAGGGGGTGAAAACCGTGTCGGAAAAGGAGAAGCGGATCATGGAGACGCTGGCCAAGGTGGTCAGGGAATCGAATGAGCACACCAAAGACTACCTGCTGGGCTGGGCCGAGGGCGCCGCATATGCGGTATCCGGGGCGCACCAGACGGAGGAGCGGGCCGGAACATGAGCAGAAAAAACGCCCCGGCAGGTGTGCGGGCACCTGCCGGGGCAAGGGGTAAGAACCAACCAAAGAGGTTCTGTGCTGTAGATTATAGCACAGAACCTGGACAAATACAAGGAGGAAATCATGCCCAGAAAAATGACGGCGCAGACGCCGACCGACGAGGAAATCTTGTCGTACAACAACGTGCCTGTCGATGTGGCAGCAAAGTACATAGGGTGGTCGTCCTGTAACATTTACCGGGCGCTCCAGCAGGAGCGCGCCCCCTTTGGGATGGCGGCGCAGACTGGGGAAAACAAGAAAACAGGGCTGCCGATCTTCACCTACAACATCAGCCCCGGCCTGCTGGTCAAATATAAGCACGGGGAAATTCAGGCGTGGCGGCTGAACGAGGTGATCAAGCTGGCTGCGGACGGCATCCAAGAGCTGCTGGATTCCAGACTTACGGCTTTGTCCGAGCTGGTGCGGGGAACAGAACAATGCGGGCGGCGAGCAGGGTAAAAACAGGCAGTGTGTTGGCGGACTTTTCCAGGACCTGTGAAGGATGCGAACACATTAGAGCAACGCCATGGCCCGTTAAAGGAAACTATCGCAAAGAAACCGTGGCCTATCGGTGCTTTGCGCCGGGACCACGCAAAGGATACCACATGGGAACAATCCATCTCTTTCCATACATTCCGGCCTGGTGCCCGAAGTTGGAGAAAGGAGCAGCATATTATGGCGCAGAAAAAGACGTATCCGGGAGGATTTAAGTTGACGCTGGAAAGGGCCCGGAAGCTGGCCATCCAAGAGTTTGGAACGGCAAAGGGCTTGGAGGCGGACCGCTCAACGTACCTTGAAGGGTACTTCAGGATGGAAATGGGAAGCATTTTCATCTCTATCCACCCGGACATGGGAATGAGCGGGTGCATTGAGCTGACCGTGGGAATGAGCACGGCCAGCAATCGGTGCATCGGTTATTTCAACCGGGACACCCTGGAGCCGGATTATGACACGATGGACAAGTACGAGCGCCGGAAGAAGCGCGAGGCGCTGGAAACCTGGGTGGGCGACATCGGCCCGGATGCCTGCCACAAGCTGATTGACGAAGTGTGGAACAGGGGACGGTGAATATGAAGCCTATTTACAAACCGAAGGGCGCGGCGGCGGAGTACGGCGACTATGCCGTGAATATCTACACTGGATGCCCACACCGCTGCTATTACTGCTTTGCGCCCAAGGTCCTCCACCGGGATCGGGAAGTGTTTCACTCCTGCGTGTGGCCGCGAAACGACATCGTTTTGGAATTGCGGAAGCAGTTGAGACAGGAGGTAATCACCGGGCAAACCATCCACCTGTGCTTCACCTGTGACCCGTACCCCACCGGCTATGACACGACCGCCACGCGGGAGGTCATCAAAGCGCTGAAAGAGTATGGGAACCACGTCCAGATTTTGACCAAGGGCGACGGAAGCCGGGACTTTGACCTGTTGGACGGCGAGGATTGGTATGGAGTGACGGTTACTTGCGGCCCTAAAGATTTCGCAAAAAATGAACCTTGCGCAAGAAACCCTTTTGACCGGCTTGTAGACCTTCAATGTGCGAAAAGAGAAGGGATAAAAACATGGGTATCTTTTGAACCTGTGCTTAATGCCGAGGTAATTCTTGCTGTAATCAGAGAGCACTATGACCTGTTTGACAAAGTGAAAATCGGAAAGCTGAACTACTACCCGTCAAACATCAACTGGGCGCAGTTTGGACAAAAGGCCGAAACTTTGTGCAAGGAACGCGGCCTTGACTATTACATCAAGGACAGTCTGCGGGCGGAAATGGACAAGCCATAATCGCGGGCGCCGACTGGAATTCAAGGAGGAACGCCACCAATGAAAAACCACGTTTTGAACATCGCCCCCGGCAAGGCCGCCTCCTACCGGGGGAAGCCCTCTGATTTTGCGGTGGAGGAACTATATCCCGAGGAGCGGGTAAAGTGATCGGAGCCGCACCGAGCTGGTTCGCCCGCCCGGTCACAAAGCCGGGATACGGAGAGCCGCGGCCAATTGAGCCGGTGAGCACGATGGACGCGCCGGAGAATGTGGCGGCGTGCTTGAACTGCGTGCTGCCGGAATGCCGCTCCAGCCATGCCGCGTGTCCGCTGCGCGGGAAGAAGCCGGCGGTTAAAAGACGGGGGCTAATGGGAAATAGGAGTGAGTAGCGGTGGAAGAATATCTCAAGTTTTTGCGCGGGAAAATCCAAACCGCGCCGGAGACAGGTTTTGAGGTTGGCACAGAACAGGTGAACCCGGCGCTGAAGCCACACCAGCGGGACGCGGTGATCTGGGCGTGCCGGGGCGGCCGGCGGGCGCTGTTTGAAAGCTTCGGCCTGGGCAAGACGGTGCAGGAACTGGAATGGTGCCGGCTCACTGCCGCCCATGAGGGTGGACAAGCTTTGATTGTGCTCCCTCTGGGCGTACGGCAGGAGTTCAGCCGGGACGCGGTGGAGCTGCTGGGAATGGAAGCGCCACCCTATGTGCGCACGATGGCGGAGGCGGCGGAACATCGGCACGCTCCCATTATCATGACAAACTACGAGCGGGTGAGGGACGGGGATATCAATCCCGCCGCGTTTTGCGCCACGGCGCTGGATGAGGCGTCGGTGCTGAGATCCTTCGGGAGCAAGACTTACCAGACGTTTTTAGACAAGTTCCAAGGTGTGAAGTACAAGCTGGTGTGCACGGCCACGCCGTCCCCCAACAAGTACAAG
>CAMNQF010000051.1 GCA_946548895.1 uncultured bacterium | reverse complement strand
TGCCGTCGGCCTTGCGGGCTTGCTTAGAACAGGGACAGGTTGCCGCCGTCCTGGGCCGCTTTCATCATGTCGGAGTAGGCTCGCAGGCGGGCGTCATTTTTAGATTCCATGTCGCGGATTTTGTCGGACAGCTCCAGGGCGCGGGCCTGGGCGGCTTGGCGAGTTTCCTTCCAGACGATGGACAGGCCATAAGCCGGGTGAATAACGTGCCAGGTTTTGGATTTTGTGCCGATGGCGTAATAGTTATAAATGCCGTCGGTGTAGCCGTCTACTTTGTGCGGCTTCTGCTTGTCGTCGTCCTTGCCGCGGCGGATGGTGTAGAAACTGCATTTCTTCCAGGGACCGGGGACCGGCGCGGGGGCCGGTTCCGGGCCAGCCTTGGGGGCGGGAAGCGTCAGGAGCCGCGCTGGGGCGGGGAGTGCCAGACGGACCGGGGGAAGGGTGAACGCAGGCCGGGTCTGAATCGGGGCCGGGATGCTGGGCGCGTCCTCCATGGTGGAGGGGGCCGGGGCCGTGCTGGGCTTCACCCAGTAGGCGGATTTCTTCTTGCTCCAGATGCCGCCGGCCGCTTTGATTTCGTCGGCGTACTTCTCCACGTCGCCGGTAAACCAGACATTGGGCGCGCCGGTTTTTTCGCCCTTAACGGTCAGAGTCAGGCCAGGCAGGCCGCTGAAGCGGGACTTGATGGTGTCCAGATCCGGGGCGGCGGCGTTCTTCTCGACCTGGGCGAAGCTGTAGATGTAGGACAGCTTCTTGTAGAAGTGCGGGGACTGCTCCGGGACATCCTCACCCGCTTCCGTCGCGGCCGCAATGGCGGCGCGGCTGGGCTTGTTGGTGTGCTTCCACAGGTCGCAGGCGAAGAGCGGGGCCGCGTCGGCCTTGACGTGGTAGCCACGGCGGGACCATTCCGGGATGGTGTGGAAGGGCAAATCCCCCTTGTAGGCGTCCAGGAGCTGGGAAAGCTGCTCGTCCGTCATGCCGCGGGCTTTCAGGGTGTTGGTGATAATTTCAGTGTTTGTCATGGTAAAAACCTCCTGTAAATTTTGGGGTTGGGTTGATGTGTTCCGGGGATTGTTCCCCATGAGCGCCCGCCCGGATGCCGGGCGGCTGGGCTTGCACCAGCGGCGGCGGGATGCCGTCGGCCTTGCGGGCTTACTCTTCGAAAAAGTCTTTCAATGCGTCTTCCTGATCTTCTTTTAACCAGTTTGTAAATGTCTCGTAACTGATACAGTAGATTACCCGAAGGTAATTTTTGAAAGCACACAATCCAGCTTTCGCCATTTCATTTTTGATGTATTCTTGTGTCATTATGTACACCTCCATTTTATTTTGTGGACTTCCCACGACGCCCGGAGGCGTTTCGGCTGGTAGTCAGTCAGCCATCGTCAGGTGGGGGTTTCACATTCCTCATAAAGCGCCTCTGTGAGCAACGTATAGGCCCTGCCGCACATATCACTGAGCCTTGTTGCCGTTTCGTTCATCATCGGCCTGCCGTTTTCGATGTTCCTAATTCTGACTTGGGAGAGCTGACTATTAAGCGCCCAAACCAAAGCCTGAAGTTCATCGACCGTGAACTGCATATTCTTCATTTTCTTTACCTCCCGGCCTGCTGGCCTGTCATAGTGTTGATTTCCAGGGCGGGGTGTGGTATGCTGTTGACACCCCAAAGGGGGAGGCCGCTTGGACAGGCTCGCGGCCTCCTTGGGCAATAGGTCCGGCGGCTGTCAACCAAGGCCGGGCCTATTTTTTATGCCTTGATTTTCTTGCCCCGAATGATTTCGGCGGCTTCCTGCGGCGTTGTGGCTTTCAATTCCACAAGCTCCGCGATGGCCTCCAAAAACTGATTCAGTTCTTGGCTCGTCATCTCGTCCATGTCCTTTCCCCTCCTGTCAGGTTATTTGCTTGACGGGGTTGCACCCGTCCTGCATGGCCAAATAGTAGCACGGGGTTGTACCCGTTGTCAAGACTAAACTTTACCTTTGTTAGTTTTGCACAGGTTCAACCCCGCTTGTTTGTGTATTTTTAACGGGTGCAAACCTGTTTTAGCTGTGATATGATATGGAGGATAAGGGGGGATACTATGCCAATGACCGACAAAAAACGAAAAACAGACGCTGCGTGGAAGCAAAAGAACATCAAGACTGTAGCCTGTAGATTGTACCGGGCAGACGCGGAAGCATTCCGGGAATACGCCGCCGCGCAGGGAAGAAGCGTCAATGACCTGTTGCGGGAGTACGTCGCCGGATGCCTGGGACGCCCGCTGGAGCGACGAACAGCGGTGGAGGATGAACTGGAAAAGGATGGTTGATTCTCCTCAGGGCGGGCCTAATGGCCTGCCCTATTTTTATATCTGTTCAGGGTGTTAGACATGGACCGCAAAAGAAAAGAGGATCGGGACCAGGCCAGCCAACAAACCGCACACGCATAAGATTCAACGCATATACACGCGGGCGCGAATCAAAACCGCGCGCGAGAGCCGTAGGTACTCCCTGGATACCCATCGCCGCCTGCGGGTCCGTGAGCGCAGGATTTTTTTAGGTGTGAGGGATTTTTTTTGGCTTCCCGCTGATGGACTGAGAAAAAGTGGGGGGTACAAAAAAAGAGGGAGCGGAAAATCAGGGAGGTGCCAGCGAAAAAATTTTTGGAGTTGCCAACTAATGTCACTTTTTTAAAATATAATGGCAGTGTGAATAATCAGCTCGCGGCGGAAACGCTGCGGGCTTTTGCTTTGTCTGGAGGTGGAGACCGTGCGGTCAGGGGGCGGGAAGATTGACGCCGCGAGGGCGGAATACATCGAACGCCGGGCCAATGGTGAAAAGGTAAACCTCCGGGAACTGGCCGAGCGGGCGGGCCTGTCCTATTCCTATGTGCGCAACAGAAAGCGGAATGAAAAATGGGACGATGCCATACCGCCGAGGAAGCGGGGCGGGCAGAAGGGAAACAAGAACAGCAAGGGGAAACGGAACGCCGCCGGGAGCCACAAGGGCGCGCCGCCGGGTAATAAGAACGCAGAAAAAGACGGAGCTTACAGCGCCGTCTTTCTTGATTCATTGACCGAGGAAGAAAAGAAAATGGTGGAGAAAACTCCGCTGGAGGTCAGGGCGGCGCTGGAAGATGAGATGAAGGTGCTGAAATTCCGGGAAAACAAAATCCTCTCCAAAATCGCGGACTACGAAAAAGCGGAAGAGGGCTCCATGTATCTAAGCGCAACCACCGAGATACGCGGGAAGAACAACACAACCATGCGTTTTAGCGACAGCGCCTTTAAGCGGATACAGAGTTTGCAGGAAGCGCTTTATAAAGTGCAGGGCCGTATCGCAAAAATCACGGACAGCCTGCGGGCGCTGGATGAGAGCGTGGCGCGCCTGGACCTGGAGCGGCAGCGGCTTGACATACTGCGTATGCGGGCGGCCGGCAGCGCGGAGGTGGACGGTGTGGAGCAGGACGATCTGACCGGCATGGAACGGGAGGATGAAAAATAATGCGCGTTGCCGCAATCGTTATAAGCACAGCTGCTGCCGTTTCACTGTTGACAGGAGCCGCGTTGCTGGGAGGCCGGGCGCTGGGAATTGTGCCGGTAACACCTGTGCTGGCGGGATGGTTCGCGATTGGATTATTTGTGGTTGGAATGACAGCGGGAAATGTTGATAGCGTCGGTGCTGATAGCCGTGGCACTGTTTGCGCTTGTACGGAGGGAGTAACGCACAGTGAAGCTTTACACAAGTAACGTGGTGGCGGACTGGCTGGCCATGACGCCGCGCCGGGTACGGCAGCTGCGGGACGAAGGCGTACTTATGGAAAAAGCGCAGGGACTGTATGACCTGAAATCATCTGTGGTGCGGTATATCTCCTATCTGCGCCGTGGGAAAAACCTGAACGACGAGCGGGCCAAGCTCACCAGAGCAAAATACGAAGCGGCGGATATGGAGAACGAAGTGCGCCGGGGCAACCTGCACAGCACGGCGGACATTGAAAAGGGGTTGGCAGCTTTGTGCCTGAATATGCGGGGACGGTTCTCCGGCCTGCCCGCGAAGCTGTCCGGGGAGCTGGCGCAGATGGGCGGCAACCAGGCGGGCATACACGACAAGCTCAAAACGGCCATAGACGAAACGCTGGAAGAACTGTCGCGTTTCAACGTGGCCTTTGCGGTGAGGAGCGGAGACGATGAAGAAGAGGACGGCGAATCCCTGTAAAGGGTGTATATGGCGGAAGCGAATCAGCGAGGGGTTGATTTACTGCCCGTTCCCGGCGTGCGTAAAGAATCAGGGAACCACGCCGGAACACAGCGAAGCGGTTCCGAAGGGGAGAGGACGGGCAAAGGAGCGGGCGGAGCTTTTGCCGCAGGCGGAGACAAGGGAACTTTGCGGGGACGAGCCAACCGGGCAGAGCGGAAAGGAATGGGAAGAACTCAATGGACAAGAAGAGAGGATGGATCGTTGAGCTTGCGCCGCAGACGGAGGAAATGTTCGCCCGGTGCATCGCCTGCCTGCGCCCGCCCCCGGCGCTGACGCTATCCCAGTGGGCGGACAAATACCGAATGCTTTCGGCGGAGAGCAGCCCGGCGCCCGGGCCGTGGAACACGGAAAACGCGCCCTATCAGCGGGAGATCATGGACGCCATCGGGGACCACCATGTGCGGAAGGTGGTCATTATGACGGCGGCGCAAATCGGGAAAACCGCCATGCTGATGAATGTGCTTGGATACTATATGCACTACTATCCAGCCCCGGTCATGGTGATGGAGCCGACCCTTGATATGGCACAGGCTTTGTCGAAGGATAACCTCGCGCCCATGATACGGGACACACCCGTATTACGCGGGCTGGTGGATACCAAGAGCCGGTACAGCGGAAACACCATCTTGAAAAAGAACTTCCCAGGGGGCCATGTGACAATCGTAGGCGCAAACAGTCCCGTTGGCCTGCGTATGCGGCCCATCAAGGTGCTGCTGGCCGACGAGGTGGATGGATACCCGGAGAGCGCCGGGACGGAGGGGGACCCCCTGCTGCTGGCACAGAAGCGGCAGACCGTATTTTGGGACAAGAAAACTGTCATTGTATCCACGCCGACCATCAAGGGCCACAGCAAAATTGAAAAGGAATTTATGGAGAGCACGCGGGAAGAATGGACCATCCCATGCCCTGGATGCGGACACTATCAGCCGCTGGCGTGGAGCAGCCTTGACTTTGCGGCATACCGCGAGGACCCGGCGAATCCGATCTTGTACCGCTGCGAACGGTGCGGGAAGCTGTTCGGGGAGTATGAGTGGAAGGGACAAGGGCGGCTGGGGCGCTTCCGGGCGGAGAACCCGGCCGCCGAAACGCGGGGCTTCCACCTCAATACGCTGGCGTCCAATTTCTGCGGCTGGAAGGACGTGGTGGACAAATTCATTTCCGCAAACGAGCAGCTGGCCGTGGGAAATATCGAGGAGATAAAGACCTGGACCAACACGGAGCTTGGGCAGACATGGGAAGAGCCGGGAGAGCACATTGACGAAAGCAAGCTGATCAGCCGCCGGGAGCTGTACGACGCGGAGGTGCCGGACGGCGTGCTGGTGCTGACCGCCGCTGTGGACGTGCAGAAGGACCGCTTCGAGGTGGAGGTGGTCGGCTGGGGCGTGGGCAAGGAGAGCTGGGGCATCCGCTATCAGAAGATATACGGGGACACCAAGGCGGACAAGGTCTGGGATGACCTGGACGCTTTCCTGCTGGCTCCCTTCCGCAAGAAGGACGGAACGGTGCTGCGGATTGCCGCCTGCTGCATTGACAGCGGATACCGCTCCGTGCAGGTTTACCGCTTCACGGTGGACAAGCTCGACCGCCGTATATTCGCCATCAAGGGTAAGGGCGGGCAGGGAATCCCATACTTCAAAAATCCGACCACGGACAACCGGGTCAAAACGCCGCTGTTCACCATTGGCGTGGATGAGGGGAAGGACATTCTGTACCAGAGACTCCAGCACACGGTTCGGGACGCGTCGATCACCAGCGGGCCGAACTACTGCCATTTCCCGCTGAACCCGGAGGCAGGATACGATGAAACATACTTCAAGGGCCTGACATCGGAGATGAAGATCACCAGGTTCCGCCGGGGGAAAATGATCGTGGCGTGGGACTTGAGGGATAAGAACTACAAGCGCAACGAGCCGCTTGACCTGCGCAACTACGCGACCGCCGCGCTGGAGATCTACAACCCGCCGCTCCAGAAGCCGGAGCCGGGGCCCGCGCTCCCGCGCCGTCCGGGGCGCCGGAAACTGAACGGGGGCATATAGGGACCTCCGCGAAAGCCCGGCGAAGCGGGTTCCGCGGGGGAAGGACGAGCGGAGGAGTAAAGCGGAAAGGAGTTTGCGAGAACGCAATGGCTATATTCAGCAAGGAGCTGTGTGAGCGGAAATTGAGGACCTGGATGGCGGCGGAGGACGCCATCGCCACGGGGCAGCGATACCAAATAGACGACCGCAGTCTCACCAGAGCGGACCTGTACGATGTGCGCAAGGAAATCGAATTTTGGGCAAATCAGCTCGCTATTTGCGAGAACGAAGAAAAGAGCGGCGGGAGAAACCGGGTGTTTCGTGTCGTGCCCCGCGACCTGTAAGGAGACGGACGATGAAAAGAATGAATTTTATGGACCGGGTCCTTGCCGCTGTCGCGCCGACGCTGGCCATGAAACGGGTGGCCGCACGAACGGCCTTGGAGTTTTTCAACAGCGGCTATGGCCAGTATGGCGCATCCACCACCAAGAAAAATATGCGGGGATGGATGTACTACGGCGGGAGCCCAAAAGAGGACATTGAGGATAATTTGAGCGTTCTGCGCCAGCGGTCCCGGGACGCATACATGGGAGTTCCAATTGCCACCGCCTCGCTGAAAACGCTGCGGACCAACGTGGTGGCCGGCGGCCTCATGCCGTCGCCGCAGATTGACGGGAAATACCTGAAGCTGACCGATGAGCAGACGGAGGACCTGCAAGCCCAAATACTGCGGGAGTTCTCTCTTTGGGCAGACGAAAAAACCTGTGATGCGGACAGGTGTGACAATTTTTATGGGCTCCAGCAGCTCGCGTTTATAAGCTCTCTGATGAGCGGGGACATTTGTGCGCTGCTGCCGGTGAAGGAGCAGCCGTGGCAGCCGTACAGCCTGCGGGTGCGCCTGATCGAAGCAGACCGGGTGTGTTCGCCGGACAGGTTCGACCGCCTTGTGCCGTGCGAGGTCAAGGGCCACAAGGTACACAGCATTGTCCAGGGCGTTGAGACGGACGCGGACGGCATGGTGATTGCCTACTGGATATGCAGCCAGCATCCGCTGTCCAGCCTGTCCAATCAGACGGGGGGCATGGAGTGGACGCGGGTGGAAGCCTACGGTAGCAGCGGCAGGCCAAACGTCATCCATGTGATGAACCGGGAGCGGCCGGGCCAGCGCCGGGGCGTCCCAATCCTGGCCCCGGTCCTGGAGGCGCTGAAGCAGCTGGGCCGGTACACAGAGGCGGAGATCACGGCGGCGGTGATTTCCGCCATGTTTACGGTGTTTATCCAGTCTGCCACCGTGCAGAACGGAACGCCAATCGGAGAGGCGATACCGCCGGAACTGCTCATCGACGCGCAGGACCAGGGAAGCATTGAACTGGGGAACGGGGCCATTGTGGCGCTGAATCCGGGGGAGACGGTGGAGTTCGCGGACCCGAAGCACCCCAATAGCGGATATGACGCGTTTTTCAACGCCATGGTCAAGGAAATCGGCGCGGCGCTGGAAATCCCGCCGGAGGTGCTGGAAAAGCAGTTCACGGAGAATTTCAGCAGCGCGCGTGGTTCGCTCAACGAATTCTGGAGGACCTGCGGAATGATGCGGGATTGGTTTGCGGATGACTTCTGCCAGCCGATTTATAGCGAATGGTTTGCCGAAGCCGTGGCGCGGGGCCGTATCCGGGCGCCGGGGTTTTTCAGTGACCCGGCCATCCGCAAGGCATACACAGACTGTAAATGGAACGGGCCGAGCCGGACGGCGCTGAATCCGTCCCAGGAGGTGGAGGCCGCCGTAAAGCGGGTGGACGCCGGATTCTCCACGGCGGAGGACGAGGCGGCGCAGCTGACGGGCTCGGACTATCGGAAGAACATCCGCAAGCGGGTGGCGGAGGCGAAGATGAAGCGGGAGGTGGACGAGGCCGCAGGACTGCCTGGGCCGGCCGCCGGAGAAGAACGCCAGCCGATAGAGGGCGGAAAGAAGGAGCAGAAGGGGGAGAAGGGCAATGCCTAAGAAATTCTGGGAATTTCGCAATCAGGCGAACGGAAGCGCGGAGCTGCTGCTCTACGGCGATATTTCGGACACGAGCTGGTGGGGGGACGAAGTGACCCCAAAGCAGTTTGCGAAGGAATTGAACGACCTGGGGGCGGTCGGTGAAATCACAGTGCGGATCAACAGCGGGGGCGGGGACGTGTTTGCCGCGCAGACCATTGGCAATCTGCTGGAACAGCACGCCGCCCATGTGACCGCCCGTATCGACGGCCTGTGCGCTTCGGCGGCCACGGTCGTCAGCAGCCACTGCAACAAGGTGGTTGCGGCCAACGACAGCGCTTACATGGTTCACCCGGTCAGGATGGGGCTGCGCGGCTATGTGGACGCGGTGAAGCTGCGGGAATATCTCAGCGCCCTGGCCGTAATCAAGGAAAACATCATCGGCCTGTACGTCAAAAAGACGGGCCGGGACAAGGACGAGATCACCGGCTGGATGGACGCCACATCATGGTGGACGGCGGCCCAGGCAAAGGAAAACGGCTTTGTAGACGAGCTGACGGATGAGGGAGAGGACGCAGTTGTGGAAAACCGCAACGGCGTCCTTTTTGTCAACAGCGTCAGCATGGGGGCGGAGTTTGATAAGGCCCCGGAATTTGTGCGAAACCGCATGAAGCGGGTCGTAGATATTACACCGCCTGCGCTTGCGCAGGACAATCAACCGGCGGGACAGCCGGGAAAACAACAGGAGGTACAGGACATGGACCCGAAAGACAGCATCAAGACCGTGGACGACCTGCGGAAAGCCTATCCCGCGCTGGTCGACCAAATCGAGCGGGAGGCGGCGGCAGCGGCGGCGAAGGCCGCAACGGAAACCGCGACCAACGCCGAGCGGGCGCGCATCCAGAGTATTGAGGACATGGCTTTGCCCGGCAGCGAGACGCTGGCGGCGGAAGCCAAGTTCACCAAGCCCATGAGCGCAGAAGATTTCGCGCTGGAGCTGGTGAAGAACGCCAAGACCCAGGGCGCGACCTACCTGGAGCAGGTGCGGGAGGACGTGCGGAACAGCGGCGTCAACAGCGTCACCAACGTACCGCCTGCCGGAAAGGCCGAAAGCGACCCGTTCCTGGACGCGATCCAGGCAGCGTGTAAGAAAGGGAGGAACGAGAAATGAGCATGGACCTTGCGGTGAAAACATACCGCTGCGACCCGCACCACTTTGAAGCGGGCGTCGGACCTGTTGCCAAGGCCGTGAAGGTGGCGGCGGCGGACATCCCGGCCCACGCGCCTGTGGTGCTGAACAGTGACGGGAAGCTGGCGCTGATTACGGCGACTACGACCGGGGAGGGCGACGCCGCAAAGACGACCGTGTCTACCGCGGGCATCTATGGCGTGACCCCGGACAGCATCAGGAAGGACGAGGAAGGGCCGGTGTATCTGACCGGCGAGTATTTCGCGGACAGCCTGGTGCTGCCGGAGGGCGCAACCGCGGCGGACGTAGAGGTCCCCCTGCGGAACATCGGAATCTTTTTGAAATAGGAGGAAAAATCATGGCGAACGAAATTGACATCTACCAGCCCAGACATCTGGCGGAGGTGGTGCGGTCCGCGCCGCCAGTGCATACCTTCCTGCGGGATACGTTTTTCACCAATGTCAAAACCTTTGCGGAGGAGCAGGTTGACATTGACCTGGTGAAGGGCGACCGGGAGATGGCGGCCTTTGTCCACCCGAAGCTGGGCGCGGAGACGATGGAGCTGGAGGGCTATGAAACCAAGAGCTATAAACCCCCCATGGTCAACCCGGACCTGGTGACGACGGCGGAGAACTATCTGAAACGCGCGCCGGGGGAAACCCTCTACAGCGGGAGGACGCCGGAACAGCGGGCGGCGGAGCAGCTTGTGCGGGAGTATAAGCGGCTTGACGACGCGATCAGCCGCCGGGAGGAATGGATGTGCGCCCAGGCGCTGACCACCGGCGCGATCCATGTGGTGGGGAAGGGGGTCGATGAGGAAATCGACTTTAACCTCACCAACAAGATTGTCCTGGCCGGTACGGAGCGCTGGGGACAGAGCGGCGCGGACATCCTGGGGAATCTGGAAGATTGGGTGGATATGGTCTACACCAACGGGTTTGCCAACGTGGACCGCATCATCTGCGGGCGGCAGGCCCTTAAACTCCTGAAAAACGACAAGGGCATCCTGGAGAAAATGGACAACCGGCGCTATCAGGCGGGGGAGTTCAACGCGCGGGATCTCCCCAACGGCGTCCGCTACCACGGATACCTGACGGACTCCGGGCTGGAAGTCTACTCCTACAAGGAGGTCTATGTGGACCGGGTCACGGACCCGAAGCATCCGGCGGTCCGCAGGCTGATCCCGGACAACAAGATCGTGATGATCTCCCCGGATGTGGACTTCATGCGGGCCTATGGGATGTGCTCCTATTTCGATGAGGCATCCAAACGGCTCATCACAGCCGAGGCGGAGCGGCTGCTCCACGCCTACATCGGCCACAAGCCGGAGCGGAAGATCCTGGAAGCCTGTGCCCGCCCGCTGCCTATCCCCGACAAGGTGGACAGCTGGCTGGTGGCGACCGTGTGCTGATGGAGGGCCTGGAAATGGCAAGAACAAAGAGAGCGGACCAGGAGAAGAGCACCAGTAAAACCGCCCAGAACGCCGCCCAGGAGCCGGAGACGGCGGAGCAGGCCGGGGGCGCCGGCCAGGAGCCGGATATGTTCGCCAATCTCCCCAATCCGTGCGTGTACTGCGGGCCGAGCGCCAAGGGCGTTGCCAGACAGTACACCACCTACCAGGGGGGAATCCCCGGCGCGCTGCGGAAGTTCATCAAGGAACACCCGGAGACGCTGGGGCTGATCGTCTCCACCGGGGCGTTCCCCGCCATGCGCCGCCGGCTGGAAACGCCGGGAACGCCGGAAGCGGAGCTCTATCGGGCGGCCAAGGAGGAGCTTAGGCGTGGACATCCTGTTTGATTATGGCGTGGGCGGGGAACAGGAGCGGCTACCGCCCACCTTCAAACAGTGTGTGGAAGCGGACGTTGAAACGGTATTTTTAAACCCGGAAGAGCAGGCGGCAGAGCGGACCGTGATCTACGACGGCGTAACGTATAAGGATATTTCTGTAATAGATATCAAGCTGAAAGAGGGCAAGCGGTCCTCTGTAGTCCAGATGCAGCACGATTTCGGGCAGGGGCTGTACAAGCGGTCCACCACATTATACTGCGCGGAACAGGATCTGGGCTTTGTAAAGCCGGAGCAGGGGTCGCAGCTGTCCATAAATGAGAAGAAGGGCGGCACGTTTTTCCATAAGTACCGCGTGGCGGAATCGACGACGGAAATGGGGATGTACCGAATCAAGCTGGAAGAGGTGGACGAATGATGAACAGCGCGGCGTCAACCAACAGCATAACCGGGGGCGTGACGGTAACGGTCAGCGAAGCCGCCGGGCAGGAAGCCGTCGAGCGGGCGAAAGCGCTGCTGGCAGGCATCCCGGACGGCGTGGACAAAGCCATGAAAGCCGCCATGAGCCGGACCGTCGGCAGGCTGCGGAGCGAGAGCGACAAGGCGATCCAGGAGAAGTACGACATTTCGGACGCCGGTATCCGCTCAGAGAAGAACGTGCGGGTCGGCTACAGCTACCAGAACGGCGTGCAGGCCACCGTCACATTTTCCGGGCGGAAGATCCCGCTGTACCGTTTCGGCGGGGCGTCGCCGGCGGTTCCAACTCAGGACATAGCGGCGGGACGGAAGCCTGTGATGGTGCACGGCGCGTGGACGATGCAATACCAGGGCGCAGCGGCCAGCGGGCACCAGTTCAAGGACACCGGCGTGACACAGTTTGCGGACGCCTTTGTGGCGCGCATGAAATCCGGGCATACCGGCATCTTTGAGCGGACCGGCGGGGAGACCCACGACGGGAGCGACGCCATTCGGGAGATCATGGGAAGCTCTGTGGCGCAGATGGTGGGCAAACAGGAGGTGGCGCAGCGGCTGACGGAGGAATCCTGCCAGACGTTTGAAACGGAGCTGGACCGGGCCGTGTACCGAATCCTGACCGGCTGGAGGTAATGGCATGAACCTGCAAAGCGAGACAAAGGTGGGGCTGCTGTACGCGCTGAAGGCGTTTACAGAGCGGGAAACGGGCGATATGCCGCTGCCGGTGAAGCGGCAGAGCAGAGACGAGAAGGCCCCCGCCCCGCGCCCCGCCGCCGTGTTCCTTGCGCGCCTGCCGGATTTTCCGTCGTTTGAGAAAAAGGCGCCGCTCATCCTGCACCAGGTGGTGACGGGCCAGGACGGGCTGGAGAACGTAAACAAGGGGACCGGGCAGCAAATCCGCCGGGAGATGAAAAGCGGCTGCGTGATTCGGTCCGTGTTCTGCGTCTACAACCCGGACGAGCAGGAAGGAGGAATGACGCTCCTGAACCTGATGGAGACCATGCGGGTGGCGCTGCTGTCGTTCCCTATCCTGAATGACGTGTTCACGCTGGACCTGGAAGAAGGGATCAGCCAGATGATATACCCGGAAACCGGGGAGAGGGGGACCGCGCCGTACTACCTGGGGGAAATGGTGACGGCGTGGAAACTGCCCGCGGTCAAGCGTCTGGACGCGGAACGGGTCATACGGGGCCTCCCGCCGGCAGACCCTAAGACAGCACACTGACGAGAAAAGGAAGGAAAGCAATATGGCAAGAAAAACGAATGAAACCACGGAGAATACCGTGGAAGCCAAACAGGAAAAGCCGGAACGCAACGCGTCCGGCTTTTATTGTTACATCGGCCCCAATCTGAAGGGGCTGATTCAGACCGGGACCATCTACCGGGGGACGCGCAGGGACGCGCTGAACAAGGCGGCCGCGGCCGTCGCGGCGCAGCCGCTGGTGAAAACGCTGATCGTCCCCGGCGACGCGCTGCCCTCGGCGCGCATTAAGGTCAGGACCCCTGGCAACGTGCTGTATGCCAACTACCAGAAGCTGGCCGGAAAGGAAGGTTAGTAAGTATGGCAAACTTGGGAGTTCACGTATTTGAAGCGGCGACGTCTGTATCGACGCCGAATGTGGCAAAGGTAGGAATCCCCTTTGTGGTGGGGACCGCGCCGGTGCAGTCGGCGGCAAAGCCCGCCAAGCCCAATATGCCCGTGCTGGCCACGAGCTGGGACGAGGCGGTGGAAAAGCTGGGCTTTTCTTATGACTGGAAGAGCTATACCCTGTGCGAGTTTATGTACTCGCACTTCCAGCTTTACGGGGCGCAGCCGGTGATCTTCTGCAACATCCTGGACCTGGAAACCATGAAGAAGGATGTGGCCGCGGCGGACTACGACGTGGAGGACCACAAAATCACGCTGCCCGTCGGCGCCATGGCCGGGTCCATCAAGGTCAAGGCGGCGGACGGCGCGGCTGCGGAGCAGACGCTTGTGGAGGGCGAGGACTACAGCGTGTTCTACGAGCGGGACAATACGGGTACATACGTCTGCATCGTGGAGCTGCTGGAGGACAGCGACGCCTACGACGCCGCAAAGGTGAATGCCGCGTACAGGTCGGCGGACCCCCAGGCTGTGACGGTGGCCGACGTGGCGGACGGCGTGGCCCGGGTGGATGCCTGCATGACGGCGGTAGGCGTGGTCCCCGACCTCATCTGCGCCCCCGGCTGGTCCCACATTACCACCGTGGCCGCTGTGATGGCGACCAAGGCCGGAGCAATCAACGGCCTGTTCGGAGGAAAAGCCGTGATCGACGCGGACAGCAGCGCCGGGGGCGTGACCGAATACTCCCAGCTCTCCGATTACAAAAACAAGAACAATATCGTGGACGGGAACCAAATCCTGTGCTGGCCCATGGTGCAGCTCGGAGACTACCGCTTCCACCTGTCCACCCAGCTGTGCGGGCTGATGGCGGCGGTGGACGCCGGAAACCGGGGCGTGCCCTATGAATCCCCGTCCAACAAGAACCTCAAAATGGACGCCTGCGTGCTGGCGGACGGCACGGAAGTCAACCTGACGTGGGACCAGGTGAACCTGATCGCGGGGAGCTGGGGCGTGGTTACGGCGGTCAACTTTCTGGATTCCGGCTGGGTGGCGAAGGGGAACTACACCGCCTGCTATCCGGGCAATACGGATGTGAAGGACCAGTTTATCCCCGTGTCCCGTATGTTCGATTTCATCGGGAATACCCTGATCCGCACGTTTTGGTCCAAGCTGGACAAGCCCATGACCACCGCCCTGCGGGACAGCATTTTGCAGACCTGCAACATCTGGCTGGGCGGGCTGTGCGGAAGCGGCTACCTCTACGGGGCGCGGGTGGAGATGCTGGCGGCGGAAAATCCGCTGACCGACCTGCTGAACGGCATTATCAAACTGCACATCTACAACGCGCCGCCTGTCCCCGCCCAGGAAATCGACTTCATCGTGGAATACGACGTCTCTTATATGGAGACGGCGCTGGCGGCATAAGGAGGGACGCAAAATGATTTACCCCAATGGACATATTGACTATGTGATGTATGAGAACGGCGGGGCGCTGATCGGCGTCGCCAAGGTGAAGATGCCGCCCATCAAGTACAAAACGGTCACCGCGACGGGCGCGGCGCTCATGGGCGACGTGACGATCCCCCTGGCCAGCATGATCGAGCCCATGACCATCAACATTGACTTCTCCAGCGTGGCGGACGCCATCGTGCAGCTGGGCACCAACGAGTGGCACGACGTGGCCCTGTACCTGGCGGACCAGTATTTCGACGGCGTGACCCGCAAGGAAGAGCTGGAAGAGATGCGCTTTGAGATGTCCATCCGGCCCACGGAGATCAACCAGGGCACCATCCAGACGGCCAGCGCCGCCGACGCCTCCGGCACATACAGCGTGTGCAAGTACACGGTGTACAAGGCCGGGCAAAAGGTCATTGACATCGACCAGTTCAACCAGGTCCACGAGGTCAACGGCGTGGACAACGCGGCCCTTGTGCGCAAGGCGCTGGGCATGATGTAAAACGCTATGGAACAAAACAAGCCGCCTCTCCTGTGCTGTTCAAGCCGGGAGGGGCGGCTTATTCAAAACCGAAAGGAGCAATTTTGCAATGTCGGAGGAAAAGAACCTGGACATGAACGGCGTGGCGGAGGACGCGGCGGAGGCGGAACGGGAGGCGGAGGCGGCCAAGCGGGAGCCGGAAACCGGGAGCTACACCCACACATTCAAAAAGCCGTTCCAGTGGAAGGACCGCGTGTTTGGGAGCCTGACCTTTGATTGGACCGCCCTCAAAGGCCGGGATCACCTGGAGATTGAGCAGGAAGTGCTCATGAAGGGCCGCACGCTGGTATCCCCGGCGTTCACGGGGGAATTTCTGGCGGGCATGGCGGCGCGGGCCTGCACCGAGCGGGACGAGTCGGGAAAGCGCGTGATCGACACGCAGGCCGTCATGGAGCTGGACATGGTGGACTTCCAGGCCATCACGAGGAAAGCGCGGGGTTTTTTGCTGCGTGCGGAGTGACGGCGGGCGGGCTGTGGCTCCAGAAGCAGTGCATCCTTCTGTCCAGAGACAGCGGAGGGTCGCCGCTGGACTGGCTGGATTTGCCGCTGTGCCAGATCGACGGATGGATACAGGCAGACAATGAATTAAACGGGAAGTAGGCGTGTGAAGCATGGCACAAAAACAGTATTCGTTCGATTTTGTTTTAAATGCTGTGCTGAACGGCGGATTCTCCGCCACATTCACAAAGGCGCAGCAGGAATTTATCAAGCTGGGGACTGAAATAAAAGCCCTCAAAGCCATTCAGCGGGATGTGAAAGCCTACGATAAGCAGGCGGCGGCGGTGCAGAATACGACCGGGAAGCTGGAGAACCTGCGCCGCCAGTACGAATTGATCAACCGGCAGATTTCCGAAACAACCGGCTCCACAACGGCTCTGGAACGGGAAAAGCTGAAACTGCAGCAGCGCATTTCCAACACAGAAGCGGCACTGGAAAAGCAGCGGGCAAGGCTGGACAGCACGAGGGAACGGCTGGATGCCGCAGGTGTGTCCACCGACAGCCTGAGCGCCAAGGACGCCGAGCTGACGGAGAGAATCAAGGAACTGACCGAGGAGCAGAAGAAAGCCGCGGAAGGGGCGGGCGCGTTCGGCAGCGCGGGCGTGCAGGCCATTGAGGCCGTAGGCGGGGCCATTGCGGCCGCAGGGATTGCCGAAGGGGTGAAGGCAATCGCCGACGGCTACAGGGAATGCGTAGACGTATCGAAGGAATTCGGGCAGGGTATGTCCAACGTGGAGGCCATAGCAGGCGCCACCGGCCGGGAAATGTCCGCGCTGACAGCGGAAGCAAAGGAACTGGGGGCCGCAACCAAGTTTACGGCCAGAGAGAGCGCGGACGCCATGGGATACATGGCGATGGCCGGTTGGAACGCATCGGAAATGCTGTCCGGCATGGCCGGGGTGGTCAATCTGGCGGCGGCGGCCGGGGAGGATCTGGCGCAGGTATCCGACATTGTGACGGACAACCTGTCCGCTTTTGGCATGAAAGCGTCGGACACGGCCCATTTCGCGGATGTGCTGGCAGAGGCGGCGGCAAAATCCAACACCAATATCTCCATCATGGGAGAGACGTTCAAAAACTCTTCCTCCGTTGCGGGCGCGCTGGGGTACAGCGTTGAGGACGTGGCGGTTATGGTGGGCCTGATGGCAAACAATGCCGTCAAGGGGTCCCGCGCCGGAACCGCGCTGCGCAATATCTTCAACGGACTGCTGGGCGGCGTGACGCTGACGGCGGAAGCCTTTGGAGAGCTGGACTACTCCGCCGTCAACTCCGACGGGTCCATGAAGGGCCTGATGGAGACGGTGAAGGGGCTGCGGGGCTATTTTGACCAGATGACTGAAGCCGAGCGGGTCAACAACGCCATGGCTATCGCGGGAATGCGGGGCTATAACGGGCTGCTGGCAATCCTGAACGCCACGGATGAGGACTTCCAAAACCTGTACGACTCCATCAACAACTGCTCCGGCGCGGCGGAGCGGATGGCAAAGGTGAAGCTGGACAACCTCAACGGGGACGTAACCATTATGAATTCCGCCATGGAAGCGCTGCAAACCACCATCGGGGAGCAGTTCAACCCGGAGCTGCGGGAGCTGACGCAGTTAAAAACCGAGCTGCTGAACGGAATGAATGAGGTTATCAAGGAGAACCCGGTGCTGGCGAAAGGAATTATGGCCGGGGCGGGCGTTTTTATGACAATGGGTACCGCCATTGTGGGCGTGAACGCCGCTTTGAAGGTGTTCCAGGCGCTTAACCTGGCGGCGCTGTTCACAGGTCCGGCGGGGGTGCTGCTGGGCGCGGCGGCTGGAATTGCCGGTGTGACCGCTGCGGTAGTGGGCTTTGTGGAAGCCACGCGGGACGGCGGGCCGGCGGTACGGGAGCTGACCGAGGCCGCACGGGAACTGAACGCGGCCATGGAGGACGCGGAAGCCGCCTATGAGGACACGGCGGAATCCACTATGGCGGCGGCCGATGTGGCAAATTCCTACATAGACAAGCTGGAAGAGATGGGAGACGCGGCCCAGCTGTCCGACGAAGAACACAGACGGTATCAAAATACCCTGGCGCTACTCCTCCAAGTTATGCCGAGCTTGTCCGATTGTATCAGCCAGACCACGGACGAATATGGGCGGACGGCCTATACCCTGGAGACGACCACCGAGGCGCTTCGGGCCAACACCGAAGAGTGGAAGAAAAACGCCAAGGCACAGGCGTATCAGGAGTACCTGAACGCCCTGATGGAGCAGTATAACGGCGTCATGCTGGAGGCGGCGGAAAACGAAATCGGGCTGACCCGTGCGCAGTATGAGCGGGAAGAGGCCGGCCAGAAATATAACGCCGCCGTTGAACGGATGAACGAGCTGTGGGCGGAAGCCAGCGAAAAGGCGGAGGAACAGAACAGGGAGTATGGGACGATGGCGGACGCCGCGTCGTTTCTCTCCCAGGAATATTACGACCTGCAAAGTTCCTTGGAGAGCCTGAGCCAGGAACTGTACAACGCGCAGTCCGATGTCGCGGCCCATGAACAGGCCATTGAGAAGGACGCGGAGGCCGTTGCCGAGGCAGAAAAGAACATGAGCTTGGCGGAAAAGGCCTGGAAAGAGCTGATGAAAGCGCTTGGTCTCTATACAGAGGAAGAAGAGACCGTGACAGGAGAGGAAGCGGAAGTACAGAAAGCGATAGACGGCACGATGGAGAAGGTCAACAAGCTGGCCGACGCCTACACAAAGGCTTATGAGGAAGCGTCGGAGAGCTTTTCCGGGCAGTTTGGGCTGTTCGACGGGGCAAAGGCGGACGCGGAAGCCACCGTAGCCGCCGCTCAAAAGGCGCTGGACACCCAGCTAGCTTACTGGCAGGGGTACGCCGCGAATATCGCGGCCTTGAAGGAACTGTCCGCCGGGGACCTGGGCGTAACCCAGGAGAACTACAGCGCGCTGATGAAGTACGTCAGGAACGGAACGCCGGAGGCGGCGGGGCTGGCGGCGGATATGGTCAAGGCGGTCAACGACGGGAATACCCAGGCGCTCACCGACCTTGCGAATACGCTGGGGGAAATCAGCGAGAGCCAGGACCGGGCCGCGCAGGATGTGGCGGAATGGACGGCGGGGCTGACGGAACAGATGGACCAGCTTGTCCGCGATATGGAAGAGGAAATCGAAGCGCTGGATCTGTCGGAGGAAGCCGAAAAATACGGCCGTGACACCGTCCAAGCCTATGTAACCGCCGCCGCAAATATGCTGCCGCAGGTTCAAGGCGCCTATGGAAGCGTCGCACAGGCGGCAAAGCGGGCGCTGGCCAACGCAGTTGTGTCGTCCTCCAACTGGGACGGCTCCTATTTCAGCATCCCGGGACACGCGAACGGAACGGACAACGCGCCGCCAGGCTGGGCCTGGGTGGGGGAGGAAGGGCCGGAGCTGATGCGTATGCGCGGCGGAGAGCAGGTACTGCCAAACAGCGTGTCGCGGCAGGTAGCGGAGAGCTACGGCGTATACAGACACTACGCCGCCGCCCAGAGCGTGCGGCCCGCGCCCCCGCCTCTGGAGGTTGCCAGGACCGGGGACGGGTTGGCTGGAATGTCCAAAATGGAACTGCATTTCCACATCGAATCCGGGGCGCTGCCGGAGACGGTGAACGCATGGCAGGACTACGCCAGCCGGGGGGAGCTGAAAGCCATTGTCATGGAGGTCATGGAGGACGCCGGCGCGGACATGAGAAGGAGGTCCATGGTGTGAGCGGATTTTACACAACGGTCCAGGGCGATACCTGGGACATGATCGCCCACAAGAAGCTGGGAAGCACCGCGTATACGGATCAGCTAATCAGCGCAAACATGGAACACGTCGAAACGTTCCTGTTTCCGGCGGGGATCACGCTGCGCCTGCCGGAAATCACAGAAACACAGCGCGGAAACCTCCCGCCGTGGAAACGATAGCCCGCCGGGACGAAATTCGCTCCGCGCCGGCGCGGAGAAGATGGGGCGCGAAAAGGAGAGGGTGGGATGGGAGAGCGGATACTGGCGAGACGGACGGAGGTTTTTGTCGCGTTCGATGGGACGGATATCACAAACGACATCGGGCCCTATTTTCGAAATCTCATTTACACGGATGATACCGACGACCTGGCCGACGACTTGAAAATAGAAGTGCAGGACCGGGACGGGGTGTGGATGGAAAAGTGGCTGGAGGAGGCGGTGGAAGCCGCCGCCGGGGGCAGGCTGTCCATAAGCGCGGTTATTGCGCCGGAAAACTGGAAAAGGGCCGGGAAGCTGAAAACAGGGACGTTTGAGCTGGACAGTGTGGACGCGTCCGGCCCGCCGTCTGTGGTCACGATAAGCGGGGCAAGCCTCGCTTTTTCCAAGAGCCTGCGGCAGACAAAAAAATCCAAGGTGTGGAAAAATTACACCCTGTCGGGAATCGCGGCGGAAATCGCGGCGGGCGGCGGCATGGGATGTATCTATGAATCAGGAACGAACCCGTCCTATGACAGGGTGGAGCAGACCAGGCAGAGCGACATTGACTTTCTCAAAAAGCTGTGTCAGGACGCCGGAATTTCCATCAAAGTCACGGACGGGAATATTGTGCTGTATGACCAGGCGGAATACGAGGCGAAAGCGCCCGTCCTCACCATTGAGAAGGGGGCGAAGGGCGGGTACGTCAAGTACAAGCTGTCCTCCGGGTCGGCGGATGCGCAGTACGCAAAGTGCCGGGTGCGGTACATGGACCCGAACACGGGGAAGTGCATTGAGGGAACGGCGGAGGACGGAAGTGTTTCCGGGGACCAATGCCTGGAGATCACGGCCAAGGTGGGGAGCGCCGGGGAAGCGGAGACGCTGGCAAAGAAACACCTGCGCCTGCACAATAAACTGGCAAAAACCGCCGTATTCACCCTGCCGGGGGATGTGGGACTGGTGGCCGGGGTCACCGTCCAGCTCAAGGGCTGGGGCGGATGGGACGGAAAATACATCGTCACAAGGGCTGTTCATACGGTGGGAAGCGGAGGCTATACCACGCAAATCAGGCTGCGAAGGGTGCTGAACTACTGATGAATATTGAGGATATCGTGCGGGAAGGGAAAGTGACCGCCGTAGACAACGAAAAGCGGATTGCGAAGGTGTGGTTTGACGCCCTGGACATCGAATCAGATTGGATGCCGGTTATGATCAACCGGGATGTGATCCACTACTACCCATACGACGAGCCGCAATGGTCGGAGTATGAAACCGAGTGGAAGGGCAGCAGGGCCGGGGACCCGGACTATGCGGACCACCGGCACAAGCTGATTATTAAGCCGTGGATGCCAAAGGTCAACGACCGGGTGCTGGCGCTGTATTTCCCCGTGTTCAATGGAGACGGGGTGATTCTGGGAGGGATTCAGCCTTGGCGCTAATTGGATATTTGGGGCGGGACGCGGATAACGGGATTCCGTTTGTTGTATCCCGGGAGGTGTTCCGCACGCCGAAAAACATGAAGTGGGGCGGTGCGGCCCGGTATACCGCCCATGAGCGGCACGCCACCCATGCGCTGACCGAGTTTACCGGGCTGGACCCGGATTATTTTTCGTTTGATATGCTGCTGACGGCGGAGCTGGGTGTGGACCCCATGGAGGAACTGGTCAAGATATGGGGCTATGAGCGGAACGCCGAGGCGGTGGGCCTGGTGATCGGCGGGCACGGATATGGGAAATACCGCTGGACCATCAAAAAGCACGAGACCAAGATGGAGCATACGGACAGGCTGGGGGACCTGTACGCGGTGGAGGTGTCGGTGGATCTGCTGGAATACCTAAAAGACGAAGGCCGCAACACCAGCGGAACCACCAAGGCCCCAGCCCCGGCCACGGCCCCGGCGGCAGATGGAACCGGCGGCGGGTCCGGCGAAACGACCTACACTGTCAAGAAGGGGGACAACCTCTGGACCCTCGCAAAAAAATTTTATGGAAGCGGCGCGGATTACAAAAAAATCTACGAAGCGAACCGGGGCGTGATTGGGGAAAATCCGAGCCTGATCTATCCGGGGCAGACCTTCACGATACCAAATTAAGAGAGGAGGAGCAAGGGAACGGGCACAGCTTTCGCTGCGGGCGGAAGCAAAGCCGGGCGGACTTTGCGACGACGAGATGGAATACACCGTATCCGCCACGGACCTTGCGAATATCCGGCTGAACGAAGAGGACCGGGTAAAAGAAATCCTGCGCAATGTGGCCGTCATTCTGGCGACGCCAAAAGGAAGCGTCCCAATGTACCGGGAATTCGGGCTGGACATGAGTTTCCTGGACAAACCGGCAAACGTGGCAAAGAACATGGCGGTGATCCCGGTGCGGGAGGCAATTGAGAGATGGGAGCCGAGGGCGGTATATAAGGATATGGCGCTGATGCCGGACCCGTCCAATCCGGGGAAGCTGGCCTTTACCGTGCAAATCGAAATCATGGCGGGAGAATAAACAAGGGGGCGACGACGTGAGCCGAGGGCCGGAATACAGATTTATCCCAACGGACCCGGAGGATATTATCATATGGCTGACGGAGGCTTATGAGGAAATTGTGGGTACGACTGTGCGGCCAGCCAGCCCGGAGCGGAACTTTATCCAGTGGATGGCAGCGGCGTTTGTAATGGAACGGGTGCTGACCAATTACACGGGAAACCAGAACGTTCCAAGCAGGGCGGTGGGGGAAAATCTGAACGCGCTGGCAGAACTGTTCTACCAGCGGGAGCGGCCGCAGGCCAAGGCCGCAATCTGCACCATGCGTTTCACAATTTCTGAAAAGCAGACGTTCGCTGTGCTTGTACCAAAGGGGACCCGCGTAACGGACGCGAGAAAGGCGCTTGTATGGGAGACGCTGGAGGACGTGTATGTAAACATAGGAGAGGAATACGCGGATATAAAGGCCCAATGCCAGACGGTGGGAAAGAAGGGAAACGGGTATGTGAAAGGGCAGATCAATTCCATCATTGACCCGTTTGCCTATTTTCTCTCCTGCGAGAACTTGACCGAATCGGACGGGGGCGCGGACGCGGCCACCGATGAGGAATTTTATGAACTGCTGCGGCTGTCCATGGACGGCTATAGCAGTGCTGGGGCGCGGGGCGGATACGTCTACTTCGCGAAGAAAGACAATACGGAGATTGGGGATGTGGCGGCGGTGTCGCCATCCCCAGGCGTGGTGAAGCTCTACGTGCTGATGAAGGACGGAACGCCGGCCTCGGAAGAAATCAAGAGGGAAGTGCTGGAAAAGTGCAGCGACGACGATGTGCGGCCGCTGACAGATTTTGTTTCTGTGGAGGACCCGGAGACAGTATCCTATAACATCACGTTCACGTATTACATACAGCCGGACGGAGGAAAAAGCGCGGATGAAATTGAGACTGCGGTTCGGGCGGCGGTGGACGAGTACGCGGCCTGGCAGTGCGCGAAGCTGGGCCGCGACATCAACCCGTCTAGGCTGGTTGGGCTGCTGATGCAGACGGGAATCAAGCGTGTGGAGCTGAACGAGCCGCTGGACACGGTTCTGCGCGGAAGTAAGGACGGACAGGTGCCCCAGGTGGCGGCGCTGGGAAGCGTCGCGATCACCAACGGAGGCTATGAGGATGAGTGACAAGGGACTGACCAGGGAGAACCTGCTGTTTATTTATCCAAAGGCGCTGCGGGAGGATTTGTCTCTCATGGCGCTGGGTTCCGTTTCCGCTGAAGCGCTGGCCGCTCGTTCGGCTGAGATTGGACAAATACTGATCTATCCGGCGATTGACACGCTGGACGAAGGGCTGCTGGATATCCTGGCCTATGACTTCAAAGTGGACTGGTGGGACCCGGAATACAGCCTGGAGGAAAAGCGCCGGACAATGAAGGAAAGTTGGTACGTCCATAAAAGGCTGGGCACAGCGGGGGCGGTAAAGCGGGCCATCCGGGCTATCTATCCCGATACCGCTGTGGAGCCGTGGTTTAAGTACGAGGGCGGGAAGCCGTACCACTTCCGGCTGAAGATCAACATCACGGGGGATTCCGGGGACCGGGAGCGGCAAAGGAGACTGCTGGAGCGAATTGATTTTTACAAGAGCCTGCGGGACCGGGTAGATGAGGTGCGCTATGTCCTCATGCCGCAAAAAGCCCATGCCGTGGCGGGCGGCGCGTTCTTGGGGGCCCGCCGGGAAATCCGCACGGCGGTGTCCGTTCCGGCGCTGAAGCCGCCGGGAGGCAGGGCCTGGGCCCAGGCCTACGGCGGCCTGCGGGGGAGCTGCGGGCGGCTGGCCGTGGCCGTAGGCGGCGCACAGCGGGCGAGACCTCCGGCCGGACAGGGCGGCGCGGTCTGCGGCGCCCGGGTGTTGGGCGTGGTCCAGCGGGTGGCCGTGGCCGTCCGGGGCGGGCCGACCATGGGGAGCGGAAGCGAATGATATGAAGGGAGAGACGACGACATGGCACATTGGAAAGACGCGGTTGTCACCAACGACGGCGTGGAAATGCTCAACGAATGGATGGCGGGCCGGTACGTCAAGGTCACCAGCGCCTACGGCGGCGCCGGCACCGTGGACCCGGAGATGCTGGAGGAGCAGACGGGGCTGGTGAATCCGAAACAAAAGCTGTCCCTGCTGGGTGAGGAAAACGGCCCGGAGGGCAAGACCGTGCAGGTGCAGGTGTCCAACGCGGGGCTGGCGGAGGAATACGAGCTGAACCAGGTGGGCGTGTTCGCCAAGCTGGACCCGGACAAGGACCCGGACGGGCCGGAACGGCTGCTGTTCATCATGCAGGACGCGAAAGGCGTGGCGATCCCGGCGGCGGAGGACGCCGCGTTCCTGCTGGAGCTGTACTGCATGATCGGGATCACCAACAACGGGCGGTTTGAGGTGAGCGTGGACGCCGCCGGGGTGGTGACCGCCGCCTACCTGCGGGAGGCGCTGGAGCGGGCCGTCCTGCTCCACAACAGGGATTTGACGGCCCACCCGGACATTCGGGAGCGGATGGAGCAGGTGAGCGCCGCCAGCGCCCGAGTGGAGGCCGCCACGGCCCAGGTGGACGCCCGCCTGACCCTGCTGGAGATGATGTACCGCACCGACGTCAGCGGCAACCCGTTCACGGTGTCGTTCGACGGCCTGACGGGGCTGGTGGCCACCGGCGTATGGAACGCGGAGCTGGCCCGCCTGGAATTCTGATGGGAGGGAATCGACCATGGCAAGCGTGAAACTGAGCGCGAAGGCGGTGGGCAGCACCGTTAAGCTGAAGGTAGGCGGCACATACCGGGACTTCATCGTGGTCCATCAGGGGCTGCCGGGGAGTATGTACGACGCCAGCTGCAACGGGACCTGGCTGCTGATGAAGGATATTTATGACAAAATAAAACCGTACTATATTTACAATGACTATGTAAAGTCTCCAGTTCATGCCAGTTTAAATAATGGATTTCTTGATCTTTTTGAGAATAATATAAAAAGCAACATCAAACAGGTAAGAATTCCATATGTAGCGGGACACAGGAGCACCAGCGTATCTAGTGGTGTAAATGGTTTACTTTGCTACATTTTTATGCTGGCCGCTGGGGAAACGGGTTTGGCGTCACCCATCCATGATGCTGGTACCGCTTTAGCGTCTGATGGATGCAAACTGGACTATTTTGCGTCTGGAGTTGATTCTTCCGCTAACCAGAAACGAATTGCAAATTACAATGGAACACCAGAAGTTTGGTGTTTCCGCACCCCAGTAGGTAGTGTTAATAATTGCTTCGGTGGTGTTGACAAAGATGGAGACTACCAAAATTGTGGCTCTACTGGTACGTATGGCATCCGCCCCGCCCTGATCCTCCCCGGCGCGCTGATGGTGTCGGACGACGGCACC
>CAMNQF010000050.1 GCA_946548895.1 uncultured bacterium | reverse complement strand
TCCCCTCTCATCCTCCACCCGGCCGGCCGCGTCCCGGCGCTCCTTCTTCCACTCCCGCAATACACAAAATCTCCCCCCCCCCCCGGCCGGCCGCCGTCGGGGCCCCCCCGCGGCTGCCTTTTTGCCTTTCCGGCGGCTGAATGGCGGCAAAAATGACCGGCGGACAAAATTCCAATTGGGATGGAATTTGCGGGCACCCGGGCCTTTCCACCGCCGCGTTTTCGCGTTTCGGGCATTTTTTGCCATATGAAACAGTTATTCCTGGAAAATCCCGCGCCTTTTCGGCGTATTTTTCCGATTTTTCCAATAGTTCGTGGACTTTTCTCATAATACGACATAAAGCTTTCGAATTTTCATTTCTTTTTTGTGCACCTTGACTTTAGCCTACTGCGGAGTTATAATCGTAATGAACAATGCGTCATTGCGGCGCATGAAGGCACAGGGAAGAATTTTCCACCCTCCCCGGGTGGAGGTTTGGAGGGCACTTATGACAAAACAAGTAGACCAACTCAGCGAAGCCATCGCCCGGTTCAGTGCCGGGACCAGCACAGACGCCTATCAGTTCCTGGGCTGCCACCCGCAGGCTGTGGACGGGCAGGAGGGCTATGTGTTCCGTGTCTGGGCTCCTCACGCCAAAAGCGTGCGGGTGCTGGGCCGGTTTAACGACTGGGACAAGGCGTCCCCGGCGATGGAGCGCATCGCCCCCGCCATTTGGGAGCGGTTCATTCCCGGCGTGCAGACCTATGATGAATACAAATTCTACATTGAGCGGCCGGACGGCACTTTTGTGTTCCGGGCGGACCCCTACGCCACCCACTCCGCCACCCGGCCGGACAACGCCAGCAAGGTGTTCGACCTGGACGGATTCCAGTGGACCGACGGGGCGTACCGGCGGGCCCGGGAGAAGAAGGACGTGCTGCGCAGCCCGGTGAACATCTACGAGATGCACATGGGTTCCTGGCGGCGGCACGCGGACGGCAATTTCCTGTCCTATGTGGAGTGCGCCAACCAGCTGATCCCCTACCTGAAGGACATGGGCTACACCCATGTGGAGCTGCTCCCCATCAGCGAATACCCCTATGACCCCTCCTGGGGCTATCAGGTCACCGGGTACTACGCCCCCACCTCCCGGTACGGCACGCCCCACGACTTCATGAGATTTGTGGATATGTGCCACGCGGCGGGCATCGGCGTCATCATCGACTGGGTGGGCGCCCACTTCCCCCGGGACGAGTGCGGCCTGTTCGAGTTTGACGGCGAGTGCTGCTACGAGCCCACCGACCCCCTGCGCCGGGAACATCCGGACTGGGGTACCCGCATCTTCGATTACGGCCGGTATGAGGTGCGCTCCTTCCTGATCTCCAACGTGGTGTACTGGCTGGACAAGTTCCACATCGACGGCATCCGGGTGGACGCGGTGGCCTCCATGCTCTACCTGGATTACGGCCGCCGGGGCGGCGAATGGCGGCCCAATAAAGACGGCGGCAACATCAACCTGGAAGCCGTCCAGTTCCTGCGGGACATGAACGCCGCCGCCCTCACCTTCGACCCCGCCGCCGTCATGGTGGCCGAGGAGTCCACCGCCTTCCCCATGGTGACCAAGCCGGGGTATGACGGCGGGCTGGGCTTCAACTTCAAGTGGAATATGGGATGGATGCATGACATGGTCGATTATATGTCTACCGATCCTCTGTTCCGCAAGGGCAAGCACAACAACCTCACCTTCTCCCTGACCTACGCCTTCTCGGAGAACTTTGTGCTCCCCCTGTCCCACGACGAGGTGGTCCACGGCAAGTGCTCCCTGGTGAACAAGATGCCCGGAGAGTATGGGGAAAAGTTCCAGAGCCTGCGGGCTTTTTACGGCTATATGATGACCCATCCGGGCAAAAAGCTGCTGTTCATGGGCGGGGAGTTTGCCCAGTTCATTGAGTGGGACGAGAAGAAGGAACTGGACTGGATGCTGTTGGATTACGATAAGCACCGCCAGCTGCAATCCTACGTCCGGGACCTGAACCATTACTATCTGGACCACCCGGCCCTGTGGCACAATGACATTGACTGGCAGGGCTTCCAGTGGATTTCCTGCGACGACTGGCAGCAGAGCGTGATCTCCTTCCGCCGCATTGACGACAAGGGCAAGGAGGTCATCGTGGTGTGCAACTTCTGCCCCGTGGAGCGCAACGGCTACAAGATCGGCGTGCCCAAGGCGGGCACATACGTCCCTGTGCTGTCCAGCGACGACGCCAAGTACGGCGGCGCCGGTACCGAGCTGGTTCCCGTCAAGGCCAAAAAGGAGGAGATGCACGGGCTGAAATACGCCGTGGAGCTCACTCTGCCCGCCATGTCCACCGTGTTCTATGAGCGCAAGGCTTCCGCTCGTGGCGCCAAGGAGGCGGACGAGGACGAGGAGGCGCCCAAAACCGTCAAAGCGAAGGCGGTCAAGGCGGTCAAAGCCGTGAAGGCCAAGGCGGAGCGGGCGGCGGAGAGCGTGGAGGCCGCAAAGCCCAGGCGCGGCCGCAAGCCCAAGGCGGAAACTCCTGCCGGGGAGGTGAAGGCTGAGACAGCGGAACCCAAGCCAGCCCGGAAACCCCGGGCCAAAAAGGAGGCCACCGCGGAGGAAAAACCCAGGACTCGCAAACCCCGCGCCAAGAAAAGCGGATCTGACAACTAATTTTGAGGGGGAGTTCAACTTGTTCCAGCGTAAAAAAGAATGTATCGCCATGCTCCTGGCCGGCGGCCAGGGCAGCCGCCTGTACGTGCTGACCCAGGATACCGCCAAGCCGGCGGTGCCCTTCGGCGGCAAGTACCGCATCATTGATTTCCCGCTGTCCAACTGCATCAACTCCGGCATTGACACCGTGGGCGTGCTCACCCAGTACCAGCCCCTGGAGCTCAACGACTACATCGGCAACGGCCAGCCCTGGGACCTGAACCGCAATTGGGGCGGGGCCCACGTCCTGCCGCCCTACACCCAGTCCAAGACCGAGTCCTGGTACAAGGGCACCGCCAACGCCATCTATCAGAACATCGCCTTTGTGGACCGCTACAACCCCGAGTATGTGGCCGTTCTGGGCGGCGACCACATCTATAAGATGGACTACAACAAGATGCTCCAGTTCCACAAGGAGAAGGGGGCCGAGTGCACCATCGCCGTCATGCCGGTGAGCATGGAGGAAGCCACCCGCATGGGCATCATGAGCACCGATGAGAACGGCGCCATCACCGACTTCGAGGAGAAGCCCAAGCAGCCCAAGAGCAACCTGGCCTCCATGGGCATCTACATCTTCACTTGGTCCGTCCTGCGGGAGTACCTCATCGCCGACGAGGCCGACCCCAGCTCCGAAAACGACTTTGGCAAGAACATCATTCCCAACTTCCTGAAGGACAACCGGCCCATGTACGCCTATTCCTTCGAGGGCTACTGGAAGGACGTGGGCACCCTGGACAGCCTGTGGGACGCCAACATGGACCTGCTGGACCCCAGCGACCCCATCAATATGCGGGATCCCAGCTTCCGCATCTACGCCCGGAACTACTCCGCCCCCGCCACCCGGCTGGGCAGCGGCGCCAAGGTGACCAACTCCTTTGTGGCCGAGGGCTGCACCATCCGGGGCAGCGTGGAGCACTCCGTGCTGTATACCGGCTGCGAGATTGAGGAGGGCGCCATCGTCACCGGCGCGGTGGTCATGCCCGGCAGCACCATCCGCAAGGGCGCCAACGTGAGCTACTGCATCGTGGGCGAGCGGTGCGTGGTGGAAGAGGGCGCCAAGATTGGCGAACGCCCCGAAAATTACCTGGACAGCGACTGGGGCATCGCCGTGGTGGGCCATGACAGGACCATCGCAGCAGGCTCCGTCATCAAACCCAAGGAAATTGTTTAAGGGGGCGCCACCATGAAAATGACTGGTATTATCTTCTCTGATCTGTACTCCGACGCGCTGAACTCCTTCACCCAGGACCGAAACATGGCCGCCATCCCCTTCGGCGGGCGCTACCGCCTGGTGGACTTCGCGCTGTCCAATATGGTCAACTCCGGCATTCTCAATGTGGGCGTGCTGGTAAAGCAGCACTACCACTCCCTGATGGACCACCTGAGCAACAGCCAGGAGTGGGACCTGAACCGCAAAATCGGCGGCCTTCAGCTCCTGCCCCCCTTTGCCACCCAGGACGGGAACACCAGCGGGAGCCGCGGCAAGCTGGACGAACTGCGCAACGCCCTGGACTACCTGGAGACCATCTCCACCACCCCCTACGTCCTGCTGGCCGACGCCTACGTGCTGTGCAACATCGACTACCGCGCCGCCCTGGAGGACCACATCGCCAGCGGCTGCGACATCACCATGCTGGCCACCAAGGAGACGGAGGATTCCCAAATTAACTCTGCCTCCGTCATGAGGGCGGACCCCAGCCACCGGGTCACGGCCTACGCCTTGGACTGCCCCGCCAAAGCCGGCGATTACGCCAGTATGGGCCACATGATTATCTCCCGGGAGTTCCTCATCAACGTCATCCGGGACTACACCTCCCGGGGAATCTACGACTTCCTGCGGGACTTCGTTCAGCACGAGTTCAACCGGGGCCGGCTGTCCATCAACCTCTACGAGGTGGACACCACCGTCCTGCGCATCCGCAATGTGGAGGAATACTTCCAGAGCAGCCTGGCCATTCTGGATGACGATGTGTCCGCCGCGCTGTTCCGGGGCGACCGGCCCATCCACACCCGCGTCACCGATGAGGTTCCCGCCTACTACGGCCTGGAGTGCCAGGTGGAGCGCTGCGTTATTGCCGACGGCTGCTTCATTGAGGGCAGCGTAGAGCACAGCGTGCTGTCCCGCGGCGTCAAGGTGGGCAAGGGCGCCAAAGTGAAGAACTGCGTCATTATGCAGGGCAGCGTGGTGGGCGAAGGCGCCTGCCTGGAGAACGTCATCGTGGACAAGTGGGTCACCATCAGCGCCGGGGCCCAGCTCAAGGGCTTGGATTCCAATCCCGTTGTCATTCGCAAGGGAGTTACCGTATGAAAATCCTGTTAGCGACCAGCGAGGCCGCGCCCTTTATCAAAACCGGCGGCCTGGGCGACGTGGCTGCCGCCCTGCCCAAGGCCCTGGCTGAGAGCCCCAATACCGAGGTGGCGGTGTTCATCCCCTATTACAAGGCCATTAAGGACAATCCCGAGTTCGAAATTGAGTATATTACCAATTTCTCTGTGCCCTTGGCCTGGCGGAATGTGTACTGCGGCCTGTTCCGCGCGGTGAGCAAAAAGAAGAAGCTCCAGCACTATTTCATCGACAACGAGTACTACTTCTACCGGGACGGCTGTTACGGCCACTATGACGACGGTGAGCGTTTCGCGTTTTACTCCAAAGCCATTTTGGAGTCCCTTCAGTATCTGGATTGGTATCCTGACGTGATTCACGCCAACGACTGGCAGACCGCCCTGGTGCCGGTGTTCCTCCGGGCGTTTTACATGGGCCTGGAGCGGTATCAGCCCATCCGCACCCTGTTTACCATCCACAACATGGAGTACCAGGGCCGCTTCCCCGACGCGTTTGTGGACGAGGTGCTGGGCCTGCCCGAGGACTGGAAGCCCACCATGCACTTCGACGCCTGCGCCAACCTGATGAAGGCCGCCATCCACACCTCCGACCGGGTGAGCACTGTGTCCCGTACCTATGCCAACGAGATCCAGGACCCCTATTTCTCCCATGGCCTCCACGATGTGCTGCGCCAGCACGCTTATAAACTTAGCGGTGTGGTCAACGGCATTGATACCGAGGTGTTTAACCCGGAGACCGACTCCCTGCTCTATACGAACTTTGCCGCCGATACCCTGGAGAAAAAGGCGGAGAACAAGCGCTTCCTCCAGGAGCGCCTGGGTCTGGCGGTCCGGGACAACACCCCTATCGTCATCATGATTACCCGCCTGGTGGGCCACAAAGGCGTGGACCTGATTCAGGCCGTCATGGACGACCTGATGTGGGACGACCTTCAGCTGGTGGTCATCGGCACCGGTGAGCGGCAGTATGAGGATATGTTCCGGGCCTACGCCGCCAACTTCCCCAGCAAGATGTCCGCCAATATTGTGTTTGACAACACGTTGGCCCATCAGGCTTACGCCGGCGCGGATATGGTGCTTATGCCCTCCAAGCAGGAGCCCTGCGGCCTGACACAGCTCATTGCCATGCGCTACGGCACTATCCCCATTGTCCGGGAGACCGGCGGCCTGTTCGACACCGTCCCCGCCTATAACATTGAGACCGGCGAGGGCAGGGGCTTCACCTTTAAGAGCTATAACGCCCACGATATGCTGGACGCCGTCCGCCGTGCCGAGGGGCTGTACCACGACCAGGAGCACTGGACGCAGCTCCAGAAGAGTGTCATGACCTATGACAGTTCCTGGAAGAACGCGGTGCAGGAATATTGGGATATTTATCACTCTTTGGTGGATTAATCCGACGCTTTTACCAGATTTGCCCGTAATTTTATCTTTTTCACTCGAAATGAAAAAAGTGAAAATTTATAGTGCAAAAGTCCAGGCTTTTATGTTATAATATAAGGGCGTATCACTGCGCCCCGTGCGATCACAGCCCGCGGGAGCGGGCTGTGATTTTTTACCATCAATTCTCCGGCTTTCCGCCGGTCAAGAAGGAGTCTGGATATCGTATGGATCAAAAGCAAATCATCTCGCAGTTGGAAGAGACCCTGCTGGTTCGCTACGGCTGCCCTATGGAGAGCGCCTCGCCCCAGCAGGTCTACCGCGCCCTGTGCTATGTGGTCAACCGTATGCTGGCCAGCAAGAGCGCCGAATTCTACCGCAAGAATGAGGGCAAGCAGGTGTACTATATGTCTATGGAGTTCTTGGTAGGCACCTCCTTGCGCAATAATCTTTACAATCTGGGGCTGGAAGACGTGTTTACCAAGGCCCTGGCCAAGTGCGGCGTGGACATCCACGACCTGTACGAGATGGAGCCGGACGCCGGTTTGGGCAACGGCGGCCTGGGCCGTCTGGCCTCCTGCTACATGGACTCGGCCTCTTCGCTGGATATCCCCATGACGGGCTACTCTATCCGTTATGAGTTTGGTATCTTCAAGCAGAAGATCGTGGACGGCTGGCAGATGGAATTCCCCGACGACTGGCTGAGTATGGGCGACGTGTGGCTGATTCCCCATGAGAGCGAGGCGGTGGAGGTCCGCTTCGGCGGAAACGTTCACGGCTGGGAAGACGACGGCATTTACCGCGTCAAGCACCTGAACTACCAGTCCGTCATGGCGGTGCCCAACGATATGTATATCTCCGGCTACGAGAGCGAGGCGGTCAACCCCCTGGTGCTGTGGTCGGCCAAGTCCCCCAACAGCTTTGATATGTCCGCGTTCTCCCGGGGCGACTACGCCAAGGCCCTGGAGGGAGATACCATGGCCGAGGTCATCTCCAAGGTGCTCTATCCCGCCGACGACCACATTGAGGGCAAGCGGCTGCGGCTGCGCCAGCAGTACCTGCTGGTGTCCGCCTCAGTTCAGACCATCCTGAAGAAGCACCTGCGGAACAATAAGACCCTGGATAATCTTCCTGACAAGGTATCCATCCATATCAACGACACCCACCCGGCCCTGTGCGTCCCCGAACTGATGCGCCTGCTGGTGGACGAGCATGGCTACAGCTGGGATAAGGCGTGGGACATCACCTGCCGCACCTTGTCCTATACCAACCACACCGTCATGAGCGAAGCCCTGGAGCGGTGGAATGTGGATCTGTTCCAACAGCTGCTGCCCCGTGTGTTCCAGATCGTCCAGGAGATTGACCGCCGCCTGCGGGTGGACCTCCACGGGTACTACGGCAATGACATGGGCAAAATCGAATATATGGCCGTCATCAGCAAGAACGAGATCCGTATGGCCAACCTGTGCCTGGCCGCCTGCCACATGGTGAACGGCGTGTCCAAGCTCCACACCGAGATTCTGAAGGACAGCATTTTCCGGGATTATTACCAGATGGAGCCCAGCCACTTCTGCAATGTGACCAACGGCATCGCCTACCGCCGCTGGCTGTGCCAGGCCAATCCGGAGCTGACAGCCCTGGTGAAGGAGCTGATCGGGGACGGCTTCACCACCGATTCCACCCAGCTGGAAAAGCTGCTCAAGTACAAAGACGACGCCAAGGTGCTCCAGCGGCTTCAGCAGATCAAGCTGGACAACAAAAAGCGCCTGTCCGACCTGATCCTCAAGCGCAACGGCATCATTGTGGACCCCAATTCCCTGTTCGACGTGCAGATCAAGCGCCTCCACGAGTACAAGCGCCAGCTGCTCAACGTGCTCCAGATCCTCCATATGTATCTGGAGATCAAGGCCAATCCCAGCGCGCCCTTCCAGCCCCGCACATTCATCTTTGCCGCCAAGGCGTCCGCCGGATATATCATGGCCAAGCAGATCATTCAGCTTATCATCGCCGTGTCCAGCATGATTAACCACGACCCGGATGTTCAGGATAAGCTGAAGGTGGTGTTCATGGAGGACTATAACGTCTCTTTGGCGGAGATCATCATCCCCGCCGCCGAGATTTCCGAACAGATCTCCATCGCCGGCAAGGAGGCCAGCGGCACCGGCAACATGAAGCTCATGATTAACGGCGCGGTGACCCTGGGCACTTTGGACGGCGCCAACGTGGAGATCCATGAGCAGGTGGGGGACGACAACATCGTGCTCTTTGGCCTCAAGACCGAAGAGGTCAGCGACCTGTGGAACCGGGGCTACAATCCCCTGGACTACGTGCGGAACGACGGCGAGCTGAAGGCGGTCATGGATATGCTGATGGGCGGCATCAATGGGATGCACTTTGACGATATCGTCGCCTCCCTCAACACCAACCACAAGGGTCCCGCCGACCCCTATATGTGTCTGGCCGACTTCCACGACTACGTCCGGGCCCAGCGGGACGTGTCCGCCATCTACGCGGATCAGACCCGCTTCACCAAGATGTCCCTGGTGAACATCGCCAAGGCCGGCTTCTTCTCCGCGGACCGGGCGGTGAACGAGTACGCCCGCAATATCTGGCACATCAAGTGACAGTACCCGCCCCGGCGGGCGGACATATATAAAGGAGGTCTGAAGCGTGAAAGAGGTATGCTTTGGCGTGGACATCGGCGGCACCACCGTAAAACTGGGACTGGTGAGCCGGGAGGGGGACCTGCTGGACAAGCGGGAATTCCCCACCTTCCGGGACGTGGACGCCACCTTTGACGACATCGCCAACCATATGCGCCAGGTGCTGGACACTTTCCCCGGCTGCTTCTGCGTGGGCGCTGGGGTGGGGGTGCCCGGCCCGGTGGTGGAGCAGTCCCTGGTGTCCAACTGCGTCAACCTGGGTTGGAAGGATGTGTACGTGGCTCAGGAGCTGTCCAGCCGGGCCGGCGTGCCAGTCCGCGCCGCCAACGACGCCAACCTGGCCGCCCTGGGCGAGGCGTGGCAGGGCGCCGGCATGGGCTGCCGCAACCTGGTGCTGCTCACCGTGGGCACCGGTATCGGCGGGGGCATTATCTGTGACGGCCGCATCATCGCCGGCTCCTCTGGTGGCGGCGGCGAGGTGGGGCATATGACCGTTCCCTTCCACCCGGAGTGGCAGTGCGCCTGCGGGCGGATGGGCTGCTTGGAAGTCACCGCTTCCGCCACCGGCATCATCCGGGCGGCGCGGCAGTTCTCCCCCTTTAAAGAGATGGAAAAAGTCAACGCCAAGGATGTGTACGACGCCGCCGCCGCGGGGGACGAGAACGCCCAGGCGGTGGTCAAGGAGGCCGCCAGCGCCCTGGGTTACGCCGCCGCCCTGATCAGCTGTGTGGTCAACCCGGAGATGATCCTCCTGGGAGGCGGCGTGTCCGCCGCGGGCAGCGCCCTGCTGGGCCCGGTGGAGGCCGCCTTCAAGGAAAACGCCCTGCCCGCCTGTGCCAACGTGCGGTTTGCCCTGGCCCAGCTGGGCAACAACGCCGGCATTTACGGCGGGGCGGCCATGTTCTTCACAGAGTAGGCTTTTTGAGGCATTCTCCCCCTCCGAAAGGGGTAACATATCAGAAGAATTTGAATTGAGGAGTGATTCCCATGCTGAAATTAGACCTGTCTAAACTGGAGGGCGTGGTTTCCCAGGACCAGATCAACGCTATGGCTCCCGAGGTGGAGGCCGCCCACGCCAAGCTGTACGACCCCACTGCCCCCGGCTCCGACTTTGTGGGCTGGGTGCGCCTGCCCGAGAACTATGACAAGGAGGAGTTCGCCCGCATCCAGAAGGCCGCCCAGAAGATCCGCTCCGACTCCCAGGTGCTGGTGGTCATCGGCATCGGCGGGTCCTACCTGGGCGCCCGGGCCGCCCTGGAGGTGTTCCCCTCCAACGGCCCTGAGATCTGCTTTGTGGGCTGTTCCCTCAGCCCCAACGAGCTGGAGAAGGTGATCCGTAAGCTGGACGGCCGCAGCTGGTCCATCAACGTCATCTCCAAGTCCGGCGGCACCACCGAGCCCGCCGTAGCCTTCCGGGTGTTCCGGGACCTGCTGGTGAAGCAGTACGGCGAAAAGGCCAACGAGCGCATCTACGCCACCACCGACAAGGCCAGGGGGGCCCTCAAGACGCTGGCCGACTCCAACGGTTGGGAGACCTTTGTGGTGCCTGACGACGTGGGCGGCCGGTTCTCCGTGCTGTCCGCCGTGGGCCTGCTGCCCATCGCCGCGGGCGGGACGGACATCGGCCAGCTCATGGCCGGCGCCCGGGACGCCATGAACGCTTTTGACAAGCGGGATATGTCCAACCCGGTGTGGCAGTATGTGGCCGCCCGGAATCTGCTGTACCGCCAGGGCAAAAAGATCGAGCTGTTCTGCTCCTACGAGCCCTCTTACTCCTTTGTGGGCGAGTGGCTCAAGCAGCTGTTCGGCGAGTCCGAGGGCAAGGACGGCAAGGGCATCTTCCCCGCCTCCGCCCAGTTCACCACCGACCTCCACTCCCTGGGCCAGTATATTCAGGACGGCGAACGCCACCTGTTTGAGACCGTCATCTATGTGGACGATACCGGCTGCGATATCGCCATTCCCTACAGTGATGACAATGGCGACAACCTGAACTATCTGGCGGGCAAGCCCCTGAGCTTTGTCCGTGAGATGGCCTTCCAGGGCACTCTGGCCGCCCACAAGGACGGCGGGGCCCCCTCGGTGGTGCTCCGCATGGACAAGATGGATGTGCGCGCCTTGGGCGAGCTGTTCTACTTCTTTGAGCTGTCCTGCGGCATCAGCGGCCATGTGCTGGGGGTCAACCCCTTCAACCAGCCCGGCGTGGAGGCATACAAGAAGAATATGTTCGCCCTGCTGGGCAAGCCCTGAGCATCCAAAAACGTACAAAAAGCCGCGCCTGTCCTGTGGACGGGCGCGGCTTTTCTCGTGGGCGTCATGTCCCGGGCGCGGGGGCAACGGCGGCGTCCAGCCGGCGGAACACCCGCCGGGAGTAGACGGCCGTGGCAGTTGCCGCCGCGGCCGCCCCCAGCAGGACGGCCCAAGGGGGGCAACCCTCAAACAGCACCCCATAGACCGCCTGCCCCAGGGGCGACGCGCAGTTGGACACCGCCATGATGAAGGCCATCACCTTGCCCAGCAGCTCCGGCGGAGTCTGCCGCTGGACGGCGGCGCTGAGGACGACGACAAGCAGGGTGGACAGCACCATAATGGCAAAGCTCATGGCCGTCATCACCCACCAGCCAACGCGGGCCGGCACCCCTGGCGCCAGGGCCGCGGCCATTCCAGCGGCCGTCATGCTGGCGGCCAGCAGGACGGCGCTCCCCCGGCGGAGCTCCAGCCGCCCTCCCAGGCAGGCCGCCAGGACGCCGCCGGACAGCCCGCCCAGCCCCATGGCTCCCTGGGTGATCCCCAGATGGACATCGCTCATGCCCAGCGCCTGGACCACCGCCACAGGGATACCCACAATCAGGGCCGCGGACAGCACCAGGTTAAACAGCGCCAGCACCAGCACGACGGACAGAAATACCGGCTTTTCACGGCGGACGAACCGCCAGCCCTCCCTCAGGTCCCGCGCCACAATGGCCATGATGCGCCCCTCTGCCGCCCGGCGGCGGTGGGGGATGCGGATGAACAGCTCCATGACGGCGGAGAGGAGGAAGCAGCCCATGCTCACCCACAAAATGGGCCGGATGCCAAAGGCGGCAAACAGTACCCCGCCTGCCACCGGCCCCAGCAGCCCGGCCAGCGTATTTACCATATTGATGACGGCGTTGGCGGCGGTCAGCTGTTCCGCACCGGCCAGCAGCGGAATGCTGGCCTGCACCGCGGGCTGATAGGCACCCGCGATGCCGTACAGCAGCATCAGGCAGGCGATCATCAGCGGCGTCAGCGGGACCTGCCCCAACAGCAGGGTGAAGATCAAAATCAATCCCGCTGTGGAAAAGTCCAGCGCCGCCATGATGTTTCGCTTGTTCACCCGGTCCGCCACCACGCCGCCGACGGGGGAACACAGCACGGCGGGGACGAACGCCGCCGCGCCCACCGCGCCAAACAGCGCAGAGGAGCCAGTCTGCCGCAGGAGGTACAGCGGCAGGGCGAACCGCAGGATGGCGTTGCCAAACAGGGATATGACCTGTCCGATGACCACCAGGGTGAAATCCCGCCGGAACAGGGGTGCTTGCGCTTGTATCATAGACAATTCTCCTTTTATAAACCGACCGTCGGTTTTTATATCTCCAAAAAGAAGCCGCGCTGGGCGGCAGCTTCCCTTTAGACGCAGTCCTCGCCGCCCAAAGGCGGATGGCGGGCCATATGGGCATAGTCCGCCAGCGTGTCGATGATCTCCTGGTCGATCAGCCCGTCAACGCCAAAACCGCCGAACAGCTGGTTGTACACAGCGCAGCGGGCGGCGATATCCTCCGGGGAGGTGGGCCGCACAATGGGGTTGATCCAGACGTCCGACAGCATCATCATGGCCTCCGCCAGCTCTTTGGGGTGGTCTGTGTGGATCGAGCCGTCGGCCACCCCCTGGCGGATGATGGGCTCCACAAATCCTGGCACTACCTCTTCAAAAATACTGCGCATTTCCGTGGCTAAAAACTTGGCGTTATCCATCAGATAGGGCATCATGCAGAACATTTTGGCCTGACGCTCCGGCTGGAGCGACGCTTTGAAAATGGCCCGCAGCTTGTCCAGGCCATTCAGCGTGGGATCGTCCCGCACTTTGGAAAGCACTTCGGCGTTGCGCTGCCCAATGCGGTCGCAGACATAATAAAAAATATCCTCTTTGGAGGTAAAGTGGTGGTAAATAGCTCCCTTAGACAGGCCCGTCGCCGTAATGATGTCCTGGAGGGAGGTTCGGTCATAGCCTTTCTCAATAAAAGAGCGCTCCGCCGCGTCCAGAATTTTCTGCACGGTCACTTCCGGGTACTTGTTGCGTCCCACAGGCCATCCTCCTCAAAACAAACCGCCGGTCTGTTTTGAGGATATCACAGCGGGCGGCTCCTGTCAAGGGCGTTTTGCGTGCGTGACGGAACGAAACCTGTTGACGGAACGGACCGCGATAATTACTCATGGTCGAGGGATGGAATACCGCGGGGAGGGAGAGAGGCTCCCGCGATTTGGCTGAAACGCTGAAAGCGAAGAAAAAATACCCTGCTAATTTTGTGGTAAATGGGTGTTTTTGGGCAGGTTAAACCGAAACAGCAAGAAACTTTTGGAAAATTCACTTGACACAAAACCGTTTTGCGTTTATACTGAGAGTAAAGAAAAGGAAACTTTTGACTTTTGAATAAGCGCCCAAGCTGCGTGAGGGTCCTTCTGGCGGTACAGTTCCGCTCAAGCGGGGAGAGGCACGGCGGCAGGGCGCTTGTCTGTTGAACGGGCCGTGGGTCGGGGGAGGAGAGAGCATGAAAAGCGCGCTGTTTCGCCTGAGGGAGAGCCAGGATTCCATGAGCGCTACGGAACGGGCCGTCTCCGACTATTTGCTCAGCCACCAGGGGGAGGCAATGGGCCTGAGTATCCACCAGCTGGCGGAAAAAACCTTTTCGTCCCCGTCTACCGTAATCCGAATGTGTCAGCGGGTCGGATACGCGGGGTACAAAGAATTCCGGCAGGCTGTCACCTGCGAAATGGCGGTGCGCAGCCTAGGCAGGGAGACAGAGCGCCAGGAGATCACCCGGTCGGACAGCCTGGACGACATCGTGGACAAGGTGACAAACAAGAATATCCTCTCCCTGGAGGACACCAAGAGCTTCATCAACACGGATACCCTCCATACCTGCGTGGGTCTGCTGAACGAAGCGCGGACGGTGCTGCTGTTTGGGCTGGGCTCGTCGCTGTGCGCCGCCCAAGACCTGAATCTGAAACTGCTCCTGATGAACAAGCCCTGCGTCATCAACGAGGACTGGCACGCCCAGCTGCTCCAGGCCAAGAACGCCGGCATGGACGACTTGGCCATCGTGGTGTCCTGCTCCGGGGAGACGGCGGAGATGATCCAGTGCATGAAAACCCTGCGGGAACGGAACACTCCCATCATCGCCATCACCCGGCGGGAGGCGTCTCCCGTGGCGGAGCTGTCCGATTACCGGCTCTACACCGCCGACGGCGACGAGGCCGCCGGCGGCGGGGATGTGTCCGCCCGGATGTCTCAGCTGAATATCATTGACATCCTGTTCACCGCCTTTGCCCACAGCGAATACACATACTGCCTGGAACAGATGTCCGTCACCCGCGCCGGAGAGCCCCAGGCGGCCTCCGCCCGGGCCTAACCGCCGGAGAGATATCGGACGCCGCGATGCGGCGTTCGGTATTTTTTTCTTGCCTGACGGCGGGTTTTCTTGTATACTAGAAGCAATTCTGTATTGGGAGAGAACATCAATGGAAATCAAAACCGTACTGTTCGACCTGGACGGCACCCTGCTGCCCATGGACATGGACGCCTTCACCAATGGTTATTTCGCGCTGCTCTGCCGGAAACTGGCCCCCCGGGGGTATGACCCGGATCAGCTGGTGGCGGCCATTTGGGCGGGTACCGCCGCCATGGTGAGGAACGACGGAAGCCGGAGCAACGAGGCCGCTTTTTGGGATGAATTTGCTCAGATTTTTGGGGCGGAGGCGCTGGCGGACCAGCCCCTGTTCGAGGCGTTTTACGCCAACGAGTTCCAGCGGGCCAGGGAGTTCTGCGGCTTTGACCCCTGGGCCGCCCGGGCAGTTCGGGCCGTCAAGGCGTCGGGGCGGCGGGCGGTGCTGGCCACCAACCCGATCTTCCCGGCCGTGGGCACCGAGAGCCGGCTGGGCTGGACGGGGCTGGCGCCCTCCGACTTTGAGCTTGTCACCACGTATGAGAACAGCCGGTTCTGTAAGCCCAATGTGAATTATTACCAGGACATTCTGGACCAGCTGGACCTGCGGCCGGAGGAGTGCCTCATGGTGGGCAACGACATGACGGAGGACACGGCGGCGGCGGAGCTTGGAATCCGGGTGTTTCTCATCACCAGCTGCCTCATTAACAAGGAGGGGAAGGACGTGAACGCCTGGCCCCACGGCAGCTTTGAGGACCTGATCCGGTACGTGTGCGGCTGATGGGAGAGGAGGCGCGGTCCATGGACGATTTTTCCTTTTCGGTATTCCCCAACGAGAACTTTTTGGACCTGCGGCTGTTTCAATTCGGCTGGGAGCAGTGCGCGCCCCTCCACTCCTTTGGGCCCTTTGTACGCAACCACTTCCTGTTTCACTATGTCATCTCCGGCCGGGGGTACCTGGACGCCGACGATTCGAACGGCGTAACCCGGCGTTACCATCTGGAGCCGGGACAGGGGTTCCTGATCTGTCCGGGGCTGGTGAACACCTACTGCGCCGGCCAGCACGATCCTTGGAAGTACGTCTGGCTGGAGTTTGACGGCCTGCGGGCGGCGCAGTACCTCAGCGCCGCCGGGCTCAACGCCGCGCAGCCCATCTACCGCGCCCAAACGCCCGCCATGGCCCAGCCGGTGGAGGAGACCATGCTGTATATCGCCAATCACGCGAAGGCGTCCACTCTGAACCTGATCGGCCACCTGTGCCTGTTCCTGGACGCGCTGATCCAGTCCTCCGCCACCCGGCGGGAGGTGTGGGGGTCGCGGCTTCAGGATTTCTACATCCAGGAGGCGGTGAATTTTATGGAGCACAACTTTCAGCGGGAGCTGACGGTGGAGGAGGTGGCGGATGTCTGCAAGCTGAACCGAAGCTATTTCAGCAAGCTGTTCAAAGAGAGCATGGGCTGCCCGCCCCAGGAGTTTCTGATCCGCCTGCGGCTGTCCAAGGCGGCGGAGCAGATGAAGAGCACCAAGGCTCCCATCGGGGAGATCTCGGCGGCCTGCGGGTACCCAAACCAGCTCCACTTCTCCCGCGCGTTCAAAAAGCGGTACGGCGTCTCTCCCCGGGAGTGGCGCCTGCAAAACAAGGGCCAGTCACAGGTGTGACCGGCCCTTGCGTTTCGCCGTCATTCCGCGTTCAGGTAGAGCTGGAGGGACTGGTAATCGCCGGTGGGCATGGGCAGGGGCCAGCCCGCCGCCATGAGCACGTCGCCGCGCCACGGCTCCCCGCCGTTTACCCGGTAAAGGGCGTCCGGGTCCAGCCCCTTCAGGCGCAGGGCGCGGAAGGGGGCGGAGGCGTGGTTGGGGCCGTACACCAGGGATACCAGGGCCTCCCGGCGGTCGGAGGACACCTGCTCCCAGGCGGCGTAGGGGTCGGCGAAGGGGTCGGAGAGCCGGTAGTAGTCTCCCCGCTGGATGAGGTCGTAGTGGGTTTTGAAGAAGGCCACCTGACGTTTGATGGTTTCTTTTTCCCCGCCGGTGGTTTGGTTTAGGTCCATTTCGTAGCCGAAGGTGCCCGCCATGGCCACCACCCCCCGGGTCTCTATGGGAACGGAGCGGCCGGTCTGCTGGTTGGGCACGGCGGAGACGTGGGCCCCCATGGAGGAGACGGGATAGCAGAAGGAGGTGCCATACTGGATGCGCAGGCGGTCAATGGCATCGGTGTTGTCGCTGCACCAGATCTGCGGCGTGTAATAGAGCATTCCGGCGTCGAACCGGCCGCCGCCGCCACAGCAGCCCTCAATGAGAATGTGGGGAAAGTCCCGGCGCATTCGGTCCAGGATGTCGTAAACCCCCAGCACAAAGCGGTGGAACAGCTCGCCCTGGCGGTCCGCGGGCAGGGCGGCGGACCACACGTCGGTGAGGCTGCGGTTCATATCCCACTTGACATAGGAGATATCGGCGCTGCCCAGCACCTGCTTGATGGCCCCGTATACGTGGTCCCGGACCTCTCTCCGGGAAAAATCCAGCACCAGCTGGCTCCGGCCCCGGGCGCAGGGGCGGCCGGGCGCCCGCAGGGCCCAGTCCGGGTGGGCGCGGTATAGGTCGCTGTCCTCGTTGACCATCTCCGGCTCAATCCAGATGCCGAAGGACATCCCCAGCGCCCGGATCTTGGGCGCCAGATCCGCCAGTCCGCCGGGGAGCTTTGTCTCGTTGACAAACCAGTCTCCCAGGCCGCTGCTGTCGCCGTCCCGCTTTCCAAACCATCCGTCGTCCATGACGAACAGCTCAATGCCCAGGGGGGCGGCGGCGCTGGCGATGCTCACCAGCTTGGAGGAGTCGAAGTGAAACTCGGTGGCCTCCCAGTTGTTGATGAGCACCGGCCTGCGCCCGCCGGCGCAGGGGTCGTGGATGAGGTGCTCCCGGATGGCGCGGTGGAACTGCCGGCTCATCTGTCCAAAGCCGCGGGGAGAGCACACCAGCGCCGCCTCCGGGGCGGTAAAGTCCTGCCCCGGAGCCAGGGTATAACAGAAGTGGTATGGGTTGACGCCCAGCAGCAGGCGGTTGTTTTCCAGCTGGGTGCGCTCCGCCGCCGCCAGGAAGTTGCCGCTGTACACCAGCATAGCGCCGAAACAGGTTCCGCAGTCCTCGTTGGCGCCGCGCTCGCACAGGATGACGAAGGGGTTGTGGTGGTGGCTGGAGGCGCCCCGGACGCTCTCCACGCTCTGGACGCCGGGGCGCAGGGGGGCGCGGTTCAGGTTGCGCTCCTGGGCATGGCAGCCGTTGAAGGTGATGAAATCCATATCCCCCCGCTGGAAGTCCAGGCACAGGGAGGCGCACCGGCACAGCCTGACGGCCTCCGTCCCCCGGTTCACCACCCGGACGGCCCGGGTGATGAGGTCGTGTTCCTCCGCGACCCCGTAGTACAACTCCACTGACATTTGGGCGGCGGCATCCTCCAGAAATACCACCAGCGTTTCCCACTCATCCCCGCCCCAGAAAGCGGGCAGGCCGGGCAGGGCGTACTTGCCCCGATTCAACTGGCAGCCGGTATAGCGCAGGTCGGCCAGGCGGCTGCCGTCCGGCCGTTCAAACTCAATGGAGGGCAGGCGGAAGTCCCCCACGCCGCAGGTGGAGTACTCCTGGGGCAGGGTGTCCAGGGAATAGGCGCGGTCCTCCCCCGCATCGCCGGGGTTGGGAGAGAAGCCCCGGTCGGCATACTGGATGAGCCGGGACAGGTCGCCGCCGCCAATCCGGGGGCCATAGTAGGTGTGGAGCAGCACCCGGCTGCGGTCCGCCTTCATCTGATAGGTGGTGTTCCGGGTGTGCAGGGTAAAAACCTTGTTTTCCTGATCGAGTACGATCATAGGGATACCCCCTAGTAAAGTATTTCTGTGTGATTGTACGGGATTTTTCGCCGGGAGGCAAGAGGAAATATAAAAAAATATACCACAAATCCGCTCCTGCCTCCGGCGGGAAAATTAGTCATTGATGCGGGGAACAGCCCCGGGACGGCTGTGCCCGGGGCTGTTCCAAAGGGGAGGACGGGGAGAGGGCCTGTCATTTTCCGCCGGTGGTGGCAATGCCCTCAATAAACTGCTTCTGGAAGATGAGGTACAGGACGACCATGGGCAGCATGGCCAGCAGGGATCCGGCCATCAGCACCGGGAAATTGGTGCTGAACTGGCCCCGCAGGGTGGCCAGGCCCGAACTGAGGGTCATCATGTTCAAATCGGAGTTGACCACCAGGGGCCACATCAGGTCGGAGTAGGCGAACACGGCGGTGAAGATGGTCAGCGCGGCCACGGAGGTGCCCGTCAGAGGGAACATGACCTTATAGAAGGTCTGCCACTGGTTGCAGCCGTCCAGGTAGGCGGCCTCGCCGATCTCCTTGGGAATGCCCATGTAGGTCTGGCGGAGGAAGAACACGCCGAAGGCGCTGACGATGCCGGGGAACACCAGGGCGAAGATGGTGTTGGCCAGCCCCATTTTGGCCACCATCTGGTACTGGGGGATGATGAAGATCTGGCTGGGCAGGGACATCTGCACCAGTACGATGCCGAAGAGCAGATTTTTGCCCTTGAACTCCAGCTTGGCGAAGGCGTAGCCCGCCATGGAGCTGAACAGCACGGCGCAGACGACGCGGAAGAAGATCATCAGCGCGGTGTTGGCGTACAGGTTGAGAAAGGGCAGGCTGGTGACGGCCTCGGTAAAGTTCTCCCACCGAAGCGCGCTGGGAAAGATCACCACAGGATCCACCGCGTTGCTCTCAGCGACGGTTTTGAAGCTGGTGAGGATCATCCACACAAAGGGGAAGATCATGATGACGGCGCCCAGGATGAGAAACACATAGGTGAGGACGGTATTCACAGTTTTGGAGGTTTGCAGCGAATTGTTTTTCATCGGATTGGCCCTCCCTTAGACGTCGTAGTTGACCCACTTCTTCTGGCCCACGAACTGAATGACCGTAATCAGGCCGATGAGAAGCACGGTCCAGATGACGATGGCGGAGCCATAGCCCCGGTCCCCGGCCACGAAGGAGGAGCGGTAGAACAGGTACATCAGGCTCTGCACGCTGGTGACGGCGGGGTTGGTTTCCTCCACCATCATGTAGATGAGGTCGTAGACCTTGACGGCGGACATCAGGCGCATAATCATGACGACGAACAGCGTGGGGGACACCATGGGCAGGGTGATGGTAAAAAACTGCTTGATGGGGCCCGCGCCGTCGATGCTGTTGGCCTCGTAGAGGGTTTTGGGGATATTCTGCAATCCCGCCAGCAGGAGGATGGCGTCATAGCCGATGTTGCTCCAAATGGCCACGATGGCGCAGGAAATCATGACAAAGTTGGGGTCGGTGATCCAGCCGATCCTGGTTCCGAAGAGCTGATTCAGAATGCCGTATTCGCCGTTGAAGATGAAGCGCCAAACCATGGTGACGGCGGCGGGGGCGCACACCATGGGCAGGAAGAAGATGGTGCGGAAGCCGCCCTTGAACCTGATCTTGGCGTTGAGCAGCATGGCCACCAGCAGGGCCAGGAACAGCCCCACGGGAACGGTGAGGATACAAAAGAGAATGGTGTTCCAGGTGGCCCGCCAGAACTCGGCGTTCTGGAACATTTGGATGTAGTTGTCCAGGCCGGTGAAACGGTAATGGCCGAAGCCCAGGTGCTCACAGAAGCTGGTGTAGACCGTCTGGACAAAGGGCCACAGGTTGAGCACCACCAGCCCGATGATGGTGGGCGCCACCATGAGATAGGCCCAGTTCTGTTCCCGCCGGGCGGCGGGAGACAGTTTGTTCTTTTTCATAAAATGGCCTCCTTTCCCGCTCAGTCGGATGTGACGTAACTGTCCGCGATCTGCTGCATTTTGACCAGGCTCTGGTCGATATCGGAGCCGTTGTATATCCGCACCATCTCATCGGACACGGTGGACTTCCACTTGCGCCGGGTGGCGTTGTTGATATACTGCACGCAGGTGTCGAACTGGTCGTAGCAGACCTGCACGTCCAGCATATAGGCGAAGTTCTTGAACTGGGTGGTCCAGGAGTCCTCCAGGCCCAGATAGGCGGGGATGGCCGCGCCGGACTCGCCCTGGATGCGCTGGCCCTCCTCGCTGCCGAAGAAGCGCAGCACGTCCTTGACAACCTCCAGGTTTTTGCCCTTTGCGGCGGTGGCGTAGCACAGGCCGTTGGAGATGGTGGCGGCTCCGTCGCCCGCGGCGGGATTGGGGCATTTGGGCAGGGGGGCAATGTCCCACTTGCCGACCAGGTCGGGGTAGCGCCGCATGGCGTCCAGCAGGTTCCAGGAACCCTCGAAGAACATGGAGCCCATGCCGGAGAAGAAGGCGGTGCCGGGGGAGGTCTCGGCGAAGAAGGCCTGATCGGGGCACCAGCTGTTTTTCTGGAGACCCACGTAGTATTTGATGGCGTCGGCGGTGGCGGGCTGGGTATAGCCGGCGTGGATGTTGGTTTCCGGGTCCAGGATGTAGCCGCCGTTCTGGTAGACGAAATTCCAGTAGCCCAGCTGTTCGTCGTTGTAGGCCATATAGCCGTACTTGCCGGTGGCGTCGTAGATCTTCTGGGAGGCGTCGGCCATGTCGTCCCAAGTCCAGTTTTCATCGGGGTAGGACACCCCGGCGGCGTCAAACATCTCTTTGTTGTACACCAGCACCACGTTGTCTTTGTCCTTGGGCACGCCGTAGATGCGTCCGTCGGTGCCGCTGGCGTTGCCGATGGAGATGTCCGAATAGTGGTTGGCGTAGTAGTCCGGCTCCACGCCGTCGTACAGGTCGGTCAGGTCGGCCAGGATGCCGAAGTCCGCGTAGTACAAAATCTGGTCGGTGTGCATCCAGAAGATGTCCGGCATGGTGTTGCTCTCGCCGGCGGCCTCCAGCTTGGTCCAATACTCGCTCCAGCTGGTGACTTGGACCTCAATCTCCACATCTGGGTGCTGGGCCGTGTAGGCGGCGCAAACGGCCTCCATGCCGGAGCGCTGATTGATGTCCCAGATCTGGAACTTAAGGTGGGTCTTGCCGTCCGCCGCGCCGCAGCCGCACAGAGACAGCAGCAGCGTCAGGGCCAAGGCCAGCGCCGCGATGCGGGGGATTTTTTTCATATCGCACCACTCCTCTGCTTCGTTTCTCCGCGCCGCAGGCGGCGGCGCTTTGTAGAGAAATCATACCGCTTTTCGCCCGGCACTGTAAATGGACGCTGGGCTCATGAATATACCAGGATGTGCGCCAAGTCGCTCTTTGTGCAGGTGACCACACATTTTGGTATATTTAATATAATTTCGTTTAAAATGCCGGAATATCACAGAAAAAATTGTATATAACGACGGATTCCAATGGGGAGATTTAATGTTTTTTCCCTTTGCATCGTTTGCCGCTTTTCCCGCATATAGCTATATGTGTAACAGGGGACAGACCGTTCCTCCCCGTCAACCAAAGCGGCGGGGACGGTTGCCGCCCAAACGGGAGGGGGCGCACGGCCCGGTCCATTCGGTTGCCGGACCGCCCCAAACTGTCCGCCGTGCGACATGGCACATTGGATTGGCGCCTTCCCGCAACTCTGGCAAACTGACGATGTTTCTGCCTTGCCGCAGAGAGCGATTCGGCTCTGTTTGAGGGATACGGGCGTTCCGATAAAAGCTGAACCGTCCTGCCCCATGCCATGTACGAGGCATCCTCAAAGCTCGGTTAAGGGGCGCTGTTTTGAGTGCCTGGGCTGCGGTATACTTGCGAAAAAATCGGAAAAAAAGTATTGACAACTGTGGATTGCTGTGGTAATATTAAACCCGTCCTGAGCGGCAGGGCTCAGAATAGAAAATGCGCGAGTGGTGGAATTGGTAGACTCGCTGGCTTCAGGTGCCAGTGCTCGCAAGGGCGTGCGGGTTCGACTCCCGCCTCGCGCACCAAACCTCTATAATCCGAACCTTTTTCCGATAGGAGATGGGTTCGGATTATTGGTTTTCTTTGACCGCTACGAAAGCACCTACTTCCGAAACGGGGTGGAGCGAAAGCCCACCTCTAAACCGAGAGGCCCCCGAAAGAAGAAGCAGACCCCATAAATGAAAAAAGGGCGGGCGCAGCCGTTTTCACGGTGCGCCCGCCCTTTTCATCCTTATTCCGTTTTTGCCTCCCGCTTTTCCGCTTCCCGCTGTTCCTTCCATTTAGCAAATTCCCGCTGACCCTCCTCGCTCTCGTAGAAAGCGAGGATATCCGGCATAAGACAGCGGGCGATGGCCTCAATCTGGTGCTGGGGAATGTTGGTGTTGTTGATAGGTTTCTTTCGCTTGCTCAAAGATTGTCCTCCGTATCAAGATTAACGAAGGCACATTCTTCGTCCTTTCGTGTACTTTGCAGATCGCTTCTTTTAGGCTCTGCGGATAGGCTGTTCCTCCCTTGCTAGAAAATCATGTATCGCCGTAACGAGAACCTTGCGTTCTCTCATTCTTCTGTAGATAATTCTATCGGATTTCGGATGCCCGGTCAAGGCGAACGCTGGTAGAAAAAGTAAGGCCTGGAAAACCTGATACCGCAAGGGATTTACGACCAGAATTTGAGGCCGCTGTATGATTTCCTTTTGAGGCCGGAAAACGGGTGTTACTTTTTCTACTTCCCTAACCGATGGTTCGGTTCTACGGCGTGGACGGTTAGAGACTCTCTAGACCCGGTACCACGGGGCTTTCCAAGTGATTATCAGCAGGGGGTAGTATAATTGGTTTCGGAATAGTGGGAATACCGTTACAGCGTCTGCGTCTATCCTGTCCGCAAATCATTACAGCGGGTTAGATGATACGAAAGACAAGCATTTCATCCATTCCAACATTCTCAATTTTACATTCCATCCCATCTCGCACATACGGTTGCAAATGGTAGAAATAGGTACAGTGGTTATAGTGCTCCACCAGCGCCGGGGACAATCTCTTGTATCCATACCGTGCCATAAGTGTCCGTCGCTTAATTCGCACATAGTCCCTGCCACCGCCATAGAGTATCCGCAGCCGAGCGCTTTTGAAAAAAAGGTCAAGCCCGGAGCAATCTCCCACATAAGCATCAGTTGAGAGTTCGTTACCCAATGCCAAAGAATCCTTCTGGATGATTGGGAACTCAGCGTCAATCGCGGGTTTATCACTCAGATAGGTCAGCCAATAATTTACGTCCAAAATCAACTGCCGCTTGTTCTCCCGATACATTTTTTGAAGAAATGGTCGTTCCCCTTCCCAAACCCGCTCCAGGAAGTCCGCCTTGGCCCGACAGCCCAGACCCATGCCGCTGATAATTGCCGCAAGGTCGAGGGCGCTGTAACAAAGCTCCTCCATCATTTATCACCCTTGTCGCCGTTGCACTTCCGGCACAAAATCTGTAAATTCTCTGGGATGCTCTTTCCGCCTTTATTCATCGGGACAATGTGATCTACCTGGAAGAAAATGCGAGAGGAATCCGTTGTGCCGCAGCAGGCGCAGTGATATAAACCGTCCTTACCACGGGACTTTTCAAACGCACCGTCACGCAGTTCTTTTTCTTTCTCCGGGTTGACCTGTCCAATCTCATAAAGCGGCAAGTCCTCCAACTGCCGGGTCCCATACTTCACATTTTGTTCGTCCTCATAGATGCCGGGGTGAGAAATCTTCATGCACTCAATGTCAAGCTGCCGCAGGAAATACAGCTTACGGCCAAAGAACAGCCGAAGCATATTATCGTCACCGGCATCCCAGATGGAGTTCACATACTCAGCCCGTTTGCGCTCTCCCATGTCCTCGTCCCAGATATGTTGGGCAATCTGCGACACATCCAGCTTGCTCCTGTCGATTTCGTCAAAGGTATAGAACTGCGGCGTAGTCTCATACTGGGCATAGTATTTCAGAATGTTGATGACATCCCGCGGCTCATAGGGCGGCACCATCTCGCCACAAAAGAAGGTGTCCCGGCACTGTTGCTCCATCAAGTCCAGCGTCCTGCTGGTAGGGTATTCCTCTGTGACATGGTAGCTTCTAAACAGCGCGGGCAGGGCGTCCATCAGATTTTGGTAAGCCTTGGCGGTGCTGTCATAAATCATCACCTGGTAGGAGAGATCCATACCGTTTTCCTCCAGGTAGGTAAAGGCGTACATTCCCAGCGGAATACGCTGGATGAAGGGCACCTTTTCCAAAGCTGTAGTATCTACTGCATCATCCAAGACAGATGCGAATTCCTCGATTTTAGAAATGGCAATCGTCCGCAAATGATGCTTCGCCCGCTCAGTGGGGATATCGTCAAATTCGTTGCTGCCGCTGAACAGGCTCTCCGGGTTGACCCAAGCGATATGCTCATTCCAGTTGTCCACGAAGGAGACGATATACGACTCAGAAGTTCCGCCAGCCGCAGTCCCCCGCAGGGCGCGGCCCACCATCTGCGTCATCAGAATGGAGGAAACAGTGGGACGGGCCAAGAACACGGTCTTTGTCTGAGGCAGGTCCACTCCCTCCGCGAGGATGTTCACATTGATGAGAACTTGCAGACGCCCCTCCCGGTATGTTTCCAGCTTTCGTTCATTCTCGGCCCGACTGATGGTGACACCTGTAATGCTGTCTTTTACATCGGACACGATGAAGTCCGCTTTGATTTTTGCCTTGTTGAACAGAGCGGAAAGCTGAATGGCGTGAACAACATTGACGGCAAACACGATGGTCTGACCGTACTGTTTCTGCTTTGCCAGATATGTGTCCACAATCAGCTTGTTACGCGCCGCGCTCACGGCGATCTGCTCCGCGATGTCATCGGGCAGAACGTCCAAATGCTGAATGCTCTCCCAGGCATCCAGGCCAAGGCTGCCGCCGTATTCCTCGTCGGTGTAGTATGCCTCAAAAATCGGCTTGGAGAGAATCTGCCGGTTTATCAGCTCTTTCAGCCCGATTTGATAGGCAATATCATCCGAATAGATTTTTGCCAACAGTCCCTGCTCGTCCTCTGCCGTCCGAAACGGCGTCGCAGTCAGACCAATCAGCTTCACACATGGAACCTTGTCTCGAACATAGTCAATGACCTTGCGATAGGTTTTGGCCGTGGAGTGGTGGGCCTCATCTACAATCAGATACAATTCCTGCTCTCCCGCCAACCACTTGTCCAGTCGGTCCAGATTTCTACCAATACTATCCTTGCTGATGATCAAGAGATTGTCACTGGGCTGGATATCGCTGGTGCGGTCATGGCTGGATGCGCCGGAGATCACACGGAAGCGGAAAGAGGAAATATGCGGTATTACTTCGGTATAGGCAAACTTTTGAAAGGACTCCGCCGCCTGGTCAAGCAACATCTGCCGGTGGGCGATCCACAGAATTTTCTTCTTTTTATCCAGCGCATTTTTCAAGAGCCACATGGAAGCGGTGTAGGTTTTGCCGCCGCCCGTAGGGAGGACAACGAGGGTGCTGTACGCCGGAGAACAGTTGATCTTATCCAAACACGCCATCGCTTTTTTCTGATGCTCATAAGGGGTCCTAGTGTTTGTTCCTTTCTTGGGATAGACCTCACCGAAAGATTTTACTTCAACATAATCGGTACTCATAGCAAAAACCTCTCTATTTATCGTTGCCAGTGTTTTGATTATAGCATCTATGCGGTTGTTTCTCAAGAGAATTCAAGAGACTATTTGAGGGTCAAAATAAAACCAGAAAACCTGCAAATATGTGTCCAAGCTCAAAATGGGGGGTAGTAAAAAACTTTTGGCGGCGTAAATTGGAGATATGAAGTGACTTGGTATCGAAGAAGCCAAACTGAAAGGACGACGCGTCTATGCCCGCGGATGCCACCAGAGCACCCCTGCTATGCAGTTGAAGAACAACATCTTCACGGAGGACCAGATCGACGGTGTTGCCAAGCAGCTCTCCGACTGCTGCTGCGCGTTCAGCCGCCGCCTGGACAGCATCGAGTGTATATCGCCTGGGAAAACAGCGTATACACTCGGCTGGCGGATATCAGCAACCGCCTGATCGTTATGGGCTTCCCGTGCGAGGCAAAGCTGGTGAGGAAGGGACTGCCCCGGAAGGAGCTGGATAAGGTGCGGCGGATGCTTGTGGAGTACGGCCTGTCCGGGTGGGACATGGCGTATATCCTCCCGGCGGACAAAGAGCTGCATGACTGCATCAAGAAAAAGGAGAGGGCGTGAGCTCTCTCCTTTTCGTGTGTAATCAAGTGTGCAATTTTTCTGTTCGGTACGGCGAACTTGATGTGCGCTGCGTTGAACGCAATAAAGCCCCGGAACCGTTGCGGCTGTAAGAAAAAACCGGGAGGCCTTGAAAACAAAGGCTTCCCGGCTTGGCTCAATGTTGCAAAATCGCAATCCGGGTTTCAATGTAACAGCCACCCGCAGG
>CAMNQF010000049.1 GCA_946548895.1 uncultured bacterium | reverse complement strand
GGCGGTGTTCTCCTTTGTGGAGGGGCTGGACTGGACGGGCAAGACCATCCGCCCCTTCTGCACCTCCTCCAGCTCCGGCCTGGGCAAGAGCGGCGAGCTGCTGGCGGAGATGGCTGGAACGGGCGATTGGCAGACCGGGATGCGGTTCACATCCAGGGCCGCCGAGGCCGATGTGGCCGAGTGGGTCAACAGCTTGGGTGCTTGAAAGTAGAGGGGACAAATGAAGAGAGTATTTTTGCTGACCACCACTGGGCCGCGGAGGGATAAAACTACAGACAGGCCTTATGCAATCTGCCATATGCTCACCTCCCTGGACGGGAAAATCGACGGTCCCTTTATGTCCGCCCCAGAGACAAGACCTGTGGCGGCGGAATACGGGCGGCTGTGCCCCACCTTCCAATGCCAGGCCACCCGATACGGCGCCACCACTATGGAGGAGGGATACGCTGAGGGCCGCGCCCCGGCGCTGGAGCCCTGCACGGCTTCGACATCTCCTACATTTTCGCCGGGGAACAGGAGCTGGACTGCGCCCTGGCTCTGCGCAAGCTGAAGGAGCGCTTCCACATTGACTGTCTGCTGCTGGCCGGGGGCGCGGTGATGAGCGCCTCGCTTTTGCAGTCCGGGCTCATCGACGAGCTGAGCATCCTGGTGGCACCGATGGTGGACGGCGGGGACGGCGCCTCTTTGTTCCGGCGTGGCGGCATCCTCCCAGTCGCGGCTCCGGCGGCATTCAAGCTAAAGAACGTGAAGCGGCTGGAGGGAGACGGCCTCTGGCTGCGCTATTTGAGACAGGAGGGATGACCATGAAATACTGCGTTTTGGGCAAAGACCTGACCGTGTCCGCTGTGGGCCTGGGGTGCATGGGCATGAGCCACGCCTATGGCGCGCCGTCGGACAGGCGGGAGATGGCCGATCTGCTGGCCCAGGCGGTGGAGATGGGCTGTACCTTTTTCGACACCGCCGAGGTGTACGGCACCCCGGACGACCCCCACCACAACGAGGAGCTGCTGGGTCAGGCGCTGAAGCCCTTCCGGGATAAGGTAATCATTGCCACCAAATTCGGCATCCGCTTCGATATGAGCAGCTCCGCCGTGAACAAACCCCTCATCCCTGACTCCCGGCCAGAGGCCATCCGGGCCAGCGTGGAGGGCTCCCTGCGGCGGCTGGGCGCCGACCACATCGACCTCTATTACCAGCACCGGGGCGACCCTAATGTGCCGGTGGATGAGGTGGCCGGGGTGATGGCCGACCTGATCCGGGAGGGGAAGATCACCCACTGGGAGCTGTCCGAAAGTGAGTGAAACCGATGAAAGTATTGCTGGTCAACGGAAGCCCCCACAAGGAGGGCTGCACCTTCACAGCCCTCTCCGAGGTGGGCAAGGCCCTGGAGGCGGAGGGGATCGAAACCGGGACGTTCTGGATCGGCGTTAAGCCCCTGTCCGGCTGCATCGCCTGCAAGACCTGCGTCAGCAAACACAAGTGCGTGTTTAACGACGCTGTGAACCAGTTCCTGGACATCGCCGGGGACTACGACGGCTTCGTGTTCGGCACCCCTGTCCACTGGGGCGGGGCCTCCGGCGGTATGGCCTCTTTTATGGATCGGGCGTTTTACGCCGATCTGTGCGGCGGCGGAGAGCGCTTCCTGCTCAAGCCCGCGGCGGCGGTGATGTCCGCACGGCGGGCGGGAACCACCGCCACCTGGGATCAGATGAACAAATACTTCGGGCTCATGCAGATGCCCATCATCTCCTCCCGGTATTGGAACATGGTTCACGGGGCCGAGCCGGATCAAGTGCGTCAGGATCTGGAGGGAATGCAGACCATGCGCATCCTGGGCAAGAATATGGCCTTCTTCCTTAAGTGTAAGGAAGCCGGTCTGGCGGCGGGCGTGCCCTTGCCGGAGCGGGAGGCCGTCACCTTCACCAACTTCATTCGGGACTGAGCGCAGCGGTGGAATGCCGCGCCGGACTGCCCGATGGCAGTCCTTCCGCCCCTGCTGATGGCTTGTCCCTCCGGGGCTGCGCCGCCTATGAGCTGTTCCAGCCCCATATTTGCTGTGCCATGTCCCTGCGCCATCCCCTGGCGCACAAGAGCTTTCTCACAGTCCAGGACCTCTACGGGGAAGAACTGATGCTCATACAGCGGGGCTGGAACCAGGGATTTGACCGTCTGCGGGACGATTTACAGCGGCTTCATCCGCAGGTTCATATCATAGTGATCCTCCGTGTGGAGGTACAGGTACAGCTCCCTCATGTACTTGGGGTCGCTGAACAGGTACGTGAAAACGCTGTCTTTGAATTTTCGGTTCATCTCGGCCGTTATGCCCACCTCGTTTTCACTTACGTTATACCCGATTGATGCCCTATTCTACAACCTCTTTATGCGGACGACTGCTTATCAAAAACTATGAACAGGCCGTGCCATGGTGCGCGGCGGAAAGGAATGATTGGAAAAGGAATCAAAAACTTGGAATCAGCGTAGCGGAAGCGGCAAAACGCCTAGGCATCAGTATGCGCCTGGCATACAATTGGGCCCGCAGGGCGGATTTCCCGGCCTTCAAGGTCGGGAACAGGGTCGTCGTCTACGAGAAGGGCCTGGGGGAGCGGGTCAGGAAGATGGCAAAAGATACGGCGGCCTAAAGGGATGGTGCAGGGCGGGGTATAAGCATATCATAATATTGTTAAGAAAATAACGAATTGTTGTTGACTTATCTCAAGATATGGAGTATAATTATTATGTAAATCAAGCGTGAAGAATCCCCCCGCCATGGCCCATATCAAATCTGCCGGAACCGGCAGGAAGGGTGAGCCAACGAGGCGAAGCCCCCACGCCGTTGCCGGGGTGGGGCTCCGATGGGTGCTATGCGGCCAATAATAACCCAGGGGAGCAGGCATTCCAGCAATAAAACAAGATCAGCCGCGGCTCGCGCCACGGCTGATCTTGTTCTACAGTACAGGTTTGTTGCAATAGCGCTCCCGGCTGGAGAAAATGGCGGCCAGGATCGCCGATACCATGGCGATGCCGGCCGCGGCGCTGGCTACAATTACAAATACACGCCTCATCAGGACACCCCCTTTGCGGTCATTCCCTGTCGATCAGCACGGCGTCATTGTACCAGAGGCTTGTTTTTGATTTGCTAACGGATCGTTTGCGAAACATGAAAATGGTGAAATTTTTCGAAATTTTGGTTCCAGAAAGTGGAAATTACCTGTATTGAGCAAATTAAGCTGATGGCTTGCTTTAGCAGCTCTGTGCAAAGCCTTATGATTTCCGGCATGACCCTCTCCCGTTTCCATTTTACAGCGTGGGTGTACGCCGGATAGGAAAACAGGAGCATAACCAGCCCAGCAGCAGCTAGTGCCGCACCCTGCATAAAGAAAATTTCATGCTGCGCAATCGCGATCCCAGCGGCGTGAACCCCTGTTCCAATCAAGACTGTGATCAGTGCGGCAAGCAGTCCGAAGCGGGTCACGCTGCGATCCAGGGTACGCAAATGTGTCAGTTTCTCTTTTTCAGTAGGAGATGGAGAGATGTCAGTTTGCGAGACGTATTTTTGATAAAGTTTTTTGACTTCTTGTTGTTGCTCCGAGGAAAAAACATAGGTCAAATCAAAGGATTGGGCGTGGTCTTTCAACATTTGCTCCATGAACGATAACCCCCTTTCAATCACTGATCTGTTGATGCACCCATATCATAACCCGGCGTGATAAACAGAAGCTGAACTAAAGATTAAGTCGGTGTTCATCTTTAAAATATATGCTTGCCGATGGCGATGCCCGCCCTCTCATACCTGTCGTCCCTTTTTCCGATTACCCGCGCAGCGCCACCACAAATTGAATGATGCCATCCTCCGGGCACTCCGCCCGGATGGAGCCATGATGTGCCTCCACAATGCTCTGGGCAATGGACAGTCCAACACCAAAGCCGCCCGTCTGCTTGGAGCGGGAGCGGTCCGGCCGGTAAAAGCGGTCAAAGAGTTTGTCCAATTCTGTTGTGTCAAGCCCGGCGCAGGGATTGGAAACCCTGAGCACGGCGCCCTTTGGGGCCGCCTCCAAACGGAAGCGGATGCTGCCGCCGTTGTCCGCGTACTTGACCGCATTGTCCAGCAAGACGGACACCAGTTGCCGTATGGCGTATTCATCCCCGCGGCAGGACAGACCGGGGGCAACGTCTATCTCCAATGGATGCCCCTTGGCGTCGGCAAAGTCCCGGAAGGACTCGGCAGTCTCTGCCACCACACCGCTGATGTCAAACCGAACGAACCGCAGCGGCGGTTTTTCCTCATCCAGCCGGGCCAGGGTCACCAGGTCGTTTACCAGCCGCGTCATGTGCTCTGTCTGGGCCTGGGCCTTATCGATCCACTTCTGCCGGCCCACCTCCATCTCCAGCACCTTCAGGCTGGTGGCGATGACCGTCAGCGGCGTTTTCAGTTCATGGCTGGCATCCGTGATAAACCTTTTTTGCTTCTCCACGCTTTTCACGGTGGGTTCGATGGCTTTTTTGGAAAACAGCCAGATCAAGATATAGACCAGGGCCACGCAGATGGCCGCCACCAGGAGGGAGATCAGCGCGAAGGTCCGAATGGAGTGCAGCTCCTTCTGACAGTCCAGGAAAATCGCCAGATACCGGTTCTCCCCGGCCCGGGTCACATAATATTTGTAGTCCCCTGTATAGCCCATGCCCTCTCCGCGGCTCAGGGCCACGGACAAAAAGCGGTCCGCGTCCTCCTCCGTGACGGCGGCAATGTGCCTCATATCCGCCCTGTCCAGTGTGCCGTCCGCGCTGTAATACAGGACAAAATACCGGGTGGAATAGGGCGTCTCCGGGGTGAACTGACCCCTGGGCGGCTTTCCCGGTTTGCCGCCGGGGAATTGGGGGATCATCCCCTGATTTTCCTCGATCATTTGCAGGGTACCGCTGAGGGACTTGTCCGTGGACAGGTAGTTGAATACATTGATGGATACCGCCGTCAGGAGCACCACCAACGTGACGGAGAGCATGGCGATCATGATAAATTGCCGGCGCAGTCGGTTGATCATCCCGCGTCCTCCAGGGAATATCCCAGGCCGCGGCTGGCGCGGATGCTGACGGCGGAGCCGATGGCGGCCAGCTTTTTCCGCAGATTGGAGATGTGGACCCAGACCACATTGATCTCCGCCTCCGTGTCCCAGCCCCATACCCGCTCCATGATCCGTTCCGCTGAGAGGATCACCCGGGGAGAGCGCATGAACAGCTCCATGACCTGGAACTCCCGGCCGCTGAGCCGCTCGGCCCGCTCCCCGCATCGGAGGGTGCTGCTCCCGCAGTCCAGCTCCAGGCCGCCAAAGCGCAGGACGGTGGGTTTATAATCCCCCGTCCGCCGCAGCATGGCCCGCACCCGGGCCAACAGCTCATCCGGCGCAAAGGGTTTGGGCAGATAGTCGTCCGCGCCGGCGTTGAAGCCCGCCACCCGGTCATCCTTCTCCCCTCTGGCCGTCAGCAGCATGACGGGGGTGGACACTCCGGCGTCCCGCAGCCGCGTCAGCACCTCAAGGCCATCCAGCTTGGGCATCATAATGTCCAGAATGACGGCGTCATACGCCCCGGCCACAGCATAGTCCAGGGCGGCGGCGCCGTCGTGAACCGCGTCCACGGTGTATTGGTTCTTCTCCAAAAAAGCGGTCAGCACCTCCGCCAGATCCAGCTCATCCTCCGCGATCAAAAGACGCACGGCGATCCCTCCTTTACAAAAGGCCATTATAGGGCAGGCATCGGAAAACTGCAACCGTTTTCCGATACCTCCCGCATAGTTACAGCGCCTCCCGGGAGGCCACCCGGCCGCAGACGATATTCAGATTCCCGTTCCGGCAGCGCAGCTCGTCCAGGAACTCTTTGGGCACCCCGCCGTCCTTCAGTACCACCCGGTAGTCCAGTTCGTACAGGGTCCCCATATTGCTGGTCCTGACCTTCTCCAGACGGGCGGAGCGGGCATACCGCTGAAACAGGTCGTCGAACAGGCCCTCGTAGTCCAGATTTTCCGGGATGGTGATCTTCAGCTCCCGTTCATTCTCGTCTCCGCAGCCGAAGCGCAGACGGGAGAGCGCCAGCACAAAGGCGGCCAGCACCGCAAAGACCAGCGCGGCCAGGATCACATAGCCCATGCCGGTGGTCAGCCCGGCGACCATGGCCAGGAAGATCATGCCGATCTCCCGGGCCGTACCGGGGGTGGAGCGGAACCGCACCAGGCCAAAGGCCCCCGCCACCGCCACGCCGGTGCCGATGTTGCCGTTGACCAGCATAATGATGACCTGTACCACGGCAGGGAGCATGGCCAGGGTGATGACAAAACTCTGGGTATAGCTGTTCTTATACATGGACAGCAGGGCGATCCCCAGTCCCAGCAGCAGGGAAACCGCGGTGCAGATGAAAAACGCGCTCAGTGTGATCTCCGTCCCGGTGATAATGGAATCAAGCACAGGGGCGCACCTCCCTTCCAGCGGGTTCGGCCCGGCGGCCGCTTAAAATGTTCTGTGTGTAACAGGTTCCGTATTTGGAAAAGGAGGTGGGGAACGCGCCGATCTCACTGAGCAGATGGGCCAGCCAGACGGGGGTGGTGCCGGGGATCTTGATCTCCATCAGAATCTGGTCGGAGGCGAGAAGCGGCTCTCCATAGTCCCCGGCGCGCAGGTCCAAGTCCCGATCCCGCCACCGCAGGTTGGTGTCAAAGGTGAGGCGCAGGTCTGGATTGTCCAGCCCGGCAAAGGCCGTTCGGTCATAGGCGATGAACACCTTGGGCTTGGGGTGATAGCTGCGCATGAACCAGTCGATCTCACGGCAGATCTGATCCTCCCGCTTCGGAACGGCCCCGTCATGGATGTATGATACCGCGTCGGCGGCGTTCATGACCGTGCGGCGCTTATAGACCACGCTGTCATATTTCTTCTTCAGCTCCACAAACACCTCATCCCGGCTGCCCGGGACGCCGTAGCTGCGCATACGCAGCTTCTCTTTATAGACGGGCTTTTCCAGGGAAGCCCGGATCAGCTGGAAATCGTCCGTGTCATAATAGATGTTGCAGATGGTGTAGCGGCCGAACTCGTCGGCGCGCATATGGCCGTTGATCCCTGCCAGCATCCTTGTCAATTGATCCGGCGTCAGCATATACTTTTTTTCGTAGCGTTTGAAGCAGAACTGTATTTTACAGGCCATGAAGGAACCTCCTTGTTGTTTGTTGTGAACAGCATAGAGGCTTTCCCTAAAGTGAAGCTAAAGGATCGGGACTGGAACGTGAATATTTTGTAAACTCGCACAGGCCGTGCCCCGGCTTTAAGTCCCCTTTAGGTTTGCCGGGTATAAACAGAATCATCCGCAGAACCAACAACAAGGAGGCTTTCTCTATGAAGCATATCATAAAACGGATTGCGGCGGCCCTCTGCGCCGCCGCGATGCTGGGGGCGCTCGCCGCCTGTGAGCAGGATGCCGGTGCGCAGGCGAGCGGCGCGGAGGAGAGCGGCGGCATTCCGTCACAAGCTTCCCCGGCTCCTTTGAACTCCGCCGCGGCTGCCGCGCGCACACCCGCCGCCCTGGATTTGACGGGCGCCACCGCCATCACCCTCTCCGGCGTCGGCGCTTCCGTGGACGGGGAGGGCGCGTCCGCGGAGGGAGGCGTGGTCACCATCACTGCCGCCGGCGTCTACGCGGTCAGCGGTACTTTGGAGGACGGCCGCATCATCGTCAACGCCCCCAAGGAGGAGGTGACGGTGGCGCTGAACGGCGCGGACATCACCTGTTCCTACAGCAGCCCATTGTACATTTATAAGGCTGGTACGGCCACGGTGCATCTGATGGAGGGGACGGAGAACGCCCTGACGGACGGGGCCGCTTACACCTATAACGACGAATACTCCTCCGCGGCGGACGAGGAGCCCAACGCCTGCCTGTACAGCAAGGCGGATCTTGTGATCGAGGGCGCGGGGAAGCTGAACGTCACGGCCAACTGTGATAACGGCATCATCGGTAAGGACACCCTGCAAATTTACGACGGAGTCCTCTCCGTCCGCGCGGTCAACAACGGCATCAACGGCAAGGACTCCAACACCATTGACAGCGCGGCCATTGCCGTGACCTGCGGCGGGGACGCCATCCGCTCCACCAACGATACGGACGGGACGCTGGGCTGGGTCAGCGTGTCCAACTCCACCCTGAACCTGGCCGCCGGGGAGGACGGCATCCAGGCGGAGACGGCGCTGACCATGTCTGACGGCAGCTATACGGTCACATCCGGCGGCGGCAGCGGCGTGCACCCCTCTGACGACGCCAGCGCCAAGGGCCTCAAGGCGGGAACCGCCCTGACCCTGACCGGCGGGACCTATACGCTGGACTGCTCCGACGACGCGATCCATTCCAACGGGGCTGTGACAGTCTCCGGCGGCACTTACACCATCTCCACCGGCGACGACGCCCTCCACGCGGACGAGGCGCTGTCGGTGTCCGGCGGGGAGATCGACATCCTGACCTCTTACGAGGGGCTGGAGGGCACCTCCGTCTCGGTGTCCGGCGGAACGATCCGCATTGTGTCCTCCGACGACGGCGTGAACGCGGCGGGAGGCGCGGACGGCAGCGGCTTCGGCGGCTTTGGGCGCGGGAATTCCTTCGGCGGTGGCAATTCCGACTCCCGCATTGACATTTCCGGCGGGTATCTGGTGGTAAGGGCAGGCGGCGACGGCCTGGACTCCAACGGAAACGCCGCCATGTCCGGCGGCACTGTGATCGTGTCCAGCACCGGCCAGGGCGACGGCGCGCTGGATTACGACGGCTCCTTTACCCTGTCCGGCGGCACGCTTCTGGCCGCCGGCAGCGGAAATATGGCCCAAGCCCCCAGCGAGGCCAGCCAGTATGTCGTTTCTATAGGCTTTGACAGCACCCTCGCCGCCGGGACTTATGTGAGCCTTGCGGGGCAAGACCGAAGCGTTGTGCTGGAGCTGCCGGCCAGCGCGAACCATATTGTGTTTTCCTCGCCTGAGCTGGAAGGCGGCGCCGCCTACACAGTCTCTTATGGAGGCGCTTACAGCGGCCAGTCTGTGGACGGCATCTGCTCCGGCGGCGCCTATTCCGGCGGCACGGATTTGGCGGAGCTGACCCTTTCGGACTATATTACCATATACGGCAGCGGCGGCATGGGCGGCAGACCGGGCGGGCCGAAGGGTAACGTGCCGGGAGCAGGCCACGGCGAACCGCCCGCGGAGGGTATTGATCCCGGACTGCGCCCCGGTGGGGAGGAACGCGGAAACGGTGGTATGCGGGGAGACCGGTGGGGTCATGACGGGCAGGACGCTATGCCGGAGGAGAGGGGCGAAGGCCTGGGGGAGCCGCCTGCAGGCAGTTCCCCCAGCATCTGACTGCTGATATGTCGTGATAAGCCACTGCTTTTAGCAATGGGCAATTCCATCCTTTTTTCCTGGCCCGCGTATCTTGGATGCTGTTTATGGTCGCCGTCCTGCACGGCGGCCATAAAAGCATCTCACAACAAAATGCGGCAACCACTTTTGGCTGCCGCATTTTGTTGTGCTCTGAACGGTAATTTTGTTGTTGTCCCTGTGCGGGGCAGCCCTTCGCTCCGCTCCTTCCCTATTCATTTCACTGGCAGCTCGATGATAAATGTCGTCCCCTGCCCCACGCTGCTTTCCACCGTCAGCCGCCCGTGGTGGAGCTCCACGATCTTCTTCACCATGGGCAGGCCCAGGCCAAACCCCTCGGCGGCATGGGAGGTATCCCCTTGAAAAAGCTTGTCGAAAATCCGGGCCACCGTTTTCTGATCCATGCCACAACCGTGATCCATCACTTGAAATACCACAGTTTTTTCTTCCTGCTGAAATAATTTCACAGTTACCGTTCCATCCTCCGGCGAAAATTTGATGGCGTTGGGAATTGGAATACCCGCCGCTGCTGGAATGGAGTGGATGTTTTCCCTGCATAAGGTCGGTAATCATCGGCGGTCTTGTCCCTCTTGCGCTTTTGGTAGCAGCCTCCCCACCGTCTCCGAGGACATGGGGTCCGCTCTGCGGTCCCTCTTTTTCAAGCTCCATTGGCATCACGCTCCGTGTCCATCAAAGCAAAAGCCGGTTTCCCTGCTCACAGATTTCATAGATCTCATCGTATTTCTGTTCCATGAGCTCCGTAACCACCCGGGTCCGCTTTGCCGCCAGCCTCTTGAATACAAAATAGGGCAGAATCCAGCCCAGAAAGCCGGGGACGGCCACGATAAAGGACGGCACCCACAGGGGCGGCTCGTGGGTCACCAGAAAGACGGACCCAGCCATAAACACGCACCCGATCAGGCCGATGACGATGGCCGTAATGGTGGCGGCGGTGGTCTTGGAGCGCTCCAGCTGGTCCAGCTCGGCCATGCACGCCTCGAAGTGGCGCTGCAACCGGGTCAGCTCCACTTTGTTGATGATCTTCCGATCCCGCTTCAGGGTGACGGTTCCGTTTTTCGTCCGCTCGTCCATCGTCCAGCCGAAGCTGGGGTAGCAATCCAGATACATGGAAGCCCGGTTCCCCTTGGTCTCCACCTCCTTGTATTCATAGCCGATGAACCCAGCGCTGTCCTTTTTGATCTCGCTCATTGCTGCTCACTCCTTATGGGAATTTGAACGGTGAACGTGCTGCCGTGGCCCACCTCGCTGTCCACGGAGATGGAGCCGCCGCACAGGTGCAGGATGCGCAGCACCAGCGCCAGCCCCAGGCCATTCCCCTCGGTAGAATGGGAGGTGTCCCCCTGATAGAACTTGTCAAAGATGTGGTTGATGGTCTCCTGGGCCATGCCGCAGCCGGTGTCGGAAACGGATACCTCTACGGTATTGGCCGTGGAGGTCTGCCGGAGGGTAACGGTTCCTCCCGGCTCCGTAAACTTGACGGCGTTGGACAGCAGGTTGTTCCACACCAGCTCCAGCAGGCTTTCGTCCGCTTCGATAGTGGCCGCATCCTCTATGCCCGCCTCAAATTCGATGCCCTTCTCCTCCCAGCGGCTCTCAAACAGCAGGGCGCACTCCGCCAGCTGCTGACACAGGTCGTAGGTCTTCGGCACGGGCCGGATCGTCTGCTGTTCCAGCTTGTTCAGCCTCAAAATATTGCCGATCAGGTCGGCCAGACGGCGGGCGGAGCGCAGGATGGTCTGGGCGTGTTCCGCCTGTCCGGGGGTCAAAGTCCCGTCGTTGAGCAGGGTCGCTGAGTTGTTGATAACGGCCAGGGGCGTTTTGATCTCGTGGGAGACGTTGGAAAAGAAATCGGTTTTCAGCGTCTCGATGCTGCCCAGCTCCGCCACCATTTTGTTGAAGTCTAAGATCATTTCGTCCAAATAATCCTGCTTGTCAGCGGGGTGGACCGGGGGAACATAGACCGAAAAATCGCCGTTCGCCACCTGCCGGGCGGCCTGGGCAAGCTGCTTCAGGGGCCGTTCGTAGGCGCTCTTTGTCAGTTGTGAGATGAGAGCGGTTGTCCCCGCCGCGATGAGGGTCCAGTAGAGGATAGGGATGTTTACCTTGACAAAGTCACTCAGCTCCAGCCGCGTCAGCAAAATGATAAAGCCCATATGGATGCCGGAGGCCAGCAATAGTCCCGCAAGAATGATGCCGAACAGGGCAAGGGGCAGGCGGCTGGAGCGGATGGCGTAGCCCGGCGACCTCATTTCAGCACCGCCTTGTAGCCCAGACCCCGGACAGTCTTGATCTCAAAGCCGTCGCAGCCCGAGAATTTGTCCCGCAGCTTGGTGATGTAGACATCCACCGCCCGCAGGCTGGTGTCGCTGTCCACCCCCCAGAACTCGTCCATGAGCTGGGCCCGGGTAATGGTCTTTTTCGGGTAGGACAGCAGCTTGTAGAGGATGTTGAACTCCCGGGTGGTGACATTCAGCTCCTCCCCGTCCACCTCCGCCGTCATGCCGTCCGCGTCCAGCACCAGATTGCCCACGGTGATCTTCCGCTCCACCTCAATGTTGGCCCGGCGCAGCAGCGCCCGCACCCGCAGCAGCAGCTCGTCCAGCTCAATGGGCTTGACCATGTAGTCGTCGATGCCCAGCTGGAAGCCCTTCTGTTTGGCGGGCAGGTCGTCCCGGGCGGACATGAACAGGATGGGGATATGCTTGTTGAGCTGCCGCACCGTCCGGGCGAACTCGAAGCCGTCCACCCCCGGCATCATGATATCCGAGATGATAAGGTCGTAGAGCCGGTTGTACATCTCGTCGTAGGCGTCGTTGGCGTTGAGACAGCCCTTGACCTCAAAGCCGCTGTCGCTGAGGTAGGCGCATACCAGCTGGTTCTGCTTGGGGTCGTCCTCTAACACTAAAATGTGGATCATTGGGAAGTCCTCCTGTCCGTTTGCTCCAATCGTTTCCGCTGTATTCCCGCGTTGACCACCATGTAAACCGCTACGCACAACACCAGCAGCCACACCGCGCCGCCTGTGGCGGCGGTCATCATCAATTGAAATTCGTATTCGCCGCCGAAAGATGACAGCATGGCGGTCTCCAGCGTGAACACACCCACCAGGGCGGTGGTTAGGTTGAGGGCCTTGGCCGCCGACAGCACCGGGCTGTGGAACTTTCGGTACCGAATGGCATTGGAGACAGCCAGTCCAAAGCTGTAGAACACGTACAGCGCCACCACATAGATCAGGGTGCCGGAGTAGTGGTAGCTCTGCCCGTGCAGGACGATCTCCATGGCGATGACCGCCAGCGGGATCTCCGACGCCAGCAGGGACAGGCCGGTGTTGCGGTAATAGACCAGCTCTTTCGCTATCTCCTTGTCCTTTGGCCCGGTGGGGACATGGCGGATGAGGTGGAACCGCACCGCGCACAGCAGCAGCTTGTAGACCGCCAGCGCCCCGTCCCAGAATGAGACATACAGGGCGGCATAGGCCAGCTTGAACACGGCGTAGCACAGATTGATGAAGAGGGACAGCACCAGGCCGGAGCGCACTTTAAAATAGCTGTCTGTCAAGTAGCGGTGGGAGAGCGGCACGCTGTGGACGGCCCGGCGCAAAGCGGGTACCGCTGTTTTGACAATCCACGCCACAACGACTGTCAGCGCGTAGGCCGACAGCACATAGGCGAAGTAGGCAAAGGGATGGTCCGACCCCAGCACGCCGAAGGTCAGGTACAGCCCGCCCCCGCCCAGAACAGCCAGCAGAGCGGCCCATTTCCCGCCGGGAAAGAGCGCTTTTTTCAGCCACGCCGGTGGACGTTTCATGCCGCCGCCTCCCTTCTGACCCACATTATACCATGCTTTATTTGTGAAGCATTAGAGTTTTGTTTCTGAAATATTAATTTTGCCTGCCCGCGTGCGTCAGGGGCGGGTATGACCTTGTGGACGTGCGGGATGTGCGGGGGACTGTATCCTGGCGGCGGAGCATGGGCGGAACGGGGAGTGATACACCCTGCGTCTCCAGTCCAGCAGAGTTTTGCCCAGACTGTCACCGTTGAAGTAGCACTCAAAAATCCAGCGGACGACAATGGCTTCATCAGGATTAATAACCAGCTCGCCGTTCGGTCCAGTGTCATATCCATAGCATTTGCGCTGGGCTATCTTGGAACTGCCATCCTGAAAGCCTTTCCGCAGACCAGCACGGATGGATTCACTTTTTTCAATGATATTCATGGAAATCTATCCTTTCACAAAATTAAAACCACAGCGACGGAAATCACTGCGGCTTGCTGGGTGTGTGAACTTTATATACAAAATTGACAGGCCACCCTATCGTGGTGACCTGTCAACTTATCTTGTCTTACCACTACGAAACTACTATTTTTGAAAATGTTGCGGCGCAGCGGCTTTCAGTGTCATTGCATTTTTTAGCAGGTCTTGTCAGCGATCATCTCACAGATAACACTCATTTACTTTCCGCCGCTCGCAGGCTTTTTTGAGCGCCAAAGCTGCCGCCGACACCATGACCCCGTTCACCTTTCGGGCGGACTGGGGACACTGCGTCACACAGCGCATACAGGAGATGCACTTTTTGCTGTCCACAGTTTTGATGTGTTCCCTGCTGATGGCCTGAGCCGGACACTGCTCGGCGCACAATCCGCAGCCGGTGCAGTTTTTGTCCGCCTTGGGAACCAGCCCCGCGCCTCCGGGCGCCTTATAAGGCCGGTTCCCCGGAATCTGCAGCGCGGACAGATCGCCTTCCTCAAGTTTCCTGCGGATATCATCCGCAATTTTCCGCAGCTGTTCCTGGTCCCGCTGATCAGGCCTTCCCGCGGCGTACTGATGTATGATGGAATGCTCCGCCACGGCAGAAACGGCGGCAATCACACGGAAGCCGCCCTGCTGGGCGAGGTCGAAAAGCTCCGCCAGCGTATCCTCATAGGCCCGGTTGCCGTACACGCAGATAATTATGCACCGTGCGCCGCCTCCGTGAATCGCGGAGAGCCGTTGGGCCGCAAGGGCGGGGACACGCCCGCCGTAGGAGGGAACCGCAATGAGCACTGTATCGGTTCCCTTCAGGACGGCCCCAGAGCCGTCGAACCCTGGGGCGGTCAGGTCGATGCGATTGGCGGGCGTTCCCAATCCCGCCGCAACGATATCCGCCACGCGCTGGGTTCCTCCGGTGGGGCTGAACACGATTTGTGTGATATCCATCCGTATGACCTCCTGTAATTTTTGAAACTACACCAATGGTAGCATATCAAAGGTGTCGTGTCAATATTTACAGCTCAAGCTATCCGTGCTAAAATGACTCAAAAGGAGGGGAGGCCATGCACATCAGCGCCAAATGCTCGGCAGCCATCCATTGTCTCATTTTCATCCATGAATATGGTGGAACAGCAAAGGTGACCAGCGAGCTGCTGTCGCGTTCCTCCGGCTGCAATCCGGTGACGATCCGAACCATCCTGAGTGCTCTGAAAAAGGACGGCGTCATATCAATTAGAAGCGGAACGGGCGGCGCGACACTGAACGTTCCGCCCGGTGAGATTACCCTGCACCGCGTCTGTAGGGCCATCGAACCGAATTTTGACACGAAGCTGATCGGGCTGCATCCCATGCCGTCGCAGCTGTGCCCGGTTGGAAGGAATATCCATGGGGTTCTGGATGCTTCCTATCAAAAAATTCGCGATGATTTGTGTGCCAGCCTGCGGAGCATTACGCTGGAGGATGTGCTTGCGGACTATTACCGCTTGCGTCAATCATAAGGCGAGGCGGCTCAGGCGGCGGCTTTTACAAACCAAAACGGCGGTCGGTGTGGGACATTCCAAAAAGAATGTTCAGAACACCGGCCGCCGTTCCTATGTGTCCAAAGTACCGTCCGCCTTTATTCTTCGTCCGGCGCTTGTCCGTCATGGGCCGGCCATTTACACGCGGTGATCTCCATGTGGGTAAACACCGCCGTGAAGGACGAGTCCTCCGGGCTGCAGGCATAGACGCCGAACCTGATCCGGCCTCCGCCCTCCCACATATGGCACACCCGCATCTGGGTGAAGCGCTCCCCGTCCTGGGAACACTCAATGCAGTAGTCGTCCTCCCTGCGGCTGAACCGATACCACATGGTTCTGACCTGGGCCGGAATGGCCGTGGTAGCCCAGTCTGAATAGCCGTGATTTGTAACCACGCTGCCCAAGTGCCGAAACTCTTCATTTTCATATTCCACCGAGCCCTTGAGCCAGTTTTCGCTGTCCAGGTACATCACGATACCGCACTGGTCGAAGCGGTGGTGCGCGCCGGTGAAGTCGGTCTTGACCACGAAGGAGAAAAACTTCTCCTCCGTCTCCATCTGGAGCACCGGGGCGTTGTCGTTGCGGAAATGATAGTAGGTGCGCTGCCACAGGTCGGTGCCCGGCATGGTGGTGATCTCAATCCGCCCATCCTCCACCACGCACCGCTCCGGCGCCCGGAGCCACTCCAATCTGTCGGCGTCAAATTTCATGCCGCTCCCTCATTTCCATTGAAAGTTTTCTTTCCCGGCGCCCACCTCAAAGTGGTATTTGGCGATGCCCAGATCCATCTTCACATAGAAGGCGTGGCCCGGCTGGGCGGACACTCTGCCGTCCTTCTCCAGGGTGAACAGGAACTTCTGCTGGTTTACCGCCGTGGGGGCCAGCAGGACGGCCTCCATCCCGGCCCGGAACCAGTCGGGCATGGGGCCCTCCGCCCTGGCCACCTCATCCAGGGGCTTGGACTTGTGGGGGACACCCTGGGTCTCCCCATGCCCCAGGGCGATGACGGCGGCCAGCTTCTCCCCGTCACCCAGGGTGTACGCCGACTTCACCTTGGTGAAGGTCAGCGCCACCCAGCAGGTGTTCAGCCCCATGGCCTGGGCCTTCAGCACCAGCCGCTCTCCCCAGTAGCCGCATTTCTCCTGCAAATCCGACCCGGCCTTGCCCACCAGGGCGAAGTAGTTCTGCACCCCGCTGAATTTGCCGTACCGGGCCATGGAACCCTCAAACGCCCTCGTCTCGTTGACCACCAGCTGGATGTGCAGGCCGCTCTCCCGGTTGCAGGCGTCCACCTCCGCCCGAAGCGCCGCCAGCTCGTCCGGCCTCAGGGGCTTGTTCAAATACCGCCGGACGCTGTGCCGCGCCCGGATGGCTTCCAGTTCTGTCATGGGCATTCCCCTCCAAAATCAGTTTGAAATACGGTTGTTGTCCCCCCACTCGCACATGGAGTCCAGAATGGGGATGAGGGATCTGCCCCGCTCCGTCAGGCTGTACTCCACCTTGGGCGGGATCTGGGGATACTCCTCCCGGTGAACCAGGCCGTCCGCCTCCAGCTCCTTCAGGGTCGCGCTGAGGGTTTTGTAGGAGATCCCGCCAATATATTTTTTCATCTCATTGAAGCGAACCACGCCAAACTCCATCAACGTGTAGAGGATCGTCATCTTGTACTTCCCGTTGATGAGGGACAGGGTATAGCTGAACCCTGTGCTGCTGAGGCACTCGTTGGCAATGCACCGCTGGCCCATCCATACGCTCTCCTTTGAGTAAGTATCGCACTTCAATGTGCGTACTTGCCATTTTATTGATTCATGGTAATATAATAATACGAGCCGGAAACAAAGTCAAGACGGCTGGAAAAATCGACAGGGAGTGTACATCATCCATGCGTAAGAAAATCGTAGTTATCACCGGGAGTCCCCGTAAAAACGGCAACAGCTTCGCCATGACGGACACCTTCATCAACGCGGCGGAGGCGAAGGGCCACACCGTCACCCGCTTCGACGCCGCCATGAAAAACGTGGGCGGCTGCCGCGCCTGCGAGACTTGCTTCAAGACCGGCAAAGCCTGCTCCTTTGACGACGACTTCAACACCATCGCCCCCGCCATCCTGGAGGCGGACGCCGTGGTGTTCACCATGCCGGTGTACTGGTATTCCATCCCTGCCCAGATCAAGGGGGTAATTGACCGGCTGTACTCCTTCTGCGTGGCCGGGAAGGACATCGCGGGCAAGGAGTGCGCTGTGATCGTCTGCTGCGAGGAAGAGGATATGTCCGTCATGGACGGCGTTCGCGTTCCCCTGGAGCGTTCCGCCGCGCTGCTGAAATGGAAGATGGTGGGCGAGGTGCTGGTTCCCGGCGTACTGAAGGCGGGCGACATCGAAAAGACGGACGGCTGCGCCCAGGCGGCGGCGCTGGCGGATAAATTCTGAGGGAGCGGAGGACGGCTCATGGCCAAGAGAATTGTTATTTTGAACGGAAGCCCCCGGCGAAAGGGCAATACCTCCATGCTGGTCAAAGCGTTCACCGAGGGTGCGGAGAGCGCGGGACATACCGTAACTGAGTTCTTTCTGGGCGGTATGGACGTCCATGGCTGCAAAGGCTGCTTCGGCGGGCACAGCAGCAAGGAATGCCCCTGCGTCCAGCGCGACGATATGGACAAAATTTATCCGGCGGTCAAGGCCAGCGATGTGGTGGTGCTGGCCAGCCCACTGTATTACTGGACCATGAGTGGCCAGCTCCGAACGGCCCTTGACCGCCTGTTTGCCTTGGAGGAGGGGGATGGCAACCTTCTGCGGGGAAACGGCAGGGCCGCTGTGCTGCTGATGGCGGCGGAGGGGTACGGTTTTGAGGATGCGGCCCTTTATTATGACCACTTGATGGAGCATCTGCGGTGGAAAAATCTTGGGAAGGTATTGTGCGGCGGCGTGATGGATGTGGGTGATATTGAGGGCCGCAAAGAGCTGGATGCTGCCCGTGAACTGGGCAGATCCCTCTGAGTTGCCACAGCGCAAAGCTTAATCCTTTTGTAACAGTTGCGCGCGAATTTTTGTAGGCGGAGTGGCGCACAGGTCTTTGCCATCGTTAGGGCATGGAGGGCGGTGTATCGCTCACTCTGCCGCCAACGGCAGAGTTCACTCATTTTGCTGCTCCCCCTTTCCCCACGCGACCCGCCTTTGGCTGGGCTCGCGGGGGGACCCCATATCTCCGCCAGCTGGCGCACCTCGTTGACGGACTCCGCCCTGACCATCAGCACCACCGCCGCCAGCTTTTCCCTCTGTTCTGAATTCAGGGGTTCAATGACCCGGCACAGCGCGTTGAGGCTGTCAAGGCTGTCCCGGGCGGGGCTGACTATGCTGGACACCTCTGGGGGCAGGTTATCCATGGTGGCTTTCAGACGGAACCTTTCCGGCCCTGTTCCGCCCGCAGCAGCGTCCGCTGGAGCTGCCTCTCCGAACTGGGCAGATAGAGGTAACCAGCCGCCGTCCCGTTCGGATTGGGGTTGACTTCCAGCACCATTAGGGGCGGCTTGTAGAGGTAGGCCGGGAAGTTCCGCCCGTTATAGACCGGCTCCCGCTTCATGCCGTTGTCGTATACCACGCCATAAGGGGTGATTGTCCCGGAGTGGTTCTGGAGAAGATCCAATGCCACTATTCGGCCATCCACCCGGTCATACTCCTCCGAGGGCATGGATTCGCCGCTCATGGTCAAGGCATGATCTTTCCCAATGCGCTCTAGGTCGGAGAAGTCGGTGATGACTGTGGCTTGCTGGCTACAGAAGGTGAGGTTGATGAAATCCTCAATATTGGACAGGCCAAGTTTGACAGCCATGGCCTGGAACTGGGCATTCTCATCTACACAGAAGCTGTCCAGCCGCTTGGACAGATAATCCAACTCGTCCACATTGACGCTCTGGGCCGTCAGCCGGTTGAGGATGGGGTATGGGCTGTCCACCCCGTCTACCCGGCAGTCCTGGGCGGTGGGGGAGCCGATGCCCATGTCCTCCAGCAGACTGATGGTGTGGTCATACTCGCTGTCGGAGATGGGGAAGGGGATGGTGGCTTGCCCGTATTCCGGCCGGGCCTTGCTGCTGAGGATTGCTTTGAATATCATTGATGTTTCTTCCAAAATAAAATTGGCCATGATCTTTCATCCTGAAAAATCACAGCCTTTATTGAAGTGTTCGGTTGTTGTTTGACCCGCGTTGGTGTCGAAATCCATCAGATCTGCGTACACCGGCAGAAGATGATCCTCCGCCGCCCGCAGCACCCAGTTGGACACGGTCTGCCGGGACAGCTTCAGCCCCTGCCGCGCCCATTCCCGCTCCTGCCGGTACAGCGGTACGTACATCGCAAATTTCTGCACCGCGATGTGGGCAATGGCCTCCGCCGAGGCAAAACCGCCGGGGATCTCGTCGGGGCAAAGTCCGCTTCGTTCCGTTTCCGCCTTTGGCGAAAACTCCACACGCTTCCTTGCCCTCCTCTCCAAATCGGACCCGCTTCGCTGGGCTCCGACTTGGGCTTTCACGATGGGCGTTGAGATGTCGTTTTTCTCGCAGTTTTCCCAGGCATAGGTATAGTATACGTCGCGGCGCAGGATGGCTTTGGCCGGGATCAGCCGAAATGTCTCCCGCACCTCTGTCCCGATCTCCCGCATCAGCTCCCCGCACTGCGGGCACACCCGCTCCTCCTCGCTCAGGCGGTGCTCCACCACCTTCAACGGGATGTTATCCGGCACCACATCCTTCACGCTGCCGGACTGCTTCCGGGTGTGGGCTGCCACTTGGGTGGTCTTTTGCACACCCGGCGGGACGGCATACGCCTCCGCCTCATTGAACAGCAGGTTCAGCTGGCCATCCAGCTGCCCTTTGCCCTGCTCACTGGATGCGCCAAACTGTCTCGTTCTTGATCACCGCATATTGATCTCCTGCCCAAAAAAGCCGTTGCGGATGGCGTCCCGGCCCAGTACCTTTTCCGCCTTTAGCAGCAGGGAATCGGAGCCGCAGGCGGGGTCATAGACCTTATCGATCTCCGTCTTGCCCACCGTTCCCAGGCGCGTCAGCAGCTCGGACACATCGGCGGGGGTGAAAAACTCTCCGCCGGATTTTCCCGCATTAGAGGCATACATAGTCATAAGGTATTCATAGGCGTCACCAAAGGCGTCGATTATGTGATCCTTTACCTCGCCCAGGTTCATCTCCGCCACGCTGCTCCGCAGTTTGACCAGCTTTTCATTGCGCTTAACCACCGCCGCGCCCAGCTTATTGCTGTTTACATCGTAGCCGTCAAACAGGCCCGTGAAGCTGCTTTCAGACTGGCTGCCCTTGGCGGACTCCTCGATATGCCGGAACACCGTTTCGATTGTCTCGTTTAGGGTTTCATCCTGAGGCGCGTTTCTTCTGATCGCCCGGTGGAGTTCTTCCCGCTCCTGTTCCTTCCTTATGACGGCCATGCCCATTTCTCCATCTTTAACACACATAATAGGATTTCATGCGAACGCCTGCCGGAACGCGTCCTCGCTGGCCTTCATCTTCGATACAAAGGCCGTGTAGTTTTCTGCCTCCATCGGAATTTTCAGCCCATGCTTTGTAACGCAGACATCATCTCGCGGCATTACGTTTGCCTCATAAGTCGATCCCCTGTTCATCCAAAGCTTCAAATCCTCCGTTCCGTCCGCTTCAGGGTAGAGGTAATAACCCGTCTTGGCGTCAAAGCGAAACATATAGGCCAAGAGCTGCAGATAGTCTTTGCCTCCGATGTTATCGATGGGTTTGTATTTCGCGTCCGCAATGATCCTCGTTTCATTGTCCCGGCTGATAAAATCGGGATAGATCAGGCCGGCATTCCCGTTAAACAACCTTTGCGCTCCGGCTCTGCCCTTGTTCATAGGGTGATAGAAGACGTCGTCAATTAGAGAACTAACGTATTCTTCCCACAGCCAGGCGCCATCGAACAAAATCCCATATATCTGTCTGGAGCCCGAGCCGATCTGATGCCTTTGATTCTGCAGGATGAGCAGGCACAGACGCTGAAGCGCAAGGTATTCCCGGAAATACGCGTGCCGGATAGTGCCCTTTTTATTTGCTTCAACGATTTTTTGCCGGTCAAACTGCTCATAACCCGGCGTTGCCTCCACCACGAGCTTCACTTCATCTTTCACCTTGGTAAGCAGATTGTTCCCGTAGGGCTTTCTTTTGATAAATTCAATCGTATGCCGAATCAGCTCCATCAGGTCGTTATCATACGAGAACTCACGCTGGCTGTAAGCTACCTTCCCCACAAAGGGCGTGTTCGTTTGGATGTGCCTTGCAATATCGATCGTTCCCCTTACATTTCCATCGTTGTACCTATATCGGACATACCTCTTAAAGAGGCCCTTTCTCATGGCCGTCCTCAGGTAAAAGGGGAAAAGAAACAGCAGAAAATGAAACAGGCGATTGTTCTGGCCGGCATCGGTTTCCAAGTCCACTATATTGGGAAAATCCAACACTCGCGCAAGAAGATACTGGAAAAAGTGGTCTTCATGCTTTCCGCAAAAACGGGACTCTATGGTCAATCGCTCATTCCCGTATCCAAGGAAGCCCATTACATTTCCAGTCCGAAAGGTTTCATTTGCGCTTTGGAGAATCATCTGATCCTCTGTGATGTCCGCAGCGTCGATTACAAGCTTCGGAAAGATAAAGACGCCTTCCCGCTCAAGCTGCCCAAGCGTTTTGTCCGCTATCTTGGCCGTAAGGTTCCCGATATCCGTGAAGGCGTCCTTCCTGGTCTGCGTATTGTCCTTAATTCTCAGCAGTTTCATCCGCTTCATCCCCGGCCGGCTTCTTGTAGCCATACGCTTTGGCAAAACGATTCATAATGCTCTCCTCGCCGTACATTCCCTGAACGTACTCCTGGAGGAGCGGCTGGAGATAGTCCGTCCAAAGCTGGTCAAAGGTCAACGTTTTCAGCTTCAGGAAATAAGCTGCCCCAATTTGATAGTTCTTGTTCAGATCCTCTACTGCGGCTATTTCCTGATTAAGCGCCGCCATACGTTTGATGGCCTCTGCCTTCAGTTCCTCATCCTCCAAGGATGTGAGCATTTCAAGACGTTCATCCGCTTTCAACTCTACAAAGCGGAACCGTCTCCTCATCGCGAAATCAAAGCTGTCAACCGATCGGTCGATATCATTCATCGTCCCGATGATATAGACATTCTCCGGGATATAGAACTTTTCATCCGAATCAGGATGCAGATTCGTATATTGTGTGGAGATCTCTCCATCTATTCCCCGATAACCCGGGTCAATGGCAAAAAACAGCTCTCCAAAGATTTTTGAAATCTCTCCGCGATTGATTTCATCAATAATGAAGATATATTTCTTCAGTTCCGTCTGCTTGGCTTTTGCCTTTGCGCCGGCCCCCTTCTTTGCCTTGATCGCCTTATAAATTGCAAAGTCGTACGAATATGCCTGGGTCGCGAAGGACTTTCCGAAGAAGGCGGTAACGTCCTTAATCATCGTGAACTTCACATCAGATTCCAGCATTTTTCTGATCTCATCCACATTGAGAGAGAGCTTATTGACCATCGCGTTGCCCGGAATCGAAATGTTGATATGCTTATCATCGACGCCGGTAATGCTGAACTCATTGCCGTTGATGGTTTTGAAGGTATCCACACCAAGCTCGATGTTGGAAAAGAAGTCCATCATGGACTCCTGAACGGACACCTCTTTTTCTATGGCTTCTTTCGATTTTTGCGAGTCCTCATAGTTTCTTCTGGCGCGGGTAATAAATTTTTTGAAGATACCGTCCTGCAATTCAAACCCCATCGTCCCGTCGTCACTCACCTTCGGACGGAGTCCTTCAACGAAATCAGAATAGTCGTAGCTCGGATGGAATTGAACAAACTCAATCTGTTTTTTCTGTTCAGCCGAAAGCTGGGCATATTTATCATAATACCCGTCACTGACAATGTCGGCGGCGATTTCCTTGGCAAGATAGGATTTTCCCGTTCCGGGGGCGCCATGAAATATCAGATTCTTCGATTCAATCAGCATGGCAGAGAAGGGATTCTGATACCCTTTGGCCTGAACAAGCTCCTCCCGCGCGGCAGCCTTAGCCGTAGCTTCTTCCTTTTCCTCCTGCTCATCCTTATCCCTATAGATCAGGATCATTCGGTCACCCGGCTCCCCAAACCGTTTCAGGCACTCCTGGACAAAAACGATTGTGGAGAAGATATTCCAGCAATAAAACACAAACTGTCTTCCGTTATCGTAGTTATAAATAAGATACTCTATCGTCTTACGATGCTGTCTAAACTCGTTTACGCCGGAGTAGATTCCGCAGATCGTCTCGCTGGAAGGATTGTATTTGCAGATCGGGAAACTTTCCTTGCTCTCAATGGACATCGCTGCAAGCTGCTTTTCAAAAATCTGACACGCGATGCGCGGCATTGTCTGGTTGGAGTTGCGTCTCTCGCCCTTCCCGTAGGAGCGCTTGATGATTTCACCGTCAGCTTTCTGGAAATATGCATTGAGAGACTTGTAGTTATCCCCAAGGCTGAGATCATCCATTGTGAAACGCTCATCGGTAGAAACAACGCCCTCGGCAGTGATCGTCAGTTCAAACTTCTCCTGTTTGACCTCGACGCGGAATCCCTGCCTTTCCAGGAAGCCTTTTGCTTCCACGGCATTGAAGCCATCTGTTGCGATATCCGCCCCGTTTGCAAGGTGTGCGGCAACAGCTATCACATATTTAGGCGGATACTTCCGTCCATCCTCAGTAACCAGTTCGTACTTCGTGCTCTGATTGTGAGGCGGCACACCATTTTTATTGATGTACTTTAAAGCTGCGACGATATCCTGTTCTTTCATTTTTGGAATAGCCATCCTGAACCTCCATCCTTGCTGCCATTTATTCGGTGAACTTCCAAGCGGCGGAACCCCACAAGCTTCCCTATCTCATTGCATACGCATATTGGATTCTCTATGTGGGATTTGAGGGCACACATACCTTTTCCTCGGGTGACACCGGCGGTTTCTCCCCATATTTTGACGTGATATTTTATTATAACCCATCAATTTCCTGATTTCAAGGTGACTTGTACACGCAGCCACTGTATTATTGCAAAACCCGCATGGATATCGCTTGTTTTTTGCAATCTGCTATGATAGAGCAAGTACAAGTCAGTAACGCATTTCAGGAAAGGAGGATGCCCTAAGATAAGAGAGCTGGGTGAATGAGGCGTTCTGCTTCCGATAGGTATCGCTGTCCTTCTGCTTCAGCTCCTGCTCCACCTGGGCCAGCTGGCGCTCCAGATCCTTGATCTTGGCCTCGTCGGTCTCGGTATTGATCCGCTGCTCCAGCTCCTGCTGCTTCTTTTTCAGTTTTTCGATCTCGCGGTCTACCTGATCGGTATTGCACTCCCAGGTCTCGTCCTTATCCTTTTTCCCCGCCGGGCCCTTCGCACTCTGGCCTGCCGGATCGGCCTCCTCAGGGGCGTCCGCATCGGGCTTCTTGGCATCAGGGGCGCCCTCCGGCTGTTTCGGCGCATCCGCTGCCCGCGACCGATCGTCGAAATAGATCTTGGGCTGTCCGTCCTCGTCCTTGCCCATCCAATAGCGGCCGGATGGCTCCAGAGGCTCCTTCGGAACATATTCATCCATCACAGGCTTCAGCTGGCGGCCCTGGGACGCTTCCTCGGGTTTCTGAACCTTGGACGCTCCCAGCATCTTCTCGGCTGTTGTCAAAGGCTGAACCGCACCGATACGCACACCAGAAATAGGCATCATAAGTCATTTCTCCTTTTCAAATCACTGATTTTGGGCAAAATGATTTGCTCCTTGTCAGTCTACCGAGGGAAATGAATCCTTTCAAGGCTTTTGTCACGAAATGCTCTCTGGATGTTATGAAATACTTTGCGGAAGCACTGTTCCACCTTTGGCTGCAATGTGCAATTCCGCATGGGGTCAGTCTGTCGCCTTGATCCGCTCTACGGGAAAAGGGCCAATATGAAGCGCTTACGGCCCTGCTGGAAGAAACCCCTGCCCCGCCCCCTGCTGCCCGGCCTAACTTTGAAGCCGTGGAAGCATTTCTGGCCCAGGACTTTCGGCAAATCTATGATACGTTGGAGCGGGACGAAAAACGGACGTTGTGGCGGTCTATCATCAAAGAGATCCGCATAGACGGCAACCAACAGATCACGGGGCTTTCTTTTTTATAGGCGTGTTATACTAACTTAACATAGCCCGTCGGTTCATCCGCCAGAATCAGCTTTCCAGGCTTTAAGCACTTCGCCGTTCAAGGTGCATTTATGGCTGGGCGGGCAGATATAAAGCCCTTTTTCGTCATACTCTGTCAGTTCTGCGGCTTGTACTGCTGAATTTGTGTTGTATTGCTTATAGCGCCGAAGCTGTGTTTTCACACGTGCTACAACCTCAAAAGGATTGAACGGTTTGGCGATATAGTCGTCAGCGCCTAAAGTAAGGCCCTGAATTTCATCCATATCTCCCGTTTTAGCGGTCAGCACGATAATGGGAAATAAGTGCTTCTGCCGTATCTTCTGGCAGAGAGTAAAGCCATCTATTTCCGGCATCATCACATCCAGTATAGCCAGACTGACCGGCTCTTTTTCCATGCAGGCCAACGCATCCGAAGGATGATAAAACTTGCGGACAGTATAGTTCTCATTCCTTAAATATACTTCCAAGCGATCGGCGATCTCTCGTTCATCATCCACAATTAAGTTTGACTATCTATCCTATGAGCTGCAAATTGCGGACGAGGCATTCAACAGCACGCTCAGATGATACTGCCTTCCGTTTTTCTCCGTCATCATCGCCCCGTGGTACTTTTCCGCCACCGCCTTGATGTTGGAAAGTCCGATTCCCGCCGGGGGCATGGGTTCGTCGGAGCAGGTATTCTCAAAAGTCAGCATATAGAAATCCCCCTGCTGTTTCCCGCTGATGCGGATCGCCTTGGCACCATCGCTGGCGCGGCAGGCGGTGATGGCGTTGTCCAGGGCGTTGGAAAAGAGTACGCACAGGTCAAAGTCGTCGATCCCGCAGGGCTTGGGCAGGAGCAGGGACACCTCCGCCGCGATCTCCTTCGCCAGGCCCAGCTTTTCTCCCAGCAGGATGTCAACCACCGAATTGCCGGTCTGGTAAGGGAAAGAGAGAGACTCCGAGACTGCCTTCAGCTTTTTCAGGTACTCCCGGCTTTCCTCCAGTTCTCCGCTGCGGAGAAGGCCGTCCAGGACAGATAAATGATTTTTGATGTCATGGCGAAAAGATTTCGTCTGCTCATAGCGGGTCTGCGCTTCTGCAATATAGATTTTCTGCGTCTGGGCCGCCTGGGTCAGCGATTGCAGCGCGGCCCGGGCCTGGAACCCCTGGCAGAGATGGCGGTAGGCATACAGGGTACACAGCAGTGCCGCCAGCCCCATCACTTGCAGGAGCAGCAGCGTACCGTGCCTGCCAACTTCCTCCAGAGAGATGGTGGGGACGACAAAGCTGTAGGCGCTCTGGAGAATATACAGCTCCGCGGCAAAGAAAAACAGGCCGGGAAACAGCAGCAGGCCGATATAAGGGGTCTGGCTGTCCTCGGTCCAGGCCAGGAGCTTTAACACAACACGATAGCAGCCAGCGCACAGAGCAAAGAAAAGAACCTGCGCCGCCAGAAGCAGCGGATATAACAGCGAATTGCCGATAAAACGGGGGAACAGCGACGCTTCTATGGAGTTGATGATCCCGAAGGAGAGCTGTGAGACATAGAAAGCCAGCACAGCGGCCAGCCAGGACGCGGACGATTGATTCCCCATCCCAAAACGGCTGACGGCGTACAGTTCCAGCACACCCGCGGCAATGGGCAAGCTTCCGTCGAGCGCAAGCCTGACCGAGATAAACTGAAGCGCGGTCAAGAGGAGGATGTACACGGCAAAGTGCAGCGGCTTCTGCTTTTTTCCGGTGAGGCGGCCGGCAAAGATTATATGCATTACCCCCTGTCCCGCAATGCAGATGCCGTCCAGAAACAGCGCGAAATAGTCCATATCAGGCCCCCCTCTCTTTCATATAGCGCAAAAGGGCCTGGGTCAGCTCCCGCTCCCGCAGCCGGGAGGCGGGGATACG
>CAMNQF010000048.1 GCA_946548895.1 uncultured bacterium | reverse complement strand
GTGAAGTGGAACCAGTCCACGCCCTCGAAGATGGCGTCCCAGTCGAAGTCGGCGGGGGCCGCCTCCTGAATGGCGGAGTGGGCCCGGTCGTAGATGCACACGCTGCCCCGCTGGGAGGCGCCCTTCTCGTTGAAATAGATGCCCACCCGGTCGCCGCCGCGGACGATCTTGGAGGTGTCCACGCCGTAGCGCCGCAGGGAGTTCACCGCCGCCTGGCCGATGGCGTGGGCGGGCAGCTTGGTGACGAAGGAGGCGTCCAGGCCGTAGTTGGCCAGGGACACGGCCACGTTGGCCTCGCCGCCGCCGAAGGAGAACTCCAGATGGTCGGCCTGGACAAAGCGCTCGTAGTTGTAGGGCTGGAGACGGATCATGAGCTCGCCAAAGGTTACCACTTTAGACATGGGAAAATTCCTCCTAAATATTTTTTATATTTGCGGGCTGCTGCACCGCGCTTCTCTGCTGGGGCCCCCACAACGCCGTTCTTTGGCTTTGTGGGGAAAGGAGGGGCAGCGCAATGAGTGAGCTTTCGCCATAGGCGGAAGCGAACGATATGGAGCTTGCCCCGACGTTGTCACGCGCGCTTCTTACTTCTGCACCAGGTGAACGGCAAACCCGGACAGCTCCTCCTTGAGGTAGATGGCCTTGGTCTTGCCCTTGGCGTCCAGCACCCGGCTGTCCTCCAGGAACTCCACCCCCTGGCGACCCAAGTGGTACACCGCCCGGTCCACGCTGTTGGTGGCGATGGCAATGTGGCCGCAAAGGCCCCGGCCGGGCTTCTTCATGCACTCCACCGCCTTGCCGGCGAAAATGGAGGAGTTGCCCGCCTTGTATTCCAGGCCGAACAGGGCGCACAGGGTCTTGGCGGTCCGCTCCGCCTCCCCCTCGTCGGCGCAGTTCACGCCGATGTGGGCCAGCTCGAAGCCCAGCATGGTCTTGACCGCCTCCTTGCACAGGACGGTGATCTCGTCCCACTTGCCGGCCTTAATCATGTCGTTCTTGCACATCCAGGTGCCGCCCACCGCCACGATCTGCTCGTAGCCCAGGTAGTCGTTGACGTTCTTGGCGCTGACGCCGCCGGTGCACATCCACTTGGCGCTCTTCAGGGCCGCGCCGATGTTCTTCAGCATGGCCACGCCGCCGTTGGCCTCGGCGGGGAAGAACTTCAGGGTATCGCAGCCCTGGTTCATGGCCTGCTGCATCTCGCCGGCGGTGGCGGTGCCGGGCATCATAATGCCGCCCTTGTCGATGACGTGCTGGGTGACGTTGGGATCGTAGCCGGGGGCCACGATGAAGGTGGCCCCGGCGGCCATGGCCCGGTCGGCCTGCTCAGTGGTGAGCACGGTGCCCGCGCCCACCAGCATCTCGGGCACCTCCTTGACGATGGCGCGGATGGCGTCCTCGGCGGCGGCGGTGCGGAAGGTCACCTCGGCGGCGGGCAGGCCGCCGTCGGCCAGGGCCTTGGCCAGGGGCACCGCCTGTGCGGCGTCCTCAATGGCGATGACGGGGATTATGCCGATTTCGTAGATCCTTTGAAGCACTTGGTTGTTCATATCTGCATCCCTCCATGAAATTTTTGTGGGTACCTTTGTCCTGCTTGATTCTATTATACATCTTGTATACTAGAATTCAATTGGAGGAAGTATAAAAGTTTTCCATTGGTTTTTGTGCAATATCCCGATGCCGCCCTCTCCCCCCACTTTTCGCTGGCACACTAGTGGACAAACTCGTCAAAATGTGGTATAATAAGAAAAATCGTGCGCGCAAAGGAGGCGGATGACATGAAACTGCTGGAGCGGCTCCCTCGGGAGAGCGGCGGGGAATATGCCCTGCGCACCATCAAGGAGAACATCATCAGCCTGGAGCTCCCCCCAGGCAGCCAGATCAGCGAAAACGAGCTGGCCGCCGAGATGGGCCTGTCCCGGACCCCGGTGCGCGAGGCGCTGATGGAGCTGGCCAAGGTAAAAATTGTGGACATCCAGCCCCAGAAGAAGAGCACCATCCCCCTCATCGACTACGACATGGTGGAGGAGTCCCGGTTTATGCGGGACCTGCTGGAGTGCGCCGTGGTGGAGCTGGACTGCGCCATGGCCTCCCCCGCCGACCTGGAGCTGCTGAACGAAAACGTCCGCCTGCAAAACCTCTATTTGGACGACTTCTATTCCGCGCAGCTGCTGACGCTTGATAATCAGTTCCATGGCCTGCTCTTCGACATCGCGAAGAAGTCCCAGGTGTACGCCCTCATTCAAAATATCTCCATCCATTTTGACCGGGTGCGCACCATGGCGCTGTCCTCGGTGAAGAACATCAAAATCGTCCAGGACCACGCCGCCCTGGTGGACCTCATCGGCCGGGGGGACGCCCCCGCCGCCCGGGCGCTGATGGAGAAGCACCTCAACCGCTATGGCATCGACGCCGCCGCCCTGCGGACGGCCTATCCCCAGTACTTCAAATAATAGCAAACCCCCGGGCCCAGCGGGCCCGGGGGTTTTTATCCTATTTTTCAGGCTGTTCCACAGCATAGCCCTCGTACAAGCTGTTCAGCGCCAGGTCCGGGTCGCTGACCCGCAGCGTCCGCCCGCGGCAGCAAACGGTTTGCACATCCTCCGCCGCCAGGCGGTCCAGCGCGCCAGCGTCCAGCCCGTCCGCGATAAACACGGGCCCCAGCTTCATGGCCAGCCGGGCGCAGCTCAAGGTTTGGGAATAGCCCGTCAGGCTGTCCGCCGCCGCCCTGCAAACGCCGTCCGCCGGGTCCAGGTACATGGTGCGGACCTGCCCGTCCCGCAGGCGGTAAAACCGTTCCCAATCCCGCTCCACCGCCGGGAAGCTCCGCAGTGCGGCCATGCTCATGGGCCCCTGGTACTCCGCGGTCCCCGCGCAGACAGGACGGCCTGTCTCCAGCTCGTCCAGCAGCTCCAGCGTGTAGGTCCGGCCCTCCCGGCCGTCGAGGCAGCGGGCAAAGCCGTCCCAGCTGGCGATGGTGCCGCGGGTAAAGCCGCCCTCCATCATGGCGTCTGCCAGGCAGTCGGCCACAAAGGCGTTCCGCAGCCAGCCGAAATCCAGGAAGCACTCAACGCCCTCCCGTTCGGCAAAGGCCAGATACTCCTCCGACACCCGCAGCCGCAGCCGGTTTTCCCCCAGCAGCTCCACCTCAATGTGGGCGGGGTCGGCGGCATAAGCGGCATAAGCCGCATACTCCGCCGCCACCTCTTCGCTGAGCCGGGGGTCAAAATCCACCAGCATCACGTCGTCCTGGCAGCTGAACAGGTCGCCGTACCGGGCGTATACCGGCCCCAGGTAGACGGTGCGGTTCCCCGCCTCCCGGACCGCCTCAAAGGCCCGGTACAGCGCAGGGTCCACCTCCAGCTCCTCATTGGGCCGCATACTGATCTCGCGCAGATTGACGGCGCCCTCAAAGCTCTCCATGGTGTGGAACAGCTGATAGGCCGTCCGGCACGTCTGGGTATACAGCGCGGACAGGGCCCGGTTCTCCTCCCCGGGTGCGCGGCCATCCGCCCCCAGCTCGTAATAAAAGGTGAACTCCCCGGCGCAGGTGGGGCCGTCCGACGCCCCGGCCTCAATCTCCCGCCAGCCGCCCTCCGTGGCGAACAGCTGGCTGAAGGAGTACGCCAGAGCCCCCGCTCCGATCAGCAGAAACAGTACCACCGCGATCAGCCGCAGCGCGGTATTGCCGCTGGGCAGCTCGATCTTCTCCACCGGCGGGGGATGGGGCAGGTCCCGGCGGTCTCTCGCTCTGCGCCCCAAGGTCAGATCACCGCCAGCACCAGCAGGAGCAGGAAGAGAATTACCACTGCGGCGATGAGGATCAGGCCGCCGATGGCGCCGCTTTTGCACGCTTTCGCGTTGCGGGTGTGGTGGAAGTGGTTGAACACCGCCATGGCGATGAAGCCCAGCAGGGGCAGGATAAAGGAGAACACCTTATACCAGATGCTGCCCGTGTCGTGGGCGGGATGGATGAGCATGGCCTCCTCCTGCACGGTCTCGGAAAGGTCCTCCCGCGTATGCTCCTCCGGCGGAGCGCTGGGGTCCCGGATGGTGATGGGCTTCACCGGGATGCCCGCGTCGCGGACAGCCTTGTACTCCGCGATCTCCTTCTGGTTGCCGTATACATAGTGCTCGTGGCCGATGCACACGAACTCCGGCTTGTCCTCGCTGTAATCGTGGACGGAGGGATCGTAGGTGAACAGCACCTTGTTCTTCTCCAGCTCCGGGTCCGGGATGGGGATGGCGGAGATGAGGGAGTGGGTGTAGGGATGCAGGGGGTAGTTGAACAGCTCCTCCGCCTCGGCCACCTCCACGATGCGGCCCTTGTAGATGACGCCGATGCGGTCGGAGATGAAGCGCACCACAGACAGGTCGTGGGCGATGAACAGGTAGGTGAGGCCCTTCTCCGCCTGGAATTTCTTCATCAGGTTGAGCACTTGGGCCCGGATGGACACGTCTAGGGCGGAGATGGGCTCGTCCGCCACCACCAGCTCCGGCTCCATGACCATGGCCCGGGCGATGCCGATGCGCTGGCGCTGGCCGCCGGAGAACTCGTGGGGATAGCGGGTGAGGTGCTCGGGGAGCAGTCCCACCTCCTCAATCATGGTCTCCACTTTCTTCACCCGGTCCGCCTCGTTTTCGAACAGGTGGAAGTTGTAAAGGCCCTCGGAGATGATGTAGTCCACGGTGGCCCGCTCGTTCAGCGACGCCGCCGGGTCCTGGAACACCATCTGAATGTTGCGGATGACCGCCCGGTCCAGGGCCCGGGGGATCTTGCCGGAAATGCGGACGCCCTTGTAGGTGATCTCGCCGGCGGCCAGGGGGTTCACCCGGATCACCGCCCGGCCCACGGTGGTCTTGCCCGAGCCGGACTCGCCCACCAGGGAGAAGGTCTCCCCCTTATAGATATCAAAGCTCGCGTTCTGGACGGCGCGGACCGCGTCGTCCCCCTTGCCGAAGGTGATGTCCACGTTTTTCAGCGACAGCAGAATCTCCCTGCCGTTCTCGTCCAGCGGGCCATGCTCTGGCAGGCCGGCGGCCCGGACCTCTTTGGCTTTCACTTGGCTCACGATCCGACCCTCCTTAAATGTTGAATGCTGCCATCAGCTTCTCGTGGATGTTCTGGATGCCCTCCGGCTTTTCGATCTTGGGGGCCCGGGGGTCCAGCAGCCAGGTTTTGGCGAAGTGGGTCTCGCTCACCTGGAACATGGGAGGCTCCGCCACCGTGTCGATTTCCAGGCAGTAGGGGTTGCGGGGTGCGAAAGCGTCGCCCACGATCTGGTTGTACAGGGAGGGCGGTGTGCCGGTGATGGAGTACAGCTTGGTGTTCTTCTGCGCCAGCTGGGGCAGGGAGGACAACAGCGCCCAGGTGTAGGGGTGCCGGGGATCGTAGAACACCTCCCGCACGGTGCCCAGCTCAATGATCTGGCCGGCATACAACACCGCCACCCGGTCGGCGATATTGGCCACCACCCCCAGGTCATGGGTGATGAACACGATGGTGTAGTTGAACTCCTTCTGGAGGTCCTTGATGAGCTGGAGGATCTGGGCCTGAATGGTCACGTCCAGGGCGGTGGTGGGCTCGTCGCAGATGAGGATCTTGGGCTGGCAGGACAGGGCGATGGCGATGACGATGCGCTGCCTCATGCCGCCGGAGTACTGGAAGGGATAGTCGTCAAAGCGTGCGGCGGCGTTGGGGATGCCCACCTTGTGCATCAGCTCCAGGGCGCGGCGGCGGGCCTCCGCCTCGGTGCACTCCTGGTGCTTGAGGATGATGGAGGTGATCTGCTTGCCGATGGTGATGATGGGGTTCAGGGAGGTCATGGGGTCCTGGAACACGGTGGCGATGCGGCGGCCCCGGATCTTGGTCCAGTCCTTGGCGTACTTCACGTTGGCCAGGTTCAGGATGCAGGTGCCGTGGAGCTGCTCCGGCGTCTCGTCCAGGTAGCGCACCCGGAAGGCCACGTTGTCGAACACGGCGCTGCGCTGGCCGTCGTCGTCCAGGTCCACCCCCAGCTGCATGGCCTTCTTCAGCGCCTTCAGCAGCTGGTTGGTGAGCTGGAGCCGCTTTTTAAAGCCATAACGGCCCACGGACAGATAGATCTCCTTGGCCAGGATCTCGTTGCGCTGGAGGGCCGCCTGGGAGACCTCTCCCTTGATCTCCTTCTCGTACTGGGCGTGGAGCTGGGCGGAGCGCTCGTTGTAGCTCTTCATATACGCCGCGTCCGACTCCACCGCCTGCTTCTTCTCCTTGACCATCCGCTCGCTCTTCTGGTCCAGGGCTTTGATCCTGGCGTCGTACTCTTTCAGCTGGCGGGCGGCCTCCTGGATTTTATCCTTCTCCTTGGCGGGATTTAAGGTCTGCTTTCGGTTGAAGGTGTCGGCCCGCTCCTGCCTCAGGTCCCGAAGCTCCTCCTCCAGGGCCTGGCGCTCTTCGCCGGACAGGCCGCACTTCTCGTTCTTCTCGCTCTCCAGGTTCAGAATCTTCTGGTAGGTGGCGGCGCCCAGCTCCAGGCGGGCGTACTCGTCCAGCTTGCGCCGGCACTTCTCCATGAGGGACCGGGCGGTGCCGTTGACCTTCACCACCGTGTCCGCCAGCTCCTCGTCATTGAAAATGATGGAGCCGTTGTCAATGAAGCCGTTGGAGTCCAGCATACCGGCGAAGGTCTTGGTGAACACCGACTTGCCGGAGCCTGACTCGCCCACGATGGCGATGGACTCGTTCTCGTAGATGTCCAGGGAGATGCCCCGGATGGCGGTAAGGATTCTGCCGCGGACCTTGAACTTCACGTCCAGGTCCTTGACGGACAGCAGTACTTTCTTCTCTTCCATGCCGCCGCCCCCTTACAGATGCGTTCTGGGATCGGACGCGTCGCCCAGGTTCTGCCCCACCACGTACAGCACCACGGAGATGATGGCGGTGACGGCCACGGGGCTCCAGAACTCCAGCTCCCAGCCGGGGGTGACCATGGCGGGCTGGGCCTCATAGATCAGCCGGCCCAGGGACATATCGGAGATGCCCATGCCGATGAAGGCCAGGAACACCTCGTAGGAGATGTAGGAGGGCACCTCGGTGGCCAGCAGCGTCACGATGACGGAGGTCATGAAGGGCAGGATATTCTTCAATGCGATCTTGATCGTGGACGTACCCAGGCATTTGGAGGCCAGGTTGTACTCCCGGTCCCGGATGATAATTACCTGGGTGCGGATGAAGTAGGCGATGCCCAGCCAGCCGGTGACCGTCAGGGCGAACACCATGGTCCAGAAGCTGGCGGTGAACAGCAGCACCAGTACGGAGATCAGCAGGATGTAGGGCACGTTGGCGACGACGTTGTAGACCTCCATCATGACGGCGTCTACCTTCTTGGAGAAGCCCCAAATGGCGCCCGCCACAACGCCGACGGTCATGTTGATGGCGGCGCAGATGAGCGCCAGGGAGATGGATATCTGCGCGCCGTTCCAGATGGCGTCAAAGGTGGCCTTGCCGGAACCGCTGGTGCCCAGGATGTATTCCATGCTGAAGCCAAACTTCTCAATGGCCTGGGCGGGGGACAGGTGCTTCGCGTTGGGGTCCAGCAGGTTTTTGTAGGGGTCGAAATCGGTCACAGCGGGATAGATATACGCGAACGCGATGACGATGGCCAGCACCGTCAGAATCGCGATGTTGATCTTCTTGCGGAAAAACACGCGGAACACCGACTGCCAGTAGGAGTAGCGGGGGGCGGTGATTTTCTCCGACTCCAGCTCGCTGTGCTTGTGGAAAGAGAACAGCTTCTCCTCCGGGATACCTAAATTCTTCAAATCATGATCCATAGCTCTCACCTATCCTTCGACGTGAACGAGATACGCGGGTCCACCGTGGCCATGAGGATATCGCCCAGGATGATGGACACAACCGTCAGTATCGCGTAAAACAGGGTGACGCCCACGATGACGCCGTTGTCGTACTTGTTGATGGCCTCCGTCAGCAGGTTGCCGGCGCCGGGGACCGAGTACACGCGCTCGGTGATGATGGCGCCCGTCATGGCGCCCAGCACGCTGCCGGGGATGCCGTGGACAATGGGAATGGCGGCGTTCTTCCAAATGTGCTTGGTGAAGATCTCCCCTTCCGACAGGCCGCCGGACCGGGCGAACTTCACGTAGTCCGAGTTCATCTGGTCGATCATATACCGTCGCATCCACTTCATCAGGTTGGCGACAGAGGGCAGCGCCAGGGAGATGACGGGCAACACGAACATCGCCCTGCCGCCCAGCTCCATGTCGAAGGTGCCGGGCAGGCCGAAGAGGGTGGTGCCGATGGCCTTGAAGGCGAAAATATAAGCCAGGGAGGGCACCGCGATGATGAAGATAATATAAATGGTACCCAGCTTATCCAGCAGGCCCTCCTTGTGCCGGGCCATCAGCAGGCCGATGGGCAGGCCCAGCACGTAGGCCATGACCACGGAGATGATGCCGATGACAAAGGAGTAGCCCATTTTGGAAAACCCGTTCTTAGCGGTGCTGATGTTGGTGTAGTCGTCGGTGAAGCGGGCCTGGTTCAGCTCGCTGGCCTCGTGGGATCCCTGCATATAGGTGGCGCTGTGCAGATCGTCCGCGCTCTCCTCCACCAGCCCCGTGGGGTAGGTGACGGTGGACTTCACGTAGGAGCCCTGGCTCTTGGTCATGGTCTCGAACACGTCCACGCCGGTGTTCACCGAGTAGGAGGTGCCCAGGTTGATGGTGGCGAAATTCTGGTGGATAAAGGGAAACTGGTCGTCCATATACAGCAGGTACTTGTGGGTCGTGCCGTTGCCGAGGATGGCGGGGGACAGCTTTTCCCCGCCGTAGGCCGGGTCATGCCAGGTGAAGGTGAGCCCCCGCTCCCCCTGCACCTCCTCGGCCCGGTGGATGTTGTCGATATAGACCAGGCTGGTGAAGTACTTCACAATGCGGCTGACCAGCGGCTTGTCCCGGAAGGCGAACAGCGCCTGCTGCCCGCCCTTCACCGGCATACGGCCGTTCATCTTGGCGTCCAGCCGGACCACCTGATAGCCCTGGGACTGGTAGTACTCGGTGAACTTGGCCACATACTCCGCCACCTGCTCGGAGTCGTTCTCCGGCTTGCGGCCGAAGCCGACCACCGCGGTCCGGGTCTCCTCGTCGATCTCGCCGTTCCGGGTGATCTCGCCCAGCCAGTCCTGATAGGTCACATAGTCCAGGTAGCCGTACTCCTCCCACTTCAGGTAGGTGTAGGTCGTGCGGGTATTGGAGGTCTGACGCACGAAGTTGGGATCAGCGCCGAAGATCAGGCTTCGGTCCAGCATGGAGTAGACCATCACCATGACGATGCCCACCACGATGATGACGGACACCGCCCCGTGCAGTAAGCGTTTGATTAAATATTTTCCCATAATCGTTCACGCACCTAATTTCTGTTCTTTTTCCCTCCTCACGGGGGAGGGAACGGGATCGGGCTTTCATCCGTTCCCTCCCCCGCAAGGGGGGAGAAGAGCCGCCGGGCAGTTTCGCCCTTTAAAGGGGAAATGCCCCCGTATGAAAGGCGTGCAGGAGAATGGCACGCACACCATTCTCCTGCACGCGCAGTTACATACTTCGCTGTTGGGTCAGGCTGATTGAATTACCAGGTGCCGATGTTCTTGCCCAGGTAGCCCTCGCCGTTGGGGGCCAGGGTGCCCAGGTAGGAGAAGGGATCGGCGTAGTCGGCGGACCAGGCCTGGCCCACGGTCAGGTCGGAGTTGTTGGTGGCGCCGGTCTCGTTCAAGAAGGTGGCATTGTTCAAGTCGGAGGCGGTCTCCACGCCCACCAGGTTGACCTGCACCAGGCCCTCCAGGGCGCCCTCAACGCTCTGCTTGAAGGAGTTGGCGCGGTTGGTCTGGCTCTCGCTGGGGGTGTAGTACACGAAGTCCAACTGAATGGGGTTCTCCTTGGTGACCTCCACGCCCTGGGCGGCCAGGGCCTCCACGGCGGCGGCCATGTGCTCGCGGGCCGCGTCTATGTTGTACCAGCCGTCAAAGCCATCGCTGGAACCGGCGCCGCTCTCCAGAGTGGGATCCCACACCTTGATGGTGGAGCCGTCGGCATCCAGCTGGGCCTGCATGATCTCGCCGTAGTAGGTGCCGGCGGGGAAGGTGGTGTCGGTGCCGTTGATCTTCACGGTGACGTCCTTGCTCAGGCTGACAAAGTCGCCGGGGGTGTAGCTGTTGCGGATGCTGACCAGCTTCATATCCTCGCCCACCATCTGGGCGCTGTAGGTGGTGCGGTCCCAGCCCTGGGCCACGGCCACACGGAAGTCCCGGTTGTTCATGGCCACGTGGGTGCGGGCGGCGTCGTCCACGATGGAGGGGTCGGCGTCGTACACGCCGTTGTCGCGGTCCAGGGTGTCCACGCTGCCGTGGGTCTGGGGGGAGACGGCGGCGGTCTCGTTGTCGAAGTTGTGGAAGATCTGGCGGTTCACGCAGAAGATGGCGGTACGGGTGGTGCCGGTCAGGGAGCTGACGTACTCGCCGTACTCCTCAAACAGGCCGTCCTCCTGGCACTTCTTCAGGGCGGAGGCGCCCAGGCCGGCGGAGGTCAGCTTGCCGTCCTTGGTGTCGTTGTAGGTGGCCAGGGGGTCGGAGCCGTCGTAGTAACGGAAGGTCACCTTATTGATGTTCAAGTTGCCGGCGTTCCAGTAGGAGGGATTCTCAATGTAGACGATGGAATTCTCCTTGGTGTAGCTGCTGACCAGGTAGGTGCCGCAGTAGCCGATGTGGTCGGGGTCAGAGCCGTAGGTGCCGGGGTCGCGCTCAGGGCCGAAGGTGCCGCCCAGAGAGGTGTAGTAGCTGCGGCACAGGGGGGAGAAGAAGCCGCAGTAGGTCAGCGCGGTGGGAAGGGTGGGGGCGGGAGCGGTCAGGTGGTACACCAGGGTCAGGTCGTCCACGGCCTCCACGCCCACCTGGGAGAAGTCGGTGATCTCGCCGAAGCAGTACTCCGTACCGTTGACGATGAAGGGGGCGATGGCCTCGGCGCCGCTCTTGCCGTAGTAGTCGAACATATGCTGCATGGAGGCCACCCAGTCGTCGGCCTTGATGTCGTCCAGCTTACGGCCCTGGGAGTCCACCCAGATCTGGCCGGGGCGCAGATGGAAGGTGAGGGTCAGGCCGTCATCGGAGGTCTCATAGCTCTCCGCCAGGGCGGGCTGGAGCACGTTCTCCATGTCGTAGGCCAGCAGGCCCTCGGTGGTCAGACACACGGGCTCGCCCACGGTGTTGGTCCAGGCGCTCAGGGAGTCCCAGGTTTCGGGGTCGGAGGAGTAGGCGTACACGAACTCGTCGTTCAAGGTGTAGTTGTGCTCGGCCAGGTAGTCCTTGGCGGCCTGCTCGAACTCGCCGGTGCCGGCCTTGTCGTTCCACATGGCCTTCAGGGCCAGACGGTCCTCCACGGTGATCAGCTCATTGGTCACGATGGCGGTGTGGAAGCGGTCGATGTCGCTGCCCCACTTGACGGAGGGGATGGAGCCGGGCACGATATGGGTGATGCCGTAGCTGCCGCCGTCGCTGTAGACGGGCATCACAACGGCGGATTCCAGCATCTTGGCCTCGGCAACGGCCATCATGGCGTAGGTCTCGTCCAGGTCGGAGCAGGCCTTTGCGGCCTCAACGGCGGACCAGAACTCGCCCAGGACGTTCTCATAGACGGCGCTGTCCTCATAGGTCATGGGCTGGAACTCGCCCAGGCCGGCGCCCGCGCTCTCCACGGGGGCGCTCTCTACGGGGGCGTTGCTGTTCCCGGCGGGCGGGTTGCTGGCCGTCGGGTTGTTGCTGGTGCACGCGGCCAAGCTCAACGCCATGACGAGAGCCAGCATCAGGCTTACGAACTTCTTCATGTTTATCCTCCTAATTTTATGTTATATTTAACCGGGCAAAACGGTTTTGCCGCCCATCCTGCTCAGGTTAAACCGCCCTCAGGCCGTTCCCGGCGGGAACGGCCCCTCTGTCCCCCTGGGGGACAGAAACAACGGGATATATCCCGTTCAGCACTGCACAGCATTGCTTTATTAAATCGCAGACGTGAAAAGTTGACGCGGCACCCCGCGCCTTGACGAACGGCGCGCCGCGCTTTGCAAGAGATGGCGCCGCCGGATTCATTTTCCTCTCAGGGACATAGGCCGCCCATTCATGATTTGTTAAATATTATAGCGAATTACCAGGGCGCTGTCAATACAGGATTTGCATTTCGACCGTTTTGCCCTGCATTTTTTACCTGTCAAAGTCTGTCAACCGTCAACATATTGTCAACATACCGCCGGGGCGCAGGCCCCGGCGGTATGTTTTCACCCATCAATAGGCAGTATAAGTGCAGCCTGCGCAGCGGAAAGCGCCGCCGGAAAACTCCAGCTCCGCCTCCACCCGGCCGACATAGTTGGCGCCGAAACCGCTGGCGTCACAGCCCAGGAGACAGAATACCCTGCCATCCTTCACGCTGTACTCGACGACATCCCCCAGAATCAGGGCGTCCTCCGCCGGGCCCGCCCCATCCTCCCTGGGGATGGTCTCGTCCAGCCCCGGGCCGGTGAGGTGGTAGTTCTCCCCGTCCCCGGTGGACTTGACGCTCCCCAGGATCATCCCGGTGAGGCCGGAGGTGCCGTACTGCTCCAGGGTGTCCGCGTCAAAGACATAGAGGTTATCCACACTCACCCCGGTGCCCTGGCTCTCCACCAGGATGACCACGATCTCATCCCGGCCGTCCCCGTCCAGGTCCAGCACCTGGGGCTCCACCGCCTCGGCCGGCTGGAAGCGGTAGTCCCAGTTTCCCGCGAAGCGGGCCGTTTTATCCCGGTAACTGAGCCGGATATCTGTGCCATTTTCATCCACCGGGAACACCGCGGGGGCCCCGGCGTACTGCCGCTCCTCCATGGCCGCCTGGAACGCCCACAGCTCGTTGGGCAGGGACCAATACCCCTGGCCCTGCCGGACATAGGCGGGCTCCCACCAGCCCAGCCAGCCCAGGTCGTCCTCCAGCCGCCCCAGCCGGTCAAAGGTGTCCAGCAGGTCCGCGTCGGTGTTGAGCAGCTGGACGCTGTTTGCCAGTAGGCTGTTCACGCTCCCCATAAAGTCGCAGATGTCGTTCACGTCGAAGCCCTGGTGCAGCCCGGCCTCAAAATTGAGGTCGAAGTCCACGGCGCCCTCCCGGGCCACCCGCTCCTCCCCGTTTTCCAGGGTGAACAGCTCATAGCGGTAGGTGCACCAGCCCTGGCCCATATAGGGGTGGTAGCGCAGGAGATAGTCCTCCCCGTCCAGGGTGCACAGGAACAGGGCGTTGTAGCCCGCGTGGGCGTTGTACCCCTCCTCCGAGAAGATCGCCCTGCCGCTCTCATAGAGCTCCAGCTTCTGGCCCATCCCCTCGCCGATGGATGTCACCCGGACCTCCTCGGGCACGCCGTTGCGGTTCAGGTCGGGGGTCAGCCTGGAGAGGTCCACCAGCCGCCGGTCGGCCAAGACCCGGGCGGTATACGGCCAGAATTCCCGGAAGAACCCGGCGGATTCCTCCTCATCCTCCGAGGGGCCGCCCATGTTGTACATGATTGAGGCGGCAAAGCTCCGCCCGCCTGTCTCATCCAGGAGGAATACCTCGTAGGTGCAGCCGGGATAGGTGGGGCGCAGCCAGCCGTCTTTGGTGAGGCCGTTGCCCCCCACCAGCAGGCTTTCCCCGAATTCCGGCATGGTGGTGTGGAACTCGTAGTTGATCCGCCACACCTCAATATTCATGCCCAGCACGGTGCTGGTCCAGGGGCCGTCCAGCTGGTTGATCCGCGCCCCGTCGAACTCCACCTCCAGGGGCGTCTGCACCCATTTCCCGGTCTCGTCCTGGTAAGCCTCGCCGCCGCCCGTGTGCACGCCGCCAGGGGCATATGCCTGGAACTTCCCCGCCACGTCCGCCTTGATGCCGTCCAGCACGTCCCGGGGCACGGCGGAGACATCGCAGGCGGTCTCCACCTCTGGCGCGGCCCGGGCTGGCTTCTCCCCCAGGTTTTGGTAGTAGTCCTCCGCCGCCGTCAGCAGCTTGGCGGCGATCCGCGCCGCCCGGACGGCCTCCCCGTCAGAGATGGACTCGGGGTACATCCTGACCTCCGTCCCCTCGGGGAAGGTCCCGGCCTGGGCGTCCATCCGGGCCACCGCGGCCTCCTCCCCGGACAGGTCCACGGTGAACACCCAGTAGCCGGAGGGCGCGTAGCTGCTGGCCGCGGCCATCATGACGGTATTGATGGTGACCTTCTCGCGGCCCCCGTCCTCCCAATAGGCATAAATAATGCCCTCAATGCCGCCGGTAAAGGGTGGGTAGCGCATGGTCAGCGTTTTAGCGGGCGCGCCCGACGGCTGCCAGTAGGTCCCCTCCTCCAGGGTCAGGCCGTCCACCGTGCCCTTGATGCTCACGCAGCCGTTGTCGTCCAGGGTGAGGCTCAGGTCCGCCGTCAGGCCGTCCAGCGCGGACGCGCTCCCGCCGTCCTCCGGCTCCGCCGACCCGAAGGCGCACAGGCAGGCCAGCGCCGTGGCCAGCACCGCCGCCACCGCCGCCCACAGCCACCGCCTGGGGGTTTGGGCGATGCGGGTAATCCGCTCCTTGAGGCTCTTTTTGTCCCCCGCCATGGTGGTGGCGCACCGAAACAGGTCGCTGGGGGCGGGCTTCGCCGTCACCAGGGCCAGCAGGGTGGAGCCGTATCCCGCCCGCTGGTCCTCCCCCAGCCGCCTGAGGGCCCCCTCGTCGCAGGCCAGCTCACCGTCCCTCCGGCTCAGCCCCGCCGCCAGCCACACCAGCGGGTTCCACCAGTGGGCCGCCAGCGCCCCACACCGCAGAAGGCTCCAGAAGAAGTCGCCATGGCGGAAATGGGTGTACTCGTGGGCCAGCACGTGGCGGAGCATGGCCGGGTCCGCCGCCGCCTGGGGGGTGACGTAGATGCAGCCCCCGAACAGGCAGGGCGACGGCAGGCCCACGGCCACGTACACCGGCAGGGGGCAGCCCGCCCCCGCCAGGGGGACGCGCTCCCGCCGCAGCTTCCAGTAGAACCGCAGGTTGGACGCCAGCAGCACCAGCGCCGCCGCAATTCCTCCCGCCAGCCACGCCCAGCCCAGCCAGGGGGAAAGCTTGGTCAGGTCGGGGGCGGCGGGGGGCTCCGGGGCGCCGGGCAGGTCGGGCGGGGCGGGGAAAGCGGGCGCAGACCCTGTCCCCGCGCCGGCTTCAGGCAGTCCCACGGCCTGATCCGCCGGAGCGCTGGGCAGGCCGGACAGGGTGTATCGATTTTGCTCCACACGCGTCTCGGCAAACACCCGCGTCCCCGCCAGGGGGGAACTGAACAGCTGCACCGGCACCAACAGCCGCACCAGCACCACCCCCCACAGGGCGTAGCGCAGCCCGGCGCTGATGCGCCTGCCGAGGGCGGCCCGCAGGGCCAGCACCACCAGGATCAGAAACACGGAGGTGGCAATCCACTCCAACAGCATGACAGTCATCTAATCTCCCTCCCCGATTCGGTCCAGGATGGCCCGCAGCTCCGCCACCTCGTCAGAGGACAGCTCCTGGCGCTTGACCATGGCGCTCATCATCAGCCCCACGCTGCCCTGATACACCCGGTCCAGAAAGCTGCGGGTCTCGGCGGTGGCGGCCCGCTCCCGCTCCACCGCCGGGGCGTACAGCTTGCCCCGCGCCCCCTGCTCCACCCGGACCAGGCCCTTCTCCTCCATCCGGCGCAGGGTGGTGATGGTGGTGCTCTTGGCCCACCCCACCCGCTCGCCCAAATCCGCCACCAGCCGCATCACCGTCTGGGGGCTGTTTTCCCACAGGCAGTCCAGCACGTTCCACTCGCTGGCGGTGAGCTTGACCCCCTCTGTGTTCTTTCCGGCTTCCATGGCCCATCCCTCCCGTTTGGTTTACTTTGTAGTCCTATCATAACATGATAGGTTTACATTGTCAACCAAAAAGAGGTTACAGTACGGTTACAGTTTTTTGGCAGGAAAATTTTTGGATACCCCTTGACAAACGGGCTCTTTCCTGTTACAATCCGTTTTGTTCGTTGCGAGTGTAGCTCATCTGGTAGAGCGCCACCTTGCCAAGGTGGAGGTAGCGAGTTCGAGCCTCGTCACTCGCTCCATTCTTGAGAGCATCCCCGGTCAGTTTTGCTGGCCGGGGATGTTTTTGCAGACTCGCTGCCTCCACCTGCGCACGCGGTGTGCCGCGTGCGCGTTCAATTAGAGGTGCGGGGTCCCCGCGAACCCCGTTCGCGGGGTGCGGTTGCGAGTTCGAGCCTCGTCACTCGCTCCATACATGAACGTCCCTGCCGGGTCCGGCGGGGACTTCTTTTTTCCCGTTGTTAGCGGGACCACACCCTGCCGGGAGCGGCACTTTCTCTCATGTGAGAGAAAGTGCCCAAAGAGAACACTTAAGGGAGAAAATCCGAACCGCACGGCTCCGCCGTGCTTTAGGATTTTCCCCCTTAAGAATCCCCTTTTTACGGGGGAGCCCCATACGCGGAGCAGGCGGATCCCCTCCCGGCGCACGCGGCTTTGCGGCTGGTGTCCTCCTATTGGCGCTGCCGCCCGTGTCCCGGCATGACAGACAGGCGCGGTCCACTACCCGCGCCTGCGCTGTGCACCGTCTGATCACAGGCCGTCAGCGGGGTGCCCCGTTCCACACTGTGCCAATTGTAGGTGCCTTACCCATTTCTGTCCGCCTCAATATACAAGTTTTCTGTCTCCTGTTGAGCCCTGGCGAGTATCGCCCGGGCTCTCATGATTTCCCCGTCCCCCATCATGCACAGCGCCGCCGTCACAGCCTTGAACAGCGTCACATACATCTCTTGATAGGGCGCGCTCGGGTCGGGAATCAGCTTTGAAAATTCCATAAAATTCACTCTCTTTCTTTTGCTGCACTTATATCAGTGCAATTATAGCACAAAATTGGAGTAAGATCAAGCTTAGATTTGCTCTGATATCAGTGCTAAGGGGGTGTGGCATGGATTATTCTTATGATTTTGTGGTGGGGCAGCAAATCCGTGCCGCAAGAGAAGCGTGCGGATTGACCCAGGAAGAGCTGGCAGCCCGGCTCCAGACCAGCGGCTGTGACCTGACCCGAAGCGCTGTTGCAAAAATAGAGGTGGGCCAGCGGCACATCTATGTCCATGAATTGCGGGCTTTGCGCGATGCATTGAACGTTCCGTTTGACCAGCTGCTTCCCTAAATGTACGGTGCGCCCCGGAGGCGCGGGCGGCGGGCCCCGCCCGCCTGTCCGTGTCCGAACACAAGCGGCAGAACAAATCGGGGGACACCAGCCGTAAGCACAACGCGCCCCTTCTCCCGCATGAGAGAAAGCAGGCCGCCGAAGGCTTTTCCCTCCCACCGGGGGGATTTTGGCAAAATCACCATTGACATCATACTGAGTACTGATATAATATCATTACTTTACATCGTCAAAGGAGCGATCCTTATGCTGGATATCAAAATTAACCGCGCCGACACGCTCAAGCCCCAGCCCGACCCCAACACCCTGGTGTTCGGCAAGGCCTTTACCGACCATATGTTCCTCATGAACTACGACGCGGGCCAGGGCTGGCACGACCCCCGGGTGGTCCCCTACGGCCCCTTGCCCTTCGACCTGTCCTGTATGGTGTTCCACTACGCCCAGGAGATTTTCGAGGGCATGAAGGCCTACCGCGCCCCCAATGGGCGGGTCCAGCTCTTCCGCCCCTACGAGAACGCCAAACGGATGAACTCCTCCTGCCGCCGGATGTGCATCCCGGAGATCCCCGAGGACGACTTTGTCCAGGCGGTCAAGACCCTGGTGGGGGAGGACCGGGCATGGGTACCCCACAAGGTGGGCGCCTCCCTCTATATCCGCCCCTTCATCATCGCCACCGACTGCTCACTGGGCGTGCACGCCTCCCACAGCTACCTGTTCGCCATCATTTGCTGCCCGGTGGGGGCCTACTACCCCGAGGGCATTAACCCCGTTAAAATCTACGTGGAGGACGAGGATGTGCGGGCGGTCAAGGGCGGCACCGGCTTCACCAAGTGCGGCGGCAACTACGCCGCCTCCATCCGCGCCGGGGAGCGGGCGGAGGAGCAGGGCTTCTCCCAGGTGCTGTGGCTGGACGGCGTCCACCGCAAGTATATTGAAGAAGTGGGCTCCATGAACGTGATGTTCAAGATCAGCGGCACTGTCGTCACCCCGGAGCTCACCGGGTCCGTCCTGCCCGGCATCACCCGCAAGAGCTGCCTGGAGCTCATCCGCAGCTGGGGTGTCCCGGTGGAGGAGCGCCTCATCTCCGCCAAGGAGCTGTTCGACGCCGCCCAGTCGGGCGCGCTGGAGGAGGCTTGGGGCACCGGCACGGCGGCGGTGGTGTCCCCCATCGGCCTGCTGGCCTGGGAGGACCGCAAGGAGACCGTCAGCGGCGGGAACATCGGCCCCCTGACCCAGAAGCTATACGACACCCTCACCGGCATCCAGTGGGGCACCGTGGAGGACACCCACGGCTGGATCGTGCCCGTGGAGTAAGATTTCCCCCAGAGTTCCAGAACCGGGCGCGTCAAATCTGATTGACCCTGGTCAGGCTCCGCGGCCTGTGCTGGACGGGCGGCTCCGTCCAGATCAGTAAGCGGTTAAAAGGTCCCTCTCACCCGGTGGGAGGGACCTTTTTGCGCCCAAAAGCATAGATTGGGAAAACTCCACAGGAGGTTTCCCCATGAAGCTGTCTCAACTGCTGCGCGTCATTGGGGCCCGGTGCCCCCAGGACCCGGACATCACCGCTATCACCTGCGATTCCCGGGAGGTGTCCCCCGGAGCGCTGTTCGCCGCCCTCCCCGGCTCCCGGGCCGACGGCCGCGCCTACATATCCGACGCCCTGGACCGGGGCGCCGCCGCCGTGGTCTGCACCCGCTCCCGCTCAGAGGAGCCCCTGCCCCAGGGCGTCCCCGGGGCGGCGGTGGACGACCCCCGGGCCGCCCTGGCCCTGCTGGCGGCGGAGTTTTACGGCCGCCCCGCCGATGGCCTCACCCTCATCGCCGTCACCGGCACCAAGGGCAAAACCACCACCGCCCATATGCTCCGGGAGATCCTCACCGCCGCCGGGTACAAAACCGGCATGATCGGCACTCTGGGGGCGTATATCGGCCGCCAGAAGCTGTCGGACAGCCCCAACACCACACCCGAGCCCATCGCCCTCCACCGCACCCTCCGCCAGATGGCCGGCGCCGGGTGCACCCACGTGGTTCTGGAGGCGTCCTCCCAGGCCATGAAGCTGAAGCGGCTCCACGGCCTGACCTTTGCCGCCGGGCTGTTCCTCAACCTCTCACCGGACCACATCGGACCCCATGAGCACACCGGCTTTGACGAGTACCGCGCCTGCAAGGCCGCCCTCTTCCGCCAGTGCCGCCTGGCCGCGGGCAATGGAGACGACCCCGCCTGGCCCATCATGGCCGCCCAGCTGCCGCCGCGCGCCCCTGCCCTCACCTATGGCTTTGGCCCGGAGGCGGATGTCCGCGCCCTGGCCGCGGAGCCCGACCCGGACCGCCCCCTGTCCATGCGGCTGGCCGTGGACGGCACATCCCCCTACCACATCCCCCTGCCCGGGGAGTTCAACGCCGCTGACGCCCTGGCCGCTATCGCCCTCTCCCGGGCCCTGGGCCTCAACGACGGCGCCGTCCGGGCCGGGCTGGCCCACACCTCCGTCCCCGGCCGGGCCCAGCGCTACCCCGCCCCAGCCCCCTACAGGGTGGTCATCGACTACGCCCACAACGGCGCCAGTTTTGACGCCATTCTCTCCGCCCTCCGGGCCCACCGTCCCCGGCGGATCATCACCGTGTTCGGCGCGGGTGGCGACCGCCCCAAAATGCGCCGCGCCGATATGGCCAGCGCCGCCGCCCGCTGGGCGGACTACGCCGTTCTCACCACCGACAACCCCCGCTCCGAACCGGCGGAGGCCATCTGCGCCGATATCTCCGCCGCCCTGGGCGGCTTCCCCCACGAGACCGTTCTGGACCGCCGCGCCGCCATCTTCCGCGCCCTGGACCTGGCCCAACCCGGAGACGTGGTCGCCCTGCTGGGCAAGGGCCATGAGCGGTACATCGAGGAAAACGGCGTCCGCCGCCCCTTCTCCGAAGAGGCCGTCCTGGACGAATATTTCAGCGTACAACGTTGCCTTTCCGTATAGCCAGCGAAAAACCGCAAATTGTTGTACCGATTCCGGCAACTGCGCCCCCCTTTATCTCCTCCTGTGAAGGAGGAGATAACACCATGCAACAAACCGAAACCTATAACCTGAACCTCATTGAAACCACGGACACCTTTTCCCCGGCCCCCCTCAACCAGAACGCCCAGCTGCTGGAGAACGCCCTCGCCGCCGAAACCAGCGCCCGAACATCCGCCGACGGCGCCCTGGACCAGCGCGTCACTGTCCTGGAGGCCCGACGCATCGTCACCGGCATCTACACCGGCAGCTCCAGCACCGACTATCCCACTAAATTCGTCAACCTGGGCTTCACCCCCAAGCTGGTGCTGTGCTTTGAGCGCACCCTCTCCAGCGTCATGGCAGCCACCGACACCGATATCTGCTACCATTCCTCTCAGAGTAACTGGATCCTCCGTATCGTGGAAAACGGCTTTGAGGTCAAGCAGATACCCCAAGCGGCAGGCTACAATATGAACGGCATACGCTACAAATTTCTCGCCATTCTGTGACAGGCAGAAAAGGCCCCCCCGGAGTTCCGGGGGGGCCTTTTCGGTCATTTGCAAGCGTCTGCCGGGATTAGGTACCAGCGGGGGGATTAGTGCCGTTGGCGGAGGGATTGGCACCACCAGCGGCCACAGAAGCCGCGCTACTGCTGTTGATGCCCGGAGTCTGATCGTAGCAGACATAGAGGTACTGAACGGTCAGGCCGTCCACAATAGCGGACACATACAGGTCCTGATCGCCAGCGTGGTGCACGCCACCAGCACCGTAGTCGCCCAGGGAGCCCGCGTAGTTCAGGGTGGTCAGGCTGTTGATGCCAGGCCAGCGGGCCGCGGGGTTATCCTTGTTCAGGTTGACGATGTTGGCGGAGTCCACACGCCGCAGGGTGGTGTCATCCAGAGCATGGTCGGTGCTGTTGGTCAAGGTCGCGGTGAAGTTGGCCGTCTCAGCATTCTGCGTAGACGCGGTGTACAGGTTCTGCGTCCAAGCGGGGTTGACCAGCTCCACGGTGTAGATGGGCTTGCCATCCACGGCGGTCTTGCCGGTGTCAGTCAGGTTGTAGAAGCGGTCATGGTAGTTGGCAATGACGGCCTCGGCACTGTTTTCCACGGTGGTGTCCTTGTCGTCGATGCCATTGACCCAGATGCTCTCAGCCACGCCGTTGTAGTACATAGTGAACTGGGTGGCGTCGCGGTTAGCGTCCAGCAGGGTGGGAGCAGAGTTGCCCACGTAGTAGGTGCTGCTGTTGCTGGTGCGGTACACAGCCGCGGCGGGCAGGATGATCACGTCAGCCTGACGGCTCAGAACGCGGTTCTGGGCGTGCACGAAGGGGCTCTGGGTCAGGTAGCTCATCTGAGCCATGGTCACATCATCATGGATGTTGGCAATCTTCACGTTGCCGCTGGCCTGTCCGCCCACGGTGCGGCTGGTGATACTGTTATCGACAGCGTACTGCATATCAATGTACACGTCTTTGCTGCTGCCCTTCAGCTTGGTGATGCCGTCAAACACCTCAGTCTTCAGGCTGTCGGTGCCGTAGCCGGACACCAGGATGAACTTGGTCCTTTCGGTGAAGTACAGCTCATCGAAATCATTGGTGGTGTTGGGCGTGGTGCTGCCGTCGATGTCGATGGTGCCCGCGTAAGCGGCGCCCAGACCGATCTCAGTGCTGCCGATGTGGATGGACGCGGTGTCGGAGGGATTGGCCCTGTTGCCGTTGAACTTCACCTCGGGATCAGTGGTGCCGTTCTCGGGCCCGTACCAGGGAGCTCTAACAGCGGCGGGCGAGGCGGTCTCATTCTCCTCGGCAGTCCAGTCAGCGTTGTCGCCGGCGATCACGCCGATGTTGGCCAGAGCGGAGAAGCGGAAGCTCGCGTTGGTGCCGCCGATGGCGAAGCCGCGGTACATACCCTCACCAATGCCGTTCACAAAGCCGGCGGCGCCGAAGGTGTCACGGTAGGGCACGCCCAGGTTGTTGGTGCCGGTGATGGGATTATTATTGATGGTAGTCACGGGGATGGTGGTGGTCTGGCCGTCCAGGGTCACACCGGTCAGGTAGTACTCGAACTTGCTGGAGCTGACCTTCTGGTCATAGTCCAGATAGGTGCCGTAGATGAAGCTGTTGCTGAACACCCGCTCCGCGCCCAGGTACTTCCCGTCGGGAGTGAGGTAGAAGCGGTAAGTGGTGTTGAAGAACTGCAGGTCCTCGGGCAGCTGGGGAATGGTGTTGGGCACCACGTTATTGTACAGGATAGAGGGCTCCAGAACGGTGCCGTCGGCCAGGTTGACCTTGCCGTTGGCGGCGCTGTAGGAGACGACGGTGCCTTCCTTGGTGTTGGTCACGGGGATCAGCTTGTACCAGGCGTTCTCAGCCAGGCCGGGATAGCTGGGCGCATAGCCCAGGGCCTGACCGGTGGTGTTGGTGTCACCGGGACGAGTGGTGGGCTTCGTGTGCCCAACATTGGCGCCGCCGGGCAGACGGTCAGCGGGAGCGGTGCCGTTGATGCGCACACCGATCTCATACTGGCCCAGGGTGGTGGTGCTGTTGGGGACCAGCTGGCCCTGCTCGATAGTGGCCGCGTTGTCCACAGTGGAGATCTGGTTGTTGGTCTCGTCAATGAACTCCTCGGGATCGGTGGGCTCCTGGAGCACGGTGACGGTCTTAACAGCGTTCACGTTGTCCACGCCGGTGATCTCGGAGGCCTGGATGTTCAGGCCGATAACCACGTCCAGGCTCTTGTCAGTGCTGTTGGAGATCAGCAGGTACAGGTTGCCGAACTTGGGCTTGTTGGTGGTGTCGACAGCGTAAGCGGCCTTGTTGGCGGCGGGGACGGCGGTCACAGTGGGATCGCCGGCGGTATCCCGGGGCAGGAAGCGCTCAAACGCCTCGTTGTACATCACGCGGGTGCTGGCGTTCACGGTGAAGCCCTTGCCGGCGGCCACCGCGCCCAGGGAATCGCGGTCTGTCACATCGTTGACATCCAGCTTATCGTCGGCATTATCGTCCAGCTGCACCACGGAGGTCAGGGTGGAGCGGTCAAAGTAGGCGTAGGCGTGCAGATCGTTGTTCTGCTTGCTGTCACGCCAGTTGAGGGCTTCGCCGCGGCCGAAGGTGGCGGGGTTCAGCTCGGTGTTGCGGGCGTCAAACCAGATGTCCACCTCGTGGGCAAACAGGTCCAGCTCGGTCTTGGCGTCAAAGGTGACGATGACGTTGGCCTGAACCTTGTTATAGGTCGCAGGATCATCAGGGTCATAGCCGCCGCTGTAGCGCTCGCCACCCAAATTCACGGTGCCATAAGCGTACACGGGGTCAGCGTTCTGAACGGAGAAGCTGATGCGGGTGTTGGTCTCGCCGGTGTCCTGGTTGCCCACCACGATGCCGCGGTCACAAATCAGGCCAAAGGTCTTGTAGCCCAGGGTGCGGTTCAGAACCAGGTCATTGCCGCCGGTGATGGGCACGCCGATGTACTTGTTGTAGCCCATGGCGGCGCTCCAGGTCACGGTGGGCACGTAAGCGGCGGTACGGAACACCATGGAGGCGATCACATCACGCCGGGCAGCACCGTGGAGGGAACCGCTGTAATGGGTGGTGTAGATGTCGTCCAGGATGCCCAGATCACGGCTCAGGGAGGCCACGTTGACCTGCCAGGTGGAGCCGGTGAACTCGCCCTGCTTGTCGTAGCCCACGGCGCGCAGCAGCATGGCCAGGGCCTCGTAGCCGGTGACGTTGCCGGTGGGATCGAAGGTATCGGCGTCGCGGCCCTTAATGAGGCCGGCGTTCCAGCAGTAGCCCACGTAGCCGGCGTACCACTTGTCAGAGGTGACGTCCTTGAAGGGGGCGTAGTTGGAATACAGACCGGCCTTGGAGTCGGTCACGTCGCCGCTGACCAGCCGGTAGATTACGGCGGCCACTTCGGCGCGGGTGATGTTGGACGCGGGCTTGAAGTTGCCGTTGTCTCCGCTGAACACACGCATACCGGAGAGGACGTCCACGGCCTCGGCGAACTCGGGAGTGACCCCGGCGCCGTCCGCGAAATCCTCAGCGGTGCTGGTGGCGTTGGCGGTGAGCATCAGGGACATAGCCATGATCATCGCCAGCATCAGCGCGAGAAACTTCTTCAAATTTCTCATTGGATTGTTTCCTCCTTGTTTTTTTTGCCATTTTGTTAGGGCTTCCGCCGAAGCGTGTTGGATAGGCTATCCTCTCCGCCGGCGGCAGAACATTCTGAAATTCCCCCAAAACAGCAAAAAGAAGAGGAGGTAAAATCCCCTGGATTCAGGCCAAAACGTGCAAAAAGGCGGCGCCCGAAAGGGCGCCGCCTGGGGCCTCCTTTTATCCTTCGTCGTCCAGCTTCAGCACAGCCATAAACGCTTCTGTCGGCATCTGGACCGTGCCCAGCGAACGCATCTTTTTCTTGCCCTCCTTCTGCTTCTCCAGCAGCTTCTTTTTCCGGGTGATGTCGCCGCCATAACACTTGGCCAGCACATCCTTGCGCAGGGCCTTCAGCGTCTCCCGGGCGATGACCTTGCCGCCAATGGCCGCCTGGATGGGCACCTCAAACATCTGACGGGGGATGTTCTCCTTCAGCTTCTCGCAAATCCGCCGGGCCCGCTTATACGCCTTGTCCCGGTGGGCAATAAAGCTCAACGCGTCCACCTGGTCGCCGTTGAGCAGCAGGTCCACCTTCACCAGGTCGGAGGGGCGGTACTCATCCAGCTCGTAGTCCAGGGACGCATAGCCCCGGGTTTTGGCCTTGAGCGTGTCGAAAAAGTCATAGATAATCTCGTTCAGCGGCATGAGATACCGAATTTCCACCAAATTCGTGTCCAGATACTGCATATCCTTGTACTCCCCCCGGCGGTCCTGGCACAGGGGCATGATGCTGCCCACATAGTCCGGCGGGGTGATGATGGACACTTTGGCGTAGGGCTCCATGGCCTCCTTAATGGAGCCGGGATCGGGGTAGTTGTGGGGATTGTCCACCCGCGCCAGAGTACCATCCGTTTTAGTCACCTCGTAAATAACGGAGGGTAATGTGGTGATGAGGTCCAAGTCAAACTCCCGCTCCAGCCGTTCCTGGATGATCTCCATGTGGAGCATCCCCAAAAAGCCGCAGCGGAAGCCGAAGCCCAGGGCGATGGACGACTCCGGCTCAAAGGACAGGGAGGCGTCGTTGAGCTGGAGCTTTTCCAGGGCGTCCCGCAGGTCGGGGTACTTGGAGCCGTCCTCGGTGTACACGCCGCAGTACACCATGGACTGGGCGGGCCGGTAACCGGGAAGGGGCTCGGCGGTGGGCCGCTCCACCCCGGTGATGGTGTCGCCCACCCGGGTGTCCTTCACGGTCTTGATGGAGGCGGTGAACCAGCCCACCTCCCCGGCGGACAGCTCAGGGGCGCTCTCCATGCCCAGGGGCCGGAGGTAGCCGCAGTCCAGCACGGTGTACTGGGCCCCGGAGGCCATCAGCCGCACCTGCATCCCCGGCCGGATGCTCCCCTCCATGACGCGGTAGTAGACGATGACCCCCAGATAGGGGTCGTACTGGCTGTCGAAGATCAGGGCCTTCAAAGGGGCGGACCGGTCGCCGGAGGGGGCGGGGATGTTGTTCACGATATCCTCCAGCACCGCCGGGATGTTGATGCCCTGCTTGGCGGAGATTTCCGGGGCGTCCAGGGCGGGCAGGCCGATAATGTCCTCAATCTCATGCTTCACCCGCTGGGGGTCGGCGGCGGGCAGGTCGATCTTGTTCAGCACAGGGCGGATCTCCAGGTCGTGGTCCAAGGCCAGGTAGGTGTTGGCCAGGGTCTGGGCTTCCACCCCCTGGGCGGCGTCCACCACCAGCACCGCCCCCTCGCAGGCGGCCAGGGACCGGCTCACCTCGTAGTTGAAGTCCACGTGGCCCGGGGTGTCGATCAGGTTGAGACAGTATGTCCCGCCGTCGGCGGCCTTGTAATCCATGCGGACGGCCCGGGCCTTGATGGTGATGCCCCGCTCCCGCTCCAGGTCCATGTTGTCCAGCAGCTGCGACTCCATCTGCCGCTGCTCCACCGCGCCGCAAATCTCAATCATGCGGTCGGACAGGGTGGATTTCCCATGGTCAATGTGGGCAATAATAGAAAAGTTGCGGATCTTGCTTTGTTCGGTCATAGTTTATAAACCTCCGGGGAAAAATCCGTCCCCGCGGCGGGCGGGGGCGCGGAGAAACGCGGCGGGTTCAGCGGGTGTTCTCCAGGTGGCTGGCCATTTCGCCGTTGAGCCGCTCGCCGCAGGTGTGCACAATTTGGAGCAGAGACTGGTACGTCCCCGGGTAGGCCGCCTTCATGGCGTCGTTGTCCAGGGGCGGGAAGCGGGCCTCCTTGCCCGGATTGGCCAGGGCGTCCACAAACTCCGCCTCGCTCATCAGCATATCCGCCCGGGGCAGGCCCGCCAGGAACCACTCCTCGGGGATGTTGAAAAAGTCCCCATTCTCATTTCCGCTGGCCCGGTGGAGGTGGCGGAACAGAATATATATTGTGCCGGACAGGTAGTTACCCGCCGCCCGGATGGCCTTTTTGCTGCCCACCTTGCTGAGAAGGTCAAACAGCAGGCCCACCGAGTTCACCACCAGCTTCTTGGACAGGGTGGCCAGCACCGACCCCCGCATCACGTTGTCCCGCTCGTCGGACACGTCGTACAGGGTGTCCGCGTCGATGATGGTGGTGCCGTCCCGGCTGAGGGTGCGCCCCAGCAGGAAGTCGGCGGACACGTTGTAGAAATCACAGGCTTTCACCACAAACATCAGCCCTGGCTCCCGGGCCCCGTTCTCGTAGTGGGAGAGCAGCGCCTGGGAGATGCCCAGCGTCTTGGCGGCCTGCCGCTGGGAAATGCCCTTCTCCTGCCGCAGCAGGGAGAGGGTGCGCGCAAAATCGGGATTGGTCATCCAGAATTGACCCCTTTCCTAGTGTAGCTTTACGGGGAGGGCCCCGTCAGTTGTGCACATGATCGGAAAGGCTGCGGGACACACGAACACACGGACAATGGGCGGCTTTCCCGGGGGAAAGCGCCCGGTCGGGCCCCTCCGGCGCGGCGCCGGAGCCGGACTGCGCCGGAGGGAACGCCTCCGCCGCCGCGGTGTTTCATGCGCTCAGGGTGGGCCGGTACGGCTGCCCCTCGGGCACCCCCGGCCGGCCCCAATCAGCCCGGCGCAGGTGCGCGGAGTCCCTTCAGCATTTCCTGCGGGGCGTACGCGCTGCTCTCCGCCCCGAAACACAGTAAGTATAGTATAGCGGGCGCAATACGTTTTGTAAAGAGTTGTTTGCCTCAGAATGTCGAACAAAATGCTCTGGGATTTTTTTGTGATTCTGCCCAGAAACCCCTTGAAAAAAAACTAATGTGGTGGTAAATTAGATAACAGCATTTGAAAAACAGGGCGCCGGCAGGAGCCGGGCTCCCGCCGCCCCAATAACGGAGGGAAAGAAACCCATGTTCAGACTGATGATCCAGAAGCTGAAAAAGAACCCCAAGAAGATCGTATTCACCGAGGGAGAGGACCCGCGCATCCTGGAGGCCGCCGCCCGGCTGCTGTCCGGCACCTTCCTCACCCCCATCCTCATCGGCGACCCCGAGAAGATCTACAAAGTTGCGGACGAGGAGTGCCTCAACGTTAAGGGCGTGACCATCCTCCAGCCCCACACCTACGGCAAGATGGACGAGATGGTGGCCAAGATGGTGGAGCTGCGCCGCGGCAAAATGACCGAGGAGCAGTGCCGCGCGGCGCTCCAGCAGGGCAACTACTTCGGCACCATGCTGGTGGCCATGAAGGAGGCGGACTGCCTGCTGGGCGGCGCCACCTACTCCACCGCCGACACTGTCCGCCCCGCCCTCCAGCTCATTAAGACCAAGCCGGGCAACAAGATCGTGTCCTCCTGCTTCATCCTGGTGCGCCCCTTCGCCACCGGCGGCAACCAGGTGCTGGCCATGGGCGACTGCGCCATCAACATCGACCCCACCGAGGACGACCTGGTGGAGATCACCCAGGAGGTGGCCCAGTGCGCCCGCCGGTTCGGCGCGGACCCCAAGGTGGCCATGCTGAGCTACTCCACCATGGGCTCCGGCACGGGCCCCATGGTGGACAAGATGCGCAACGCCTGCAAGAAGCTCCAGGCCCTGGACCTGGACTACCCGGTGGACGGCGAGTTCCAGTTCGACGCCGCCGTCTCCCCCACCGTGGGCCGTCTGAAGGCTCCCAAGTCCAACGTGGCCGGCCGGGCCAACACCTTCATCTTCCCCGACATCTCCTCCGGCAACATCGGCTACAAAATCGCCCAGCGCATGGGCAACTTCGACGCCTACGGCCCCATCCTGCTGGGCCTGA
>CAMNQF010000047.1 GCA_946548895.1 uncultured bacterium | reverse complement strand
CAGCCTGCGCACCACCCGGAAGCGGTCGGTGACCGTCTCGCCGGGAGACTCCTGCACCACCTGCTGGAAGCCGGACAGCCCGGTGTGGGACGGGCCCTTTGTACGGAGGGTTTCCAACCCGTTAAGGGTTCCGAATACATATTCAAGTTCCATGGTAGGCCTCCTTTATGCCGCCTTCGGCGGGCGTTCCTGGAGGCGGCAGCCGATGTAGTCGCCCGCGTACGACGTACCGTCGAAGTTGACGCAGAACGGCCCGGAATTCTGGCTCTTGCCATAGCTACCGCCGTGGAACAGGCACGGGCTACTACCGTGGAAATACCAGACATCTGGGACATAATTCGTGCCGCTCCCAGATGCGGCACCGGGGAACAGTGCCCACTCCAGACCGCTTTGAGTCGGAATGGTGAAGTCAGACGGACGACCGCTGACAGGTTTACCTACCAGTACGCCATTGGCGTTATCGCTGAACTGGTTGGGATTCTTGATGACGTTCAGACCATTATTGTTGTAATAACAGCCGTCCATCCAGTCATACACGTTGTCCCACCAGCCCTCGATGTTGCGGTACTGGGTGTAACCATAGGTAGTCCGATTTGCCGCCGTGGTGCCAGTGTGGTACTGCATGGCGTCCGTCTTGCCGTTGTTCTCCTTGGAGCCGCCGGCAGAACAGCCATAGCCAATAGCCGTCTGACCATTCCAGTCAGCGAACTCCACCAGATATAGCATCCCAACATACCAGAACTGGGCAAAGTCGATCTGCCAGAAGTTTGCGCCCAGGCTGTGAATCTTGGTCCGGGCCGTGCTTTTAGTAATGCTTACCTGCTGGGCCTTGTTGGTCTCAGATTTGTAGGTACTTGTAGCGCAGTGGTACCTTCCGATGTAGGAGAAGTCCAACTCCCCCAGGCCGTCTCCCCGGTCCATGTTCACCGGGTCCACATGGAATCCATCAACGGGTCCAGCCGCGATTTGGAGCTTCAGTTTCTTTCCCGTCTTAGTCCACTTAAACCAATACTTCGGCTCCTTGACCTCAACGCCGCCGGCGCGGTTCTCTCTCACCATGCCCGCCCAAGGCATAATGCCGTCGAAGGGAGAGCTGCCCGTCCCATTGTTCACCGCGGGGACAGGGTCCGTGAAAAACGCCGCCGCGTCGGTGCGGGTGCCTTTTGTGGGGCCGCTGTCGGTCCAGTCCCACTCCACGCCGTAGATCATGACAAAGGAGGCCGTCACCAACGCCATCCCGCTGGCCGCCAGGTGATTGGACCCCTCGGCCACTGCTACCGTCACTGTGGCGGTCCCGCTGGCCTGGCCCACGCTGGACACCGTCACCACCGTGCCTGACACGCTCACCGCGGCCACGCCGGTATCGCTGGATACGGCGGATACCGCGCCGTCCCCGGCCCTGGCCACTTGGATCTCCGCCGTAAGGTGGTCCTTGTCCAGCGTCACCGACGCCGGGGAAAGGCTCACGCTCCCCGCCGCCTTCCCGATGGTCCAGACCACGGGCTTTGCCCCGGTGGTGCCGTCGCTCCACTGCCAGCTCTCCGTGGGGGTGACGGTGGCGGCGTACTCCCCGGCGTTCACCGCCGAGGTCGTCCCGCCCAGGGTGAGCTGGGCCGGATCATAGTTCTCCAGCTCCAGCGTGATGGCCTCCCCGGTATAGGTGGGGCTCCCGCTCTGACTCGGAACCGTTTCGATCACCAGCCGGGCCACCGTGACGGAAACGGAGGCGGAGGCGGTTACGCCATTTTCGGTGTATGTCACCGCCACCGTCTGGGGGCCGGGGACGGCAAAGGCTTCGGTGGGGACGGTGTAGCCCGTCACCGCCGCGGAGCCGCCGTCGGAATAGGCGGCCAGCACCGCCATGCCCGCGGGGTCAAAGACCTCCCCCGCCTGGTATTCCGTTTTGGCCGGGGGCGTCTCGATGGATATGCCCGTCAGCCGGTGGACCACCGTGATGGGCTGGGTGGCCGCGGCGCTGCGCCCGCCCTCGGTGTACCGCACCGTCACCGCCTCCACGCCGTCCGCCAGCGGCCCGGAGGGCTCCACAGCGTACCCCGTGGCGGCCAGGGTGGCCCCGTTGGAGTATGCGGCGGTCACCACCATGCCGGCGGGGTCGAACACCTCCCCGGCCAGATAGCTGGTCTTGGCGGGGGGCGCGGTGATGGCGATGGATTGCAGCTCAATCCCGCCCGGGATTGCCCGAATTCGTTCCGGGAAATCATCTGCCAGAATGGGGACTGTGGTTCCATCCCGATCCCGGATGGCGTCCGCAATGGCCGCCAGCTTTGTCTCCTGTACGCTCAATATGATCCCTCCCAGCTGTCCAGCACCGCGGCGGCAATGGCCGCGTTTACCTGCGTCATGGTGGCGGCGGCGTTCGCCGTAGCCTGGGCCGCCTCCGCCGCTGTCTGGGCCGCGCCAGCGGCGCTCTGCGCGGCCTGAGCGGATGATCCCGCCGTCTCCGCCGCTGTCTGGGCCGCCGTTGCCGCCGTTCGGACCTCTCCCACGGCGGCGATCAGGTCCCCGTGGTCTTTGGCGGTCCAGTTCCGGGCGATGGGGTCCCCGGCGCTCCAGGCCCGGGCGGTCCCCTCCACGCCCCGGACGCACCCGGACAGGGCGGCGTCCGTCTTGGCGGTGTAGAAGACCGTCTCCCCCTCCTCGTCGGTTCCGACGGTGGCCAGGTTGGGGGCGGGCGGGAACGCCGACACGTCCGACACCCCGATGATGGTATCCGCCGCGCCCACATTGCCTGTGAGCACCGCCTGGGGCGAGAAGGCGATGCCGGGGTAAAGCTGTGTTCCCATGGAAATTCCTCCTAAACCGTCTGATCGCCCCGGGACTGCACAAAGCCCTGGACCATCAGGTCGATGCTGATATAGGCCAGATCATCCGGCCGCACCTCCAGGGACAGCCAGCTGCCCCGGGGAATCCGTCCGTCCTCCCCCACCAGCAGGGCGGTGAGGTCGATCTCCGCCGTCCTGCCTGAGAAGTCCGCCTTTTTCGCCCCATTGACGTAGAGGCTGAAGCTCTGGGGATTGCCGTAGCGGTAGATGCCCGGCGTGATCTCGTGGCCGTGGGCGGGGATCTGCACGTCGTGGCCGTGGCCGGGAATGGTGAAGGTGTGGGTGTGGCTGGGTATGTTCACCGCGTGGGTGTGGTCCGGCAGGGTGACCCGGTGCTGGTGGGAGGTCACCAGCCGGACGGTGTGGGTATGCCCCTCGCTCACTGAGGATTCGTGGTCGCCGTATTTGACATTGATGCCGCTGGGGCCGGTGTCCTCTGTGCTTCCGCCCCCGCCGCCAGTGGCGGAGACGCTCCCCCCGCCGCCGGAGCTGGTCTGCGCCCAGCTCTGGCTGGCCGCGGAGGCCACCGTCCGGGCCATCTCGCTCTGGGTGCTCTTGGAGTAGGCCCGGAAGCTGTCCATGCGGACCTTGGCCAGCACCTTGTTGATGATCCGCATCTCCCGGGGAATGAAGAAATCCATCACCGCCCCGGACGCGCGGTCGCAGTTGGCCTGGAGCGCCTGGCTGTAGATCTGTGTCGCCCCCTGGGCGTAGGTCTGCTCGATGCGCTGGCGGTCCGCCATGTCCGCCAGGGAGGACGCAATGGAGGCGTCCCGGTTGGACACCACAATGGACGACCGCTCCACGTCCCCGTACTCCCGGTTTACCTCCGTAATGAAAGCGTCCACGCTTTCCCCCAGCTCCGAATACACGACGCGCACCCGCTTGCCCACCTCCGCACGGTCAAAATCGGAGCCGTCCAGCTCCTGACAGCCCACCTCGTAGGAGACGGCGGGCTCCTGGAGCCGGTCCAGCATGGTCTGGGCGGCGGCTTTCAGGCTCTCCGGGTCCTCATACCGCCGGTCCGTCCACACGCGCTCAATGATCCCGTATTTGTCCGTCACCGCCTTCGGGCTCTGGAGGTAGGGGACCCCGCCGTTGACCCCGGCGATGGTCAGCTGGTTCACCCCCTCGCCGTAGCCCAGGGGGTACAGCCGGGTGGCCAGCTGCTGGGGGTCCCGCTCCCGGCGGAAGTCCGTCATGTTGTGCCGCCGCCGTATGTACATCTCCGGGGGCCCCCCGGGGTCCAGTTTTATCAGGGACAGCTTCCAGGGATAGTTGGACGTGTCCGTACACCACAGATAGGGCCCGGACAGGGGCGCCGCCACGGAGAACAGGGCGGACAGCAGGGTCTCCTGCTCCCAGCCGTATTCAAACTGGCGGCGGAAGTCGCAGCGGTCCAGCACCCAGTGCTTTTCCAGCTGGCGGTCCAGGATGTAGCGGATCACGTCCTCCGTATACACCCCCAGGTTGCCCACCAGGTGGTAGCCGAACAGCACATTGTCGATGAGGGTGGCCAGCACGTGCTCGCACTGGTAGGTGATGGTTCCCGCCTCCCCGGATTCCAGCCCCTCCGGCATGATGCGGTACAGCTCCCCGCCGTCCCAGCGGGCAAAGTGAAAGGGCTTGCAGAATTCATGTTTCGGGTCCCCGCAGGGCAGGGAAAAACTGAGCTGCCACACAGCGTTCATCCGCCGCCGCTCCGAGACGGCGCAGGCGTTCTCCAGAATGGCCGTCCTGCGGCGCTCCCGGTCAAATACCTCCATCATAGATACCGCTCCGTATAGATGATCCACCCTTGAAGGGGCCCGCCGGAGGCGCACTCCACGGTGAGCCGCAGCAGCTCCCGGGACACGCTGATCCAGTCCCCCTCCTGGGCGTGCAGGGCGTTCTCCCCGTCCAGCAGGACGGTGAACAGCCCGCTGTCAATGCGCAACTCCCCGCCCGGCGGGACGGTGAGCTGGAACACCGCCCGCTCCACCGTCTGGGACCCCGCCTCCGGCGCGGCAGACAGCGTCTCCCAGCCCTGGAAGGCCGTCAGAACATCCTTGGACGCCGCCGCCCGCATATGGAGCCCGCCCGCCGCCGCAAGGGGCGCGGAAACGAGCTTGGAGCCCCAGATCCGGGCATCTGCCCCATCCTGGGCAGTCAGGGCGGCGTACACATTCTTCCGGCCGCAGACGGCGCAGAAAAGGGCCTCCGCCGGAGCGGCCCGGACCACCACATCCGCCGACATACTCACCGCGGCGGACAGCCCTTCCCGGGCCGCCAGCCCGGACACCACGGACACCGTTCCCCGGGCGGAGCCCTGCACGGCCTCCCCGTACCGCCCCCGGTACTCCACCGGCACCGCGCCGCCGGCCACCGCCCCCAGGCCGGCGGAAAAGCGCTCCCGCACCTCCACCGCCTTGTCCGCCCGGTTGACGGAGTACCGGGTCAGGCTGTATCTTCCGCCGTCCACGGTCAGTTGAGCCCCACCTCCACCGCCCCCTGGGCGATGGTGGGCATATAGCCCCGCTTCAGCTCTACCGGCTCTGTCAGGGCCTTGATAAAGACGGGTTCCCCGGAGCTGGCGGCGGAGTAGAGGGCGGAGTGGGTCCAGGTGCCCCACGCGGTGGACGGCCTGGGAAAGGCCGCCGCCTGGGAATTGCGGGCGATGATCTGGCCGGAGGCCTGCTCCGCCGGGGCCCCGAATACAATGGGTACCCGCTGGTAGTTGTCCCCGGACAGCTCCGCGCCGGAGGATTCCGGCGAACCGTTCCAGAGGGAGAAGAAGGGCGCGGTCCCCTGGAGGGATGTCCCGCGAAACAGGTTGAGCACCCTGGTTTTCCACGCCTTGGACAGGTCCCCGGTGAGGTAGAACAGCACGTCCCCGGCCAGGAACACCGGGGGCTCCCCCGCCCCGATGACCAGCGGCTCCACCAGTTCCCCACGGGCCAGCATATTCCCGCCGGTGATGGAATCCAGCACGCCGATATGGGTGATGGTGCCCGCCGCCGCGGCGGGGGTTGGGAAGGTGATGTCGGTGAGGTTTTGGATGCCGGTACCGCCGTTGGCGTCCGCCGGGGCGGAGAAGTCAATCTCCATGCGCTGATAGCCGGAATAGCCCGCCTCCGTCCCCGCCGTTCCGCTCTCGCCGGGGTCGTTGAGGTACAGGGCCAGCCAGCACTTGGCCGGGGCGGGGAACGTCACCCCCCTCAGGGCGTTGAGCACCCCATTTTCCAGGTAATCGCAGGCGTACATGATCAAACACTCCTTTTTACCGCCGTGATGGTCACGGTCTGGGCTTCCGCCCCCGACTGGTTGTTCAGCACGATGACGCAGGGCGCCTCCGCCGTCCCGCGGTAGCCGATCCGGTTTTCCCCGGCGGCGATGGGATGGGTCACCGTGGGGCCGTAGGCGAAGGGCTCACAGACAAAATTCAGTGTGAAATCCCGCAAAGCCTCATCGTAATAGTCCAATATCTCCGCCGGATCGTACAGCTCCCCCACATAATACTTGTCCGGCTCGTCCCACAGCCGCAGCCGGGATTTTTGGGACAGCGCCCCGGCAATCTCCCGCAGCTCACTTCGGGAGATTTTCCGCTCCAGCGTACACTCAATACGCACGGTGCGCTCCTCCCAGCACATAGCCCCAAAGTCGTACATACCGCTGCGCATCGGGATTTGAACCTTCCGTGGCCGCTTGGCGGGGGTGAGTACGTCGTACTTCACCGCCCGGATGCCCCAATCCGCATAGCTGTTAAAGGTTCCAAAGGAAAAGCTGTCCGCGGGTATGTTCATGTAGGCGCCGCCCCCCTCCTTCTCAATTCCCAGGCCACCGCCTGGCCCAACTCCCGGCCCAGGTTTCGGGCCTTTTCCACATCGCCGGGCAGGCTTTCACCCATGTACACGTTGACCACCATGCCGCCGTTGGGTGCGGGCTCCGGGGGATCGCCGCCGTTCCCTTTGGCGGTGAAGCCCATAGAGAGGCTGGCCATCTCCGCCTCCACAGCGGCGCGGACCCGCTTCGTCAGCCCCGACAGCTGCTGGGCCACGGACTTTTCGGTTCTGGGAATCTCGTCCTCCACGCCCACGGCCACCCCCTGGGGCAGATAGGGGCCAATCTCTTTGGCCATGACCCGGGAGGGGCTGTGAATTCCAAAGAAATTCTTTGCCCCGTCGATCACGCTGCGGGCCAGATCGGCCACGGCGTTGATGGCAATCGCCGCCCCATTTTTGATGCCGTTGGCAATGCCCCGGACGATATTTCCGCCGATATCCAGCATCTTATCAGGCAGGGAAGCAATAGAGCTGAGAATGCCGGATACCAGGTCACCCATGGCGCTTTTCGCCGTTCCGATCAAATTTCTGATTGCGTTGACAAGCCCGGTGATGCCGTTCCGGCCCAGCTCGGCCAGCTGGGATGGCAGGGTCTTGACGGCGTTCACCACCGCGTCCAGCACGTTCCTGCCCGCCGTCTTAACCGCCGGAATGAGCTTCAAAATTCCGTCCTTGACGGCGGTGATGGCCTTGGTACCCAGCTCCAGCCAGTTAAAGGCCGACCATGCGTCCACCACGGCCCCAATGATTTTCGGGATGTTTTCGATCAGGACCGGGATGCTCTCAATGAGACCCTTCCCCAGCTCCAGGATCAGCTTTCCCGCCGCCAGGAGCAGCTTGGGGGCGTTGTCATTGATCACGTTGGCGATGTTGGAGACGATCTCCGGCACCTTTGAAATGAGATCCGGGAGGGCTTCGATGATGCCCTCCCCCAGGGCCACGATGACCTGTATGCCCGCGTCAATGACTTGGCTCAGGTTCCCGGTGATCTGCTCCACCAGGGAGGCGATGGCCTGCACAGCCGCCGGGACCATCCCCGGAAGGCCGTCGATGATGGACTGGGCCAGCTGAAGGACAATATCCGTCCCCGTCTGGGCCAGCTCGGGCAGGGTTTCCACGATGCCCCCCGCCAGACTGCCCACAATGTCCAGGGCGGCGGTGGCAATCTCCGGCAGGTTCTCCCGAATGCCGGACAGGAAGGACTGGACCAGCTCCACCGCCGTGTCGATGAACGCCGGGGCGGAGGAAGCCAAAGTGGTGAGCGCGTCGGCCGCCAGCCCGCCCAGCGCCTGGACGGCCCCGGACAGCCCTCCCTCCTGGAACGCGGAGGACAGAGTCCGCACCGCATCCAGCACGCCGTTCGCCGCCGCCTGGGCGGGTCCCTGAACGCTCTCATAGAACTGGATGCCCAGGTTCTGGAGACTAGTTCCAATCTTCTGAACCGTCACCTCCAGGGTGCCGCTCATGGCCTCGTAGGCCTCGTCCAGGGCGGTGGTGTTGGATGCCATCTCCCCCAGGGTTTTATTCATCAGCGCCGTGCCCTGCTCGCTGGTCAACGTGAGCACCGTGTTCAGCGCTTCCACCGAGCCGAACAGGGTGGCCAGCTGGTCGGTGTTCCCCCCGGTCTTGTCCTGAAGGTCGGCCAGGAAGCCCGCCCAGCCCTTGGTCTGGAGGGCCGCCGCGGAGAAGTCGATGCCCAGCTGCTCCGCCAGCTTCCCGGCCTCGCCGGTGGGCTTGATGATGTTGGACAGCGCCGCCTTCATCCCGGTCATGGCCTCGCTGGTGCCGATGCCGTTGGCGGTGAGGGCGGCCACGGACGCCAGCAGCTCGTCCACCGACACCCCCGCCGCGTTAGCGGTGGGCGCCACATTGCCGATGCTGCCCGCCAGCGCCCCGAAGGTGGTCTTGCCCAGGTTCTGGGTGACCAGGAATTTGTTGGCCAGCCCCTCCGCGTCCGCCGTCTCCATGGCGTAGGCATTGAGGGCGCTGGTCAGGCCGTCCACCGCCGTCTCCGTGTCGGTAAAGCCGCCCCGGGCGGCCTTGACCGCCGCCGCCACCAGGTCCACGGCGTGCCCGGTGTCCGCACCGGCGGAGATGGCGGAATACAGCGCCTCGTTCAGCTCCGCCGCGCCCGCGCCGGTGTCGCCGGACAGCTGCAAAATCTCGCCCGACAGGTCCGACAGGGATTTGACGGAGCTGTCCGCGATGGTGCCCACCTTGGATAGGCTGGTTTCGTAGCCCGCCCCTGCCTTGACCGCCGCGCCAGCCACCCCGGCCAGAGCGGTGCTGATGCCGGCGATGGCGGTAATTGCCGTTTTCGCCGCTCCGGCAGCCACGCCGCCGAAATCCTTGAGACTGGATTTTGCGCCGTCCAGCTTTGATTTTAAATCGCTGTCGTCCCCTTCAATGAGGATGACTACGGAGCCGTCTGCCGCCAATGGGCCCACCTCCTTCAGGTGGCCATCGGCAGCTCAGGCTCTACTTGGCCGGGATTTCGATTTCAAACACTTTCTTGCAGCCCCGCCCCTTGCAGCGGAGAAACACCCCCCGGCATACCGCCTCCTTGCGGTATGTCACGGGCATTTCATAACCGCAGTACGGGCATTTGACCTTCCGCTCAGTCTTATCTATGCTGATCCACCTCCGCGAACCGCCGCTCCACATAGGCCCTCATCCGGGCGTCCCGCTGGGCCAGCGTCTCACGGACCAGGGCGGGCTCCCGGACGGCAAACAGCTGCTTCATCTTGCTATAGTGCTTCTTTTGCTCCTTCCCCATGCCGGAGGTATCCGCCGTGCGGTAGTGGAGCCGCTGGGCAAAGGGCGTGTCGGCGGGCAGGCCGAACATGAGCTGCCGGAACTGCCACCAGTGGACGCTGTCTGTGGTCAGGTCGATGTGGAACGCCTGGAGGAAGGAGGCGTACAGCGCCTCCCCGTCCTGCTCAAAATCGTACAGCCGGGTGTGTCCGGGAGCGCCGCCCTCCGCCCCCTCTTCCTTGCCGCAGCGGTAGAACCACAGCATTCCGTCCACCGCCCCCGCCGTGTCCTGAGGGATGCCCTGGGGATAGAACCGCCCCAGCAGCCCGCCCAGCGTTTCCGGGAGCAGCCCCTCCGGGGAGGTAACGGCGCTCTCCAGCTCCACCATGAGCCGGAAATCCGGGTCGATGGGCCATGCCCTGCCGCCTGCCTCCACCCGCCGGGGAAGCCGCCGGGTGAGCAGGCTCATTTCCTGCGCCGCTGGGCCCGGTTCAGGGGGACCACCGCGGCCGCCTGAGCGCCGCCATTCAGCTCTTTGGAGTAGCCGCTGATGCAGCCGTTCACCTGGCCGGTGAACGCCCGGTAGCCCTCGAAGATGTCCTTCGCGTTCACCCGCTGACCGAACAATTCCAGGGCCTTGCCCTCCCCCAGCAGATCATCAAAGAAATCCAAGATGGCCCCGCACAGCCGCCGCAGGGCGTCCACCGGGCTCTCCCCATCCGGGCCCGCTTTGCGCTGCTCCTCCACCAGGGCCGCGCCGTCCATGTACGCCTCCATAGCGTCCAGGTCAAAGGGGTCAAACTCCACCTCTTTGCCGTTTACCGTGAACCGCTCCATGATCAGCCCTCCTCTCCGGCACCGGCCGGGGCGGTGTAGGTGTACGCCTCGGGGGCCGCGCCCACCTTCTTCAGCTCGATGTCAATGCCCGCGTTCTCCCCCGCCGCGCCGCTGGCGTCGGAGTTGGTGATGATGGACACCGTGCCCTTCTCCCCTTTTCCATTGAGCAGGCAGAAGTACACGTAGGGCACGATCACCGCCTGCCCCACCCCCTGCATGATGGCGGGGGAGCAGGCGTAGTCTTGGAATGGGTCGCCCAGGTAGCGGTCGCCGCTCACTTTGAAGCTGCGCTGGTTGCCCGTTTTCATGGTGGACTGCCCCGCCCGGATGTACTGCTTGTCCACCGTCACCGGGTTGTTCTGGGCGTCCAGGCCGTCAATGCCCATCTGGACCACCACATAGTCCTCCGGGGTGGTGTCCGCCTTGCCGGACACGTCCACCGCCAGCACCATGTCGTCGTTGGTGACGAAGCCCTCAAAGGCCGGGTCGGGCGTACGCCCCGCCATAAGCTCGGAAAGTTTCATGTCTCACCGTTCTCCCTTCTGAAAATACTCCAATCGGAGCTGGATCTGATACCGTGCCGTCCCATGCTCATCCACCTGGAACGGATACCCGCTGGTGGCCACCTCGATCTTCCGGGCGGTCCGGCCCTCCCCCAGCGCGGGGAGCCGCCGGGCCCGGTTCTGCTGGAGCACCCAGCTGGAAAAGCCCTCGTAAAATGCCAGATTATCCACGTTCTGGGTAATGTCCTCCCCTTTGAACTCCCGAGAGGACAGCGTGAACAGGAACTGACGCAGGCTGGAGCCGTCCAGATACCGCTTGACCTCCTCCTTGCAGGGCACGGAGTCCACCGAGTAGGTCCGGGCCTGCTTGGGCAGGAAGTCCACCGCCAGCCGCCCCGCTGACAAGGGCTCATAGGTTCTCAGCCAGCCCCGAAGGGCTTCGATCAGCGTCATTTCCGCTTTCCTCCCACGTAGTCCGCCAGGGCGTCCACAACTTCATCGCCCCGGTCGGCCATCATCCGCTTGTCCCACTCCCTGCCCCGCATAGGGCCGCCGGTGTAGTCGATGGCCCGCCCGGTGTAGTGCTTGGGGGCCCGTCCGGCCATCACCTCGCCCACATACTGATAGTGGGCGTAGGGGCCGGGATAGCGCAGCTCCACCTGGCCGCCGCTCTCGTTGATCTCCGTTCGGTTCTTCATGTGGGCCCCAGACCCGGCGCTCATGGGCACATAGGGGTCGCACAGCCGCTTTACTGTGGACGCCAAATATTTCCGGGCCTTGGTGCCGTCCCCCAGCCCCCGCTTCCGCAGAATGGCGGCGGAGTTCATATTCACCTTGAACCCCATCCACTCCCCCCTCCCGACAAAGCCCAGTGGGGAAAACGCCCCCGGCGGTTGTCTCCCACCGCTGTGAGCAGGGCGTACTCCCAGCCCGCGAAATCCGCCGGGGCCCGCTGGACCTCCGCCAGCACACCCCGGACCAGATAGTCCCCCTCCTCCGGGACAACACCCGCGGGCAGGTGTGCCGCCGGGATGCGGGCCTTGCAGACGGGGACTGGTTTCGCGCCGTCCCCATCCAAAGCCACCACCGCCTTTCGGTACCAGCTGGCGCCGCGGATGACTGTGCAGATATAATGGTCGGCGTCGTCTCCCCGGACGGGGTGAACCAGCGTCACCGTCTCAGTACAGGCCAGCACAGCGGCATCCCTCCATCCCGGCGTACAGCAGCCCCGTGGGGGTCAGGTGGAGGGCGGCGGCGTCATACAGCCGCTGGGCGGCCGTCCGGCCCGACCCGGTATAGCTCTCGCTGTACCCGTCGTTGGACGCGCTGGCCACCTCGCCGCCCTGCTCCTGGGCGGCGTACTCGTCCGCCACGGCGCAACAGGCCCGTTTGACCCGCTCCGCGCTGGGGCCGGGGAGGAGCCGGTTGACCCTCCCCAGCGTCAGCCCGTCCAGATAGGCCCATGCCCGGGCCCGCAGGCGCAGAAAGTCCGCCTCGCTGAGTGACCCGCCCCAGGCCTGATAAAAGGCGTAGTCCGGCATGGGGCGCTTATACCGCGGTCAGGGCGACAGCCTTGGACACCGCGGCGGAGGCCACCGTCACGCTCTCCGTCACCGTGGCGTAGCCCTTGGCGGACACCTTGGCCTGATAGGTCCCGGCCTCCAGGGAGAAGGCCGTCTTGCCGTCCGCGCCGGTGAGCTTGCGCACCCCGTCGATCTCCACCCGGGCCTCCGGCACGGCGGCCGCGCTGTCGCCGCTGCCGTTCTTGACGGTGAAGGTGACGGTCTGGGCGGTGAGGGCGGTGGCGGGCTCCAGGTAGGCGAAGGAGCACAGGGTCCGCCCCGTGTCCATCCGGGTGGCGGGATTGGGCAGGGCCCAGCCCATACGGAACACCACCCGCAGGGCGATCATGTCCTGCTGGGCCAGATTGTAGATGATCTGTTTCGTGTCCGGGTCCTGGATCACGCCCTGGTCCAGGATCTTCACCGTCACGTCCTGACGGATGGCATACACCGCCTGGGAGAAGTCGCCCACAATGAGCTGGGCCCTGGTCTGGTCGAAGCTGCCATTCTGGGGGAAGTACATGGGCGCACCGTCCAGGGCATACTGGGTGGACCCCTGCATATCGCTCTTGAAGATGGGCCGCCCGTCGTTGTCCTTAATGCCCCGCAGCTTGGCCCGCATGGCCATGGAAGAGACGGCCCCGGTGACCATCCGGCCGGATTCCTCCACCTTGCCGATAACGCCGCCCTCTCCCAGCAGCAGGTCATAGTAGTTGGGAGACGTACCGGGGGCCACGTTGTTCCCCGCCTGCCGTGCGGTGGTGAGGATGTCCGCCCGCCAGGACGCGGGACGGTTCACGCCGAATATCGTGGCGCCGTCCACCCGCAGGCCGATGGCTTCCATAACCCGGGGCTGGATCTCACCCATGATATCGAAACTGGCGTCGTCCACCACCGCCTCAGGGATGGGCACGATGACGGCCAGCTCCTCCGCCGTGAGGAACACGTTGTCCCACGCCTGCCGGGTGGTGCCCTTCATGCCGGTGTCGCCGTTGACCCAGTAGGCCATGGGCAGCATATCCAGCACGGGGATACGGGTCTGCTTGCTGGTCATGTTGGGCAGCTTCCGGGCCAGCTGCATGAAAATGGACTGCTTTGGGGCGTCCTGCTGGATGGTGGCGATGAGCTGCTCCTGAATCAGGGCCTCCGCGTCCGCCCGGGATGTGATCTGTACAGGCATGATTTAACCTTCCTTTCCGAAAATGGAACGCAGGGCCGCGTTCGCCAGGTCCTTTTTGTCGGGGGCGCCCTCCCCGCCGTACTGATGGGTCATACTCATGCTTCTGGGGGTCTCCTCCTCAAAGAGGAACGCAGTGTCCGCCCCTTTTTTCAGCGCCTCCAGCTGCTTGTCCAGGCCGATGACCTCCCCGCCGGCCAGGGACAGCTTCTCCCGGTCCAGGAAGGGCAGCAGGGCCTTGACATTCCTGGGCTTGGCCGCCGCCAGCCCCCGTTCCAGGGCGAAGTCGAACTGCTGGGCCTCCAACTCCTTCCGGGCCGTTTCCGCCTTGTCCTTCCAGGTGGGGTCGTAGCCCTCCAGCTTTTTGTTTGCCTCCCCCAGCTGGGCGGAGAGCGTGCCCACCTGCCCCTGGGCGTGGTCCAGCTCCGCACGGGGCACGTAGGCCCCGCCCGCGGCGTCCACCGCCCGGATGCCCTTGTCCTTGGCCGCCTGGGCCAGCTGTTCATAGGTCAGCGCTCCGCCGCCGAACAGCTCCTTCAGAAATTCCATGATCGCTCCCTTCTCCCGGCCATACCGGGTGGTAAAAATATAAGAGCCATCAATCACCGAGAAATACTCGGAAACTGATGGCTCTTGGCTCACAGGCTCTTGGCTCTACGCAATATTCACTTCGATGTCGTTTTTGCACGCCTTGCAGCGGAACGGCATATGTTTGATTTTCGTGTCCGCTCGGATGGGGAACAGCGCCTTGCCGCAGTGGGGGCAGCAGTACCAAGGGCGGTTATGGATGGTCTTAATCATCTGGAGTATCCTCCGCGAACAGGTAAGAGTACGCTTGCCGCAAATGTTTCAGTTCATCCATATATTTCCTGTGAACCTCAGCCAAGGGCCCGTCTTTCCCTCCTGAGGCAGAAACAGATTCCGTCTCTTCGCGCCCTCTCATCACAAGATCCTCATATTTTTGAAGATATTCCAGATATTTCGGATGTTTTCTATTGACGGACATCTATTTCCCTCCGTTCATAGAAAAAGTGATACTTTTCGCTTAAACGGCGCATCGTTTCATGATATGCGTCAATATCCGCGTCGATTATCTCTTCCGCTGCCATTTTCATTGCATCAGTCCAATATATCTCATCAAACATATGATACACCACATCCGGGTCAACCGCAAGTGTTTCCGGCGTCCGGGCCATGATATACTCATATACATGGTCAGATGCTTTGGAGTACTCTTCACCGGCTTCAAAGAAAAATTGCACATCATCCGCACTGAATGAATACCACGTTTTTGATCTCGGATGATTGTGATAGGAATAGGACCCCCGCAAACCGCTCGGGATAGATGCCGGATCAACTCGTGCCTCCGCGCCAGACACCCGCCACACTTTGCCGTCAACCGTCACAGAATAATTGACCTCGTAGGAAAGGCCCGCAGTCTCCTGCTGGGCTTTGTCCAGCCACGCAAAAACCGCTTTTTTATCCGAAAAATTGACTGTGCCAACTTGAACAGGCACACCCGGTTTTGTCTCTCCATGCCCTCCCGCGCTTTTCCAAGCCTTAGCCGTCCTGCCAATTCCCGCTACCTGCGACCTGTCCCCCTGCCGCTTGAACCCGGTCTGGCGGCAGAAGTCCTTCTCCCGCTCCCGCCAAGCGGACAGCTTGGCCGCCGCCTCCCCGGTGTCCAGGCCGGCGGCGTCCATGGCGGCGTACTCCCGCTTCCACCGGCGGATCTGACGCTCTATGTACCGCTGCTGCTGGCCCGCCTCGTAGAAGGTCAGGTCCTTTCCGTTATAGGTCACGGTCTGCTCCTCATACCGCGCCAGCAGCTCCGGGGAATAGGCCCTGGGAGCCCCCTCAATGTAGGGCCCGAAGCTGTGGCTGCAATTCCAGCCGCACAGCCCCCGCCCGGTGCCGTAGCCGGTGGCCTCCTCAAAGTTCTCGTACCTGTCCGTGCGGCCATGGCGGCAGAAGATCCGCCCCTGCCATACCGCGTGGCTGGGCCGCGCTCCACGGTGGGCGGAGGTCTCCACCAGCTCCACGCCCAGCTCGTCCATCAGGGCAATCTGGGCTTTTGCCGCCGTCTGGTTGCACCCCGTCACCACCGCCCGGCGGACCGCAACCTCCAGGGTATCGGTATGGCCGCCGGGGTAGGTCACGGAGGCCACTCCCTGCCGGGCCAGGTCCTTGACCGCCATTCGGATGGCGGTATGATAGTCGAACCCCCCGGACATGATCTGGAGCCATGCCCGGTCCAGGGCGTCGGTGAACTGCTTCCCAGCGGTATGGGCGGTGGTCCGGGTGAGGTTTTCAAACACCCCGCCCGTCTGGGCCAGCCCGGAGAGGAGCACCGCCCGCACGCCCGCGGCGGCCAGCGGATCCGCCGTGCTCATCCCGGCGGCGGCGTACACGGCGGCGTCCGCCGACAGGGACCGCTCCGCCGCCTGCTCCATGAGCTTTCGCAGCTCCTCCCGGCTCTTCCCGGTGAGGGCGGACAGCCGCGCCTCAATCTCCTCTTCCGTAAGCCCCATGGCCCGCAGGCGCTGCCGCTGGTGCTGGGCGGCGGGGATGTAAAAATTGTACTCCCGGATGCGGCGGGCCATGTCCGCCAGGATATCCCGCTCCACGGCGGCATATTGGGCCACCAGCCGGTCCGGCAGCCCCGCTAAATATTCCGGCGCCAGCACGGTTACAGCTCATCGGGTTCCGGGGGGCCGTTCTCCGGGCACATGGCCTTGGCCGCGTCCGCGTCCTCCCCGTACCACTTCACCCGGAATTCCCATTTCTTCATGATCCCATCCCGCACCTCCTGGAGGTCCCGCTGGCGGGTGCTGTCCGCGTCCTCGATGATGGAGTCGTCGAAGTTGACCACCGTCTCGAACCCCGTCCCCAGCTTCAGCAAAGAGACGATCGCCTGCACCAGCCCCACCAGCGCCCGCTCCAGCAGCAGCTCATGCTTTTTCAGGTTCTGGAACAGGTCGGATTTGTCGCTGACCACCTCCTTGGCGGTCTTGACCTGGCCGTGGTCAAAGCTGTAGCGGTCGTCCCCCATTCCGCATTTGTAGGACAGCAGAGCCAGCCCGGACTTGATGGCCGCCTCGTGGGCCTCGTGGCGCAGCTCCATATTGTGCTCCACGATCTTATTCTCCCCGCCCTCTATGGCAGGAATGGCGTAGAACTCGGTGTCGTTGTCGTCGAATACCGGCGCCGCGGAGCCGTCCTCCTCCATCATCATCCGCGCCATGGTGGTGGGCACGGTGATCCGCTTCCGGCCCAGCCGGAACTCGTTCTGATAGCTGTCATACACCAGGTCCACGCCCTCCAGCTGGTCGATGGCGTTGGCAAATACGGAAATGCCCATCGGGCAGCTGAGGTCGGCGTTGTTGACGATGTTGGGCCGGATGAGCTGGAACAGCGGCACGGTGGAGCCCGTGGCCACCTCCGCCTCCACCCCTGCCGGCAGCTCCAGCTCGGTGAGGATGCCCCCATTTTCCCGAAACAGGTGGTTTTCCAGGATGTAGAACCCGTGCTCATCCCGGTGGTGGATGGTAAGGGTGAGCTGCTTTTCCTTTCCCGCCACACGCTCGCTGGCGAAGGCGCAGTCCAGCACCTCTCCATTCTCCCAGGCCAGGGGGTAGATCAGCCCCGCCCGCAGGTAGTCGATGCGCACCCGGCTGTCCCCTTCCAGGTACTCCACAAAGGCCCCCTCACCCAGGGCGAAGGCCAGCTCCAGCAGCTGGTTGGCCCGCACCCGAAAATTGTTGTTCTCCAGCACTTCGTGAATCCGCTTGTTCACCGTGGCCTTGCTGATTACGATGTCCACTTTTTCATTCAGCGCCAGGTTTGCCCAGTCCTCCGAAATGGTCTTGGCCATGCCCAGGGTCTTGCGGGTGCGGGCCACCTTCCGGCGGCCGTTGTACTGCCGGTAGCAGTGGAACGCGGGCACCTTGCCATGATACCAGCTCTGCCACAGCTGGATGCGGCTGTACCAGCTGTCGTCCACGCAGCTGAAGCCCCGGTTTTTCAGATATTGCGTGACGGCTTTCACGGCCCCGCCCCCTTTAAGCCGAGATACAGGATGCTGCTCTGGACGGGCTCGGTGGAGTATTCCATGCTATCCAGGCTGTCGATGTTGGTGGAGCCGTCATCCAGCCGGATGTCCTCCAGCGGCTTTTTCGGATCGTAGACAGCCTCCTTCATCGCCTTAATGGTGTTGGAGCACCGGGCGCATATGGCAAACCGCCCCTGGGCCATCAGGCTGTTGTAGAAGGCCACCCGGTCGTGAATGGGGCCTTTGACGGCGTTGCATACCTCAATGCCCAGCCCCGCCCGGGCGGCGGCGATGGTGAGCCCCTGAATCAGCGTCTGTTCCGCGCTGTCACACCGCGCCTCATACACCCGGTACCGCCGCTTCGCCCTGCGCACGAAATCCACAAAGGCGTCCTCCACCTGTTTGGGAGACAGCACGCCATCCTTTCGGTTGCTGTGATAGTACTCATCCAGCACAACCACCCGCTCCATTCCAGCTGTGAACCCGGTGAGGGTAAAGGAGTGGGCGGAGCCGGTGCCGCCGAAGTCCACACCGACGGCGGCGTACTGGATGGAGGGCGGCGTCTCGACGATGTACCGCTCCGGGTCGTTGGCGAACTGGGGATACACCAGGCCATCGGTCAACGCCCAATCACCCAGGATGAACCGGCGGTAGAACACCCCGGAGAACATCCGCCGGTAACGCTCCCGGGTTTTAGGGGACAGGCTCAGGTTGTCCTCCATGAGGAAATGCAGGTGATAGATCCGCTTTTCCTCCGCTTTGTCGATGAGTTCGGTCTTGACGTAGTGGGCGGGGCTCTCCGGGTTGCAGTTAAGCCACACCTTGGCCCCCTCCACGCTGCACCGGCCCATCATCTGCTCGATGAAATTCTGGGGGAACAGAGCCGCCTCGTCCGCCAGCGCCCCGGCGGCGGTGAGGCCCTGGAGCCGGTCCTGGCTGCGCTCATTGTGGGCGTCGTAGAGATAGTACGTATTGCCGCCCACCTCCAGCCGGGCCTCGTCTCCGCTGCGCACATAGGCATAGGGCAGGCCCCAGCGCTCCATGATCTGGAGGGCGGGCCCGATGACGTTCTTTTTCAGCGCACCGATGGTCTTGCCCGCCAAAATGAAGCTCTCCCCCTGGAACGACGCCAGGGACCAAAGCAGGAAGCCGCAGATCATGGCCACCGTCTTGCCGGAGCGGATGGCTCCGTCGGCAATGACGGTATCCAGGTCACGGTATGGGCTGCCGTCCTCCCACCAGCTCATCAGAAACCGCTGCTTCCGGGAGAACGGCTTAAAGTCAAAGCTGCGAGTCCTCTTCTTCCGCATACAGCGCCTCCACCTGCTCCTTCGTGGGCCGGATGGCCTTCAAAAAGCTCTCAATGCCGTCGGAGTCCGCGCCCAGGCTGGCCTCCTGCCGCGTGCTGTACCCATGCCTGCTCATCCACAGCGGGGCCAGCTTCGTGTCGATGACGCCCAGCTCGAACTTCATCCGGGCGTCTATCTCGCATTCCTCACGCATACGCGTGACGATGTGCGAAAACCGCTCATCATCCGCATAGGTGTCATAAAAAGCCCGTCGTGCCAACCTAGCCCACACGCAGAATCCCTCGATGGTGCAGGTGACGGAGCGCTTCAGCTCCGCGCTGACGAACTCGGAATTCTTGGCGCTGAAGTCATGGGTGAGCACCTTCTGGTCATTGCACCAAGCCTTGTACTGTTCCCAGGCGGTTTCCAAGGCCTTTGCCGTCTTAAATTTTCTGGGCCGGGCCATGGAACCGCCACCTCTCCGTCTCAATCACAGCGGGGCATAAACTCCCTCACGGTAATGGTAGCACGGCTTTGAGGAAGCGTGCCCCCAAATGGGGGCACAGAGAAAAATTATTTTTTGTCCCTCCCGGCCAGTTGATCCAACGAGACGCCAAAGAACTCCGCCAGTATTGCCGCGTCCGCCAGACTGGGGGAGCGCTCACCCCGCTCATACCGGCTCACCACGTTTTTTGACAGCCCGCACAGCCCACTGAGCACCCGCCTGCTGATCCCCTTCCGCTCCCGCAGCTTCCTCAGCCGCTGTGGAAACCCATCGGTCATGGCGCCGCCTCCCCGCGGATACCTGGTACATCCATCCCATACAGCGCCCGGTATATCTCATCCGCCCGCTCCAGCGTGCGCTCTCTGGCGTATGCAGAGGCGGCCGCCTCCACCTCTTTGAACATTTTCGCGCTTTTCTGGGCCAGCTTTTCACCGAGCATCAGCCTGCCCTCCCACAAATCCCGCTGATATCTCAGCTTCGCCTTTTCCCGCGATCCGATTTCCCGGTCGATGATCCCTGCCCGTTTCTGGGCATACAGGTCGCGGAGGCTCAGGAAAATGAGCTGGTCCACTATGTTCAGACCTTTCGGCATCTCTTCACCCCGCATGGCGGCCTGCTCATACGGATATGTCAATTCAGCCACTTCCGCCGCCTCTTATGGACAGGTACCATTCCAGCACCCGGACGGCGCTCTCCCAGCCGTGGCAGACCTCCCAGAAATAGCCTTGGTCCATCAATTGACCGCCCCACCATTTCTGCGCGTCTGAGGCGCGGCCTTTTTCTGTCTTGAGCTCAATATACAGCCCGTGATACCCGCCCCTGGCCACAGGCAGGCACAGGTCTGGAACGCCGGCCTTGACACCCTGCTGCTTGAGGTGTTTTCCCTCCACAGCGTCCCGGGTGCCGCCGTTCGGGATGTGGTGCAGCAGGGCAAGCTCAGGCCATTTGCCCCGGACAGAGGGCTGCTGGGACCACTTGATGATATTGGCCTGATGCTGTGCTTCAGTCAACGCCACGTCCTGTCACCTCCACAAAGGACACGCTCTTTTTACCGTCCGCCGCCTTCTCCGTACCCTGCCGGACGGTATAGCCGCTCCGGGCCAGCGCAAGGGTCACCGCGTCACGATCATCTTTGCTGGGGATGTACAGTTTCATGCTCCCCGCCTCCATCCCGCCGACAGCCGGTTGATGATCTGGCTGGCCTGCCCCTTCGTCAGGCTGGAGCAGTCAAAGCCTGGAAGCCTCCGCTGGATCAACCTCACCTGCTTCTCCGTGGCGCATCCGCTCCCCCACCGCTTGACCGCGTTCAAATCCCAGATCGGCCGCTGGTCCGCATATTTTTCGTTCAGCGCCGTGTAGGCCAGGTCCAGCGCCTCCTGCATGGTGACAACGCTTCCGTTCTGGAAACGGACCTTTCCAAGCGCATCCGGGCAGGGGATTCGCATTTTCTTCCCCTCCGCAAGACAGCACGACAGATCCCCATTCGGCATCTTGAACCAGTTGACATCATGGGTATTATAGCTCTGCTCCCTGGCCCACAGATTCACGATCTCCACGTTCTTGATCCAGCTCTCCGGGCAGTCCGCGGCGGCTGCGGCGCGGATGGGCAGCTCGAACAGGTCTCCCTGCACTTGCCCAGCCCGGCCCGCCGGAACGCTGGCCATATCAATGCCCAGCAGGGACGGCGCGGTACACAGGCTCGCTTTGCCCGTAACGCCCACGCAGTCAATCAGGGTCAGGCGTTCCTTGCCCGGATATAGCCGCAGCCCCCGCCCAACCATCTGGGCGTAGAGTGTTTCTGACTGCGTAGGCCGGGCCACAATCACCGTCTCCACCCGGGGAATGTCGGTGCCCTCAGTGAACACCATGCAGTTGACGATGCAGGGAATCACCCCGGCGGTGAATGCCTCGACAACGGCCGCCCGGTCCTTTGTCTTCCCAGTCACCACCACAGCCCCTTTGATGCGTCCTGCAATCTCCTCCGCCTGGCGGACGCTGACCGCAAAGATCAGCGTGGCGCCCACCGCGTGCTCCCGGTATGCCTGGGCAATGGCATCCGCCGTACCCTCCATGGCCTCATCCAGTTCGCCCGGGGCATAGTCTCCCTGGCGGGTATGCACAGCGGTCAGATCGTAGCCGATGTCAATCCGCTTGCAGAAGATATCGCACAGGTATCCGTTCTGGATGCCCCAGCGCAGATCCCGCTGAAAGATAATTTTCTGAAACACATCGTCCAGGCGCACCTTGTCTCCTCTGGCAGGGGTGGCAGTGAACCCCAGCAGCATCCGCGGATGGAAGTGGGCGAAGATACGCCGGTATGTATTGGCCGCCGCGTGGTGAGCCTCGTCGCAGATGATGGTATCGAACTCGTAGGGATCGAACCGCTCCAATCTCCGGGCCATGGACGCAACCGACGCGCTCACCACATCCTCTCCGTTCGCGTGATTTTGACCTTGCTCCACGCCAAAGGAACAAGTATAATACTTTACGGGCTGTCTCACCAGCTCCTCCCGGTGGGATAGGATGAGCACCCGCCCGCTGCGGCGCGGGATGTTGGCAAACGTCACCGTCTTGCCCAGCCCCGTGGCCATCTGCACCAGATATGCGCCCGGGGACTGCCGGGTGATTGTGTCGATGCACTCCTGTTGGTATGGTCTAAGCTCCATGATTTCCTCCTGTTCGTAACCCGCGTAACCTGTTGTCACACGGCCTTATGTTACGGTGAACCCGTTGCGGCGCAACGTGTTGCGCGATTTGTAACACCGTAACACCTATTTTTTGTATTGTCTGCACGTAACACATACACACGAATATTCATACGATCTATAAAACATTTATTCTATATGTCTCACATATAAAAACATCTGCAAATGTGGTGTTCTGGGTGTTACGGTGTTACAGCGGCAGGTCACCCTCCGTGCAGTCATCCTCCGCGGACGGGCAGGATGAAATGAGCAGCAGCACACAGCGAGCCGGACGGCCGCCGCTGATCCTGTGAGCCACAGTGCTTTTCCCGTCCTTTCCTGTACGGATGACCCCATTTTGTCTGGCCCACCCCAGGAAAGCCCCGGAGTTGTAGCCGTTCTCCCCAAGGAGGCGGTCGAACTGGGGCTTGATGATATAAATATACTGCTCTCCGATCTCTCCCCACAGCTCCACCGACTTTTCCGCCGCCCGCACAGGGTCAAAGCGGACAGGATTCATGGCAATCTGGTCGTGGAGGAATTCCAGCGCCCTTCGGTTCTGGTCCATTTTGGTCTTGGTGATGAGGAAGGGAACCATATCCTTTACAGACAGCCGCACCCCGTCATGAAAGATCCACTCTTCCGCCAGCGCATCCGCCGCCAATATCAGCGCCGCTGACGCGGACTGCTTGTCCGTCACGTCGCCGCAGGCGGCAATCTCCCGGGTCAGCCTGTCTTGGAGGCCGGCGGCTTTCTCCAGGTTTCGCTCCTTTTGCAGGCGTTCTACGAACATTCTGCCCGCAAAGCCATAGTTACGCATGAGGAAGGAGGCCATAGCCTTTCCGTTGCCCACGCTGTTGTTCTGGAAAAAGTGCAGGTCCTGGCAGCAGATCTCTATGGTTCGGTTGGCCGCTCCGGCGGCGGTGTTCGCATCAATGAGCGGATGCTCTCCGGTGCTTATGATGCAGTTGCGCCAGGTACCAACCCGCTGTAAGCCTCCGTCCCGCCGCCCGCGGGCCCGGCCTACCCCCTCCGCCAGCTCATAGATCATCTGTTGAAATTTCAGGCGGTTAGCTGGGCTGCCGTCCACAATCTGAAGCTCGTCCAGCATCAGGGGAAGGGAATTGTAAAAGGACGCGCCCAGCTCCTTGCCCACCCCGGTGCTGTTGAAGGTCTGGATGAACCGCCCGATCTCCGGGTCTGCCCAGACGGATGCCCCCAGCATGAGGGCGACGCTTTTGCCCGTTTCGCTGCCGCCCCAAAAATGCACCAGGAAGGGCAGGCACCCGCAGGGCCGTACCAGCACGCTGGCGAAGGATGCGGCCAGGGCGATCCGGGTTGGCACTCCTTCCGTCTTTCGGACGGATCGGGCGGTCTCCAGCCATTTGTCATAGCTTCCCCGTTCCCGCACGCACTCAAAGCGGCTGCGGAACTCCTCCATACCGTCGAATACCAGGTCGTCCACATAGGGAGAAAAGCCGTAATTGTCAATCCATCCCAGCCGTCCCACACTGTTGGCCGCCGGGATGCGGTCATAGTTCAGGCTCTCCACGTCGCCCAAATACTTCACCAGGTACTTGGCGTTGTCCGAGTTGACGGACACCCCAAAATTGGATAACTTAATGATACTTCTGGCGTCTGATACCGTGCTCTTGTCGAAGATATGCCGCCGCCACACACTGCCCCGGCAGAACGCCAGCTCAATCTTTTCTAGCCCCGTGTCCAGGTTGGTCAGCCGCCGCACGGGAAGAATCGGGTGAGGGCAGGCGCAGATCTCAAAGCCCATGCGGTCCGTGCTGTAGATACCGCCGCCGTCCGCCGTCCAGTTTCCGCACCACAGGGCCAGCTCCTGCCCCTCGAAATCAGTTTGGTTGCCCGGTCCCGCGCCCCGGTCCCCCGCCTCCTTCAGCGCATTCAGGTACTCGTTGAACAGCGCCACAAAACCTCGAACGCCCACCGCTGCGGCCTGTTCTGCCATGCGGGCGCAAAGCTGCTTCCGTTCCAGGGGATTCTTATGGCTGTACAGCCATTCATAGGGGGCTATGCCGTCCAGGTAGTCCTCCTGTTCAAATTGCGGTATCTCAATTTTCAAGTTCTCACCGCCCATTCTCCATCAATTCCCGGGAAAGCGCCTCGCACCTGTCCTCCACCCTGGGGAGGCGCTGTAAGGCCCAGGCGTATACCGGGTCAATATCCCCCCGCCCCCACTCTTCCCGTGTGGGCGCGTACCGTCTTACATATTCGTGCAAAAACAGGTGTACGCCTGCCATATCCCAATATTCCGCCCGGAGCCGTTCAATTTGCTCCAGCTCCCGGCGGCGCTCCTCCTGCGCCTTTGCACGGGCGGATGGGCTGGGCCCATGATCGGTCAGGCCCAGCCCAAAATCGGCACTCAGGCGCACCACAGCCTGGGCGAAGCCGATCCCGTACAGCTCCATCACAAAGTCGATGACACTGCCGCCACGATTGCAGCCGAAGCAGTGCCACCCCTTGCCCCCCGGATAGATCTTTAGGCTGGCCGTCCGTTCGCGGTGAAAGGGGCATCGGATGAACCCGGCCCGGTTTGGCTCAAAACCGTACCGCCGGACTACCTGGCCCATGGTCAAGGTCTCTCTGATCGCTCCGGCCAGGTCAGAACGGCAGGTCTTCATCGTCATCCAGCGCGTCCACCGGCTGGAACCGTTCGCCCGGCTTGGGGGCGGAAGGCTGTTTCACGGACAGGCGCTTCAGCTCAGGTATGTCAAAATTGCCGTCCTGGATGGCCTTTACGGAGCGCACCTGATAGACATAAAGGCGCTTTCCAATCTCGCCGTTTCCTTTGACGTACTCCTCCTCGCCCAGCACCACGCCCAGCTCCTTGCCCACCAGCGAGGGCGGATCGTTCTTAAATACATAGCCCCGGTTGGATGCCTCCACACTAGTTTTGAACGCCTTGAAAAAGCCCAGCGCTTTGGGCTTGTAGGAACGGATCAGGGCGATGGGCCAGAATCCCGCCCGGTTGAACGTCTCAGCGTTGTTTCCCTTGTACTCGCCCTCGGTAAAATCCCACTCGATGCGCAGGTATTCCTTGTCCTCCCGGTCCTCCACGTTGACGATGCGGGCGATGTATCCGCCGGGGGAAGGGCGGTCGAACTGGCCCGGCTGCTGCTCCTGGATATCGTCCCAGTTGTCAATGTTTCTCATTTGCACTGTTCTCCTTGTCTCTGGCGGGGGAAAGCCCCCAATATTCCCGGATGGCGGTATCCACCGCCTTTAAGTCGTTGTCGATCTCAGGCTCAAACATCTCCATCGGGCTCTTGGCGGTGGAATACCCATCGCTTTGGGTGATAAAGCGGTGTCCGTTTTTGCCGGCCTCGCACAGCAGTACGATGGAAAACAGCCCCTCCAGCGTCAGCTTGCTGTCGATCATTTTCCCCACCGTTTTCGCCTTGATCTTCCCGGCGTCCGTCACCTCGGTGTGATGGAGGAAATAGACGATCACATCATCCGGCAAATCATTCACACAAAATCGGACCAGCCCGGAAAAGTTCAGCGCCATCTCCGTGAATTTGTTATAGCCGCTCTCTTTGGAGCGGTCCAGTTCCTCAAAGGCCATCAGGTACTGGCTGTCGTCGATGACATAGGTCTTGAGCTGCGCCTTCCTCAGGCTCTTGAAAATTCGGTCATACCCCGCCCCGTTGATAGACGGGAGCTGCTTGCGGAAAGGCAGCGGCTTGGACGCCACGTTGAAAATCCCGACTTCCTCTGGATCGAAATTCCGCAGGGAAGTGGACTTGCCGGAGCCCGACTCCCCCAGGATCAGCACTGGAATGCCGATAGGTCATCTCTCCCTTCGATGAAATGCAGCGGGCAGCCGAGCCCCACCGTTCTGCTGTCAAAAATGTACTCCCCTGTCCGGCGGCACTGTTTGCGGGCATAGGTCTCCAGCAGCGGGCACAGGTCGCAGCACACGTGCCCGTCCGGGAAATAGATGTCCACTGCCGCCCGCTGGTAGCTTGTCACACCGTTTTGATTCATGCGCGCCTCCCTTTGTCCTCCGCCCGGTCGTATTCCTCCTCTTCGGGCTCCCCCAGCTTCTCCCGCCGGCAGTCCGGCGGCTCCAGCGGGCGTTCGGGCAAGCCAAAGCGCTGGCCCGCCGAATTATAGTAGTAGGACATTGCTTCCACCTCTTGAAATCTCCCTCCGGCGGGTGTAACAGATCCGCCGGAGGGTTTTGCTTTTACAGCGCGACAATCACCTGGCCGGCGTCAACCTCGCTCTTCAAGCGGTCCACCAGGAACAGGGACACCGTCTCCCGGGCCTTCAGCTTCCACATCCCGCCGTCCGCCTCCGTGAATACGATGCCCCGGTCGGTCAGCCGGATCAGGAAGATGCTCTCCGGCTGCTCCACCTCCTGGAACGTGCGGTAGGGCTTCAGCTTGATCAGCGGCCTGATTTGCTCGTTGGTCTGGAGGGCCACCCCTTTCTGGGTGGTAACCGTCGTGGCAATGCCGTTGTCGTTGTAGATGACCTTGGCCCCGCAGCTGATGTCGGACAGCAGCTTCATGGCATAGAGCGTGTCGGCGGTCTCCTGGAACCGAGTGCGCAGGGCGATCTGGGCCTCCTCAAAGCCCAGCTGCACCTTCTCGCCCCAGCCGGGGACGTCGGTGGCGTTGGCCGTGTAATAGGTCTGACGGATATAGCGGCCGTTGGCCTGGGGGGAGCCGAAGCACCGCACGGTCAGGTGGTCCGGCACGGTGATGTACAGCGGGCGCTCCACGTTCACCGCTTCGGTCTGCACCAGCTTCACCAGGGCGTCCAGGCTGTTGAGAAACAGGGTGTCCGGGCAGTCGATGGCGGGCCGGATCTCGTTGGCGCCCCCGTCCGCATTGACGGCGAAGGTGCTGCTGCCAATGGTCGTAATCTGGGGCTGGGTGGTCCTCTGGATGTGCTCGATGAATTCTTTCAGCATGATGATCTCTCCTTATCCAAATTTTACGATCTTGAGCATATTGGGCGCTTCCTGCTCATCGCCGTCAAAGGTTGTCTGCCCCGGGATCTGCGGCGTCATCTCCACCACGTTCTCTCCGTCCGCCACATACAGGGACGTGACCACGGGATTGGTGGGGGCCAGCGCGGACTTGGCCGCACAGCTCACCGTGATCAGCTGCCGGTTGTCATCCGGCTTCAGCTCCAGGGTGAGGGTCAGCTTCCGCTTGGCCGTGGGGGCTGTGTTCGGGTCCAGGATGTTCTCCAAAATGCGGAACATCTCATAGTCCGCCCGCTCCAAAATGGCCCCCCGGGCCATCTGCAAAATAGACCGCTTCTTTTCCTCGTTCACTGTTATGTCCTCCTTTGAAATTGTACATGGGATCTGATCATTTTAATGGGTTCCCATCACTTCCACATGGCCCTGTTTCCACAGCCACGATCAGCCAGCACAGATGCTTGCACCGCCGCATCGCACACCCCCGCCGCCGTATGTAGACATCGTTCATCAGCCGCTGGTGAAGCGTGCACCAGGCTGTGGCATTGGCGGGCTGCCTGCCCCGCTTCCTCTTGGCCATTTCACCGCCGGCCCTTCATGTCCCGGACAACCGCCGCCGCAAGGCAGTACAGCACAGGCAGCAGCAAGAAAACCGCCTCCCCGCCGACGGCGAAATACCCCCGCTCCCGCAGGGCGCAGGCCGCCCCGGCCTTATACAGCAGGACCCCGGCCACCGTCAGGATCACATACCTCGCCGCGGCCCTAACAGTCAGCCACGCAGGCCATGTGCGAGGGTTCGCCCGCTGCTGTCTCGGGGCTTGTCCAATTTTAAAGATTAGCTTCACGGCGCCTCCTCCTCCGGCTTGCGGCGGAGCAATCACGTTCTTGTCGAACTTGATAAAATCAAGCAGCTGATTTCTATCAATTGGATCTATGATTTTTGGCCTCCTCCCTCTCTTTCAGCGCCGCCTCGGCTTCTGCGCGGGTCAGAAATACGGTTTTGCCAAAATCGTCCAATGTTACAAAAATAGCAACAAATACTCCTTGGTAAAACAATCTGAACTGTGTGCTGCGTTTTGAATAAAGTGTGACGCTTTCAACTGTGCATTCAAAAATGTCTATAGTTTCTTCGGTTTCTTCGCTTTCGAGTCCGTCTATATTAGTGGAAGATGTGATCGCATAAACCACATCCCCCACCTTACACGGCAGCACCACCAGCCGCCCGTCCTTCTCGGCCTGGGCAAGCTCCGCGAGGCGAGTATAGGGCACAGCGCACCCGCAAGACACTCGCGCAAGCAATTCCGCAAGGCCCTGCTCACGCTTTCGGAGCGCGTCTATGTCCTCCGGCCCCAGCCCGGTGTCCTCATAGGCGGCGAGGCGCGCAATCGCGCTTGCCATCGGAGCGCTTTTCCTCTCCATGTCCGGGTAAAGCGTCGAGCATCCCTTGATTCTGATTCCTCCGGCGCACCATCGCTCAGTCAATCGTCCCACCGTTTATCCTCCTCTCCAACTCCGCCCAGGCTTCCTCGGTGAGTGGGCGGCCGCAGTGCGGACAATATTTGATCTGTCTTAGCCCCGCTCAAATAACATCAAACAGCGAAATCGTCTCCTCTTTTTCCTCGAATTCCTTCAGGTACCCCACCGCGTCCCGAAAGTAATCGTTATTCAGCTCAATGGTGTACCCCCGGCGGCCAGCCTTTATGGCCTCCAATGCCACTGTGCCCAGCCCCCCAAAGGGGTCCAGCACCAGATCTC
>CAMNQF010000046.1 GCA_946548895.1 uncultured bacterium | reverse complement strand
GCTGGTGGACGGATTCGAACCCCCGACCTGCTGATTACAAATCAGCTGCTCTACCAGCTGAGCTACACCAGCGCAGCAGCTTCCGCATTCACAACGATGGTTATTATAGCAGTAGGAGGCGGGTTTGTCAACAGTTTTTCAAAAAAGAAAGAAAGAAAAATCACGAGAGGATGGAGCGGTCACGGCAGGAGGAGCATTCCAGGCCCCGCGGGAGGAGCGGTGCTGCCTGTGCCGGGGAGAGCTGTACCCCGGCGACCCCTATTTTGAGCTGGACGGCCAGGCGGTGTGCGAGGACTGCCTGGGCCGTTACGCCCGGCGGTATTTCGCCCCCCAGCTGCGGCGGGTGGGCTGGAACAGAATATCTTTGATCGGAAAAGAGGAGCTATGACACTGTACGACGAAAAAAAGCGAAGCACTTTGACCCTGTACCAGCTTTCGCTGGAATACGAGCAGACGGCGGACGTCCTGCGCCGCCGCATCGCGGAGCTGGAGCGGGCCAGCAAAGAGGCCGGCGGGGAGGACCGCAGGCTCCAGCTGGAGGGGCGCATCCGGCCCCTGCGCGCCATGTACCGGGACGTACGGGCGGTGGCCCGCCACCTGGGGCACTATTACGAGAAGCACACACCCCGGCAGGGTGGGGACGCGGCCCAGCCGGGACGCAAAAGGAGGATCTAATCATGCGCACCGTATCCTACGACAACACCTTCGGCATGGTGGACCTGGCGGTATACACTAACCTCATGGCGGATGACAACAGGGACCAGATCAACCGCCTGAAACGAAACCTCACCCACGCCCTGCGCCAGGACGTCACCCAGCGCCAGCGGGAGTACATGATCCTCTACTACGGCCAGGGCATGAGCATGGAGGCCATCGCCCAGCAGTGCGGGGTGAACAAGTCCACCGTGTCCCGCACGCTGAAGCGGGGCCGCCAGCGGCTGTACCGCTGCCTGCGCTACGGCGCGGCCAACCTGCTGGAGCAAGCTGAGAGTTGAAATCCGGCTATGCTTGTGGTATGATAGTTTGACCCGTTTGCGGGCGGGCCAATCTGATCAGACTTGAGGGCAAGCCATGGATTATCGAGGCATTTTTTTCGACTTTGATTACACCCTGGGGGACTCCACCCCCGCCATCGCCGAGGGCTACCGCCTGGGTTTCGCCGCCCTGGGGCTGGAGCCGCCTGGGGTGGACCAGGTGCGGACCACCGTGGGCCACACGCTGGCAGACGGCTACGCCATGCTCACCGGCGACCACGACCTGTCCCGCCAGGAGGTTTTCTGCCGCACCTTCCAGGAGACGGTGGGGGTAAAGGCCGGCGGCGAGGGCCGCAGGCTGATGATCGAGGGCACCGTGCTCCTGCCCGGCGCGGCGGAGCTGCTGGGAGCGCTGAAACACGCCGGGGTGCGCACCGCCGTCGTGTCCACCAAGCCGGGGGATACCATCCGGCGCATTTTTGACTACCAGGGGCGGCTGGACCTGGTGGACCTGGTGGTGGGCGGGGATGAGGTGCAGCACACCAAGCCCAACCCGGAGGGGCTGCGTCTGGCCCTGGAGCAGTTGAGCCTTCCGGCGGAGGAGGTGCTGTTCTGCGGCGACACGGTGATCGACGCCGCCACCGCCCAGGCGGGGGGCTGCCCGTTCTGCGCGGTGCTCAACGGCACCACCCGGGCCCCGGCCTTCGACCGATTCCCCTGCGTACATATCGCCCCGGACCTGACGGAGCTGAAGACCTGGCTGAACGCATGAACAACGCCCCCGGGCGGCAGCCTGGGGGCGTCTCCTTTCACCCTTCGGGGGAGGGCTCCGCCGAGGGGGCGGCGGAGGGCTCCGTCACGTCGGGCGAGCTGGGCGCGTTCTTGCTGAACGCCACCGTGACGGCGTAAACGTGCTCATAACCCCGCTTGGCCAGCTCCCGGGGCATCCCAAAGTAATCCACGTCGTAGGTGCTGAACTCGTTCTGGGATGTGACGAACTGGAGAACCAGGGGGACCTCCTGGTCAAACTCCATGGCGGTGGTGCCGGACAGCTTGGAGGTGACGAAGTTCATGGCGGATACGTCGTCCTCCGCCTCCATGGTGAAGCTCATCCCGCCGCTGTGGCTTTCGCCCTGCCAGGCGACGCGGACCCCGTCGGTCATCTTGCCGAAGGTGAGCGCCAGCCGCCCCGCGGCGTCGGTAAAGCTCCGGGAGGACTCGGACTTGACCGCCCACTCCCCGTCCGAAAGCTCATAGGCCCGGATCAGGATGGACTGCACGCCGTTGGGGCTGTCCCCCATCTGAAAGTCGTAGATGCGGTAGGGGTCCATGCCGATGTCAAGCAGCTCGGTGAGGGCGGCCTCCTCCTCACTGAGCTGGGCGGGCCAGATGGACATGGCCGCGTGTTTTCCGTCGTTCCCATTGGCGCCGCAGCCGCACAGGGCCAGCGCCAGCGCCGCCGCCAGGATCAGGGCAATATATCGTTTTGTCCGCATTGGGAGCACCTCCATATTTGTCGGAACCGGGGTAAATTTGTCCGCTCCCATCATAGCACAAAACCGGCGGCCTGTCCATAGCGCAAAAGCGGCCGGACCGAAAGGTCCGCCGTCCCTGCGCGTTATCCCTCCTGGGACAGGTCGATGCCGAAGTATTTCACGGACAGCTCGGTGAGCACGCCCTCCTCCGCCAGCCCGGCCAGGGCTTTGTCAATCGCCTCCCGCAGGGCGGCGGTCTCCTCCCCCTTGCGCATGGGGATGGCCGCCTGGGTGGCCTCCGGGTCCAGGCAGGCGATCTTGACGCCGGCGTCCGGGTGCTGGGCCATGTAGTCGTAATAGCTCACCTCCGCATTGAGGGTGGCGTCGATGCGCCCGGTAGTCAGCAGCTCAATGGTCTGGATGAAGTCGTCCACCCCGGTGACCTCCGCCCCGTAGCCCTTCGCCACGGCGGCATAGGTGCTGTCCAGGGTATTGGCGGTCTTTTTGCCCTTCAGGTCTTCCATGGACTGGATGGAATCGTCGTCCTCCCGGACGATGACGGCGGTGCGGTTGTAGGCGTAGGGGATGGAGAAGTCATATTTCTCCTGGCGGTCCTCGTCGATGTCCACGCTGTTGACGATGATGTCATACCGGCCGGACGCCAGCCCCGCCAGCAGGCTGTTCCATTCCCCCTCCACGAAGTTCACTTCCACGCCCAGCTTCTCCGCGATGGCCTGGGCCACCTCCACATCGTAGCCCACCAGCCGGCCCTGGCCGTCGTGGTAGCCCCAGGGGGCCCAGGTGCCCTCCAGGGCCACGGTGATCTCCCCCTTGGCCTGGATGGCGGCCAGCAGGTCGCCCCCCATATCAGTGGCCTGGGGCTTCTCCTGGGCGCAGCCCGCCAGGGCGGCCAGGCACAGCGCGGCGGCGGCCAGGGCCGCTCCAATTCGTCTCCCATTCATCGCAAAAACTCCTTATTGTCTGTCATATTTGGTTAATTTCCCGCCTGTCCCATATGCCGGGACAAAAACGCCTCCACCGTGGACCAGTACAGCTCCGGGTCCTCCCAGGAAGCCTCCCCGTGGCCCGCGCCGGGGACGGACAGCCGCTCCTTGTCCGGGCTGGCGCAGGCGCCGTACACCACGTCCAGCATCCAGTAGGGGACAAAGTCATCTTCCTCCCCGTGGATGAACAGCATGGGCAGCTTTGTTTTTTTCAGCTGCTCCACCGATGACGCCTCCTTGAAGCCGAACCCGGCCCGGAGCCGCGTCACCAGGGAGGCGGCGTCCAGCACCGGGAAGGTGGGCAGGCCGAACATCTCGTCCAGCTGGACCGCGAACTCGTCCCACACGGAGGAGTAGCCGCAGTCCTCAATGACGCACTTTACCTGGGGGGACAGGTCGGCCTCCCCGGCGGTCATCATCACCGTGGCCCCGCCCATGGAGACGCCGAACAGGACGATCTCCGCCTGGGGGTCCTGCTCCACCAGGGCGTCCACCCAGGCCACAATATCCCGGCGCTCCAGCCAGCCCATGCTGGCGTACCGGCCCTCACTCACCTCGTGGGCCCGGGCGGCGGGGGCCAGGATGTGGAAGCCCATATCATAAAAGCGGGCGGCAAACCGGCCCCCAAGCTGGGGAATGCTGCCGTAGCCGTGGCAGATCACGGCGTATTTGTGGCTCTCCCCCTCCTGTGGCAGGTACAGGGCGTGGAGCTCCAGCCCGTCATGGCTGGTGAGCCAGCGGTCCCCGCTGTGTTCGCTGAACCACGCGCTGTCGCCCTCCAGCGTCCAGTCCCCCTCTTCGTAGCTGCCGATCATGCCGCCGAACTGGGGGTCCAGGGCGAAGCGGAACAGATAGTTCCCGGCGAAGGCCAGAACCCCGCCCGCCAGCAGCACCAGCGCCGCCAGCACAACCAGCACAATCTTTTTCGTTTTTTTCACGATAACGCACCGCCTTTTACGCAGATGGCCCGCCGGTCTGGAGGAACGCCCGGGTGCGGGCCTGGCCGGGGTTCTCGAACAGCTGGCGGGCGGGCCCGGCCTCCACCACCGCGCCGTCCTCCATGAATACCGCCCGGGTGGCCACGGTGCGGGCGAAGCCCAGCTCGTGGGTGACCACCAGCATAGTCATGCCGTCCTCCGCCAGGCGGCGCATCACGGCCAGCACCTCCCCCGTCAGCTCCGGGTCCAGGGCGGAGGTGGGCTCGTCAAAGTAGATGATCTCCGGGTCCGTCGCCACCGCCCGGGCGATGGCCACCCGCTGCTGCTGCCCACCGGACAGCTGGCTGGGGTAGTGGCCCATCCGGCCGGACAGCCCCACCCGGTCCAGCGCCCGCCGGCCCAGCTCCTCCGCCTGGGCGCGGGGCATTTTCCGGGCCACAATCAACCCCTCGGTGACGTTTTGCAGGGCGGTCTTGTTTAAAAACAGGTTGTAGTTCTGAAACACAAAGGCGGTCTTTTTCCGCAGCCGGGCGGCGTCCTTCCGGGACACATGGCCCAGCTGGAACTCCTCGCCGTCAAAAACCAACGTGCCGCTGTCGGCGGGCTCCAGGAAGTTGACGCACCGCAGGAGGGTGGTCTTGCCTGAGCCGCTGGGGCCCAGAATCACCGCCACGTCCCCCCTGCTGACGGTGAGGTCCACCCCCTTGAGCACCTCCAGGCCACCGAAGGACTTTCGGATATTTCTCACTTCCAGCACGGTTCAGCCCCCCTTCCCCTGGTAGGCACCCAGCCGCCGCTCCCCCACGCCCTGGAGCCAGGTGAGCGCCGTGGAAAACAGCAGGTAGACCAGCCCCACCTCGATGTACAGCGCCAGCGGCTCGTAAACCGTGGCGTTGATCTGCTCGGTGGCCCGGAACATCTCCACCACGGTGATGTTGGAGGCCAGGGAGGTGTCCTTCACCATGGCGATGAGGGAGTTGGACAGGGAGGGGAAAGCGGTGCGCATGGCCTGGGGCAGGATGATGCGGCGCATGGTCTGCAAATAGGACATTCCGGCGCAGTACCCCGCCTCCAGCTGCCCGGCGGGGACGGCCTCCAGCGCCGCCCGGACCGTCTCGGCGCAGTAGGCCCCCTCGTTGAGGGAGAACACGATGACAGCGGCGGGAAAGGGGTCCAGGGTGAGCCCCGCCCGGGGCAGGCCGTAGAACACCACGAACAGCTGCACCAGCAGGGGGGTGCCCCGGAAAATCCAGATGTAAAACCGGCACAGCTGGGTGGCCACGGGCACCCGGGCAAACTGGACCAGCGCCGCCGCCACGGCGATGGCCATGGCAAAGGCGAAGGCGATGGCGGTCAGGGGCAGGGTGACCAGCAGGCCGGGGACCAGTATTTTGGGAAACGAGTCGATGATGATGCTCAACAGGCGTTCGTCCATGGGGGATGCCGTTCCTTTCGAAAAGTGGTGAAGGCCGAAGCCTTACGGCTGGAAATTCTACCACATTCCTAGGAAAAAAGCAAGGCGGACTTTCCCAGCCGGGCCGGCCCCCGATAAAGTGCCGGTTTATGGGACTTTACTTTGGGTATACTGGCCTCAGAAAACAGGGGAGGCCAAGCCCCCCGGCGAAAGGAGCGTCTCAATATGTATGAGATTGAGTTTGTGCGCGGCCATGTGGAGGTCTATCTGGACGGCGCGTTCTGTTTTTCCGCCGACACCTGGGGAGAGGCGGAGCGCGAGCTGGCCGAAATGACGGCCTGACAGGCGGAAGCGCCCCGCAGGAAAACCTGCGGGGCGCTTTTTGATATCAAAACGGGCTGGTTACCACCCGAAGAAGTAGTTCCAGGGGAAGCCGCTGAAGGGGTTGTTGTTGAAATATTCATCGTCCCCATAGCCGCCGTAGGGGTACTGGCCACCGTAATTGCCGCTGGACGTGGGCTGGGCGGCGGGGTCCTGGGCCTGGCCCCGGTTGCCGGAGCGGTCGGCCTGATTCTCCTGCTCATCAAAGGTGAGCTCAAGGGTGAGGGTTTCGCCGGAGCGGTACACCTCAACGGTCACGGTGTCCCCCGCACGGTAGCTGTTTTTCACTGCCACCATCTGGTTGGCGTCGGTAATCTCATTGTCGTCGATCTTGGTGATGATGTCTCCCCGGCGAATTCCGGCGTTCTCGGAGCAGGAGCCCTCCTCCACATCATTGACATAGACGCCCGCGGGCCAGCCGAAAGTCTGCTGCCACTGCTCGGTGACGGTGGCGGGCTGGAGTATGCCCATGTAGGGCCGGCCGGTGACATAGCCGTACTGCATATAGTCGGTGACGATGCCGATCACGTCGTTGATGGGGATGGCGAAGCCGATGCCCTCAATGGTGGCGTTCCGGGAGTCGCCGTTGTTGGACAGCTTGGCGGAGGTGATGCCCACCACCCGGCCGTAGCTGTCAAACAGCGGGCCGCCGGAGTTGCCGGAGTTGATGGTGCAGTTGGTCTGAATCATGTTGGTCATCACGGTGCCGTCGCTCATGGTGATGGACCTCCCGGTGGAGGACACGTGGCCGGAGGTCTGGGAAAAGGACAGGGTGCCCAGGGCGTTGCCGATGGTGCACACCTGCTCGCCCACCACCAGGTCGGTGGAGTCGCCCAGCACCACGGGCTTCAGGCCGGACACGCCGTCCACCTTCAGCACCGCCACGTCGTTGAGCTCCTCGCCGCCCACCAGCTTGGCGTCGTAGGTGTCGCCGTTGTTCAGCGTCACCTTGATGGAGGTGGCCCCGTCGATCACGTGGTAGTTGGTGACGATGTAGCCGTCCTCGCTGATGATGAACCCGGAGCCCGCCCCGGCGGTGGGCTGCTGGTACCAGCCGTTGGTGGCCATGCCGGTGACGGAAATGCACACGCAGGAGTCCGCGTAGGAGGCGTAGATCTCAGACAGGTCCATGGGGGTGAGGCCGTCGGCCTGCTTCACCTTCACGGCTGTGGGGTCCACCTCGCTGCGGTAGATGGTGGTCTCCGGTTTCGGGCTGCTGGCCAGCGCGCTGTAGGCCGCCGCGCCCCCCACCCCCGCGCCGCCGCCCACCAGGGCGCAGCACAGGACCAGGGCCACGATCTTCCCGGCGCCGCCCCTCTTCTTGGGGGGCTGGGGGGGCGTGGGAGGCGTCTGACGGTCCCGCTCCCAGGGGTCGGAGGGCTGGGCGGTATAGTTGTAGTGGTACACACCGTTGTTGTCAAAACCATTCTGATCGTTCATGGAGCGTTCTCCTTTCCAATTCCGCGTATTCGTTTCAAAACCGCTGTGGATGGCCGGGGCGGCGCTGCGGGCCTTTTCCCCTGCCGTTGAGCATAAGATACTACGCAATTATGTCAAAAGTATGTCATAGGGCCGAAATGATTTTGAACTTACGCTGAAAAAACGCTGAAAAGGGCCCCGCGGGGCCCTTTTCAGCGGGGCGGGGCTAGGAATCCTTCTCCTCCTGCGCCCTCCGCCCGGAGCGCAGGATGGCGTTGATATCCCCCGCCGCCAGGGCCAGGTCGTCCAGCACCGGGCGGAATATGCCCAGCTTGGCCAGGTTGATGCACACCAGCAGCAGCAGCGGGCCCACCACCATGCCCAGCACGCCCCCGGCCTTCATGCCCACATAGATGCCCACCAGGGACAGAATGGGGGACAGCCCCGTCTGGTTGCCCAGGATTTTGGGCTCCGCCAGCTGCCGGAACAGGGCGATGACCCCCCACACCGCCATCAGCGCGGCGGCCTCGCCGTACTGGCCCAGGATCATGTCCACCACCGCCCAGGGCACCATCACCGTGCCCGAGCCGATGATGGGGATGAAGTCCAGAACCGACAGGCCGAAGGCCAGCAGCAGGCCGTAGGGCTGGCCCATGAGGAAGAACCCGATGGACAGGATGGCGAACACCCCGGCGGACAGGATGAGCTGGCTCTTGACGTAGCCGCCGAAGGCGCTCATAAAGATGTTCTTCACCGAGCGGCAGAAGTCCCGGGCCACCATGGGCACCCGGTCGGTGAGCTCAAACCGCAGTCGGGGGTAGTCCCCGGTGATGAAGTAGCTGCCCATCATGAACACCACCAGGGCCACGGCGAAGTTGGACACATTGGTGACCATGGAGGGGGCCTGCCCCGCCATCTCGGTGAGCCAGCCCGAGAAGTCCAGCCCCTGCACCCAGCGGACCAGGGTATTCATCAGGTCCTCGCTGGTGGTGAGCACGCCCTGGGGCACCAGGCCCCCCAGCCCCTCCAGCCAGCCGCCCACGCTGTTCACCACCCCCACAAGGCCGTCCAGCAGGCCGTCCAGCAGGGACTGGCGGTTGTCGAACAGCAAGCGCACCTGGTCCACCGCCACCCAGCCCAGGCCGAAGAGAATGCCGCCGATGACGGCGAACACCAGCACCACCAGCACCATGGACAGCGCCTTGCGGGAGAGGTTCGTTTTGCGCTGGAGCCAGCGCACCGCCGGGTTGAGCACCCAGGCCAGCACCAGGGCGCACAGGAAAGGACTGAGCAGGGAGGCCAGGGGCAGCCCTACCCAGACCACCAGGGCGGCGGCGCCCAGGGTCAGCGCCCCCCGCAGGCCCAGCCGGAGCCAGAGCTGGCCCCGCTGGCGCCAGGAAAGCTGTGTGTGTTCCATGCCGATCCCCCGCAATTCATTTGAGATGATAATAAGGTATTATAGGCCGGCCCGCGGGTCTTGACAACCCCAATTCTTTGGTCTAAACTAATCATTTAATAAAGTTTAAGCCAAGTGTAAAAAAATATATTGGAAAAGGAGCGTCCTCATATGGCTTCCAGCCGGTTCCACCGGGGCTATGTCCCCATCTTCCTGTCCTATTATAAGCCCCACCTGAAGCTGTTTATTCTGGATATGTGCTGCGCCCTGGGCATCGCCCTGGTGGACCTGGCCTTCCCCGCCGCCTCCCGGACGGCGCTGAACGAGCTGCTCCCCCAGAGCCTCTACACCGCGTTTTTCACCGTCATGGCCCTGCTGCTGGCGGCCTACGCCCTGCGCTCGGTGATGTACTTCATCGTCACCTACTGGGGCCACATGATGGGGGTGCGCATTGAGGCGGACATACGCCGGGACCTGTTCACCCATATGCAGGACCTTTCCTTCTCCTTTTACGACAAAAACCGCACCGGCCAGCTCATGAGCCGGGCCACCAACGACCTGTTTGAGATCACCGAGCTGGCCCACCACGGCCCGGAGGACCTGTTCATCTCCGCCGTCACCCTCACCGGGGCCTTCTGCCTGATGGTGGGCATACAGTGGAAGCTGGCCCTCATCGTGTTCGCCGTGGTGCCCATCTTCGTGGGCTTCACCATCATCCAGCGGCGGCGGATGGTCCGGGCCTCCGTCCGGGTGAAGCAGAACATGGCGGGCATCAACGGCCAGCTGGAGTCCGCCATATCCGGTATGCGCACCGCCAAGGCCTTCGCCAGCGAGGAGCAGGAGACCGCCAAGTTCGAGCAGTCCAACGAGCAGTTCAAAAAGGCCAAGCGGGACTCCTACAAGGCCATGGGCGTCTACCACGCGGGGCTGGAGTTCGCCCTGCCCGCCATGAACGTGCTCACCGTGGCGGCGGGGGGCTTCTTCATCATGCGGGGGGAGATGGACTTTGTGGACCTGGTCACCTTCACCCTGTACATCTCCACCTTCCTCACCCCGGTGCGCAAGCTGGCCGCCTTTGTGGAGCAGTTCCTCAACGGCATGGCGGGCTTCAAGCGGTTTGTGGAGCTGATGCGGGTGGAGCCCGCCGTCCAGGACGCGGCCGGCGCCCGGGAGATGGCGGCGGCCAGGGGCGATATCCTCATTGACGACGTGTCCTTCCACTACGAGGACGGCCCGGCGGTGCTGGACCACGTGTCCATCCACATCCCCCAGGGGGAGACGGTGGCGGTGGTGGGCCCCTCCGGGGGCGGCAAGTCCACCCTGTGCCAACTGATCCCCCGGTTCTACGACGTGACCGGGGGCCGCATCCTGGTGGACGGCCAGGACGTGCGGGAGGTGACCCAGCGGTCCCTGCGCCGGAGCATCGGCATCGTCCAGCAGGACGTGTTCCTGTTCGCGGGGACCATTTTGGAGAACATCCGCTACGGCCGCCCCGACGCCACCGAGGCGGAGGTGGTGGAGGCCGCCCGGCGGGCGGAGATCTACGACGACATCATGGCCATGCCCGACGGCTTCCAGACCTACGTGGGGGAGCGGGGGGTGATGCTGTCCGGCGGGCAGAAGCAGCGGGTGTCCATCGCCCGGATCTTCCTGAAGAACCCGCCCATCCTCATTCTGGACGAGGCCACCTCCGCCCTGGACTCCGTCACCGAGGCCCACATCCAGTCCGCCTTTGACGAGCTGGCAAAGGGGCGCACCACGTTGATTATTGCCCACCGGCTGTCCACCATCCGAAGTGCCAACCGCATCATCGTGGTGGACGACAACCACATTCTGGAGGAGGGCACCCACGACGAGCTGCTGGCCCGCGGCGGGGAGTACGCCCAGCTCTACAACGCCCAGAAGCGGGTGGTGTGATATGAACAAAACCGAACTGCTCAACAAATTCGCCAAGGACCCGGAGGAGCGCGTGGTGCTGGCCCGGGCCCTGGACCAACTGGACCGGGCGCAAAACCGCTCCATTCCCTGCGCCACCCAGTTCCTCTCCCCCGCCCAGCGGGCGGGATTAGAGCCGCTCATCGCGGCCATGGGCCACCCCAAGCACCTCTTTCACGGCGGCTTTGAGGGGGCGGAGCGCGCCGTGTGCGTGTTCCTCCCCGACTGGCAGGAGCCCGGGGACTGGGAGCCAGCCGAGGAGCTGGCCGCCATTCAGTGCGCCTATCCCCCCACCGGGGCGGAGCTCACCCACCGGGACCTGCTGGGGGGCCTCATGGGCATCGGCCTCACCCGGGAGAAGGTGGGGGACATCCTGGTGGGGGAGCAATCCGCCCAGATCGTCTGCCTGAAGGAGGCCGCGCCCATCATCCTGTCCCAGTTCGGCCAGGCGGGGCGGTACCGCCTGAGGCTGAAGGAGATCCCTCTCGCGGACCTGTCCCCCGCCCCCAACCAGGTGAAGGTCATCCACGACACCGTGTCCACCCTGCGGCTGGACGCGGTGCTGGCCGCCGGCTTCTCCCTGGCAAGGGGCCGCGCGGCGGACGCCGTCACCGGCGGGCGGGTGTCCTTGAACCACCGGGAGTGCCTCAAGCCGGACAAGGCGGTGGAGGAGGGGGATGTGCTCACCTGCCGGGGCCTGGGCAAATGCGTGCTGAAAACCGTGGGGGGCCAGTCCCGGAAGGGGCGGATCATCATTGAGATCGAGAGGTATCTGTGATGGAGCAGGAGAAAATCGACCGCATCAACGAGCTGGCCCGCCGGGTGAAGGCGGGGGAAGCCCTGTCCCCGGCGGAGCTGGCGGAACGGGACGCCCTGCGGCGGGAGTATATCGACAGCGTCAAGGCCAGCCTCACCGGCCAGCTGGACCACACCTATCTCGTGGGGCCGGACGGCGTCAAGCGCAGGCTGCCAAAGAAAAAGAACTGAGAAAAGGGGCGCGGCCCCGCTCCGCATGGTGCGGAGCGGGGCCGCGCCCCTCATGTTCGGACGGACAGGCGGCTGATGCGGAACCGCGGGAAAAACACGCGCCATGCCGCCCGCGCTCAGTCCAGCTCAGGGCCCCGGGCGGGCTGGGCCTCCGCCCGGATGCGGCGGCTCACCTTCCGCCAGCGGAGGGCCAGCGTCAGCGCCCCCGCCAGGAGCAGCGCCGCCCCCACCCCGCAGAAGGCCCGGACGGTGTCGAAGGCCCGGGGCTCCACCATCAGCGGCGTGCCCAGCGCCTCAAGGTCCTGGTCGGTGTAGCCGTAGTATTCCCGCAGGTCCTGCCGGAACAGCTCCACCAGGTTTTTGTCCATCGCCGCCACCCGGGCGTCCGCCGTCAGCTCCGCCGTGGGGGCCGCGCCCCCCTCCAGCAGGTAGGAATAGGTCTGGTCCACCAGCTTGCTGGCCGCGTCAAAGTTTTTGGCGGAGACGGCCAGCCCCACATACCCCTCCCCGGCGGGCAGGACGTAGTAGCGGAAGGTGGTCTTTTTGCCGGAGACGGCGTGGGTCTTGGTGTTTTCCGTCCAAGTCTGCATATCGGCGAAAATGTCCAGCAGGTAGGGCACCCGGCCCGCCACGTGGTCGCCGGGGGCCGCGCCGTTTTCCAGCACCTCCTCAAAGGTCTTGGGCTCCTGGAACGAGGTGATGGTGTCCCGCAGGGACACCCCCAGGAGCACCCCGCCGATCACCAGCATAATCAGGCCGGCCCGGCTGATCTTCTGCGCCAAATTTCCCATCTCAATTTCCTCCTTGATTTTGGTTATGACTGGTCCATGGGGTCGATCTCCGGCAGGGACAGGGCGTAGGCGTCGCTGAGTTCCGCCAGCAGCGCCGGGTAATCCCCGTCCATCAGCTCCGGCTGGTAGACGATGGCGGCGGAGAGGTAATACCCATCCCGCTTGTAGTCGGCGTACAGCACCGCGATCCGGACCTTGGTGCGGTCCTCCTCAAAGTAGGCAATCTGCTTGACCGCGATGTCATAGTCGTCAAAGTAATGGGTCTCATACACGCCCTCCTCGTAGATGTCCGTGCCGGCGGAAACCAATTGCTCATAGGCCTGCTCCACCACGCCGGCGGCGTTTCCTTCGCTCTCCGCGATTCTCACCGTCACCTCCATGCCGTGGGCGGCGGAGCGGATGGCACAGCCATCCTCCAGATAGGCGGGTTCCCCGCTGTAGGGGACATGGGCGTCCACATAGCCGCCCTCCCCGAACATCCCCTCCGGGGCCTTGATGTAGCCCACGGCGGTGAGCTCATACCCCAACTCCTCCCCCACATGGAACAGGTCCTGGGGGTTGACGGAGGGGATCGGCCCGGCGGTCTGGACAGGGGAGGGGGAGGGAGCGGGGTCAGGCGCTCCGTGGGCGAAGCCGCCGTCCATGCCCAGCCCTATCCCGGCCCCCGCCAGCCCCAGCGCCGCCGCCAGCACCGCCGCCAGCGCCAGCAGCCCCCAGCGGGCGGGGACGGGCTCCCGGGCGGGCTCCAGGCCGGGGGCTGGGGCAAAGCCCTGGAACGCCTTGGGAATGGAGATCTTCTTCTCCCTGCCGCCCCCGGCGGAGTAGACGCCCTTCCAGGCCCAGGGGGTCTCCTTGCCAATGCGCAGGCCGGTCAGCGGCAGCACCGCCATGCTCAGGGCGCTGCCCGGCATCACCTGCCCGCTGGACAGCAGGGCGACGGCCCGCCGGACGGAAACTTTGAGCTGCTCCCGCTCGGCCTCGTTCAGCGTCTCCCAGCGGATGGCCCGGAGGGTCCCGGTCTTGGTGGTAAAGCGGTATGTATCGGCGGCGTTCAGCATGGGCAGCGTCACCTTCCACACCGTGCCGCCGCTGCGCACCAGCAGCGCCATGGCCTGCTTGCACAGCTGGATGTCCGGCAGGACCAGGCACATCATCACCACCGCGGCGGCGATGCAGCCCAGGGCCGCAACGGTGAGGGTCAGCGGGGCGCCCCCCGCGGCGCTGGCGAACAGCAGAGCCACCGCCGGAATCAGCCCCACAAACATGGACAGGGAGGCGGACAGCCGCAGGGGCCGCATCCACGCCACGCTGCCGGGGTAAAACATGGCGTCCGCCCCGTCTCCGTCCTGGGCGGCGGATGCCGCCGCGCCCTGGGGCAGGTCGGGCAGGTCGGCGCCGCGCAGCCCGGCCAGAATGGTGGGCACCGCCCCCAGCAGGGTGAACAGGTACAGCATCGCCAGGTCGCCCCAGTAGGCGGGGCCCTCCAGAACCCCGGCGTCCAGCAGGGCGGGAATGGCCCGGAAGCACTCGAACACATTGTCCTCCAGCCCCGCCGCCAGCGCCATGGCCCAGGACAGCCGGTGGGCCAGCCAGGTCATGGCCAGGATGAGGGCGGCGGAAATGGCCGCCCCCTTTTTGCTCAACCGGCCGCCCAGCGCCTCGTAACCCTTCAGCGCCCCCACCGCCATCACCAGGCCGGAGATGGACGCCACATAGCCCAGCTGGCCGATGACCAGGGTGCACACCACCCCCGCCAGGGAGCCGATCAGCGCGCCGGCGATGCCCGCCGCCACGTTCTCCTGTTTTTTCTGCTTCTTCTGTTTCTCCTGCTCCATCCGAACAGCCTCCTTCTCCCAGCCGGTCGTGAAACCGAAATTTGTTTCAGGCCCCGCCCCTCTCAATCCCCCTCATAGATGGAGTCGATCATCCGCTTGAGGTCCCCCATGGAGATGTTGCCGGAAATGATGGCCTCCATGGGGCCGTTGACCCACACGGCGCAGGAATGCCCCGCGTTGGTGAAGAGGATATGGGTCACGCCCCCCGCCTCATAGGGGACCGGATCTCCGGCGTCCTTCTGGTAGGAGGAAGAGCCGACGCTCTCGCCGTAGTAGATGACCAAAAAGACGCACAGGTTTTTCTCGCCCTTGCAATAGAGCGCCGAGACGATCGCATACCCTGACTCCGGCATATCGTCCACCACAAGGCTGTTCTGCTCAAAGCCCTCCGGCATCCACCGGGGCGCCGCCGGAACGGGCAAGCCGCAGGCGCGCAGCACCTCCTCCATCCCGGCGTCCTCCTCCAGCTCCTCCGATATGTGGAGGCTGCCCTCCTCCGCGGGGACAATCTGCTCCGAATCTATGGACAGCTTCTCATCCGTCCACCGGGCCTGGAGCTCCTCGGGATCATAGCCGCCCCCGGTCCCCACCGCGGTCACCGACATCAGGACGGCGACGGCCGCCGCCCCGGCCAGCGCCAGCCGGAAAGTGGGATGACGCCGCCCTGGGGCGGCGTCCGAGGACGGCGAGACGCCGTCCTCATACAGGGAGCGGCCCTTCCTGGCAAAAGGGAGGTAATTCCTCCGAAAACTCTCCCATGCCCGGTCGGCGGCGGCGTCCGGGCATGGCTCGCGGTCCGCCAGCACCCGGGCGGCCTGATACAGCCCGTCCATGTTGTCCTCTCCCTCCGGCCGGGCGTGGAAATCCTGCAGCAGCAGCTCCTCCAAGCGGCCGGTACTCATCTCCTCCATGGCGGCAAAATCCTGGCCGCCGTTCTCAGCATTCGACACACAATCCCCCCCTCCCTATGCCTTCATTTTCTTTTGCAACCGCTTCCTGGCCCGCTGCACCCGCTTTTTGCAGGCCTCCACAGAAATGCCCAGTTCCTCCGACAGCTCCAGCATGGTGCACCGGTCCAGGGCGATCCGCTTGAGCAGCCGGAAGTCCTCGCTGCCGGACAGGTCGCTGAACAGCAGGTCCACGCTCATCAGCTCCGGCGCTCCGGCGGGCAGGCCCTCCCCCGCCTCCAGGGACAGCAGCGTTTTCAGCTTCGCCTGGGTGCGGAGCATATTCTGCATGACGTGCTTCAGGGTGAGCATGATCCACCCCTGCGGGTTGGGGCTGGACAGGAACTGCTCCCGCCGGGCGCAGGCGATGCAGAAGGCGTCCTGGATGGCCTCCTCCGCCAGGGCCGGGTCCTCCATCACCCGCTGGGCGTAGGCGCGAAGCGCCGGATACATCTCCTTATACAGTTTTTCCACCGACTCTTTCCATGGCTCGGATGGCTTCACGTCTTCACCTCCCGCCGGGCCCGGCGGACGCGCACAGCGCCTCTTCAGCGGGCTCACTAAAAACAATTATGTCCGGCCCGGCCCATTCGGGGACGCCCGCGCGGCTTTTTCCCCAGAAACCGAAGGATGGCGGATTCATGTTGACGTGATCGGGGGGCGCATGGTATGATAAGGAAAAAGCTTCGGCTTCGCGGCAGAATTCGGGCGCGGCCATGGTTGGGGAGCGGCCGATATGGGGGACAGGCGAATGAACGATTCAAGGGAACTCTTTGACCGGGCCGGACAAGGCCCGCCGGCCGCGGGGAGCGGTGAACCGCACGGCGGTATGCGCAGCGTGCAGACTCTGGAGGCCGTCATCAACGAGGGCCTCCGCACCGCCCTGCTGGAGGAGACCCCGGACCAGTCGCTGGGGGTCCTGCTGGAGCACCTGGGGAGAGCGCTGAACGGAGAGCGGACCTACATTTTTGAGCAAAACGAGTCCGGCTGTGACGACAACACCTATGAATGGGTGGCCGGCGGGGTGGAGCCGGAAAAGGAAAACCTCCAAAACGTCCCCCCGGAGGTGTGCGCCAGCTGGTATCGGAATTTCAGCGTGGGAAAGCATATCGTCATCGAGGATCTGGCGGATATCCGGGAAACGGACCCCCTTCAGTACGAGAACCTGAAGCGGCAGAACATCCATTCCCTCGTGGTGGTCCCCCTGTACGACGGCGAAAAGATCATCGGCTTTTACGGGGTGGACAATCCCCCTGTGAAACTGCTGGAATATGCGTCCAATATGCTTCAGACCGCGGCATATTTCATCGTATCCTCCCTGAAGCGGCGCAACCTGTTTCGCGAGCTCCAAAAACGCAGCTATAATGTGCTCCACGCCCTCAGCGTGGACTACCTGGGCATCTATCTGGTGAACTTTGACACGGGCGAGTGCGAGGTGTACCGAAACAGCAAGCGGATGCGCATAGATTGGGCCGCCAATTTTGCGGACGGCTACCAGACGGCCATGGAGCGGTACATTTCCCAGTACGTGGCCCCCCGGGACCAGGAGCGGCTCCGCGCCGTGACCAAGAAAGACTATGTGCTCGCGCAGCTCAGGACAAAGAATAAGTTCTACGTCCGCTATCAGGCGAAGGACAGCCCCTATGGGCTGAAGCACCTGGAAATCCATTTTTCCGCCACGGAAAAGACAGAGGGAGAGCACTGCGCGATTTTTGCCCAGCGGGACGTCAACGCCGTGGTGGAACAAGAGGAAAAGTACAAGCTGGAGGCCCGGCAGAGCCTGGAGGACATTCTGGAAGGGGCCAGAACCGGCATCTGGACCATTGAGCTGGAGGAGGGCTGCCAGCCGCGGATGTACGCGGACCGGACCATGCGGGACCTTCTGGGCGTATCGGATGAGGCCGGGCCGGAGGAGTGTTACCGGCACTGGTTTAAAAATATCGAGCCGGACTACGTGGAAATGGTGCGGGAAGCGGTGCGGGAAATGCTGGAGACCGGCCGCTCCGAGGTGATTTATCCCTGGAACCATCCCTCTCTGGGGAAAATTTATGTCCGCTGCGGCGGCGTGCCGGACGGAACGTTTAAAAAACCGGGCGCCTGCCTGAACGGGTACCATCAGGACATCACCGAGATCATGGTGACAAGGAAGAAGCAGGAGCAAGCCATCATGGATCTTCTGGAAAAGGTGAGGCGGGCAAACTCGGCAAAGAGCGAATTCCTCTCCCATATGTCCCACGACCTCCGTACGCCCATCAACGGAATTCTGGGTATGCTGGCCATCATGGAGAAAACCCAGGACGACCCGGAGCGGCAGAGAGAGTGCCGGAAGAAAATCCGCGTGTCCACGGAGCATCTGCTGTCCCTGGTCAACGACGTTCTTCAGGTCAGCAAGCTGGAGAGCGGAAGGCCGGCGGCGGTGGAGGAGCCCTTCGACCTCCACGACACGCTGGACAACTGCGTCACGCTCTTGTCCGCCCAGGCGGAGGCGGAGGAGGTCCGGCTGGCGCTGGACGCGGCCGGTTTGCGGCACAGCAGGCTGATCGGCAATCCGCGGCAGTTGGAGCAGATCTTGATGAACGTCATCGGCAACGCCCTCAAATACAACCGGCCCCACGGCTCCGTATTTGTCCAGGCCAGGGAAACCGCCTGCCAGGGCGGGACCGCGACCTACCAATTTATCATCGAAGATACTGGGATCGGCATTGGAGACGACTTTAAAGAGCACATTTTTGAGCCGTTTACCCAGGAACATCAGGGCGCCAGGACCCACTATAGCGGCGTTGGGCTCGGTATGTCCATTGTGAAAAACCTGGTGGACCAGATGAAGGGGACCATCGAGGTGAGCAGCCAGCTGGGCAAGGGCAGCGTATTCCAGATCACCCTGCCCCTCCAAGTGGACGAGGCGCGGAACAGGCGGGCTGTGGACGAAGAGCGGAACGCGCAGAGCGACATTGCCGGAATGCGGGTCCTTCTGGTGGAGGACAACGAGATCAACTGTGAAATCGTGGAGTTCATGCTGAGGGACGCGGGCGCGGAGGTCGTGACCGCGCACGACGGAAAAGCCGCCGTGGACGCCTTCGCCGCGTCCGGCCCGGGCACGTTTGACTGCGTGCTCATGGATCTGATGATGCCGGTTATGAGCGGATATGAGGCGGCCCGCGTGATCCGCGGGCTGGACCGTCCGGACGCGAAGGCGGTGCCCATCATCGCGCTGTCGGCTAACGCCTTTGACGAGGATGTCACAATGGCCAAGGACGCCGGAATGAATGAACATCTGGCAAAGCCGGTGGACATCCATAAAATGTTCAAAGTCATGAGCCGGCTGAGGCGTTGACGGGGCAATCAGGAAAAACTGTGCGGGCGCAATAAACGCCGCCCAAAAGACGCCGGAGCAAACAGTCTCACGTTTGCTCCGGCCGGCCTTTCGAAAAGTCTGCCGGGAGGCAGGCTTTTTCATATGCACAGGAAATGGCGGAGACGATGCGTAAAGGGTAGGAACCGCGGCGGAGCAGCCGGCTTGCGCCAATGCCATGGCGTCCATTACGGCGCCGCGCCTTGTTCAAAAAGGAGAGCGCCTGCTTCTTGGGCATTGAGGAAAGCATCGGCGCGCCTCGCAGATATGCTCATAATACCAAATTGGCATCCCGTTTACCTGGTTTTTTGTGGTGATTATGACAAATACCCCTTGATAATCCCCCACGCAGATGGTACAATAAAAATAATTGGTTGTATCGCGCATTGTTGTGGCTCGCAGAAAACGGTCGGCAATACGAATATGGAGCTCAAGAAAAGGCGAGGGATAGCAGTGTCAATTTTTGATTATTTTACTTCAAAAACGGCGGACGACCTGGAGCAAAAGCCACTTTCTCCCCCCCTCTACAGGAAGCTGGCGGCGGCGCTGAACCAGGCCGGCGAGGACGCAAAGGCGCGGTATCCAGATGACGGCGAAACGGTGGACGCCTTCGTCAAGGTCTTGAAGGAAGTATGCAAAATTCGGTGTAAAAAGACACCGGGCGCCGATCCGCAGCCCATAAAAGCGGCGGCACGGTTTTTCCTGTCGAGGGATCGGATGAGCGCCTATGCGTGCCTGCTCCCGCCGGAGAACGGCGGGGACGGAATCACCCTGGAAGAATTCTTGAAGGAAATGCACTGCGAGGGGATCCGTTGCGGCATTTTGCAGCAGGATATTCAGCGGGAGGTCGAATGCGGATACCTTCGCATATTCCCAACAGCGCGGGGAGCGCGGCCTCAAGCCGGGGAAAACGGCAAAGTGACCGAACTTTTCCAGCGATGTGAAAAAGTATGTCTGGATGCGCAGGCCGGCGGCCTGGTGGATTTTAGCCAGGACATCCAGATGCAGCCCATTCAAAAAGGAGCCGCTATCTGTATGATAGAGCCTCCCGTGGAAGGAACAGACGGCTTAGATGTAACGGGGCGGGTACTTCCCTGTCCGCAGCCGGACAGCGCCTATATTCCCCAGGGAGAAAATACCGCTGTCAGCGAGGATGGGCAGGCGCTCACAGCCAGAGTGGATGGGATACTGTATAGCAAAGACGGCCTGTTCTGCGTCCAGAAGCAGACCCTCATCAAGGGTGATTCAGGCCAGCTTCAGAAACCATGGAAGGTTTCAGGGGATCTCTATGTCCAGGGGGATGTGGACGGCGGGGCCGTTATCGTAGCCACCGGCGATATCGTAATCAGCGGAAAGGTAAGGCAGGCCCGCGTAACATCAATGGACGGAACAATTCGGGTTCAGCGGGGCATCTACGGGGCAGACGGCGGCACTTTTTTGAGCGCCGCCCGTCAGGTGCAGTCCCCCGTGGTGGAACAGGCGGAGATCAGCGCCGGAGTAAGCGTGATTGCGGAGATGATCGTGAACAGCACGATTCATTGCGATGGAACGGTCTACGCCATGACTGGGCGCGGAATGATCGCGGGGAGTCTGATCCGCGCGGGGGACAGCATCCTGTGCCTGCGTATCGGCAGCCCGGCCGGAGACCGCAACCATTTTTCGGTCGGCTATCCCCCGCATAGCCCCGAGTCATGGAACCAGCTCAAGACAGAGCTGGCCGAGACAAAATCCATCATCAAAAAGCTGTTGGCCAATATCGCCGACCTGAGAAGAAAAGGCAGCCGAATCTCGGAGATGGAGAAATCGGTGCTGGAGCGGCTTGTGGAGCAGCGGAATCTTTATGTGGAAAAGCAATCGTCATTGACGGCGGAGCTGAGTATTCTTGACGACCTTCTGCGGAAAAGGAGCACCGGGCGGATACAGTGCCAGAAGCTGTATCCTTTCCTGGAGGTCCAGATCGGCAAATTGACGCAAGAGATCGCGACCGAAGAGGAAAACTGTAATATTCACGCGGTAGACAGCTGGATTCTCTTCAGATAAGCGCCGTCCCATCACGGGGAAAGGCGCCGCCAGTATCTCAAGGGCGCCGGGGAGGACGGCTGAAAACGCGGGCGGCGGGCAGAGTGAAACTCTGTCCGCCGCATCGCGCTGTTTATGGAGTTTCCGATTGCGCCGCGGGCCATTTGGGGGGCCGAATTGCCCGGTGGCCGGATGCCGGTTTATGCAGTTCCTTTTCCCAGCCGCGCCAGGTACTGCGCGCTCTGCGCGATGAAGGACTGTGTGTCAAACGCTTCGTTCTGAATGGCTTCCTGCACAATGATGCCGTCGGACACCAGAAGGACCAGCCATGTGAGGAAATCCGCCGGCACATTGGTGCGCTCGGATATTTTTCCACTGATGAGCCGCTGGAACTCGCCGTAGCGGCGCACCAGCTTTTCCCGCAGAATCTCGTCCCCCGCCTGGGCTTCGCACAAAAGGTGCATCCGCAGGCCCGCGGACACGATGTCCCGCTCCATCACATACTTCACCAGCCGCTGGAGGGAGGTATCCTTATCCTTGTTTTCCGTCCAGCGGATGAAATCGTCCCACTGTTCACTGAGATAATGGTCTGCGATATCAAACAGGATCTCGCCCTTGGTCTTATAGTGATAATACAGCGTCCCCTTGGACACACCGGACTGCTTCGCAATGTCCGCCAGGGAGATGTCCCCCCAGGTCCCGGTTTCCAGCAGAATCTGGGCCGCCTCCAATACCGCTGATTTCACGTCGTCTTTTCTCGGTGCAGCCATAAAAACCTCCCCGCGCAGCATAGTGTGATTGAATCATTATATCATTGATGCCGGGGCCTGTCCACAGGCGCTTTTCTTTTGGCTCTTTCGTAAAAATATGGGTTGACAAGCAAACATTCATTGGCTATAATTTCGCCATAGAGTAAGTCGGTCGACCGACTTGTTTCGAGCGAAGGGAAGCGTCACTATGGATCTGCGGAAAACAAACAAGCGGCTGTCCCAGCGGTTCGGCGGCGCGGTGCGCGCCACCCTGTCGGACGGGTGCGTCGTCTTGACAGGATGGCTGTCCACCTGGAACGAGGCGGTGGAGGCCTGCCAGATGGCGGCGAAGAAATATGGCGCCGTCCACGTGGTCAACAATATCGTCTGTGACGAGGCCGTGGCCCAGCCTATGCGCCTGCCGTCCCTCCGGGACGGCGCGCTGGAGGGGCGGCGCCCCGACGTGCTCATCATCGGCGGCGGTATCTCCGGCGCGTCCATCGCCCGGGAGCTGTCCAAGTGGAAGCTGGACATCCTGCTGGTGGAGAAGGAGGCCGACCTGGCCCTCCAGGCGTCGGGCCGGAACGACGGGGAGGTCCATCCGGGGGTGGACCTGTCCAAGGGCTCGCTGAAGCACCGCTACATCCGAAAGGGCAACGCCATGTACGATCAGGTGTGCCGGGAGCTGGACGTGCCCTTCCGGCGGGTGGGGCAGTACGTCTGCTTCGACAAGGGCTGGCTGAAGCCCTTCATTGCCCTGTACTGCCTCTGGCGCAGAAAGCATGACGGCATTGAGGACACCCGGGTCATCTCCGGCGCGGAGCTGAAGCGGCGGGAGCCGAACCTGAACCGGGAATTCAAATTTGCCGTCTCCAACCCCTCCTCCGGCTGTGTGTGCCCCTACGGACTGACCATCGCCTACGCGGAAAACGCGGTGCAGAACGGCGCGCAGGTGTCGTTGAACACGGCTGTGCTGTCCATGGAGGTGGAGGACGGCGAAATCAAGCGCGTACATACCAACCGGGGGACGGTCTATCCAGCGCTGGTGATCAACGCCGCCGGCGTATTCGCCGAGGACGTGGCCCGGATGGCGGGGGATCGGTTTTTCTCCATCCACCCCCGCCGGGGGACCAACTCCATCCTGGACAAGAAGGCCGGAGCCCGGTTCTCCTCCATCGCCTCCATCATGGAGCTGGCCCGCTCCAGGGGGCACTCCAAAGGGGGCGGCATCGTGCACACCGCCCACGGCAACCTGCTGGTGGGGCCCGACGCGGTGGAGACCTTTGAAAAGGAGAATGTGGAGACCCGGCCCCAGAGCATCGACGCCGTATTCGCCAAACAGGAAAAGACCATGCCCACCCTGAACCGGGGGGACATCATCACCTACTTCACCGGGGTGCGGGCCCCCACCTTTGAGGAAGACTTTATCATTGAAAAGGGGCGGAAAACCAGAAACATCATCCACTGCGCGGGCATCCAGTCCCCCGGCCTGACCACCGCCCCCGCCGTGGCGCTGGATATCGAACAGATGGCCGTGGAGGAGCTGCGGAAAAAGAAGGCCGTGGCCCCCAACGAGGGCTATTCCCCCATCCGCCACGGCGTACCCGTCCTGCGGGATATGGCGGATGAGGAGCGGGCGGAGCTGATCCGCCAAAACCCGGACTACGGCGTGATTGTTTGCCGCTGCGAGGAGATCAGCCGCGGCGAGATTTTGGACGCCCTGCGCTCCCCCATCTGCGTGCCCACGGTGGACGGGGTGAAGAAACGGGTGCGGCCGGGGATGGGCCGGTGCCAGGGCGGGTTCTGCTCGCCGCTGGTGGCAAAGATCATCGCGGAATTTCTGGATGTCCCGCTGGACCAGGTAAAAAAATCCGCCCCGGAGGCTAACATCACCTTCGGGCGGACCAAGTGATACTTTTTCTTGAAAGAAAAAGTATCCAAAAAGAACTTTAGTTCGCTGACGGACCAATGCGAAACCTTTATTGTGCTCAACCCGGCAACGAAAATGGATTTTTATTGAGGAATGTTAAGGGGAGATCATTTGTGCGCACATACGATGTGACCGTCATCGGCGGCGGCCCCGCCGGACTGGCGGCGGCGCTGTCCGCCCGGGAAAACGGCGCGAAAACCCTCCTGATTGAGCGGGAGGCCCGGCTGGGGGGCATTTTGAAGCAGTGCATCCACGACGGCTTCGGCCTGGTGCGGTTCCAGGAGAAGCTCACCGGCCCGGAGTACGCCCAGCGGTTCATCGACCAGGTGGAGCGGGGGGGCATCGGCGTGTCCACCCTCACCTTCGTCACCCGGCTGGAGCGGACCCAGACCGGCTTTGCCGTCACGGTGGTGAACCGGGACGGGGTGGAGACCATCCAGACCAAAACCCTGGTGCTGGCCACTGGCTGCCGGGAGCGGACGGCCAAGCAGGTGAGCATACACGGCACCCGCCCCGCCGGGGTGTTCACCGCCGGGACGGCCCAGCATTTCACCAACCTGCTGGGCCAGCTCCCCACCAAGCGGTGCGTCATCCTGGGCAGCGGGGACATCGGCCTCATCATGGCCCGCCGCCTGACGCTGGAGGGGGCAAAGGTGCTGGGGGTATATGAGACCAAGCCCACCCCCTCCGGGCTGACCCGGAACATCCACCAGTGCCTGCGTGATTTTGACATTCCCCTGTACTTATCCCATACGGTGACCCGGGTGCTGGGCCAGGACCGGCTCACGGCGGTGGAGGTGTCCCAAGTGGACGGCGATATGAGGCCCATCCCGGGTACCCAGGAACTGGTGGCGTGCGACGGGCTGATCCTGTCGGTGGGGCTGATCCCGGAAAACGAGCTGGCCCAGTCCCTGGGGGCGGAGCTGGACCCCAAGACCAAGGGGCCGGTGTGCGACGGCCAGCTGATGACCAGCGTGGACGGGGTGTTCTCCTGCGGCAACGCCCTGCACGTCAACGACCTGGTGGATTACGTGTCGGAGAGCGGGGAACTGGCCGGGCGCGGCGCCGCCCGCTATGCCCCCGCCCCCCGGCGGGAGGTGGCCATCCGCACGTCCCCGGCGCTGCTGTGCGCCGTCCCCCAGCGGCTGGACCTGAACCGGGACAACAGCAAAACGCCCCTGTACTTCCGAAGCCGGGAGGTACTGGACCGCTGCGCCCTGCGGCTGCGGGTGGATGGGCGGGAGGTATTTTCCAAGCGGTACCCCTTCCTCCGCCCGCCGGAGATGGAGCGGCTGGATGTGGATTTCACCCGGTTTGGCCTGGATGAAAACAGTCAAATCGAACTGGATATCGAGGTGATGGACCATGAGTGAGCTGGTGTGCATCGTATGCCCCCGGGGCTGCGCCCTCCAGGTGGAGCGGGAGGGCGATACCTTCCGGGTGACGGGCAATTCCTGCAAGCGGGGGGAGGCCTTCGCCATATCCGAGCAGACCGCCCCCATGCGCACCCTGTGCACCACTGTGCGCACGGCGTTTCCGGGTGTGCCGGTGCTGCCGGTGCGGGTGTCGGCGGAGATCCCCAAGGGGCAGATCTTCCCCGTGATGGAGGCGATCCGCGCCGTGACGGTGGACCGGCCCGTGGACTTCGGCGGCGTGATCCTAAAAGATGTGCTGGGGCTGGGGGTGGACGTCATCGCCGCCAGCGGCCTGCTCCGGCCGGCGGACGGATAGGGGGGCGGCGTATGAAAACACCGTTGATCCTCACCTTCGACGTGGGCACCCAGAGCACGCGCTGCCTGCTGGTGCGGCCGGACAGCAGCTTCGCGGACCTCTATCAGGTGAAATACGCCCAGCCCTACCGCTCCCGCAACCCGGGCTGGGCGGAGCAGGAGCCGGACTTCTACTACAGCCAAATCTGCGAGGCGGGGCGGGCCGTTTGCCGGCGCAGCGAGGGGATGCTGGGGGAGATCGCCGCCGTGGCGGTCACCGCCATCCGGGACACGGTGCTGTGCCTGGACGGGGACAGCCGGCCCCTCCGGGACATCATTTTATGGCTGGACAAGCGGCAGGCGGACTTCGACAATCCCTTCCCCCCGCACAAAAAGCTGATGTTCAAGGCGGCGGGGATGGACGGGGCCTCAAAGAACATCTATCAGGCCTCCGCCTGCAACTGGATCCGGCAGCACCAGCCCGAGGTCTGGGCCAAAACGGCAAAATACGTCATGCTGCCCACCTATTTGAACTATAAGGTGACGGGCGTTCTGGCGGATTCCCAGGCCAACATAATCGGGCATATGCCCTTTGACTACAAAAAACGGCGCTGGCAGAAGCAGTCGGCCCTGACCCGCTGCATCTACGCCGTGCCCCCGGAAAAGCTGTGTGACCTGGTTCCCTCCGGCCAGGTCATCGGGACGGTGACCCGGGAGTTCTCCGCCGCCTCCGGCGTGCCGGAGGGCCTGCCCCTCATCGCCACCGGCTCGGACAAGGGCTGCGAGACTTTGGGCCTGTCCGTGATCCAGCCCCACAAGGCGGCCATCTCCCTGGGCACCACCGCCACGGTTCAGCTGGCGCTGGAGCGGTACGTGGAGCCCCAGCCCTTCATGCCCGCCTATCCGGCGGTGCCCAACCACCTGTATAACCCGGAGATCGAGCTGTACCGGGGCTTCTGGCTGGTGTCCTGGTTTTTGAAAGAGTTCTGCGCCAAGGACCTGGCCCAGGCAAAGGCCATGGGGTGCGCCCCGGAGGAGCTGCTGGACCGATATATCGCGGACATACCGCCGGGGTGCGGGGGGCTGCTGCTCCAGCCCTACTGGACGCCGGGGATCACCACCCCCGCCGCCCGGGGGGCCATCGTGGGCCTCACCGACCACCACACCCGCTACCATCTGTACCGTGCCATTTTGGAGGGCATCGCCTTCGAGCTCTGCCACTCGCTGAAGCGGATGGAGAAACGGGCCGGGGTCAGGATCGAGGAGATCTATGTGGGCGGGGGCGGCGCCCGCAGCGGCGTGGCCTGCCAGATTCTCTCGGATCTGTTCGGCCTGCCCGTCAAGCGCACCCAGACCCATGAGGTCAGCGCCATCGGGGCGGCTATGACAGCCTTTCTGGCCCAGGGGGTTTTCCACGATTACGACGAGGCCATCCGATGCATGGTGCATGAGGGGGACGTGTTCCGCCCCGACCCCGCCAGGCACAAGATTTACGCGCAGCTGTACCATGGCGTCTACGCCCCGCTGTACCCCCGGCTGGAGCCGCTGTACCGCAGAATTTCTCAAATCACGAAAAGGAGCGATGTGCTGTGAGCAATAAACCCTACAAAGGCTTTCGGCCCAACTGGCTGGAGACCCCCGCGCCGGAGGGGAGCTACCGCTCCATTTTCCGCTGGGGCGACCCCCATTTTTTCAAGTATCCCAAGGAGTCCCTCTACAAGCTGATGAAGGAGTCCTTCCAGATGACGGACGACGACTTCCGGGACTACACCGACGACATCGGCTTCGACCAGGTGAATTTATCCGATTACCCCTCCAAAATCGCCCCGGAGCACGTGACGGCGCTGAAGAAAATCGTGGGGGACGAGTTCGTCACCACGGAGGACTACCCCCGGCTGGCGGTGGCCTACGGCTGCACGGGCTACGACCTGCTGCGGCTGCGCCATAAGCAGATCGAGAACGTCCCCGACGTGGTGGTCTACCCGGACACCGCCGAGCAGGTGGAGCGGCTGGTGGACTACGCCGTCCGGCATAAGATTCCGCTATATGTCTACGGCGGCGGCAGCAGCGTCACGCGGGGCATGGAGGCTATGAAGGGCGGCATGACGCTGGATATGCGCAAGCGCCTCAACAAAGTGCTCAGCTTCAACGAGACGGATCAGACCATCACCGTCCAGGCGGGCATCTCCGGGCCGGATCTGGAGAAAGCCCTCCAGGACGCGCCCAACCGCTTCGGGGCCAAGCGGGCCTACACCTGCGGCCACTTCCCCCAGTCCTTCGAGTACAGCAGCGTGGGCGGCTGGGTGGTCACCCGGGGCGCGGGGCAAAACAGCACCTATTACGGCACCATTGAGGACATTGTGCTGGCCCAGAAATACGCCACCCCCATCGGCCGGATCGTCACCAGCCCCTATCCCCGGGAGGCCACCGGCCCCAGCATGAAGCAAATCATGCTGGGCTCCGAGGGCACCTTCGGCGTGCTCACCGAGGTGACGCTGAAGGTATGCCGCTGGATGCCGGAGAATCGGAAGCGCTTCTCCTATATGTTCAAGAACTGGGAGATCGCCATGGCCGCCGCCCGGGAGATGATGCAGTGCGAGTGCGGGTACTCCTCCGTGTTCCGCCTGTCCGACCCGGAGGAGACCCACCTGATGCTCCGGCTGTACAATGTGGACGACACGCCGCTGGCCCCGCTGCTGGACAAGTTCGGCTACAAGGACATGGAGCGGTGTATGTTCCTGGGCTTCACCGACGGGGAGAAGGGATTCTCCAAAAACGTGGCCAAAAACATCGCCCGCATCGCCCGGAAGCACGGGGCCATGCCCATGACGGGCTACGTCACCCGGAGCTGGGAGAAGGGCCGCTTCAACGACCCCTACCTCCGGGACACCCTGATGGACTTCAGCGTTATCACCGACACCCTGGAGTGCACCGTGAACTGGTCCAACATGGCCCAGGTGCACCGGGACGTGCGGGCGGTGTGCCATGCCCTGCCCAACACGGTGGTCACCACCCATATGTCCCACTGCTACCCCCAGGGGGCCAACCTGTACTTTATCTTTATCACCAAGATGAACGACGCGGCGGAGTTTAAGCGTTATCACACCACCATTCTGGACGCCATCCAGCGCTCCGGAGCGGCGGTGAGCCACCACCACGGCATCGGCAAGATGTTCGCCCCCTGGCTGGAGGGCTATCTGGGCGAAAAAGAGTACGGCGCGGTCAAGGTGCTGAAGCACTATTTTGACCCGGACGGCATGATGAACCCCGGCGGCACCCTGGGGCTGGATCTTCCCCCGGAGGAGAAAAAGTTCCTGAACACGCGGAGGGACTACCGTTAACGGGATTTCGGCTTTGTGGGGATAAGGAGGAGCAGCGGAATGAGCGAGCGGCAACTTTGAAAAAGCCGCCGCAAGCGATATGACGCTTGCGGCGACGTGGCTCAATGTTGCAAAATCGCAATCCGGGTTTCAATGTAACAGCCACCCGCAGG
>CAMNQF010000045.1 GCA_946548895.1 uncultured bacterium | reverse complement strand
GGGGCTCCGCCCTGCGGCGGCACGTGCTGCGCAACGCCATGATCCCGGTGGTGACGTTCCTGGCCATGGCCATCGGCGACGTCATGGCGGGCTCCATCGTGGTGGAGCAGGTGTTCGGCATTCCCGGCCTGGGCCGCATCCTCATCTCGTCCATCGGCAACCGGGACTACCCGGTGGTCCAGGCCATCGTGGTGCTGCTGGCGTCGGCGGTGGTGGGGTGCAACTTCCTGGCCGACCTGCTCTACCGGGTGATGGACCCCCGAATCGAGGGGACATAGTTCTTTTTTCGAGAAAAAAACTAAAAAGCGCTTTCGCCCGTCACCATGCCGGGCGCGCATCCACAATTTCCGCCCGGTAACGGGACGGAGGTGAATGGGGAGACCATGAGACAAAAAAACTGGTATTTGACAATCGGCGTGATATTGACGGTGTGTATGCTGTCCTTTATCGCGGTGGGCTTTTTCTGGACCCCCTTCGAGCCCTCCGCTATGGATGGGGGCGCCCGCAACGCCGCCCCCTCCGCCGCCCACCCCTTCGGCTGCGACGCCTATGGGCGGGATATTCTCTCCCGCACCCTGGAGGGGGCGGGGTCCACCCTGGCCATCGCCCTGGCGGTGCTGGCGGTGGGGGCGGTGTGCGGGCTGGCGGTGGGGGCGCTGTGCGGCTACTACGGCGGCCCCGCCGACGCCCTCATCATGCGTCTGTGTGACGCCGTCGCCGCCTTTCCCAGCGTGCTGCTGGCCCTGGTGGTGCTGGCCGTCACCGGGCCGGGGAAGTACAACGTCATCGGGGCCCTGGGGGTGCTGTTCATCCCCAGCTTTGCCCGGCTGGTCCGGGGGGAGTTCCTCAAGTACCGGGAGCGGGATTTTGTCAAGTCCGCCCGGCTCATGGGCGTCCACAGCCTGCGGATCATGTTTGTCCACATCCTGCCCAACACCTGGCCCACCCTGCTGTCGGGGCTCACCATCGGCTTCAACAACGCGGTGCTGGCGGAGGCGTCCATGAGCTACCTGGGCATCGGCGTGCGCCCCACGGAGCCCAGCCTGGGCTATATGCTCAAGGACGCCCAGGGGGTGCTGTTCACCCTGCCCTGGTGCACCGTGTTCCCGGGGCTGGTGGCCATCCTGCTGATATTAGGCGTGGGGCTGGTGGGCGAGGGCCTGCGGGAGAGAATGGGGGCGGCGGCATGATGCTGGACATCCGGGATTTATCGGTGGTGTTCACCGACCAAGGGGCCCCCTTCACCGCCGTGGACAAATTTTCCCTGGGGATGGACCGGGGGGAGATTGTGGGTATCGTGGGCGAGTCCGGGTCGGGCAAGTCCATGACCGCCCACGCCCTCATGGGGCTGATCCGCCGCTCCGGGGCGGCGGTGGGCGGCAGCGCCGTTTTTGAGGGGACCGACCTGCTGGCCCTGTCCCGGGAGGAACTGCGGCAGTATCAGGGCCGGGATCTGTCCATCATCTTCCAGGAGCCCATGACCAGCCTGAACCCCACCATGCGGGTGGGGGCGCAGGTGGAGGAGTCTCTGCGCATCCACGAGAAGCTCTCCCGGGCGGAGCGGAAGGCCCGCGCCCTGGACGCCATGGCCCTGGCGGGCCTGCCGGAGCCTGAGAAGGTGTACCGCCAGTGGCCCCACCAGCTGTCCGGCGGGATGCGCCAGCGGGCGATGATCGCCTCGGCGCTGGTGCTGCGGCCCCGGCTGCTCATCGCCGACGAGCCCACCACCGCCCTGGACGTGACCATCCAGGCCCAGATTCTGGAGACGCTGAAGGAGGTCAACCGCAAAGAGGGGACCGCCATCCTGTTCATCTCCCACGACCTGGGGGTGGTGAAGGCGCTGTGCGGCCGGGTGGTGGTGATGAAGCGGGGGCGGATTGTGGAGTCCGGCCCGGTGGACGAGGTATTCTACCACCCCCGGGAGGAGTACACCAGGCTGCTGGTCGCCTCCCGGCCGGCGCGGAAAAAGCTGAAGGGAGGCGGCGGGGATGGATAAGCCCATGGTGCGCATCGGCCATCTCAGCAGCTGGTATGGCCGTGGCCGGGACCGCAGACAGGTGCTCCGGGATGTGTCCCTCACCCTGGCCCCCGGCGAGGCGCTGGGCATTGTGGGGGAGTCCGGGTCCGGCAAGTCCACCCTGGCCAAGTGCGTGCTGGGGATGGTGGCGGACGTCAGCGGCACGCTGGAGGTGGGGGACCCCCGGCCCCAGATGGTGTTCCAGGATCCCTATGGGTCGCTGAACCCGGCCAAGACGGTGGGATGGATTCTGGAGGAGCCCCTGCGGGCCGCCGGGGTGAGGGACCGTGCGGAGCGCCGCCGGCGCGTGCGGGAGTTCCTGCCCCTGGTGGGGCTGGAGGAGGGGCATCTGGCCCGGAAGCCCGCCCAGCTGTCTGGGGGGCAGCGCCAGCGGGTGGCCATCGCCGCGGCCCTGATCCAGGGCAGCAGGCTGATCGTGCTGGATGAGCCGGTGTCCGCCCTGGACGTGACCCTGCAGGCCCAGATTTTGCAGCTGCTGGCGGACCTGAAGGAGGAGCTGGGGTTGTCCTACCTGTTCATCTCCCACGACCTGGCGGTGGTATACCAGCTGTGCGGCCGGGTGGCGGTGATGACGGGGGGCGAGATTGTGGAAGAAGGGGACGTGGACCAGATCTACGACCACCCCCGGCACCCCTATACGAAGAAGCTGCTGGCGGCGTCGCTGGCGCTGGATTGACAGAGCGCGCCCCGGACCTGAGAGGGTCCGGGGCGCGCTCTGTGTCTGACTCCGGCAATGCCGTCATGTGCAAGCTTTCGCGCGGCCCGCCGCGCCGTCCGGCTGAATATGGGAGAGCAGCGCCACCGTCTCCACATGGGCGGTGCGGGGGAAGAGGTCCACGGCCTCCGCCCGCGCCAGGGCGTAGCCCAGGGCGGAGAACCGCTTTATGTCCCGGGCCAGGGTGGCGGGGTCGCAAGACACGTATACCACCCGGTCCGGCCCCATTCGGGCGGCGGTCTCCACCACTTCGGGGGCCAGCCCCTTCCGGGGCGGGTCCACCACCACCACGTCCGGCCGGACCCCCTCCCGTTCCAGGCGGGCGGCCAGCTCCCCCGCGTCCCCGCAGTGGAAGCGGACCTTGTGGTCCAAGCCGTTGCGGCGGGCGTTCTCCCGGGCGTCGTCCACCGCCTGGGGGACCGCCTCCACCCCGATCACCCGCCCCGCCCGGGGGGCCAGGGCCAGGCTGATGGTCCCGATGCCGCAGTACAGTTCCACCACCGTCTCCGACCCGGTGAGGGCGGCAAAGTCCAGCGCCCGGCGGTAGAGCACCTCGGTCTGGGCCCGGTTCACTTGGAAAAAAGAAGGGGTTGACAGCCGGAAGGTGTGGCCGCACAGGGTTTCTTCCAGCCAGTCCCGGCCCCACAGGGTGCGGAACTCGTCCCCCAGGATCACGTTGGTCCTGCGGGTGTTGACGGACAGAACCACCCCGGCCAGGCCGGGCGCGGCGGCGCGCAGCGATTCCACCAGCTCCTCCCCGTGGGGGAGGGACCTTCCGTTGACTGCCACGCAGCACAGGACCTCCCCCCGGCTGTTGGTGCGCAGGAACAGGTGCCGGATCAGCCCCCGGCCCGTTTTTTCGTCGTAGGAGGGGACGCGGAACCGCTCCATCCACCCCTTGAAGGCGGCGCGGCACAGGGTGTCCGCCTCCGGCTGAAGCAGGCAGTCGCCGATGTCCACCACGCGGTGGGTGCGCTCCCGGTAGTAGCCCACCGCCCCCTCCGCCACAGGGAACTGGACCTTATTCCGATAACGGAGGGTATTTTCCGCCCCGTGTATGACAGAAACGGGGATGTCCGCCCCGCCAATACGCCGCAAGGCGTCCTCCACCCGGCGGCGCTTGGCCTCCAGCTCCTCCGGGTAGGCCATGTGCCGGAACTGGCAGCCGCCGCAGGCGCCGTAATAGGGGCAGTCCGGCTTGATCCGGGCGGGGGAGGGCTCCAGCAGGGTTTCCACGCGGGCCCAGGCGGCGCTGTGGCCCACGTGCTCGACGCGGACCCGGGCCCGCTCCCCCCGCAGGGCCCCCTTGACGAACACCGCCATGCCCTCAATCCGGGCCACGCCCTCGCCGCCGCTGGCGTACCCCTCGATGACGGCGGAGTAGGTCCCGCCCTCCTTCAGCATGGGGCACCCCCCTTTCCCTGGGCCTTGCGCAGCTTGTGAAGCTCCTTTTTCCGCCGGTTGGAGAAGCGCTCCTCCTCGCTGTACACGCATCCGCAGTATTTCTGTAGATAGAGCCCCAGGGCCCGGGCCTCCTCCTGGCCCTCCCGGAACCGGGGGCGGAAGTCGTAGGGGAGGAACTCCACCCCGTATTTTTCCCCCGCCGCGGCCCCGGCGGCGCAGATCCGCTCCCGGTCCTGGTAGGGGGACACCAGCAGGGTGGTGGAGAAGCGCGCAAACCCGTTTTCAGCGGCGTACCGGGCGGTGCGCTCCATCCGGCAGGCGTAGCAGTAGCCGCAGCGGTGCTCGCAGTCCTGGGCCACGGCGGCGGTGAACTGCCGCAGGCCGTAGAAATCCTCCTCCCGCAGGTCCAGCCCGATGTCCCGGGCATATTGGCGCAGGGTGTCCCGCCGGGCCTTATACTCCAAATAGGGGTGGATGTTGGGGTTGTACCAGAAGCCTGCGGGCTCCACCCCCTCCTCCCGCAGCGTTTTGACGCAGGCCACGGAGCAGGGGGCGCAGCAGATATGGAGCAGGGTGTCCATGGGCGGACCTCCTTTTATGGGAAAGTGAGACAGCCAAGGGCGCGCCTTGGCTGTCGAAACGTTCAGGGAAGGATGCTCAGGCCGCGGAGCACCGCGTACAGCCCGGCGGCGGCCTGCTCCCGGAGGGTGGGGGCGGAGGGGGTCAGCTGGTCCAGGGGGGCGAACAGCAGGTCGCCCCGGCCGTCCATGCCGTTTTCCATCCCCCAGACCAGTACGGCCACGCTGGACTTGGCCCAGTCCGCGTAGGGGGCCAGCATCATGGCCGCGCCCAGGGGCAGGTCGCCCTCCAGGGCGTCCACGGCATCGCCGTAGGCGTCCAGGGCCACGTTGAGATACCGGGCGGTGCGGCCCAGGATGGTGAGGAACTGCTCCTGGGTGACGGGGCTGTCCGGGTCGAACCTGCCGCCGCCCACGCCGTTCACCAGGCCCAGCTCCGCCATGGCGTTGACGCCCCTGGCGTACCAGGCGTCCTCCGCCACGTCGGTGAACTGGCTGGGCCCGCTGTAGCCCACATTGAGGACCCGGGCCAGCATGGTGCACAGCTGGGCGCGGGTGAGCTGGGCCCCCGGGCTGAACACGCCGGGCTCGGTTCCGTTGAGCAGGAGGTAGGAGCCCATGGCGTTGATGGCGGCGGCATAGGGGCTGTCCGCCACGTCGCTGAACCAGCGGCTCTCAAACCCCTCCAGCCCCAGCTGCTCCGCGGCGTAGGCGGGGTCGCACTGGCTGAAGTTCTCGCCCCCCCGGTAGAACACCAGCACCTGAGGGGGGACGGCCTCCAGCAGGGCGGCCAGCACTTCGGGGTCCGTCTCCGGGTCCACATAGTAGGCGTCGCTTCCGGCCACAAGGCACAGGCTGGAGGCTTCCTCGCTGCCGCCAGTGAGGGCCACGGCCACGGCGGCGGTGTAGCGGTCGTCCACCAGCAGGGTGGGGATGACGCCCACCCGGTCGGTGGTGGTGCCTCCAAAGGAGTAGAAGCGGTACACCGTGACCTTCATGCCGTCGCCGTCGAAATAGCCGGGGTCGGTCTCCTGGTCCAGTATGGTCTGGGCCACCCCCTTGCCGTAGGTGCGGCTGCCCAGGATCAGCCCCCGGCCCGTGTCCCGCACCCCGGCGGCCAGCAGCTCGGAGGCGCTGGCGCTGTAGCCGTCGGTGAGGACGATCACCGGCTTATCCGTGGCGGACTCCACATAGGTGAGGTTGGGATACACGCCTCCCTCGTTGTCCTCAAAGTAGAGGTAGCAGCCCGGGCCGTCCAGCGCGCCCAGCATATCCAGGGCGGAGGCGGTGTAGCCGCCGGTGTTGCTCCGCAGGTCAATGAGCCAACAGTTCACCTGACTGTCGTACTCCTGGAGGCCCTGGGCGAACAGCGCGCCGGTGTCCGTGCCGAAGCTGGCGCAGCTCACGTAGCCCACGCCCCCCTCCAGCAGGGAGACCTGGGTGTTGGCGATGTGGATCGCCCTGCGGGTCAGGGTGTAGTTCCGGGTGGAGCCCTCCCGCAGGACGGTGATGGTTACGGAAGAGCCCTCTTCCCCCAGCAGCAAGTCCCGGTGCTCTTCCCCGGCGGGGACGCAGGGGGCGCCGTCAATGGCCACGATCAGGTCGCCGGGCTGGAGGGACGCCCCCTGGGCGGCGCCGCCCTCCACAATGCCGTCCACCAAGATGCCCTCGCCGGTAAAGCGGACGGACACCCCGATGCCCACCAGGTCCACGTTGCTCTCCACCAGGTCCAGGAACGCCTGGTACTGCTCCGCGGTCATGTACTCGGTGTAAGGGTCGCCCAGCAGCTGGATCAGCTCCTCCAGGCTGCTTGCGGCGTAGGCCTCCTCGGGAATATCATAGTAGTAGGTTTCCTCCAGCAGCTCCAGGGCCTGGTCCACCGTGAGGGCGGAGGCCGGGGCGGCCAGCAGGGTCAGCGCCAGCAGCGCGGCGGTGAGACGGGCCAGAATTTTTTTCATAGCGGTACTCCTTTTGTTCGTCCCGGGCCTTTTGTAAATTGACAAATGGGGCGGGGCATATTAAACTGATTATATCACACAATGACAGGAATAGGGTGAACAAAATATGACGGGATTTGCAGAATTTACCTTTCCGTCTCAGGACGGTGTGCACAAGTGCCACGCCTGCCTGTGGACGCCGGAGGGGGAGCCCAGGGCGGTGGTGCAGATCATCCACGGCGTGGCGGAGTACGCCGGGCGGTACGGCCATTTCGCCCAGTACCTGGCGGACCGCGGCTTTATGGTGTGCGGCGGGGACCACCTGGGCCACGGCAAGACGGTGGACGACGGGAAGTACGGCTATTTTGGCAAAAAGAACGGCTGGACCCTGGTGACCGCCGACGTGCGGAAGCTGCGGGTCCTGATGGGGGAGAAGCACCCCGGCATCCCCTACTTCCTGCTGGGCCACTCCATGGGGTCCTTCCTGGCCCGGACCTACCTGTGCGCCTACCCCGGCACGGTGGACGGCTGCATCCTGTCCGGCACCGGCCAGGAGAAGCCCGCCCTGGTGGCGGCGGGGAAGGCGGTGGCCTCCGCCATCTGCGCGTGCAAGGGGCCGGAGACGGTGAGCCCCCTGGTGGACCGGCTGTCCCTGGGGGCGTATAACAGGCAGTTCGCCCCCAACCGCACCGCGGCGGACTGGATCTGCCGGGATGAGGCGGTGGTGGACGCCTATCTGAAGGACCCCTTCTGCACCTTCAAGCCCACCGCCGGGATGTTCCGGGACATGATGGGGGGGCTTCAGTATATTTCCAGCGAGAAGGCCCTGTCCCAGATGGACCCCGCCACCCCGGTGTACCTGTTTTCCGGCGACCGGGACCCGGTGGGCTCCAACGGCGAGGGGGTCAGGCGGGTGTACGGCTTCTTCCGGGACCACGGCACCGCCGACCTGACCATGAAGCTCTACCCCGGCGGGCGGCACGAGATGCTCAACGAGATCAACAGGGGCGAGGTGTACGCCGACGTGGTGGCCTGGCTGGAGGCGCACATTTGAGTGGTTCCTTTTCTTGAAAGAAAAGGAACCGAAAAGAACTTTTAGACTATTTCTATTGAGAGACCGCGCTTAAAATAGAAGCAGCCTAAAAGTTTCTTTTTTCGCCACTTTTTTTCTGTTCAAAGAAAAAAGGCAGGCCCTTGCCCTCACCACGGCGCAGGAACTTGAACTGGGTTTCGGAGCACACCACGGCCAGAAAGATGAGCGCAAAGCCCAAGTACATCAAGGGGGTGGGCCGCTCGGCCCCGAACAGCACCGAGAAGGCCACGCCGAAAGGGGCCTCCAGGGCCAGCAGCAGGGCGGCGGAGGAGGGGTCGGTGTACTTCTGGCCCACGTTCTGAAACAGCAGGGCCAGGGTGGTGGCGGCGATGGCCAGGTAGAGCAGCACCCACCAGGCCCGGGCAGGCAGGCCGTCCACGGGGATGCCGCCGGTGAACAGGGCGCCCGCCCAGCAGCACAGCGCCGTGGCGGCGAATTGCAGCACGGTGAGGATAAAAATGTCCCGCCCCTGGGAGAATTTGGACACCGCCGTGATGTGGCAGGCGTAGAGGAAGCCGCCGCACAGGGTGAGCAGGTCGCCCCTGGACAGGGACAGCCCCCCGTCCCAGGACACGAAGCCGATGCCCGCCACGCACAGCAGGGCGGCCAGCACGTTCCACCGGCTGGGCCGGAGCCGGTCCACCGCCCAGTACAGGAAGGGGACGATCACGCAGTACACGGCGGTGAAAAAGGCGTTTTTCCCCGGTGTGGTGTCCATCAGGCCGTAATTCTGCACCGCGTAGGCGGAGAACATCAGCAGGCCCAGCACCCCGCCCCGCCAGAGGCAGCCCCAGTCCAGGGCCTTCCAGCGCTTCCAGAACACCAGGGCCAGAATGGCCGCCGCCAGGGTAAAGCGGAAGGCCAGCAGGAACATCAGGTCCACGTCGTCCAGGGTGTCTTTCAAGATGAAGAAGGTGGACCCCCAGATGAGGGTGGCCACGACGATCATGGGCTTGGCCAGCTTTTTCAACGTGTTTTCGCTCATGTAAACTCAACTCCGGGTTTTCAAAAATGGCGGGGCGTGGTATAATACGGCCAGATACCGCCTCCGCGGCGGCGGTGGAAACGGAGGGCGCCTATGCTTGCGCAGAGCTTTTTTGACGGCGATACGGTGGACATCGCCCGGTCCCTGGTGGGCAAGTACCTGGTGCGGCGGTACGGCGGCGTGACCCTGGCCGCCCGGGTCACTGAGACGGAGGCGTATGTGGGCCGGCTGGACAAGGCCTGCCACGCCTATAACTACCGCAAAACGGAGCGCACCAAGACCCTGTACGCCCCGCCGGGGACGGCCTACGTCTACCTGATCTACGGGATGCACTGCTGCCTCAACTTCGTCACCGAGCCCGAGGGGGAGCCGGCGGCGGTGCTGATCCGGGGGCTGTCCCCCCGGCATAACCAAGATATCATAGCAGAAAACCGCTTTCATTGCAAGTGGGAGGACATGACCGCCTACCAAAAGAAGAATTTTCTCAACGGCCCCGGCAAGGTGTGCGCCGGAATGAACATCAGCCGGGCGCTCAACGGCCTGCCCCACGGGTCGCGGGAGCTGTCCCTCTGCGGGAGCCTGGAGGAGCTGGGCCTGCCCGTCCCGCCGGGGGACCGGGAGCCGCTGGACATCAAGACGGGCAAGCGCGTCGGCATCGACTACGCCCAGGAGGCCGCGGACTTCCCCTGGCGGTTTTACCTGTGACCCCGCTCCCTTGACGGGCGGGCGCTTTTTTGGTACTATATTGGGGCAATGCCAGCAATCGCCAGAGAAAAGCCGGAAGGCTTTGGGAGGTCATATCATGCGCGGCAACACCCTTTATATTGTGGTCCCCTGCTACAACGAGGAGGAGGTCCTGCCCGAGACGGCCCGGCGGCTGGGGGACAAGCTGAAAAGCCTCATGAACGCCGGGAAGATCAGCCCCCGGAGCCGGGTGCTGTTTGTCAACGACGGCTCCAAAGACGGCACCTGGGCGGTGATCTCCCGGCTCCACGGGGAGAACTCCCTGCTGTGCGGGCTGGACCTGTCCCGGAACCGGGGGCACCAGAACGCCCTGCTGGCGGGGCTCATGACCGCCAAGGACAAGGCGGACATGGTCATCTCCATGGACGCCGACCTCCAGGACGACGTGGACGCGGCGGACGCCATGGTGGACAAGTACCTGGCCGGGGCGGACATCGTGTACGGCGTGCGCTCCTCCCGAAAGACGGACACCTTTTTCAAGCGCACCACCGCCGAGGCGTTTTACCGCATGATGGACCTGCTGGGGGCGGAGACGGTGTTCAACCACGCCGATTACCGGCTCATGTCCCGCCGGGCGCTGGAGGGGCTGGCCCAGTTCAAGGAGGTCAACTTGTTCCTGCGGGGCATTGTGCCCATGATCGGCTACGCCACCGATACGGTGGAGTACGAGCGGGGGGAGCGGTTCGCCGGCGAGAGCAAGTACCCCCTGAAGAAGATGCTGGCCTTTGCCCTGGAGGGGATCACCTCCCTGTCGGTGAAGCCCCTGCGGATGATTACCGGGCTGGGCTTCCTGGTGTTTTTCGCCTCCATCGTCATGATTGTGTACAACGTGGTCCGCTGGGCCACCGGGAATACCGTGGCGGGCTGGGCCAGCCTGGCCTGCTCCGTGTGGTTCATCGGGGGGCTGATCCTGCTGTCCCTGGGGGTCATCGGGGAGTACCTGGGCAAGCTGTACCTGGAGAGCAAGGGCAGGCCCCGCTTTCTCATCAGGGAGGTGCTGGACGGGGAGCGGGACGATGACTGATTTCATTGGGAATTGTTTGACAAACTATTAAACCTTTCTAAACAATGGAAAAAGGCCCTTGCATTTTCCGGCGCTCCGTCATAAAATACGGGCAGTGGTATAAAGCGGCGGGTTGGACGCCGCCGCTGGGCGGCCCACATATTTGAGCCAGGAGGTAAACGATTATGAGCATTGATTTTGAGAGCCTGAAGGACAAAGCTGTGGTCGCGGCCCAGACCGGCGTGACCAAGGCGAAGGAGTTCACCGAGAGCGGCATTGCCAAGGCCCGGGAGCTGGCGGACAGCGGCGTGGCCAAGGCCAAGGAGATCACCGAGATTGGCAAGCTGAAGGTGAGCAACTCCACCGAGCAGGAGGCCATCCGCAAGGCGTACTCCGAGCTGGGCAAGCTGTACTTCGCCGAGCGGGGTTCCGCTCCGGAGGCGGCCTACGCCGACGCCTGCCAGCGCATCACCGATGCCCTGGCCCGCATCTCCTACAACAACGAGCGCATCGCCGACATCAAGGCGGCGGGCCATCTCTCCGACGATGAGGTGGACGCCGTGGAGCCGGAGGAGGTTCCCGAGGAGCCCTCTTGCTGCTGCGGCGGGGACGGGGATCCCTGCGGCTGTCAGGACGGCGAGGACAAGCCCGAGTAATCATTCCGTAAAAAGCAGCCCCGGCGCGGCGCGCCGGGGCTGCTTTTTATGTTGTGCCGGTGGAGCCGAAGCCCCCGCTCCCCCGCTGGGTATCCTCCAGTTCATCCACAGGGGTGAAGCGGGCCGTCAGATAGGGGGTCACCACCAGCTGGGCCACCCGCTCCCCGTCCTCCACCACCTGGGGGGCGCCGCTGTGGTTGTACAGGGCCACTATCAGCTCCCCCCGGTAGTCCGCGTCGATGACCCCCACCTTGTTGGCGGGGGCCAGCCCCCGCTTGGAGGCCAGGCCGGACCGGGCGCATACCAGCCCCACGCAGCCCCTGGGAATGGCCAGGGCCAGGCCGGTGTGGATGAGGACGGTCTGCCCTGGGGCGATTTCCACCGGCCCGCCGGTGAGGGCGTACAGGTCGGCGCCGGCGGCGTCCGGCGAGCCGTAGGCGGGCAGCTTGGCCCGGGGGTCCAGCAGCTTGACGGAAACAGGAGCGGTCATAGCGGGGCCTCCTTACACAGTGATCGCTTGTATGGTCATGTCCCCGTCCCAGAGGACGGGCGCGCGGGCCGTCAGGCTGGCGGGGACGTTCAGAATCCGCTGGTTGGCCGACCCCCGGAAGCGCAGGTTCAGGTCCTTTTCCGCCTCCACAAAGGGGCCGTCCACCAGGACGTCCAGGAGGGACAGCATCTCGTCGGTGCAGGCGCACCGGGCTCCGCTGTCCTTCCACAGCTCCCCGTCCAGGGTGTAGCCGGAGTAGCACCAGATTTCCTTGTGGGGGTACTTCTCTTTCACCCGCCGCAGGAAGGGCAGCAGCGCCCGCTGGTTGTCAGGCTCGAAGGGCTCGCCCCCCAGCAGGGACAGGCCCCGGATGTGGGCGGGGGAGAGGGCGTCCAGGATTTTGTCCTCCTCCGCCCGGGTGAAGGGCTGGCCGTAGCCGAAGTCCCAGGCCTCCTGGTTGAAGCAGCCGGGGCAGCGGTGGGTGCACCCCGACACGAACAGGGACACCCGCACCCCGGGCCCGTTGGCCACGTCGGCCCATTTGATGGCGGCGTAATTCATGGCCGCCGTTTACAGGTGCAGAACGCGGGAGGCGATCTCCTTGGTTTTGCCCTCGTTCCAGAAGTTCTCCCCCAGGTATCCGCAGGTCCGCCGGGTGACGTTCATCTTGGCGTGGTCCTTGTTGTGGCACACGGGGCACTCCCACTCGTTGTCCTCGTTGACGATGATCTCCCCGTCGTAGCCGCACACCTGGCAGTAGTCGCTCTTGGTGTTGAACTCGGCGTACTGGATGTTGTCGTAGATGAACCGCACCACGTCCTTGAGGGCCTCCAGGTTGTGGCGCATATTGGGGATCTCCACGTAGGAGATGCAGCCGCCGGAGGAGATTTTCTGGAACTGGCTCTCAAAGGTGAACTTGGAGAAGGCGTCGATGTCCTCCCGCACGTCCACGTGGTAGCTGTTGGTGTAGTACCCCTTGTCGGTGACATCGGGGATGGTGCCGAACCGCTCCTTGTCGATGCGGGCGAAGCGGTAGCACAGGCTCTCCGCCGGGGTGCCGTACAGGGCGAAGCCGATGTTGGTCTCCTTACGCCAGCGGTCGGTGGTGGCCCGCAGGTGGTTCATCAGCCGCAGGGCGAAGTCCTCCCCCTCGGGCTCGGTGTGGGAGCAGCCCTTCACCAGCTTGGTCACCTCATACAGCCCGATATAGCCCAGGGAGATGGAGGAGTAGCCGCCGTACAGCAGCTTGTCGATGGTCTCCCCCTTGTCCAGCCGGGCCACGGCGCCGTACTGCCAGTGGATGGGGGACACGTCGGAGCGGATGCCCTTCAGGGCGTTGTGGCGGCACATGAGGGCCTCGAAGCAAAGCTGGAGCCGCTCCTCCAGCAGCGGCCAGAACTTGTCCTCATTCTGGCCGGAAATGATGCCGATCTGGGGCAGGTTGATGGACACCACGCCCTGGTTGAACCGGCCCTCGAATTTGTAGTTTCCGTCCTTGTCCTTCCAGGGGGACAGGAAGGACCGGCAGCCCATGGGGGAGAACACGTTGCCCTCGTAGTGCTCCCGCATTTTCTTGGCGGAGATATAGTCGGGGTACATCCGCTTGGCGGAGCACTTGACCGCCAGCTCGGTGAGGTAGTCGTACTCTCCGCCGGTGAGGTTGTTGCACTCGTCCAGCACGTACACCAGCTTGGGGAAGGCGGGGGTGATGTACACGCCCTTCTCGTTCTTGATGCCCTCCAGCCGCTGGGTGAGGATCTCCTGGATGATGGCGGCGTTCTCCTGGATATAGGGGTCGCCCTCCCGCAGCGCCAGGAACAGGGTGACGAAGGGGGACTGGCCGTTGGTGGTCATCAGGGTGTTGATCTGGTACTGGATGGTCTGCACGCCGCTCTTCAGCTCGTCTTTGGTGCGGGCCCGGGCCAGCTTCTCCACTGTCTCGCCGGGCAGCTCCGGGGCGGTCTCCCGGGTCTTGCGGACGTACTTCTCATAGGTCATGCGCAGGTATTTGCCCAGGTGGCTGACCTCCACGCTCTGCCCGCCGTACTGGTTGGAGGCCACGCAGGAGATGATCTGCGTCACCACGGTGCAGGCCACCTGGAAGCTCTTGGGGGACTCAATGAGCTTGCCGTTAATCATGGTGCCGTTGTCCAGCATATCGCCGATGTTCACCAGGCAGCAGTTAAAGATGTGCTGGACGAAATAGTCCGCGTCGTGGAAGTGGAGCACGCCCTCGTCGTGGGCTTTGGAGATGTGCTCGGGCAGGAGGATGCGGCGGGTCAGGTCCCGGCTCACCTCTCCCGCGATGTAGTCCCGCTGGGTGGAGGCGATGGCGGTGTTCTTGTTGGCGTTCTCCTCCGCCAGCTCCTTGTTGTCGTTGCGGATGAGGGACAGAATGGACTCGTCGGTGGTGTTGGCTTTGCGCACCAGGGCCCGGGTGTAGCGGTAGATGATGTAGGCCTTGGCCAGCTCGTACTTGCCGGCGGCCATCAGCTTGGTTTCCACCATATCCTGGATGTCCTCCACCAGCAGGCGCTTGCGGCCGCGGGTTTCGGCCACGGCGTCGGCAATGGCGTCGATGGAACCCTCGTCGATGCGGCAGGGCTCGTCCACCGCGGCGTTGGCCTTCTGAATGGCGGCTACGATTTTGGACCGGTCAAACTCTACAATGGAATTGTCTCTTTTGATGACTTTCATGGGGCAGGCTCCCTCCTAATGAATGGTTCTTTTGTGCGCCGGACTGGCCGGAATGGGCCGCGCTGCCCTGGAAAAATCAGGGGTTGGATCGGAGGCGCTCCTTAATGATACTATATATTGTGGTATATGTCAACAGGGCGATCTATATAAATGGAAATGTTTTTCGATGAGGGAATTTTATGGGACTGAACCGAAGACGGTGGCGGCGGCGCTGCGCGAAGCATAGACTGGAATGCACCCAGGCGGGCGTTCCGCCGGCCCCCGCGCCCGATTCCGGCCCCGGCGGAGGATCGCGGGCCGCCTGGGCCGGGGCCGGTGAAAGGAGCATACCCATGAGTCAAATCTATTGGAACGAACCCTCCAAAGGCTACGTCATGTCCGCGGAGGAGTTTGCCGCCGGGGTAGGACAGTGCCCCGGCGTCCAGCCCTGCCAGCCCCAGGGGGGCGGGTGCGGCTGTGAGGGCGGCGAACGCTGCCCGGATGACGGCTGCCGCCAGAACGGCGCGTGCTGCCAGCAGATGATCTGCTGCTGCCATTCCGTGCCGGCTCCCCAGCCCGAGCCCCCCCAGGTGGAGGAAGGCTGCTGCTGCAAGGAGAGCTTTCGGGCGGCGCTGGGCCTGCTGTGCGACCAGCAAATCTCCAGCCTGCTGGACTTCGACGCCGCGGCCTTCATCACCGACACCTATGTGGCGGGCGCCGCCCTGTCCTGCGAGGAGCACTCCGGCCACGAGGCCGAAGCGGAAGATGAGGGCAGGCACCGCCACCCTTGCCCGCCCTGCTCCTGCGGGGCGTCCGACAATCTTGGCCCACTGTCGGGCAGTTTCCGGCGGTTCGCGCTGTGCAACCGGGACCTGTTGGATATCGAAGCCGAATTGCATACCGCGGGACGGAAGGACTGTGACTTCGCCGCCGCCCAGGTGTCCCTGTGCAAGCTGGACGCGGTGGTGATCCAGGGCGCGAAGGCCTGCGCCAAGAGCGAGCTTTCGGCCGGGGAGGCTGCGGCGCAGAATTTCCGCTGCCTGCGCCAGCTGCTGGCCCAGCGGCTGAATCCCTGCGGCTCCGGCTGCGGGGAGAATTGGTGCTCCTGCGCCTGTGACGAGCGGGACTGTTGCTGCGCGGCGGGCCTGCTGGATACTCTGGCCCGGAACAACCTGAGCCGCCGGGTGTCCCTGGCGGCGGGGCCGTTGCAGCTGCGCGGCGTGCAGCTGCTGGGCACCGTGGGCAATGTGCTGGTGCTGGCCAACGACTGCGACAACCGGCTGTATTTCGTGTGCGTCAACAGCGTGCAGTTCATCGGGTGAGAAACGGGCCTCCACCCGCAAACGCGGGGGGAAGCCGCTGATTGTCTGGAAACCGTCTCCTCCATTTGCGGATGGCCAGCTTTCAACTTTTTTGGGCTGAAAGAGGCCCTCCTCATACAAAAAGGGCCCTGCCGGCAAAATTTTGCCGGCAGGGCCTTGCCTGTTTTCAACAAATGGTCCGTTGGCTCACGACTCCTGCCCCGCATAGACCGCCTGCACCACCCAGCGGGTGTCCTGGCCGCCCCGGGCCGTGCAGGTGGACAGGGTGATGACCTTGTCCTCCGGGCCGGGCTGCGTCCCGGTGGCAATGACCGACTGGCTTGTGCCATGGTCAATGAAGGCCTGCCACTGTTCGGCGTTGGTGAATGTCTTTTGATAGGTCGCCGAGGTCACTTCCGCCTCATAGGCGGCGTAGATGCGGTACCGGCTGATCCCGTCCGCCGTCACCAGGTACACGTCGGGGTTTGCCTGCCAGTAGGCGTAGGAAGCGTATTTGCGCAGGCTGCCAAACATGGCGTCGCCAATGGTGCGGTGGCCGTAGATCAAGGTATTGGCGTCCCCCATGGAGCTGTCGCAGCGGTAATCCATGAAGATGGCCCCTACGGAGCTGGAAGTGCCCTTCCAGGTGTGGTTCAGGTAGTAGTCATTATCCGTCCCCTGGAGCACTGGGTAGGACAGGGTGTTGGGGATGGCGATCCAGCCGATCACCTCCGGGTTCCGGCTCTGGAGGGCTCCCAGGTTGGTGTTCCGCAGGGCACGGAAGAACGCCTCCGGGTCCACGGTGGGCTCCGGGGTGGGTTCCGGCGTGGGCGTGGGTTCCGGGGTGGGCGTGGGCTCGCCGGTGGGCTCCGGGGCGGGTGTTGGAGTGGGGGTGGGTTCCGGGGTGGCGAGCGCCGACAGGTCGGGCACACCGGCCAGTTCCGTGGCCTCGTCGTAGTCCTGATTGCCCGCGGCCCGGTCCATGTCGCGCCAGGCGATGTAGCCCACGCTCACCGCCAGGACGATGCCCAGCACCAGGGTCAAGGCGGTCATCAGCTTTTTTTTCATTGCGCTTCCTCCTCGCGGAAATCGAAAAAACCGGGGGCCGGATCACCGGCCCCCGGTCGCTGGGTTGTTTGTTACGCGGTTTCCTTATTGCGGTAGACCAGGAACAGCAGGCCGGCCGCGGAGATCAGCGCCGCCGCGTACCACAGGTAGGAGATGTCGCCGGTGAGGGGGATCTCCTCCAGGGGCAGCTCGACCTCGTCCAGGGGAATTTCGGGCTCATCCAGCGGGGTCTCGGGATCGTCAATGGGGAACTCGCTGGGGGGCACACTCGTGCTGGGGGTGGGGGTGACGGGCACACTCTCGCTGGGAGGAGGAGTGACGGGTACGCTCTCGCTGGGGGGAGGAGTGGGAGTGGGCTCCTTCACATGAATATAGGTATAGAGGTAGCTCTTGATGATGTTGCCGTTGGTGTCAAACTGCTCTTCAAGATCTGCAGTCTCAATCTTCTCGCCTGTACCATTTTTTTGCCAAGTATGCCCACCATCCATGGAGATATAGGGAATTCCATCATCGCTCCAAGTATCCTTGGTAACCACCATAACGGTAATCCGCAAAGTGTTGTCATAGCCCTCGACATCGGTGTATTCCAAGGGGTTGAGATTGGTGAGCGCTCCCTGCAACAGGCCCTCTTTCACATCGGTGGTCTGCACATTGACGATGTCTAGCTTATCAACGTCCAGCTTTTCGGTAATGTTCTTTGTTTCCGTTTCAATCGCTCGTGCGACAGCGTCGGCTACATTTTTGATGGTATTTTCAGTAAAATTCATTTCACCCAACTGAGCAGTAACTTCATCCAAAATTTTATCAAAATCATTTGCATCGGGAACATATTCCTCGGACTTTACTGAGGTGAGTTGATCCATAAAGGTTGACCAAAATGTATCAATGTTTTCGTTATCAACATTCTTGAGCTCATCCAACAACGCTTTCAGGTAGATGTTGCTCTCCTCATCCTCACCGTCAAGGGCATTGATTTGCTCGGTCAAGGTGGTTTGCATCTTGTCCTTTATGCTTTGGAGAGTGTTTTGGTAAGCCACATAATCTTTAAAGTAATCACAGAAATTTTTATACGCTGCCGTAGCCTCTAAATAGGCATCGTAGGCGTTTTTTTGTGCTACATAGTCATCATGAGCCTGCTTCTGTGTCAAATAGTCCTCATAGGCTTGCTTATCCTGCTCATATTGAGCCAACTCCTCCTCGCTGGCGTCTTCCCCGGGCGCTGCGGGCTCAGGCACTTCTTCTGCGGGCGCGGGAACTTCTTCTCCAGGGTCGGCGACTTCGTCAGGCTTAGAGACAATCTCCGAAGCAGAAGGCTTCTCAATGGCGCTATATACGCTATTGAGCTTCTCAAGAGAGGTAAGTTGATCCTTAACTGTCTCCATGACATCATCAACCAGATCGGTCTTAAGGTTTTCCTTGATTTGCGCGCCCAACTCTTTCGCGGATGTTTCCGCATCCATCTTGATGTTGTTGTCGGCACCCTCAGCAAGAACATCATCCTTAATTTTGTGATCGAGGTCCTCCACAAAACCTGCGGAAGGATATGCTTCCTGACTGGGGTCCCATGCACCCTGATCGTTTACGTTGCCCTTGTCCTGCCACACGTGCTCCACTTTGATGGTAGGCTCGTAAGAAGCAAACGCTGTAGCCAACGACACGCCGGACAGCACGACGCCCATAGCGGCAATCAGCAGGGTTCGGAACACCTTCTCCGACTTTTTCATCTTTTTCACTAAACTCAACTCCTTTATCATAGCACATAGTTGGCTATTTCAGCCTGTACTTACTTTTTACAATGCCAATTTACCACTCCGAGGTGACAAAATGGTGACAGCAGTAAAATTCCCTGTCAATTTTCAAAAATCTTCCATCAGCCTCCAGGTGACCTCCTCCGCGATGTCCGCCATGCGGCTCTCCAGGTAAGGGCCGGGGCACTGGGTGTTCTCGTTGAACATCTTATGGATGGTCAGCGTACCCGTGTCATCGCCGGTCCAGGTCAGCTCCTGGATGCCGTTGCGGCGGCAGATGTCCACGCACAGGTCGATAAGGGCGGCGTAGGCCGTGTCGCTGACGTGCCAGTCGCCGCCGGTTTCGTCGTTGGCTACCTCAATGGTGACGGCCTGGTGGTCGTTGTCCGGGCTGGAGGAGGTCCAGGCCCGGTCCTTCTCCTCCACGTAGAGGGCCACCCGGCCCTGGCCGTCCACGGCGTAGTTGGCGGAGGCCTGCCGGTCCTGTTCGCCGAACACCTCCCCCAGCCGCTCCAGGGCGATGTCCCCCGCCATGTGGTGGATGGTGATTTTGCGGATGGGCTGCTCCCGGGGGAAGTCGGCGTTGGGGCTGAGGTAGGCGTAGGAGGCCAGAGGGCTGTTGCGGGCAATGACCTCCGCCTGCTCCTCTTGGGTGAGGGGCCGGCCCACGCCGTCGGGCAGGTCCCGGACGGCGCTGCGCCACCGCAGAAGCACCACGGCCCCCATCACGCAGAAGCAGGCCAGCAGCAGCCAGATGGTCCAATACTCTCGAAAACGGAGCTTTTCTTTCATAATATCCCACCTTTATGTCATGACCCTGATATAAAGGGTGTAGACAAACTGGAGCGCCAGCGCGGCAAACAGGGCCTTTACCGCGGCAGAGCCCAGCTTTTTGCCGCCCAGCTGGGGTTCCGCCGCCGTGGCCTCCATCAGGCCCGTGGCGCCCAGGTAGAAGAAGCTGGTGTCCATCAGGTTGTGGACCAGAAAGGCGGTAAACCCGGCCCGGTTGGGGGCCTTCTTCCAATAGTGCCGGACGATGACCGCCACCAGCGCGGCGGCGGCGGGCAGACCCAGCTCCACCGCCACGTGGATGAGCACATTATGGATGTGCCAGGTGTTGAAATAGGTGTCGGCGTCCTGAAGGTTCAGCACCCGCCACTGGTACGCGCCCACCCCGGCGATGGGGTGCTGGGCGATGTAGCCCAGGCCGTTGCGCATCATGTCCAGCCGCTCCGCGAAGGTGGCGATGGAGCTGGGCCGGATGAGCACCGTGCCCACCGCCACCAGGGCCCCGGCGGCGGTCATGGCGCAGGAGACCCAGGGCAGGTCCCGGAGAAAGCGGTCCAGCCGGGGCCACAGGGCGGTGAGGGCGGCCAGGTAGCCCGCCAGGACCAGGGCAAACCAGGGGATGTCGGTCATGCGGGCGGTGAAGTACATCAGCACGCCCAGAGCCACCGCCAGCCCGGCCTTGGACAGCATCCGGCAGGTCTGGAGGGCGGCCTCCCGCCAGCCGTCCCGCCGCAGCCACCCCGCGGCGAGAAAGAGCATCCCCGCCGCCAGGGACACAAAGCTGCCCATGGACAGGGTGAGGGCCAGCACGGTGAGGATCAAGGGCTCCAGGCGGCGCATCACCGCCGGGATGGGGCCGGTCTCCGCCTCGCCGGGGGCCTGGGCGTTCAGGCCGAACCAGGCTACCGCCAGGAAAATCCCCAGGGCGTTGGGGTTGTTCAGCAGCCCCCCCAGGCGGCCCGCCCGCCCGGCCAGGGCCCTGACCAGGAAATAGGCCAGCCCGTGGGCGGCCACGCACCCCGCCCACAGGACGCTGAACCGCCGGAACAGGCGCAGCTCACCGCCGTCCATGCAGGCCATGAGGAGGTAGAGCACCAGGAAAATGGACTGGGGGGAGGTATAGCCCCAGGCAAAATGGCCCTGGACCCGCCAGGAGGCCAGCGCCCCCAGCAGGGTATAGGCGGCCAGCGCCCCCACCACCCACAGGTCAACCTTGGCCTCCCGCTGGGCAAATCCGGCCAGGCAGAGCACCAGGCCGATCTGGGACACGTTGGTGGCGTTGCCCACGCCGCCCAAAGTCAGCGCGGCCAGGGACAGCAGCATCAAAACCAGCAGGTAGTGCTCCAGGATCAGGCCTGCTCCGTCAGAGATCCGTTTGCCCACAGTGCTCGCCCCCTTTCCGCCCCTGAGGTCCGTCTACGGAGGGCAGGACGGGCAGCAAGGTGGTCTGAACCCGGGTGCTGCGGCCAATAGGGGTGCGGTAGAACGCGGTCAGGATGCGGTCCAGGGCGGCTGAGGCGCGCTCCCGGTCGGCGGAGGGCAGCAGGAGCAGGACCTGGCTGGGGCCCAGCCGCGTGGCCACGTCTCCGGGGCGGAGGATGGACAGGCCGGAGGCGCGCAGGGCGTTCATGGCCTCCGCCCGCCGCCGGTGCTCCGGCAGGATGCTGACGCTGTCGGTGATGGTAATCAGGGCCAAATGGGCGTCCCCGCCGGAGCGGGCCATGGTCCGGGCGGTGAGCTGGCATACGTCCTGAAACACGGCGTATTCGCAGAAAAACGGGCCTGTTATGGCGCCCCGCTCCGTCAGCTTATCCCGGATGGAGGCGAGGTCCAGCTCCGTGCCGCCCTCCGCCCGGGATATGTCTTGATAGAGGGCGGTCATCTCCGCCGACGGAGACATTCCCAGCTGGTCCATGTACAATTCGGTCACGGTGCTGTAGTGCTTCAGCGCGGCCTGGGGGGAGCCGGAGATGTAGAGCAGGCGGATCAGCAGCAGCTGGCACTGCTCGTCGTAGGGGTCCAGGGTGGTGGCCGTCCGGCACACGCCGATGGCCTCGTCGAACCGGCCGCAGGCCAGGAGCTGCCGCGCCGCGTCCTGGGCCAGCTGGAGGTACCGGGTGTGATAGAAGGTCCGCAGGGACAGGGTCCAGAAGCGCCCCGCCGCGTTGGGCAGGAAGTCCCCCTCGCAGCCGGACAGAAACTCCAGCACCGCCGGGAGCGTTTCCTCCGGCGCGGCGGAGTAACTGGCGTACAGCCGGTCCAGCTCCTCCATGTCCAGGCAGAGGGTCACGTCGGGAGACCAGTGGTAGTGCCCCCGGCGGTACAGCAGCACCTTTTTCCCGTCGGGGAAACCCAGCTCCTCCAGCAGCGTCCGGGCCCGGTGGAGGATGGTCTTGAGCGCCCCCACCGGGTCGGCAATTTCCGCGTCCTCCCACACGGCGTCGATCACGTCCTCTTGGCTGGCGCCCTTCTGATGAAACGCGCACAGGTACTGCAAAAAAGTCCACATCCGCTGGGAGGATTTCCCCTGGGCCACCGCTACGCCGGGCGTGCCCCACCGGGACCGGGACAAGGTAAAGCGGCCAAAAAATTTTACATAGATGGTGTTCTCCAAAACGAGTCGCCCCCGAGCTTCTTTAACGGCTGGACCGGCGTTTCGGGCGGGAACGCCGCCCTCCGCCCGCGCCGCAAGGCGGCGCGAAGCTGGCAAAGCCGGCTTTGCCAGCTTCAGATGATGGTTAACGGCCTGTATTCGCAGCCCCAACGCACGGTCTGCCCAGTGTCCCGGCTGTGAGCGGGGATTCGAAACGAGGCGGAAAGCCTGCGGAGCAATACGGCAGGCATAATATACAATGTTATTATATCATATTTCTGCGCCAGTGGAATAGGGTGGGGCAAAATTCGTCAAATTCACGAAAAAGGGGGTTCCGCCGCGCCAGGCGGGATTTGCGGAAAATGCTCTGAAAATTAAAACAAATGTTTGACATTTGAAAACGGATGATGTATACTACACGCAAAGGGGGGAGCGCCATGGAGCGGGTGATCTATCACTGCGACTGCAACAGCTTTTACTGTTCGGTGGAGCTGCTGTCCCGGCCGGAGCTGCGGGCCGTCCCGGCGGCGGTGTGCGGTGACCCGGGCAGCCGCCACGGCATCATTCTGGCCAAAAACGAGCCGGCCAAGGCCCTGGGCGTGCGCACGGCGGAGACCATCTGGCAGGCCCGGCAGAAGTGCCCGGACCTGGTGCTGCTTCCCGCCCACCACGGGCTGTACCGGGAGTATTCCCGGAAGGTGAACGCCATCTACGACCGCTTCACCGACCTGATTGAGCCCTTCGGCATCGACGAGAGCTGGCTGGACGTGACGGGATCCCTTCACCTGTTCGGCGGCGACCCCGAGGCCCTGGCCGACCGCATCCGGAATACCGTCCGGGAGGAGCTGGGGCTGACCATCTCGGTGGGGGTCTCCTTTAATAAGGTATTCGCCAAGCTGGGCAGCGACTACAAAAAACCGGACGCCACCACCGTCATTACCGTGGACAACTTCCGGCGGGTGGTGTGGCCCCTGCCGGTGACAGACCTGCTGTACGTGGGCCGGGCGGCGGCCAGGGTGCTGCGGCAGTACGGCGTGACCACCATCGGGGAGCTGGCCGCCTTTGACCGCTTTGCCCTGACGGAGCTGCTGGGCAAGCAGGGGGGGCAGCTCTGGAACTACGCCAACGGCCTGGACGCCAGCCCCGTGGCCCCGGCGGGGACGTACACGCCCCCCAAGTCGGTGGGCAACGGGGAGACCTTCCCCCGCAACCTCATCCGCCGGGAGGAGGTGGGCCGGGGGGTGGCCATGCTGGCCGACCAGGTGGCGGTGCGCCTGCGTAAGCACGGCATGATGGCGTCCACCCTCCAGGTGTCCATCCGGGACCCCAATTTCAAGGACATCTGCCGCCAGCGGCCCTTGGACGCCCCCGCCAACACCGCCCGGGAACTGTACCGCGCCGCCATGGACATCATCGGGCGCAGCTGGAAGCCCAACGCGCCCATCCGGGCCATCACCCTCACCGCCCACAACCTCATCCCGGAGGGGGAGGCGGCGGAGCAGCTGGACCTGTTCCAGTCCGCCGGGCCCCGGCGGCGGGACCGGGTGGAAAAGCTGGAGCGGGCCATGGACGGCATCCGCTCCAAATACGGGAGGAAGGCGGTGACCGTGGCGGCGCTGGCCCCGGAGCGAGGGCCGGAGGACGAGGGCGTGCCCTTCTGAACGGGAAAGCCCGCCGGGGCGGAGTTCCACCCGGCGGGCTCTCAGGGACCTTACTTCGTGCCGAAAATACGGTCGCCGGCGTCGCCCAGGCCGGGGACGATGTAGCTGCGCTCGTTCAGCCCCTGGTCAATGGCGCCGCAGTAAATGTCCACGTCGGGGTGGGCGTCCTGCACCACCTGGATGCCCTTGGGGGCGGCCACCAGCACCATCAGCTTGATGTTCTGGCAGCCGTAGCCCTTCATGATCTGGATGGCGGCGTCGGCGCTGCCGCCGGTGGCCAGCATGGGGTCCACAATGAGCACGTCCCGTTCGGAAACGTCCCGGGGCATTTTGCAGAAGTACTGCACCGGCACCATAGTCTCCTCGTCCCGGTACATCCCCAGGTGGCCCACCCGGGCGGCGGGCACCATCCGCAGCACGCCCTCCACCAGGCCCAGCCCGGCCCGGAGGATGGGCACCACGGCGAACTTCTTGCCCTGGAGGATGGGGGCCTCCATCTCGCAGATGGGGGTCTCGATTTTCTTGGTGGTGAGGGGCAGGTCCCGGGTGGCCTCATAGGTGAGCAGCATCCCGATCTCGGACACGATCTCCCGGAAGTCCTTGGTGGAGGTGTTCTTGTCCCGGAGGATGGTGAGCTTGTGGGCGACGAGGGGGTGGTCTACCACGTGTACTTTTTCATTCATGGGAAGCAGCTCCTTTGTATATGGATTAAATGGCGGACGCATATCTGAGGTATTATACCACATCCCGCCCGCCCTGCCAATGGGGGGGCGGATTTTTTTTGGCCCGCTGCCGCCTGTCCGCCGGGAACGGCCGTCCGTCCCGGTTGGCTGGACATTTGGGCGCGGGCCGGATATACTAGGTGCAGCGGAAGGAGGGAGCGCGGATGAAGGTGGAGATACAGATTGACCCCGGCCTGGACGAGCCGGTGGTGGTCCTCCGCGCCCCCAGCCCCACCGAGGAGGTGGAGGCCCTGGCGGCGCGGCTGCGGGGGGAGCCGGCCCCCCGGCCCTTTACCGTCTACCAGGAGCGGGAGGCGGTGCGGGTGAGCCGGTCCATGGTGCTGCGGTTCTACGCCGAGGACAAGGGGGTGCTGTGCCAGACGGGGAAGGGCGTGTACACCGTCCGGCAGCGGCTGTACGAGCTGGAGGAGGAGCTGGCGGGCACCCGGTTCGTGCGGGTGTCCAACTCGGAGATTGTCAACCTGGACCGGGTGGCGGGGCTGGACCTGACCCTGGCGGGCACCATCAAGATGACGCTGGAGGGCGGGACGGTGTGCTGGGTGTCCCGGCGGTATGTGAAGAAAATCAAACAGGCGCTGGAAGCGTGACAACAGAGGAGGGGAAATTCCATGACAGAGACAAAACGGCAATGGTTTGCCCGGGCCCTCATTGGCGGGCTGACCGGGGCGGCGCTGCTGCTGGCCCTAGTGTGGGTGCTGGACGCCATGCCCTGGATGAGCCATATCTGGCATTTCCGAAACCCCTTTGCCGTCTGGGCGGAGTGGCTCATCGACGGCTACGGCTGGCCGTCCCTCCCGCTGCCCAACCTGATTCTTTGGTTTCTGGCGGGCGCGGAGACGGGCATTGCCACCCTCCCCTTTGCCGGCAGCGGCCGGGAGCTGGTGGTGCGTTCTCTGGCCCACTTCGGGGTGATGTCCCTCACGGTGGGGCTGTGGGCGGCGGTCAACTTCGGCGTCCGTGAGCTGCCCTTTTTCCTCATTCCCCTGGCCCTGGTATACGTTCTGGTGTGGTTGGGCCGCTGGGTGGGGTGGTACGCGGAGGTGGCCGCCATCCGGGAGAAGCTGGGGCTGGCCCCCGGCCCCTCCCCCTTCCACTGGAAGGAGTCCCTGCCCTATGTGGGCTTCGCGTTCCTGCTGTGCCTGGCGCTGCCCACCGCCCTGCGCCTGCTGGACGACCCCACCCCCGTTTTGAGCGTCATGTACGGCGTGCTGCTGCTCCCCGTGGGGGGCTTCCTGTCCGGGCTGTCCCTGGGAAGGCGGCATGGGTTCTGCCCGCTGTACCCTGCCGCCTGCGGCGTTTTTACCGTGGTGTTTATTCTGACAGCCAAGCTCTACACCAACATGGCCGACGGGGCGCTGATTCCCATTGCCCTGACCGCCGTCCTGGCGGGCAATCTGGCGGGGGCGGCCCAGCACAATGCGCGGGAGAAACGGGGGAAACCATAAATGTCAATGCGTGCGATTCTGCTCATACTTTTGGCTGTGACAATTTTTTTGGCACTCCTGGCCGTCCTGACCGCCTGGGTGGTGCAGTTTATCATCCTGAGCCTGACGGAGCGCCGTTTTCGGCTCCTTCGGTGGGCGCCGCTGGCGGCCCCGGCGCTGGTGCTATGTCTCGGTATTCTCCGCAGGTCCGTGATTGAGATGGGGGCGGCGGGCGCGCTCCTGCTGGGCTGGGGGCTGGCCTGGGCGGCGTACAGGTTCCAGGAGCGGCGGAAGGAGGGCCGGCTGTGATGGGAGCGCTGGTATACCGCGCGCTGTGCGAGACGGCCGCCCGCCTGGCGTTCTGGTGTGTGGGCGTCCCTGCGGCGGCGCTGTGGGCGGCCTGGCTCGCCGGCATTGCGGCCATGTGCCTCAAAGAGCTGTGGTCCATCCGAAAACACGGCCGGAAGAGAGAAAAACGCCCGGATGGCGCGGAGCCGCCGCGGTGACCGAGCCCCGCCAGCCGCCTGCTGGCAAGGGAGGGCACTTCACAGTTCCGGCCTGGGCGGCGCCCCGGCATCGCGCGCGTGAAAAAAAGCCCCGGAGCTGGAAAGCTCCGGGGCTTTACACACATTAGAAATCCGCCAGGCTGATGGTCCGCCCGCCGTCCAGCCGGGAGGCCTCCGCCGCCAGGGCCATCACGTGGCTCTCCACCGAGGCGTCCAGCCCGGTAAGGCCCGCGCCGCCGCCCTGGGCGATGAGCTTGCAGAAGCTGGACATCAGCCCGAAGTCGCCTCCGCCGTGGCCGGAGAACCGGCCGCCCTCCTCGTTGAGGTCGATGCGCTCCTCCGGCTGGCCGAAGGGGCGGAGGTAGAGGACGTTTTCCTCCATGTCCCCCTGGACCTCCCCCCGGGTGCCCGTCACTTTGATGGCGCGGTGGCAGTCCTGGGTGAAGGCGGTCATGGTGAAGGTGGCGTAAATGTGGTTGGCGAACTCCAGGTTCACTGTCTGGTGGTCCACCACGGTGTTGTCGCAGTGGAACACGCAGCGGCCGTAGGGGCCCTCCCGCAGGGCGGCGCGGATCTTGTCCTCGTCGGGCTCGCTGGCCAGCACGCCGCAGGGCCAGGATTTCCCCCTGCCCCGTATGCCGGTGCGGGGGCTGGTGATGTATATTTTTTCCGCGTCATAGGGGCAGGCGTCCCGGCACCCGCAGCCGTCCAGGCAGCGCTCCGCCGCCCCCGCCGGGGCGTTTTCCGCCTTAAAGTAGTCCAGCGAGCCGAAGCTCTGCACCTTCAGGCAGGGCTCCCCCGCCAGCCAGCGGAGGATATCCATGTCGTGGCAGCTCTTCTGGAGGATCATAGGGCTGGTCTCATCCTGCCGCCGCCAGTTGCCCCGGACAAAGCTGTGGGCCTGGTGCCAGTAGGCCACGTGCTCCACCGCGTCGATGGTCTCGATCTTGCCCACCGCCCCCCGGCGGAGGAGATCCTCCAGGGCGGCGTAGAACCGGGTGTACCGCAGCACATGGCACACCACCACCGTCCGGCCCGTCTCGCGGGCCTTCTTCCGAAGGGCGCGGCACTGGTCCAGGTCAGGGGAGATGGGCTTTTCCAGCAGCACGTGGTAGCCCTTGTCCAGGGCGGCCAGGGCGGCGGGCACGTGCAGGCGGTCCAGGGTGGATATCAGCATCACGTCGGCCAGCCTGGGCTGGGCCAGCAGCTCCCCGTCGGAGGAGAAGCACATCTCCGGCGGCACGCCGTACCGCTCCCGCAGCAGGGCCAGCCGCTCCGGCCGGATGTCCGCCCCGGCGGTAATCTTTATTTCCTCCGGGCGGTAGGTTTGGTAGGGGGCGTAGGAGTCCAGCCCCCGGTCTCCGCAGCCGCAGATGGCGAAGGTGACGGGTCGCGGCATAGGGATCGCTCCTTTTCTTCCAAAAATCCCCCGCGGCGCGGGGCGCTCGGGGATATTGTACCATATTCCGCCCGGATTGCAAGCCCTCCTCCGGGAAAGGAAATTTTTGAAAAAGGGCTTGCATTCCGCCGTGCTTTCTGTTATACTCCTTATCAGGAATAATTCCTATTAATGGACTGCCACGGCGCCCGGACCGGCGCACATTAAAAAAACAGGAGGAAGTACATCATGGAGCTGAAGGGGAGCAAAACTGAGGCCAATCTGTGGAAGGCGTTTGCGGGGGAGTCCCAGGCCCGCAACAAGTACACCTACTTTGCCAGCCAGGCCCGCAAGGAGGGCTACGAGCAGATTGCCGCCATCTTTGAGGAGACCGCCGGCAACGAGAAGGAGCACGCCAAGCTGTGGTTCAAGGCGCTGGGCGGCGTGTGCACCACCGCCGAGAACCTCATCGCCGCCGCCGAGGGCGAGCATGAGGAGTGGACCGAGATGTATAAGGAGATGGCGGCCACCGCCCGGGAGGAGGGCTTCATCGCCCTGGCCGACGCCTTCGACGCCGTGGCCAAGATTGAGAAGAGCCACGAGGACCGCTACGTGAAGCTGGCCGAGAACCTGGCCAACAGCGAGGTGTTCAAGCGGGCCGAGGTCAAGGTGTGGTACTGCCGGAACTGCGGCCACCTGGAGTACGGCGTGGAGGCGCCGGAGGAGTGCCCTGTGTGCGGCCACCCCAGGGCCTACTTCGAGATCAAGGCGGAGAACTACTGAGCGGATTTCAAAGCGGCCGCGCCCCTGGGGCGCGGCCGCTTTTGCCTTTTTTAGGCAGATGAGGAGGCGTGAACGGCCGAAAAAAGCCGGATTTTGAAGAAAAGCGTCGTTTCCCACTTGACAGGTGGTGTGTTTTGGATAAAATAGATAGGGTACGAACGATAAGAGGGGCGGCGTATGCCGTTCGGAACCGGGGGATGGGAGACGTGGAGGGAAACAGACAGGCAAAGCGGGAGGCCCTGCTGGCGGAGGCCCCGATTCCGGGGCTGATCCTGAAAATGGCGGTGCCCACCATCGTGGCCTTCCTCATCAACTCCATCTACAGCCTGACGGACACCTATTTCGTCCACTTCCTGGGCACCAACGCCACCGCGGCGGTGAGCGTCAACGCTTCCCTGGACCAGCTCATCATGATGGCCGGGTCCATGCTGGCGGTGGGGGCGGCCAGCTATACCTCCCGCCTGCTGGGCGCCCGGGACCGGGAGAAGGCGGGGCAGGTGCTGTCCACCGCCTTTTTTGGGGCCTTTGCCTTTGGACTGGCGGTGGGGGTGCTGGGTTTGCTGTTCACCCGGCCGCTGGTGTATCTGCTGGGGGCCACCCCCACCTGCGAAACATTTGCCATCCAGTACGCCGATTATGTGCTGCTGGTGGCCCCCCTCATGGCCTGCAATTTTGTGATGAACCAGTGCCTCCGGGCGGAGGGCAGCGCCCTGTTCTCCATGTTCGGCATGGGCTTCGGCGGCATTTTGAACTGCGTGCTGGACCCCATTTTCATTTTCAACCTGGACATGGGGGTGGCGGGGGCGTCCATCGCCACGGCCATCTCGAAGGTAGTCAGCTTTTTGATCCTCATTTTCCCCTACGTGTCCCGGCGCAGCCTGCTCCGCCTCAGCGTCCGCAGCGTGCGGCTGGTGAAGGACATCCTGTACCAGGTGGTGAGCGTGGGCTCCTCGTCCATGTTCCGCTCGGGGCTGGCGGTGGTGTCCGGCATCGTCCTGAACAACATCGCCGGGGATATCTCCGACTCCGTGCTGGCGGGGGTGGGGGTGTCCACCAAGATCATGATGTTCCCCTTTGGGGTGATTCTGGGCTTTGGCACCGGGTTTCAGCCGGTAGCGGGCTTTAACTGGGGCGCCAAGCGGTACGGCCGTGTGCGGGAGAGCTTCCGCTTTGCCTCCCGCACGGCCATCGCGGTGGGGCTGGCCATGGGAGCCGCGCTGGCCTTGGGGGCGGACGGGGTCATCGCCCTGTTTGCCGAGACGGACCCGGAGATGGAGGCGGTGGGGGCACTGTGCATCCGGCTGCAATGCCTGGCCATGCCCGTCCACAGCTGGGTGGCGGTGGTGAATATGTTCTGCGCCGGCCTGGGGGACGCCCGCGGGGCGCTGGTGCTGTCCACCTCCCGGCAGGGGACCTGCTTCCTCCCCATCGTCTACCCTATGGCGTGGCTGTTCGGCACCACGGGGGTTGCGGCGGTGCAGGCGGTGGCGGATGGGCTGTCCCTGGCGCTGGCGGTCCCCATTGTGCGGAAGGTGCTGGGCCGGGTGAAGCAGGCGGAGGCGGCGCTGGAGACCCAGGGCGCTCCGCAGGCCGTGCCCCGGGAATGGGGGAAAGCCCCTTGACATTTATACTGGGATAGGGTATTCTAAGGTGCACGGGCCGCTAGGCTCTGCTCCGGGCAGCGGTATCGAAGTGGTCATAACGGGGCTGACTCGAAATCAGTTTGCAGGAAACTGCACGTGGGTTCGAATCCCACCCGCTGCGCCATATTAGACAAAACCCGAGTATAGCATGACTATACTTGGGTTTTGCTGTTTC
>CAMNQF010000044.1 GCA_946548895.1 uncultured bacterium | reverse complement strand
ATGGAGCACACCACCCTCCACCTGCTCTACTCCCGGTTCTGGCACAAGTTCCTCTACGACATTGGGGTGGTGCCCACCAAGGAGCCCTACCAGAAGCGCACCAGCCACGGCATGATCCTGGGCGAGGGCGGCGAGAAGATGTCCAAATCCCGGGGCAACGTGGTCAACCCCAACGACATTGTGGCCGCCTACGGCGCGGACACTCTGCGGCTGTACACCATGTTCATCGGCGACTTTGAGCAGGCCGCGGTGTGGTCGGACAACGCCGTCAAGGGCTGCAAGCGGTTTCTGGACAAGGTGTGGAACCTGGCGGAGGGCTGCTCGGACAGCCTGGAGTACACCAAAGCCAATGAGGCGGGCATCCACAAGGCCATCAAGAAGGTGGCCGACGACATTGAGTCCATGAAGTTCAACACCGCCATTGCCGCCATGATGACCCTGGCGGGCGACTTCCAGAAGAACGGCTGCTCCAAGGGCGACATGAAGACCCTCGTCACCCTGCTGTCCCCCTTTGCCCCCCACGTGGCGGAGGAGCTGTGGGAGATGCTGGGCGGCGACCGCTTTGTCTGCCAGCAGAGCTGGCCCGCCTATGACGAGAGCAAGACGGCGGCAGATACGGTCCAGATGGCGGTGCAGGTCAACGGCAAGGTGCGGGCCAATATCGTGGTCCCCGCCGGGGCGGACGACGGCGCCATCATTGCCGCCGCCCAGGCCGACCCCAAGGTCCAGAAGTTCACCGCAGGCATGGCCCTGGCCAAGACCGTCGTGGTGCCCGGCCGGCTGGTCAACCTGATCGTGAAGCCGCAATGAGCGCAATTTCCGGCATCCACCACGCCTGCCTGAAGGCCGCGGGCCGGGCGGCGTGGGAGCGCGCTGTGGCGTTTTATACCCAGGTGCTGGGCTGCTCCCTGGTGCGCAGCTGGGGCGAGGGCTCCGCCAGCGGCGCCATGATTGATCTGGGCGGCTGCCTGCTGGAGCTCTTCGCCGACGCGGACCGCCCCCTCCCCTCCGGCGTCCTCCGGCACATCGCCCTGCGCACCGATGATGTGGACGGGGCGGTGGAGCTGGTCCGGCAGGCGGGCTGTGAAATCACCATGGCGCCCACCGATAAGGCGCTCGGGCCCGATTACCCCATCCGCATCGCGTTTTTCCGCGGGCCCGCGGGGGAGTCCGTCGAGCTGATTCAGGAGCGCTGACCGCGGTTTTTCTCGAAAATTTGCGGTTGACAAAAGGCTGATTTTAACATATAATAGACCTGTTGAAGCCATAGCCAATGGCCCTTAAAGCATCCTGGAAACAGCCGGATGTCTCGGAGGGAGGGAAATCATAAATGTCCGAAGTTCATGTCCGCGAGGGCGAGTCTCTGGAGAACGCGCTGAAGCGCTTTAAGCGCAGCTGCGCCAAGTCCGGTGTGCTGGCTGAGGTGCGTAAGCGCGAGTTCTACGACAGCCCCAGCGTCAAGCGCCGCAAGAAGAGCGAGGCGGCCCGGAAGAACCGCAACAAAAAGTTTTATTGAGGAACGCCCGGCGGGGAGGATTTCGTAACGAAGTCCTCCCCGCCATTTTGCCCGCCCGCCATGGCGGATTTTCTCATTCGCGCCACCCTTTGCACACATCCACCCAGCGCGTAAAGCCGGAATATTTCTCCAGCTCCGGGATGGTCAGCTCAATGGCGCTGTTGCCGCTGCCGCAGGCCGGAAAAACCGTATCAAACCGCTTCAGGGACTCGTCCAGATAGACGGTTACGCCCTCGTTTACCGCAAAGGGGCACACGCCGCCCACCGCGTGGCCGACCATCGTCTCCGCCTCGCCGGGCGTGAGCATTTTCGCCTTTGTGCCGAATTGGGCCTTATACTTGGAATTGTCGATTTTGGCGTCCCCGGCCGCGACGATCAGGATTCCATGGCCGTCCACCAGAAACGAGAGCGTTTTCGCGATCCGGCAGGGCTCGCAGTGCAGCGCCTGCGCCGCAAGCTCCACCGTGGCGCTGGACACGTCAAATTCCCGCACCCGGTCCGCCATGCCGTACTGGTCAAAATATGCCCTGACTTTCTCAATTGCCATATAATGTTCCTCTTTTCCGCTGCCCACGCAGCATTTTGTTTTTTCGGCGCCCCAATGCCGTAAAGGGGCAGGGCCCGGACGGGCCCTGCCCGAGACTGTCGAAAAAGCCGCTCCTTTTTCGATGACGGGAAGGAAGATAGTGTGAAAGAAACCCAGGAGGGGTGTCTTTCACGTTCAATCAACGGTTTTTTGGAACGTCCTTTGTTCCAAAAACCCGCACTCAGCGCGGCGAAAAGACTTTTTCGACGCGCTGGGGCAGGGCCCGGACGGGCCCTGCCCTTTCCTGTCAGTCCAGCGGCTTGCCCCCGGCGGAAAACAGGGGCAGTTTTTCCAGGAACAAGATATCGTCCCGTCTGGCGGCGTCCCCTTCGGCCAGAATGGCCATCCGGCCCACCACATTGCCCCCCGCCTGGGCCACCAGGCTCTCCACCGCCGCCAGGGACCCGCCGGTGGAAATCACGTCGTCCAGGATCAAAATGCGCTTGCCCTTCATCTTCCGCGCGTCCGCCCCGTCCATGTACAGCTTCTGCTCCCCCACGGTGGTGATGGAACGGTCCACTGCCTCGAACACCCCGTCCATGTACAGCTTGGGTGCCTTGCGCACCAGGAAATACTCGTTCCGGCCGCTCTGGCGTGCCATCTCGTGGACCAGCGGGATGGCCTTGGCCTCCGGAGCTACCATGTAGTCGAACTCCGGGGCGATCTTCAGCAGATCCCGGGCGCAGGCGCAGGTCAGCTCCACGTCGCCGAAGATCACGAAAGCGCCGATCATCAGCTCGCCGCTGATGGGCCGCAGGGGCAGCTGGCGGGTGAGGCCCGCCACAGTCAATTCATAGGTCATGACAACTCATCTCCCGTTGTAATTTGTACCAGCCCCATTATACTATCCCCGCCGTCTCTTGTCAAAATTTGATGAAAGTTTTTTTAAAAATGAAATAGCTGTAGTATTTTCCCAAAAAATATGGTATGATGTACTCGTAATTCAATATCCTTCGGTATAATCGGGGCGGAATGGGCCCTGAGTCTCTACAGCCGGCCTATCCGGCACAGCTACCGAAAACAGAACAGGTCCGGGACGTCTTGTTTCCGGGCCCATTTTGTTTTCCCACTCCGTGGTCCCGAAGGAAATTCTGGAGAGGGAGTTTTTGCATGGAAAACATCTTCAAGCTCAAGGAGAACGGCACAACGGTGCGTACCGAGATCGTGGCCGGCCTCACCACGTTCATGACGATGGCCTACATCATCGCCCTGAACCCCAACCTGATCGTCGGCTTTGGCCAGGGCGCCTTCGGCGGCTTCGGCGCGGACGGCACCGCCGCCTGGAACGGCGTGTTCCTGGCCACCTGCCTGGCCTCGGCGGTGGCCATGTTCTGCATGGCCTTCCTGGCCAACAAGCCCTTCGCGCTGGCCCCCGGCATGGGCCTCAACTCCTACTTCGCCGTGGTCATCGCCCAGATCGCCGGCGCGGCGGGCTGCACCTACCTGGCTGGCCTACAGGCCGGCCTGTGCATCATCCTGGTGGAGGGCGTCATCTTCCTGGTTCTGTCCGTGCTGAACGTCCGGGAGAAGATCGTGGAAGCCATCCCCCTGGGGGTGCGGCTGGGCATCGGCCCCGCCATCGGCCTGATGCTGATGAACATCGGCTTCGGCTCCAACGCGGGCGTGGGCGCCGCCAATGAAAACTACGTCATGCGGGACTTCTTCGGGGCCCTGGCCGCCAGCACCGCGAAAGAGGCCCTGGGCGAGTACTGGCCCGCCATGGTCCTCACCGTGGTGACCATGTTCATCGGCCTGTTCGCCATCATCATTCTGGCCCACTATCAGGTGAAGGGCGCGGTGCTCTTCGGTATGCTCATCGCCTCCGTGGTCAACTGGGCCGGCCAGGCCATCTTCCTGGGCACCAACCCCTTTGCCTCCCTGGCCACCGCCAACTGGCTGCCCCCCTTCGGAGACATGGCCGCCACCACCCTGCTCAAGTTCGACTTTGCCACCCTGTTCTCCTTGGGCTGGACCACCGTCGTTATCCTGATTATCACCTTCTGCATCATTGATATGTTTGACACCATCGGCACCGTCATCGCCACCGCCAACCGGGCCAAGATGGTGGACAATAACGGCAAAATGCCCCAGATGCGGGAAACCCTCCTGTCCGACGCCATCGGCACCGTGGTGGGCGCGTGCACCGGCACCTCCACCGTCACCACCTTTGTGGAGTCCGCCTCCGGCGTGGAGGCCGGCGGCCGCACCGGCCTGACCGCCCTGACCACCGGCATCCTGTTCCTGGCCTGTATGTTCATCGCCCCCATCGCGGCCATCATCCCCGCCGCCGCCACCTCCGCCGCCCTCATCTATGTGGGCATTCTGATGCTGGGCGGCCTCAAGAACATCAATTTTGACGATATCGCCACCGCCGCCCCCGTATTTATCATGCTGCTGGCCATGCCTATCTCCGGCTCCATCGGCCACGGCATCGGCCTGGCCCTCATCACCTATACCGTCATCAAGGTGTTCACCGGCAAGGTGAAGGACGTGTCCGTGCTGACCTTCGTCATCTCCGCCTTGTTCCTGGTCAAGTTCTTCCTGGCCGTGTGAGTTTCTGCGCCTGGCCACAAAAAGGGCCCCTGCCGTCTGCGGCAGGGGCCCTTTGACGCGGTTTTCAGAACCTGTGCTCCGGCAGGCCCTCCCCGTCCAGCTCCCGGCGGTACCGGGCCATGGACTGGGCGAACAGCTCGCCGTTGGAGGGCGGCGTGTATGTAATGGCGTTGGCCCCGGCCCGGATGGTCTCCAGAATCGTCTCGTCGGTGGGACCGCCGGTGGCAATGATGGGCACCTCCGGGAACTGTTCCCGGATTTTGCGGACAATGCTGGGCGTCTTCTGCGCCCCGGAGACGTTGAGGATATCCGCCCCGGCCTCAATCCGCGCGGCCACATCGGTTTTATCCGACACCACCGTGACCACCACCGGGATGTCCAGCACCTGCTTGAGCATATGCACCACCTCGTTGCTGGTGGGGGCGTTGACCACCACGCCGAAAGCGCCCTCGTGCTCGGCGTCGTTGGCCAGGTTGACCACCCGCATTCCCCGGGTGACCCCGCCCCCCACGCCGGTGAACACCGGCATATCCGCCGCCTGCATAACGGCCCGGTGTATGGCGGGCTGGGGGGTGAAGGGATAGACGGCGATGATGGCGTCGGCGTTGATGTTGCGGATGATGGCCACGTCGGTGGTAAAGGCCAGGGACTTGATCCTCCGCCCGAACACCCGGATGCCGGAGCACTCCGAAATGCAGTGGGGGATCATAATCATGTGGCTGCGCAGGGTGCCCTCGTAGGCGGGCACCGTCTTGCGCACGTGGAGTTCTTGGGTCATGGATTCTCCTTTCTATGGGTGGGGCGGCTCAAAACCCAGCCCGGCGGGAATCTCCTGCCCTTCCGGCTGTGAATTCGGAGGCGCGCGCCCTTTTTAACTGTACCAGCTCCCAGAGGAGGCGTTTTTTGCCACCAGCCGGGTGTCCAGGCCCTCCATGCCGGCCACGGTGAGCAGACCGGTGTACTGCTGGGCGCTGGCACTGCCGCTCAACCACACCCGCCCGGCGCTCTGAGCCAAAACGTCCGCGGTGAGTCCACTGTTTACCGGGTTCCCCGGCAAGAGCGTTTCGTCGGTGGACACCGACAGGCACACCCCCCGCTCCGCCAGCTCCCCGGAAATCCGTTCCAGAAAGGCGGACACCGGGACCGTCAGGTCCTCCGGGCGGTTGCCGCTGGTGGCCAGCACGTGGACCTCCCCGAAGTTGGGGTAGCCCGCCCGCTCCAGCAGAATCTCGTCAAAGCCCATGTCCGCCAGCTCCAGGCACAGGGCGGACAGGTAGTCCGCCGCCTGCTGGTTGGCCGGACTGGACCAGCCCAGCCCCTGGGCGTCGTGCCAGAGGTTGCCCCCCCTGGTCATCAGGGTGCCCACCCAGTTCCGGGCCAGCAGGGGGTCCCGGAAGCACTGCACCTTGGCCACCAGGTACAGGCCGCTGTCCTGGGCCAGCTCCCGCACCGCCTGGGCGGTGAGGCCGTCGGCGGCGTTGGCGCCCAGGGTGGCGGCCAGCTCCACCTGGGACTGCCAGGCCAGCTTGCCGTTCACGTCCTTCATCTCCACCACCAGGGCGTTTCCTCCGCCCTCCGCCACCGCCTGGGCGGCGGCGCCGCTGCGCAGCTGGGCGGCGGTCACCGGTACCGCCCCAATGTGGGGGTACTGGGGCTCCGGGGGGACCGTTGGGTCCGGCTCCACCTCCAGGGTAGGCTCCACGGTAATCTCTGGGGTGGTGATCACCTCCAGGGGGTCGGACGCGATGGGCGGCGGGCCCTCGCTCTCCTGGGCCCAGGGCCAGTTGATGTTGATGCCGGTGTCGGTATACTCAATATCCACCAGCAGGTAGAACGCCGTGCCTGCCGCCAGCAATACCGCCAGCAGGGCGATGATAAACAGCAGCACCGCTCTGGCCCCGCCTCCGCTCCGGCTCCTGCCCCGGTACTCGTGGTATCCATATGAGTTTCTTCGTCCACTCATAGACGTTTTCCTCCAAACGGCGGCGCACCGCTGCGCTGCCGCGTCAAAATTTATCATCACCGCCGCCTGGGCCCGCCGGGGGCCAATTCCAACACATCCTATGCGCAAAGGCCGGCGGTTATATTTATACGTTAGATATTATACCACAAGCCCCCTGTATCGTCCAATCACAAAATGCTGTTTTTTGTTAAAATATTGTTAAATAAAACCGCCTCCCCGGATCACGTTGAACGGCCCAAATACAGGCGGCCAGGGCTGGTTTGTGTGCGATCCCAATCGACTGGCCATCTTGGAATTGCTTCGGAGCGGCGAAAAATGCGCCTGCGTCCTGTTGGAGCAGTTGGAGCTAAAACAATCCGGCCTCTCCTACCATATGAAAATACTCTGTGAGTCCGGCATTGTGGCAAGCCGTCAGGAGGGGAAGTGGACGCACTACCGCCTGAGCGGGGAGGGCCGGGACCGGGCCATGGAATTGCTCAAGCAGCTGACCATGCCAAACGCAGAGCAGCAGGGCGGCAGCTGTACCCCGGAGAGCATGGCGGAAGCGGAAACTTCAAAAGCCGCCGCCGGCGTCAAAGTACTGGGAAGCGGCTGCGCAAAGTGCGGCGCTTTGGAGGCGGCCGTCCGCTCCGCCCTGGAAGAACTGGGAATGGGCCCTGCCGTTGACCATGTGACGGACTTCAGCCAGATTGCCGCTTACGGCGTTATGTCTACGCCAGCGCTGGTGGTGGACGGCAAGGTGGTCTCCTATGGCAAGGTACTGAACAAGGACGAAGCGAAAGCTGTCATTCAGAAGGTGGGAACCTGACCCGCTGCGCCGGAACAGGAAGGACGGCAAAGCGCGCCCCACCGTGAAGCACGTTTTGCCGTCCCCAAGCCCTGTACGCACAGGTATGAAGGCGTCCTCAGGCCAGCACCGCCCGGTGGAACACCTTTTTGCCCTTTTTGATAATGACGCCCTCCCCGGCGAATTTCTCCTGCGGGAACTGGGCGGCGGGGTCGGCCACCTTCTCGTCGGCCACCAGCACGCCCCCCTGCTGGATAAGCCGCCGGGCCTCGCCGTTGGAGGCCGCCAAGCCGCACTTCACCAGCAGCGTCAGCGCGCCGATGGAGCCGTCGGTGAAATCGCCCTCGGACAGGGCGGTGGAGGGCATATTGGCCGCGTCCCCGCCGGTGGAGAACAGCGCCCGGGCGGCAGCCTGGGCCTTGTCCGCATCCTCCCTGCCGTGGACCATGCTGGTCAGCTCCCAGGCCAGGATCTCCTTGGCCTGGTTGAGCTGGGCGTCCTTCCAGTGGTCCATCTCGTCGATCTGCTCCAGGGGCAGGAAGGTGAGCCAGCGGACGCACTTCATCACGTCCGCGTCCCCCACATTCCGCCAGTACTGGTAGAAATCGTAGGGGCTGGTCTTGTTGGGGTCCAGCCACACGGCGTTGCCCGCCGTCTTGCCCATCTTGTTCCCCTGGGAGTCAGTGAGCAGGTTGATGGTCATGCAGTGGGAGTCCTTGCCCAGCTTCCGGCGAATCAGCTCCGTGCCGCCCAGCATATTGGACCACTGGTCGTTGCCGCCGCACTGCATATTGCAGCCCACGGTCTGGAACATATGGTAAAAGTCGTAGGACTGCATAATCATATAGTTGAACTCCAGGAAAGACAGACCCTTTTCCATGCGCTGCTTGTAGCAGTCCGCCCGGAGCATATTGTTCACCGAGAAACAGGCCCCCACCTCCCGCAGCAGGTCCACGTAGTTGAGGTCCAGCAGCCAGTCGGCGTTGTTCAGCATCATGGCCTGGCCGGAGCCTTCCCCGAAGTCGATGAACCGCGCCATCTGGCGCTTGAAGCACTCGGCGTTGTGGTTGATGTCCTCCCGGGTGAGCATTTTCCGCATATCGGTGCGGCCGGAGGGGTCGCCGATGGTGGTGGTGCCGCCGCCGATGAGGGCGATGGGCTTGTTGCCCGCCTGCTGGAGCCGCTTCATCAGGGTGAGGGTCACAAAATGCCCCGCCGTCAGGCTGTCCGCCGTGCAGTCGTAGCCGATATAGAAGGTGGCCTTGCCGTTGTTGATGAGGTTCTTGACCTCGTCCTCGCTGGTCACCTGGGCCACCAGGCCCCGGGCCACAAGTTCGTCGTAAATCGTCATGATTTTTTCTCCTTTTGTCGTTTTTGGTAGAGCTCCCAGGCCAATCCCATGGCCCAGGCTTGATAATGCGCAAAGGCGGTCCCCTGGAACTCCTCCACCGGCATCCAGATCAGGGTGTGGTCCGTCTCCACAGGCTCGGCCACCTTCTCCCCCAGCTGCGCCAGGTGGATGTGCCCGATGGGATGGAAGGGCCGCCCCGAGCTCATAACGGCATACTGCTCCCCGATGCAGACCTTTTCCCCCACCGTCACCGTATATCCCGTCTCCTCCAGGACCTCCCGGCAGATGCAGGCGTCCTCGTCCTCTCCCGGCTCTATACCGCCCCCCAGGAGGAAATAGCCCTTGCCCTCGCAGTGGACCACCGCCGCCCGGCCCCGATTGTCAAAGGCGATGCCGTAGGCGCCGGGCCGGTCCCAATACTCCAGCCCCGGCCGGGGCGCGCCAAATACTCTGTGCTCCATTTTATTTCTCCTTTTGCATCAAAACGCCCCCTGTCCCCTTGGGACAGAGGGCGAAAACTCGCGGTACCACCTCTGTTTTGCCGCCTTCTCACAAAAACGGCCTCAGGGAGTCCCCAGCAGGACCCCGGCGCTGTACCGGGCGCACCCGTCCGGCCCTACTGGGGAAATCGCTCCCGTTCAGGCGGCCGCTCCGAGGGGTATTCGCCAAGGGCCCCTCTCCCCCTCTCACCGAAACGGGGGCTCTCTGGGCAGGAAACCGATGGCTACTGGTCCTCATCCACGCATTGACAGGATGATATCACATCAAGCACAGTTTGTCAAACCCTTTTTATCCGGGAAGCAGGCCAAAGCGGCGCAGGGCCTGGGAGATGCCGTCCTCCTCCACCGCGGCGGTGACATAGTCCGCCATGTCCCTCACCGCCTGGTCCCCGTTGCCCATGGCCACGCTCACCCCGGCCTCCGCCAGCATGGTCATGTCGTTCTCCCCGTCGCCGAAGGCCATAATCTCCTCCCGGGCCAGGCCGTACCGCTCCATGGCCGCCCGGACCCCCGCCCCCTTGCCGCCGTCCCGGGGCAGGATGTCGATGCCCTCGGTATGCCAGCGGGTGCTTTTGCAGCCGGGCATGGCAGACAGGAATACGCCTTCCTCCTCAGGGGTGACGAAGGGAGCCAGCTGGTACACCTTGCCCTCCAGCAGCCACGCCGGGTCCCGCACCGGGTAGAGCTGGGTGTGGAGAAACTCGTACACCTGCCGCACCCGGTCGTTGATTGTGGTGAGGTAGCTCTCCCCGTTGCCCTCCATCACCGCCGGGAGCTCCGGGTGGGCCTTGAACACCTCATAGGCCCCACGCAGGTCGGACCGGGCGATGGGCGCGTCCCGGAAGGGGACCCCCGCCCCGTCGCAGCAATACTGCCCGCCCAGGGTGACAAAGCCGTCGAACCGGGCGTCTCGGAGCATCCCCGTATTCTCCAGGTCCTGCAGGGCCCGCCCCGTGCTGAGAAACAGCTTGATCCCCCGCTCCCGCAGGGCGGCCAGGTCTGCCAGCAGCCGGTCGGACACAAATTTCTGCCGAAAGGACACCATCGTCCCGTCCACGTCAAAAAATATTCCCTGAATCATCTCTTCTTTTTGGCCCCCGTCTTGTAGTCTTCCGCCGTGGCCAGCAGCTCCTCAGCGCCCTCCAGCATCACCGCCGTGGCCTGCCCCCCGCTGAGGCGGGCCAGCTCCTCCCGGCGCTGAGGGCGGTCCAGCCGCTCCACTTGGGTAAAGGTGCGGCCGTCCCGCTCTCCCTTCTCCACGGAGAAATGCACGTCCCCCATGGCGGCAATCTGGGGCAGGTGGGTGACGCACAGCACCTGCCGGCCCTTGGACACCTCATAGAGCTTCCGGGCCACCTTCACCGCCGCCCGGCCGGACACGCCTGTGTCCACCTCGTCAAAGATGAGGGTTGTCACCTGCTCCGTCTCCGCCAGCACATTTTTCAGCGCCAGCATGATCCGGGACAGCTCGCCGCCGGACGCGATCCGGTTAATGGGCTTCAACCCCTCCCCCAGGTTGGCGGACATGAGGAAACGCACCGTGTCCATGCCGGTGGCGTCCATGCCGTCGGGGGCGTCCTTGGGGGCGAACTCCACCTGAAACCGCACCTTGGGCATATCCAGCGCCTTCAGCTCGGACTGGATGCGCCCCGCCAGCTCCTCCGCCGCCTTGCGGCGCCGGGCGGACAGCTTCTCCCCCAGCTTCACCGCCTCCGCCAGGGCCTTTTTCAGCTCCTTGTCCAGCCGCGCGATGCGGTCCTCGGAGAATTGAATGTCGTCCAGCTCCTGGCGGCACTTCTCCAGGTAGGCCAGCATCTCCGCCACCGTGCCGCCGTACTTCTTTTTCAGCCGGTACAGCCGGTCCAGCCGCTCCTCAATCTCGTCCAGCTCCCCGGGATAGAAGTCCAGCGTCCCCCGCAGGTCCCGGACCAGCTCCGCCAGGTCGTCCGCGTCACAGCGCAGCTGGGCCGCCTTCTCCGACAGCTCCCGCAGCTCGCCGCTGTACCGCCCCCCCTGGGCCAGGCGGTTTTCCGCCTCCATCAGCAGGGAAACCGCCCCCTCGCCGTCCTCTCCGCCGGTGAGGGCCTGCCAGGCTCCGTCCACCGCGTCGGTGAGCCGCTCGGCGTTGCGCAGCACCTCCCGCCGCTGGGACAGCTCCTCGTCCTCGCCCTCCCTCAGCCGGGCGCCCTCCAGCTCCTCAATCTGGTAGGTCAGGGTATCCATCCGCCGGGCCTTCTCCCCGTCGTCCATTTGGAGGGCTTCCATCTCCCGGCGCAGCTCCCGCACCCGGTGATAGGCGGCGGCAAAGGCCGACAGCTCCTCCTCCGTCCTTCCGAAGCTGTCCAGATAGCCCAGGTGGCGCTCCTCGTCCAGCAGCTGTTGGCCGTCGTGCTGGCCGTGGACGTTCACCAGCTGCTGGCCCAGCTCCCGCAGCTGGGTGACCAGCAGGGGCCTGCCGTTCACCCGGCACACATTTTTGCCGTCACCCTGAATGGACCGCTCAATCAGCAGCTCCCCGTTCTCATCGGGGCCGGTCCCCTGCTCCTCAAACCAGGGCAAGGCGGGCAGGTCCCGGAACAGGGCGGAAACCCGGGCGGACTTGGCCCCGGTGCGGATCATGTCCCGGCTGGCCCGCTCCCCCATAATGGCGCCGATGGCGTCGATGACGATGGATTTGCCCGCGCCGGTCTCGCCGGTGAGAACGTTGAACCCCTTGTCAAAGGTGATATCCGCCTGGGAAATCACCGCGATGTTCTCAATATGCAGCAAGCTGAGCACGATTACTCACCCTTCCAGCATGGATTCAATCTCCCGGGCCAGCTCCTCCGCCACCTGATTGGTGCGCATGATGAGGATGGCCGTGTCGTCCCCCGCCAGGGAGCCCACCAGCCCCTCCAGCTCCATGCCGTCCAGGGCGGCCCCGGCGGCGGGGGCCAGGCCGGGCATGGTCTTGACCACCACGATGTTCTGGGCCACGTCGCAGGATGTGACCCCCTCCCGGAAGATGTTCTGGAGCCGTCCGGCGGCGGCCCGGCGGGGCGGCAGGGCGGCGGACACCACATAGCGGTAGCTGCCCCCCTCCCCCGGCTGCTTCACCAGGTTCAGCTCCTTGATGTCCCGGGAAATGGTGGCCTGCGTGGCCCGGATGCCGCACCGGCGCAGATGGTCCAGCACCTGCTCCTGGGTCTCGATGTCCTGTTCGTGAATGATCCGCAGAATTTCCGACTGCCGCTTGGCCTTCAATTTCCTCACGCCTTTCCCAGCTTTTGATTGATGCGCTCGTAAAAGCTTCGCCCGGTGAGCTTCACCATCTGGGTGGTCTGCCGGGACCGGCGGCACTCCACCCAGTCCCCGGACAGCACCCGGAACGCCCTGCCCCCGTCCACCGAAAGATAGGCGGTTTTTTTGCTCCCCGGGGCCAGCCGCACCCCCACCGACCGGCTGGCGTCCAGCACGAAGGGCTTGGCGTGGAGGGAGTGGGCGCAGATGGGGGCAATGATGATGTTGGCCGCGGTGGGCTCCACAATGGGCCCCCCCGCCGCCATGGAGTAGGCGGTGGAGCCGGTGGGGGTGGACACCACCAGCCCGTCCCCAGTGAAGGAGGAAATGGTCACCCGGTCCCCGGTGACCTCCAAATCCAGCACCCGGGCCACCGCGCCCTTGGTCACCACCGCGTCGTTGAGGGCGTGGTCGGAGAACACCACCCGGCCCTCCCGGCGAACGCACACATCCAGCATCATCCGCCGCTCAATGCCGTATTTCCCGTTGGCCAGCCGGGCCAGCAGGGACAATTCCCCGTGCTCCAGCTCCGCCATGAACCCTACGCTGCCCAGGTTCACCCCCAGCACGGGGATGCCCCGGGCGTTGGCCTCGTGGGCGGCGTGGAGGATGGTCCCGTCCCCGCCAAAGCACACCAATACATCGGCGTCCGCCAGCTCCTCGTCCAGGCTGCCCAGCGCCACGCCCGGGGGCAGGTCCAGCCTGCCGCCCCCCTGCTCTACCTCAAAGGGCAGGCAGATGGCGGCCTGCGCTCCCGCGTTTTCCAGAACACGCTGGGCGGCCTGGGCCGCGCGCAGGCCCCGGTCCCGGTAGGGATTGGGGCTGAGTACAATTTTCATGCTCCCTCTCCCTCCAGCGCCCGGTGGGACCGCGCCACCAATTCCTTCAAATCAAATTCGCCGCTCTCCCCGGCTCCCGCGCGCAGAAAGCCCAGGTATTCAATGTTGCCCTCCGGTCCCCGGATGGGGGAGAAATCCAGGCCCAGCACAGAGAAATCCGCCTGGGCGGCGTGGTCCAGGAAGCGTTCCAGCACCTCCAAATGCACCGCCGGATCCCGGACCACCCCCTTTTTGCCCACCTTGTCCCTTCCCGCCTCGAACTGGGGCTTCACCAGGGCGGCGGCCTGCCCCCCCGGCCCCATCAGCGGCCGCAGGGCGGGCAGAATCAGCCCCAGGGAGATGAAGGACACGTCGATGGAGGCGAAGTCCAGCGGCTCCGGGATCTGCTCCGCCGTCAGATAGCGGGCGTTGGTGCGCTCTAAACACGCCACCCGGGGGTCGTTCCGAATGGACCAGGCCAGCTGGCCGTAGCCCACATCCACAGCGTACACCTTCGCCGCGCCGTTTTGCAGCATACAGTCGGTGAAGCCGCCGGTGGACGCCCCGATATCGGCGGCGGTTTTTCCGGCCAAGGTGATGGGAAAAACCCGCATGGCCTTCTCCAGCTTCAGGCCCCCCCGGCTGACGTAGCGCAGCCCGCCCCGGACCTCCAAGGGCGCGCCCTCCTCCAGGGTGAGGCCTGCCTTGTCGCACCGGCGCTCCCCGGTGTACACCTGCCCCGCCATGATGAGGGCCTGGGCCTTCTGGCGGGTGTCCGCCAGCCCCCGCTCCACCAGCAGCAGGTCCACGCGCTTTTTAGCCACGGTCCATCACCTCCAGCGCCCGGCGGCAGACCGACGCGCCGTCAATACCGCACAGCTGGCGCAGCTCCGCCACCGTCCCGTGCTGGACGAAGCGGTCCCCCAGGTTCACCAGGGCCAGCCTCACGCCGGCCGCGCCCCGCAGGGCAAACTCGGCGGCCAGCCGCCGCCCCACGCACCCCGCGTCCACGCACTCCTCCGCCACCACCAGCGCCCCGGTCTTTTGGGCGCAGGCGGCCACGGTGTCCACATCCAAGGGCGCGATGCTGTTCAGCTTCACCACCTGGGCGGACCTGCCCTTTTCCTCCAGCAGGCGGGCGGCCTCCAGCGCCTCGTTGACCATGGTGCCGTAGGCGGCGATGGTCACGTCCGTCCCGGGCCGGATGACGCTGGCCCCCTCGACGCCGCACAGGGCCCGAAACTCCCCCTCGCCCCCCTTGGGGTAGCGCACCGCCACCGGGCCCCGGCACTTCTCCACGGCGTAGCGGAGCATGGCCCGCAGCTCCTCAAAGCTGGCGGGGCAGTAAATCTTCATGCCGGGCACCGAGCTGAGATAGGCCGCGTCAAACACGCCGTGGTGGGTCTCTCCGTCCTCCCCGGACAGCCCGGCCCGGTCCACGCACAGCACCACGTGGAGGCCCTGAATGGCCACGTCATGGATGAGCATATCGTAGGCCCTTTGCAGGAAGGTGGAGTAGATGGCCGCCACCGGCACCGCCCGCTGCTTGGCCATGCCCGCCGCCATGGCGATGGCGTGGCCCTCCGCGATGCCCACGTCGAAAAACCGGTCCGGGAATTCCCTGGAAAAGCCCACCAAACCCGTGCCGTCGGGCATGGCGGCGGTGATGGCCGCCACGTCGTCCCGCTCCCGGGCCAGCTGGCACAGCGTCTCCCCAAACACGGAGGAGAAGCCCTCCCCGCCCGGATACAAGGGGGTCCCGTCCTCCACGCGGAAGGGCCCCACCCCGTGGAAGCGGTCCGGCTCCTTCTCCGCCGGAGGGTATCCCTTTCCCTTGACGGTCTTGATGTGGAGCAGCACGGGGCAGTTCAGCTCCTTGGCGTACCGCAGCAGCCGGGTGAGGTAGTTCACATCGTGGCCGTCCACCGGGCCAAGATATGTAAATCCCATATCCTCGAACATACTGCAGTGCAGCACCGCGTTTTTCACCGCCTGCTTGGCGTTATGGGTAAAACGGTACAGACCCCGGCCCACCGCCGTGGCCCCGGTGACCCGCTTGTACACCTTTTTGAATTGGAGGTACTGGGGCTTCAGCCGCTGCTGGGCCAGGTGGCGGGCCACGCCGCCCACGTTCTTGGTGATGGACATCCCGTTGTCATTGAGGATAACCACCAGCTGCTCCCCGCTCTGCCCGGCGTCGGACAGGCCCTCATAGGCCAGCCCGCCGGTCATGGCCCCGTCCCCCAGCATGGCCAGCACACAGTAGTCCTCCCGGTTCAGCGTCCGGGCCCGGGCCATGCCCAGGGCCACCGACACCGCGTTGGAGGCGTGGCCCGCGATAAAGGCGTCCGCCCGGTGCTCCCGGGGCTTGGGAAAGCCGGACAGCCCCCCCAGCTTGCGCAAGGTGTCCATCTGCCCCCCCCGCTGGGTCAGGATCTTGTGGGCATAGCACTGGTGCCCCACATCGAACACCAGCCGGTCGCTCTCCAGGTCGAACACCCGGTGGACGGCCACCGTGGCCTCCACCACCCCCAGGCTGGACGCCAAATGCCCCCCGGTCTTAGACACGCTGGCGATGATCTGCTCCCGCAGCTGGTCGCAAAGCATCTTCGCCTGGAGGTCGGTGAGGGTATTCAGCTGCTCGGGCCCCATGGCCGCACTTCCTTTCAAAACTCAAGCCTGATGAAGCTGCCCGCAAAGCCCACCGCGACGCCCAGCACCGCGCCTACCGCCACCTGAAAAGGGGTGTGGCCGATGAGCTCTTTGAAATCCCGCTCAAAGCTCTCCGGCTTGAACTCCTCCCAGTTGTGGATGATATAGTTGAGCACCTTGGCCTGCTCCCCCGTCTCCCGGCGGACGTGGGCCGCGTCATACATGACGATGAAGGCCAGCACCGCCGCGATGGCGAACACCGGGGCGTCAAACCCGGCGCTCATGCCGCAGGACACGGCGGCGGCGCACACCAGCGCCGAGTGGGAGCTGGGCATACCGCCCCCCGTGGTGAGATAGGTGATGTCAAATTTTCGGTATACCGCCGTGGCGATCAGCAGCTTCAGCACCTGGGCGATGGCCCAGGCGGCGATGGCAATCAACAGTACCGGAATCATCACGCATCTCTCCTCTATGCTTCGGGAACTTCGCGGCCCTTTTGCCGCGCTCCCTCTCAGTTTATCCGTTTTGCCAGGGAATCGGCCAGGGCGCACAAAAAATCCGGCCGTTCGAAGGCACCGCGCACGCTCTGCTTGGCCTGTTCCGTCAGCTCCGCCACCAGCTCCCGGCACTTGTCCAGGCCGTAACAGGCGGCATAGGTGTTTTTCCCGTTCTCCGCGTCGGAGCCGACGGGCTTGCCCAGCTCCTCCGTGGTGGACTCCACGTCCAGCATATCGTCCCGGATCTGGAAGGCCGCCCCCAGATGGCGGGCATACCGCTCCGCCGCCGCCCACTGGTCCGGGGCGGGCTCCGCCGGGGAGGCCGTCAGCCCCAGCAGGCAGGCCGCCTCCAGCAGGGCGCCGGTTTTCCAGCCGTCGATCTGGTCGAGCTCGTCCGCGCCCAGCTTCCGGCCCTCCCACTTGATGTCCAGGTACTGCCCCGCGCACATCCCCCCGCAGCCAGCCGCCCCCGCCAGAATGGCGCAGGCCCTGCCGTTTGCCGCCGGGTCCGTCCGCCTGGACGCGGCCAGCCGCTCAAAGGCGGCGGCCTGCAGCGCGTCCCCCGCCAGCAGGGCCAGCCACTCGCCGTACTTCACGTGGCAGGTGGGCTTGCCCCGGCGCAGGCCGTCGTTGTCCATGCAGGGCAGGTCGTCGTGGATCAGGGAATAGGTGTGGAGCATTTCCACGCCGCAGGCGTAGTCCAGAGCGGGTTCCATGTCCCCGCACAGGGCCTCGCAGAACTTTAAGGTCAAAACAGGCCGCACCCGTTTGCCCCCCGCCAGCAGGCTGTACCGCATGGCCTCCGGCAGCTCCCGGAAGGGGCCGTCCATCCGCTCCAAAAAACTGTTCCGCAGCCCGCCCTCCACCAGGGCCAGCGCCGCCTGGTATTCCCGCTCAAAGCTCATCGGTTTCCCCCTCCTCAAAGGGGGCCTCCTGGCCGCCGGCCAGCAGGAGGTTCACCTTCTGCTCCGCCTTGTCCAGCAGCTCCCGGCACTGGCCCGCCAGCTCGGTCCCCTCCTCAAACAGCTTGAGGGACTGGTCCAGTCCGCACTCGCCCTTCTCCAGCTGGTCCACGATGGCCTCCAGCCGGAGCATGGACTCCTCAAAGGATTGCTTTTTTACCGCCACGTCCGCTCCTCCTTCCCCTCAACGGCGCATTTCAGCACGCCGTCGGACACCAGCAGGTCCACCCGGTCCCCCTGCCGGACCTGTGTGATGGACGACACCACGTCCTCTCCCTTTCGGGTGATGGCATAGCCCCGGCCCAGCACTTTCAGCGGGCTCATGGCGTCCAGTCCCGACGCCACGCGGCCCAGCCGGGCCCTCTCTTTCGCCGTTTGGGCCCGCGCCGCCAGGGGGAGCCGCCCCGCCTGGGCATTCAGCGCGTGGCGGCCCCGGTCCACGCCGCCCCGAAGGGCCAGCGCCATGCGGCGGCACAGGCCGTCCAGCGCCTGCTGCCGGTCCTGGACAGGGGTTTTGATATTGCGCAGGGCGCGGCTTCCCTGCAGGCGGTCCAGCTCCCGCCGGGCCAGGGCCAGCTTGGACTGGAGCGCCAGGGCCAGCCGCCGGTGCAGCTGCTCCAGCCGGGCCAGCTCCGCCTTCTGGTCCGGGACGGCCAGCTCCGCCCCGATGGAGGGGGTGCCCGCCCGCAGGTCCGCCGCGTAGTCGGCGATGGTCACGTCGGGCTCGTGGCCCACGGCGGAGATCACCGGGATGTTGGACACGGCGATGGCCCGGGCCACCACTTCCTCATTAAAGGCCCACAGCTCCTCCCGGGAGCCGCCCCCCCGCCCGGTGATGATGAGGTCGATGTCCGCCCGGTTGTTCAGCCGGTGGATGGCGGCGGCGATCTCCTCCGCCGCCCCCTCGCCCTGCACCCGGGCGGGAGCCACCAGCACCTCCGCCAGCGGCCACCGGGCCCCCAGCACCCGCAGCATATCCCGCACCGCCTTGCCCGCCGGAGAGGTGACCAGGGCGATCTTCTCCGGGTACTTGGGCACGGGCTTCTTGTTCTCCGGCGCGAACAGCCCCTCCTCCTCCAGCCGGCGGCGGAGCCGTTCGAAGGCGGCGTCCAGCGCCCCCTGGCCATCCTGAATCAGCTCGGTGCAGTAGAGCTGGTACTGCCCGTCCCGGGGAAACACGGATACCCGGCCGAAGGCGGCCACCTCCATCCCGTTGGCGGGGCGGAAGCGGAGCCGGACCGCGTCCCCCCGGAACATGACGCACTTCAGGGTGCTCTGCCCGTCCTTCAGGGAAAAATAGTGGTGGCCGGAGGGATAGCACTTGTAGTTGGACACCTCCCCCCGCACCAGCAGGCCGGTGAGCAGGGGATCCCCGTCCATCAGGCCCTTCAGGTAGCCGTTCACCTGTGATACAGTATAGACAGGAATATTCGCTGTATTCACGCCGGCACCCCCCGCTCCAGCGCCCGGCTGGCCAGGATGGCCACCCCCAAGGCGTTGTCGGCGGCGTACTGGGGCTGGGCGAACACCGCGCCGCAAATTGCCTCCATGGCCGCCCTGATCTGCCGGTTGGAGGCCACCCCGCCGGAGCACAGCACCGGCAGGCCGGGCCAGCGCTTCTGCGCCTCCTGGGTGGCCCGGAGCAGTACGTTCATAATGGTGTCGATGGCAAACCGGGCGATATTGGCGGGCTTTTCCCCCCGCTCCAACAGCTCCTTGACTTTGTTCTCCATGCCGGACAGGGAGAAGGTCAGGCCGTTCAGCTTTACCCGGAAGAAGCTGGCGCCGTCCGCCTCGGGGTACAGCGCGTCCAGCGCCTTCCCCGCCGGGAACGGCAGGCCCAGCAGCACGCCGGTTCGGTCTACCAGCTGGCCGGCGGCGATGTCGCTGGTGCCGCCCACGATCTCTGCCCGGACGGTATGGCCCTCCGGCTCCACCTTTAAAAGCTCCGTGGTGCCGCCGGACAGGTGCCAGGCCAGATGGGGCCTGTCCAGCAGATCCTCCCGGCCCGCCGACCAGGCCGCCGCCGCCACATGGCCCTGCTGGTGGGAACAGGGGTAAAAAGGCACCCCCAGCGCCGCCGCCAGCGTCCGGCCCTGTCCCTCGCCCACCAGGAAGCAGGGCATATAGGAGCCCTCCACCTCCCGGGGCCGGGTGGACGCCCCCACGGCGGCGATCCGCCCCATGGCCCCGTCGGCCCGGAGCCGCTCCACCATTCGGTGCAGCCGCTTCACGTGCTGAAACAGGGCGTCGCTCTGGCGCAGGCCCAGCGCCCCCTCGGGCACGGTGAGCAGCTTTCCCCGGTTTTCCGCGGTCCCCCCGCCGAACACGGCGGCGGAGGTGGTGTAATTGCTGGTGTCAAAGCCCAGGCACAGCTTGTCCATGGCTCACTCCTGCTCCGGCACTTCCGTGCGCACAAAGGACCCCAGAATGCCGTTGATAAACTTGACCACATCGTCATCCAGGTATTTCTTGGCGATTTCCACCGCCTCGTTAATGGCCGCCCGGTTGGGGATGTCCGGCATATACAGGATCTCATACATGGCCACCCGCATGATGGCGGAGGCCACCCGGTCGATGCGGGAGAACTTCCACCCTTTGGCGTATTTGGCGGTGTAACCATCCAGCTCGGCGCCGTGGCTGCCCACCCCCCGCACCAGTTTGGTGATGTATTCCAGCGCCCCCCGGTCCGGGAACTGGGCGTATATGGGCTCATCCTGGGCCCGCTGGGCAAAGGCCTCCTCCGTCAGCTCCCGCTTCAGCAGCTGGTCCGCCTTTTCGTCGGAAAAGGCCAGCTCAAAGGCGAAGTGGACGGCAATCTCCCGGGCCGTGCTTCTGTTCATGGGGACTCCTCCTCCTCCCGGCGGGGACCGCCGGGGCGCGTCTCGTTGGGCACAGAAACCCATTTTGTATATTCGCTCCATTATACACGAAGGAGCGAAAAAAAGAAACCCCTTTTTGAAATTTCCCGGGGCGCGCAGGAAAAGGAGCCGGGGCTCGTGCCCCGGCTCCTGGATGGCGCTGGTTACTTTTGGAAGGTTACGCCCACCACGGTGACGTTGACCTGGGCCACTTCCAGCCCGCTGGTGTTCTCCACGGCGCTGAACACCGCCTCCTGCACGCCCTTGGCCACATCGGTGACCACATAGCCGTACCGCACCAGAATGGACAGGTCCACGGTGACCCGCTCGTCCTCCACCACCAGGCGCACGCCCTTGGTCAGCGCCTTGCGGTTGGCGCCGGCTGCGCCCTCGCTGCTCAACCCAGACCCCAGGGAGCTGACTCCCTCCACGTCCACCGCGGCGGCGGCGGCGATGATGGTGAGCACCTCCTCGGAAATGCTGACGCTGCCCAGCTCGCTCTCGTGGGAGATATATTCCCTGCCTTCGGCCATATTCGCCTCACGCTCCTTCTTCCATGCTGAGGCTATTATATCACCCTGTCTCATAAATTACAATCCTTATTTTGCCCGCCGGCCGCGCGGCCGGGCGCCATTGCCGCGCTTCGCCTGTTCGCACCGCTCACGGCGGCTCAACGCTTACGGCTCCGTTTCAATCACCGTGATCTTATCCGCCGTCAGGCCGGTTTTCTCCTTGACAATCTCCATGATCTTCGTCACGTCGTTCTGGCTCAGTCCGTTTTCCGTGGACGACACCACCACACTGGCGCTGTTGTCGTTGATGAAGCACACGCAGTCGCCGTAGCCCTTGGCCGTCACCAGGTTCTCCACCTGGGCCTCCGACATGGTCACCGCCGCCATGGCCTGGATGGAAGCGTTGGCCTCGTCGATGATGTCCTGCTGGGCCCCCGCGTCCGCCGCCGCCTGCTGGAGGAGCTGGAGGGCGCTGTCCCTGGCCTGCTGGCGGTTGAGCCGCGCGGAGGAGAAATATCCTGTGCTCTCCCCGGCGGCGCTGGGAACGGCGGAGGGATCCGCGCTGGGAGAAGCGGAGGACTGGGCCCCCATGCCGTCCCCGGTCTGCTTGTCGTCCTTGCCGTTCACCAGGGCCGCCTGGCCCAGCAGCCTTCCACCCCCCTCGCCGCTGCCGCCCGCCGCCGACGCCTCCCGGCCATAGGACCAGTTGAGGTATACCGCGGCCCCCACAAACAGCACGATGGCCACCACAACCGCATTTCGTTTCCACACACTCATGATTCCGTACCTCCCAAAAATTCAATATTCGCTCCGCCCCACGGGGCCCCCACAAAGCCGCCCCTCAGGCTTTGCGGGGAAAGGAGGGGCAGCGAAGTGAGCGAGCTTTTGCCGTCAGGCAAAAGCAAGCGATACGCAGCTTGCCCCGACGCTGTCACGCTGCGCCTGTTCGCGGCGCGCGGCTTCGCTGCGTCTCAAACAAAACCCGGTCCAGCGCGGCTGGCCCTGGGCTTTTGTTTTCGCTCCGCTCCATCCGCGCTGCTCACGGCGGCTCCGCGCTTCCTTTGCAAACCGTGATTTTATCCGCCCCAAGCCCGGTGAGGGACGACACCGCCTGTGTCAACAGGAGCCGGACCTCCGCCCGGTCCCCCCCGGGGCACACCACCACCGCCCCCTGGAACGCCGGGCAGCGCTCCACGCGCACCGCCGCCTGCTGGCCGGAGCCGGTGTTGATCACCACTGTCTTCTCCTCCACGCTGCTCCCCCGCTCCCCCGTGGACGTGGAGCGGTCGGTGAGGGGCACCTGCTCTACCCCGCTCCGCAGCGTGAGCACTACCGTCACCTGCCCCGCCCCCTCCACCTGGGACAGGGCGCGGGACAGCTTCTCCTCCAGCGCCTCCAGGTCGAAGTCCCCCAGCCCTTCGCCGGTTCCGGCGGGCACGGTCTCCTCCCGCTCCCCGGCGGGCCACAGCAGCAGCGCCAGCCCCGCCGCCAGCAGGAGCAGCACAAATTTGTATTTGTCCAGCAGCTTCCACACCTGCTCCGCCCGGGGCGGCTTCCATTGGAATTTCATGGCCGTATCTCCTCGTAATGCTGCCGCTGGGCGGGTACGCCCAGCTCCTCTTCCAGCAGGCGTTCCAGTTCCTCCCGCTGCCGCTGTGTCCACGCCCCCCGGGCGGAGACCTCCCAAGGACAGGGCACGCCCTCTTCGTCATAGCCGCAGGTCACCTCCGCCGCACATTCAAAGCCCAGCTGTCTCGCCTTGTCCATAACATATGCGGCGGTTTCCTCCTCTATGATAGCCAGATAGAGCCGCTCGTTCCGCTCCTCCAGCTCCTCCTCATAGCGCTGGGCCCGGTTCCGCCAGCCGTCCACGGCCCGGGTGAGGGCGGAGCCGTCCAGCACCCCCGCCACGGGCCCCATGGCCGCCAGCAGCAGGGCCATTCCCCCTGCCAGCCGGCACGCCTTTTTCGCGCCCCCCTCCGGGGCCAGCGTCTCCGCCAGGGCCAGCACCAGCGCCGCCGCCGTCACCCCCAGCAGCCACGCGCGCACAAAGGCCGTCATGACGCGGCCACCGACACGCAGGACACCAGCGTGATGAGCAGCAGCAGGCAGCAGGCCCCCGTCATCCCCAGCACCAGCCCGAAGGCGGAACTGAGCCGGTCCACCAGGGTGCAGGCCGGCCCCCCGCCGAAGGCGGAGGCCAGCGCCGCCGCCAGCTTATAGGCCAGGTAGTGCACCGCCAGCCGCAGCAGGGGCGTCAGACACAGGCCCAGCACCGTGACCATGCCGAACACCCCCACCGTCCCCCGGAGCACCCCCGCCGAGGCCAGTATCGTCTCCGCCGCGTCGGACAGAATGCCCCCCACCACCGGGATGGACCCGGAGATGGCAAACCGGGCGGCCTTCACCGCCGCCGCGTCCGCCGTCCCAGCCACCACGCCGCTGGCGGCCAGATAGCCCACAAAGGCGGTCATCACCACGGTAATCAGGGTGGTCACCGTCCACTTCAGCAGATCCGCCATCCGCTTCAGCTCCTCCCTTCCCAGCGCCGCCTGGGCCACCGAGGCGGCGATATAACCGTACAGCAGGGGCACCAGCAGGCCGTTGATGAGCCCGATGAGCAGGTCGGAGAACAGCGCCGCCGCCAGCTGCCGGGCCGCCGCCCCGGTCACCGCCCCTGTGGCCGCCGTCACCGCCGCCACCGTGGGCAGCAGCACGGCGGCAAAGGAGCTCATTTTCTCAATCGCCCCCGTACCCAGGCCCAGCAGGGAGTTCACGTCCGCCACCGCCACCGCCGCCACCGCCAGCGTGCCCGCCAGGGAAGCGGCTTTCACGCCCCCCCTGCCCAGCTCCCCCGCCGACTCCGCCAGGGCGCAGAACATCAGGATCACCAGCAGCAGCGCCGCCGACCGGGCCGCCCGGCGCGCCGCGCTTCCCAGCTCTTTGGTGCCCGTGTCCAGCAGCCCCTCCAGCCCCTCGTCCAGCGTGGCGCCGTACTCCGCCCCGCCACCGCTCTCCTCCGCCGCGCGCCGGAGCCCGTCCACGTCCGCCAGCTCCTCCTGCCGCTCCAGCGCCTCCCGGCCGGTGAGGGCCCGGGCGGGCGTCCACAGAAAGGGCAGGAGGGCCAGCGCCAGCGCGGCCGCCCAAAATCTCTTCACGCGCTTCCTCCTCCCTACAGCAGCCGTGTGAGCACATCCAGCACCGCCGTCATCAGGGGCAGCGCCGCCGCCAGGGCCAGGGCTGTCCCCGCCAGTTCCACCGCCGAGGCCAGCCCACCCTCCTTGGCGTCCTTGCAGAAGTCCGCCGCCAGCCGGGTGACGATTGCGATGCCCGCCGTTTTCATCACCGGCTCCACCACCTGGGCGGACAGCCCCCCGGTCTGGGCCAGCTTGTCCGCCAGACGCACCACATCGGACAGCGCCCCCGAACAGGACAGCACCACCAGCGCGCACGCCCCGATCCCCAGGGCCAGGGCCAGCTCCGGCGACTGGCGGCGCACCACCACCGCGCACAGCGCCGCCGCCACCGCCGCCGCCGCGATCTTGACGATTCCGCTCACAGCCCAAACAGGTCCTTGACCAGGGTAAACAGGTCGTTGATCTGCTGCACCACAATCATCAGCACCACCACCAGCGCCACCAGGGTGGTCATGGTGGCCATTTCGTCCCGGCCCGACCGGGTGAGCACCTGGTTGAGCACCGACACCAAAATGCCGATGGCGGCGATTTTAAAAATGAGGTCCACGTCCATCATCAAGTCCTCCTATGTACTCCCAAAATGACGCCCTGCCGTCTATGTGGGGATTTCCCCCGGGGCCGCCGTTATCCGCGCCTCCTACAGCAATACAATGGTCAACAGCAGACCAGCCGCCACCCCCAGCACGCCGTACACCCGGCCCAGGCGGCGGCGGTCGTCCGCCGCCTCCCCCCAGAGGGCCCGCAGGCCCTCCGCCGCGTCCTCCAGGGCGCGGCGCTGGCTGTCCCCGTCGTACCGGCCCAGCACCGGCCCCAGCCGTTCCAGCAGCCGCCGGTCTTCCGGCTTGAGCCGGAGGGGCGCCGTCTCCAAGCCCTCCCGCCACACCTCCTGGAAGGCCCTGCCGTCCGGCAGGGCCGCCCCCCGGGCGCATTGGGAGAAAAACTGCCCCGCCGGCCCCCGCGCGGCCCTGGCCGCCGTCTCCAGCCCGTCGGGCAGGGGGGCCAGCCGCCAGCCCAGCTCCCGCTGGAGGGCGCCCAGCCCAGCCGCCAGCTCTCCCAGGTCCCGCACCCGGCCGTCCAGCCGGGCGGTCCCCGCCAGCCCCAGGGCCCCGCATCCGGCGGTCACAAGCACCGCCCCCGCCAGCCGCATCATGACAGCCCCTCCACCCGGGCCGTCCGCGCCCCGCCCCGGCGCTCCAGCACCACCGCCCGCCGGAACACGCCCAGCGCCAGCAGCTCCCGGAATACGGGGCGGCGGCGCAGGCCGTCCAGCCCGGCCCCGTGGGCCGTGGCAATCAGCGCCACGCCGCACCCCGCCGCCTCCGCCGCGGCTTGGATGTCCTCGGGGCCGCCCAGCTCGTCCACCGCCGCCACCTGCGGGTTCATCCCCCGGATGAGGATGGACAGCCCCTCCGCCTTGGAGCAGCCGTCCAGCACGTCGGTGTGCCGCCCCACGTACAGCTGGGGCTCCCCCCGCCACAGGGCGGCGACCTCCCCCCGCTCGTCGGCCACCGACACCCGGAGGGGCTCCCCCGCCTCCCCGTCCGACAGGGCCCGGACCAAATCCCGCAGCAGGGTGGTTTTGCCCGCCCCCGGCGGGGCCAGGATGAGGGTGCTCAAAAACCGGCCCTCCTCCGTCAGCGGCCGCAGGAGGGGCCCCGCCAGCCCCACCACCGGCCTGGCCACCCGGATGGACAGGGAGGACAGCTCCCGCAGGGCGGCCGCGCGGCCCTCCCGGTTCACCACTGTGCCGCACATACCCATGCGGTGGCCCCCCCGGAGGGTGGCAAAGCCCCGGCGGGCCTTGTCCAGCGCCGTGTGGGCGGAGGACTGGGTGGCGTTCTCCACCGCCTGCCGCAGGTCGTCCTCCCCCACGGGGGGCGTGTCCGTGTCCACCTCCCCCGTACCAAAAAGCGCCGTCATGGGGAAGCCCCGGCGCAGGCGCAGCTCCTCCAGCCCCTCCAGCCTGTCCGCCCCCAGGGCACGCAGGCCCTCCCGCAGGGGCCCCGGCAGCACCGCCGCCGCCTGTTCCCAGGGTTTTCTTTCGTCCATACCGCTCACCGCCTTTGTCACACCAATCCTATGAGGGCGTGTCCCACAATATTCCAGCGCGGGGCAAATAACCCCGCCGTCTCAAAAGAAAGGCAAAACAGCCGCCCGCCGGAGCTCCGGCGGGCGGCTGTTTCGCGGAATGAAGTTGTTATTTCAAGACGGACGCGATCCGCCGCACCGCCTCTTCCGTGGCGGCCCCATCCCCGAAGGCGGTGATGCGGATGTAGCCCTCCCCGCTGGGGCCGAAGCCCGCGCCGGGGGTGGTGACGACGCAGGCCTGCTTCAGCAGCAGGTCGAAAAAGTCCCAGGACGGCATCCCGCCGGGGGTCTTGACCCAGAGATAGGGGGCGTTCACCCCGCCGTACACCGTCAGCCCGGCGGCGGACAGCCCATCCTTGACGACCCGCGCGTTGTGCCTATAGTAGTCGATGGCCAGCTTCGTCTGGGCCTTTCCCTCGGGACTGAGGGCCGCCTCCGCCGCCCGCTGGACCACGTAGGGCACGCCGTTGAACCTGCTGCCCTGGCGGCGGTTCCACAGGGCCCGGAGGGAGACGCCCTCCCGCTCCAGCGCCTTGGGAATCACCGTATAGGCGCAGCGGACGCCGGTAAATCCGGCGGACTTGGAGAAGGAGCGGAACTCAATGGCGCAGGTCTTGGCCCCCTCCACCTCGAAAATGCTGTGGGGCACGTCCGGCTCGGTGATGAACGCCTCATAGGCGGAGTCGAACAGGATGACGCTGCCGTGGGCGTTGGCGTAGTCCACCCACGCCTTCAGCTGGTCCTTCGTGGCCGCCGCCCCGGTGGGGTTGTTGGGGGAGCAGATGTAGATGAGGTCCGGGACCCGGTCCCCCGCGGGCAGGCCGGGGAAGAAGCCGTTGTCCGCCGTGCAGGGCAGATAGACCAGGTTGGTCCACCGCTCCCCGTCGAAGTCCCCGGCCCGGCCCGCCATGGCGTTGGTGTCCACGTAGACAGGGTATACCGGGTCGCACACCGCCACCACATTGTCCGTGGCAAAGATGTCCCCGATGCTGCCGCAGTCGCTCTTGGCCCCGTCGGACACAAAGATCTCGTCGTCGGCAATGTCCACCCCCCGGGCCTTGTAGTCGTCCCGGATGGCAAAGCGCAGAAAGTCGTAGGCGCAGCAGGTCTCCTCGCAGTAGCCCCGGAAGGTCTCCTTCTCCCCCATCTCTTTGGCCGCCTTTACCATGGCGTCCACCACCACAGGGGCCAGGGGCTGGGTCACGTCGCCGATGCCCAGGCGGATCAGGGGCATGGGCGGGTTCTGGGCGGAAAAGGCCCGCACCCGCCGGCCGATCTCCGGGAACAGGTAGCCTCCGGGGAGCTTCTGAAAGTTCTGATTGACGCGGGCCATGGGGACCACTCCTTCACTTTATCTAGTTAAATCATTGTAACACAGGCAAAACGGCCTGGTCAACCGGCAATTTCGCCATCAAACACGGCGGCGGCGGGGCCGGTCATGAACATATGGCCGGATTTTTCCTCCCAACGGACGGACAGATCTCCCCCCGGCAGATGGACCACCGCCTCCCGGTCCAGCTTTCCCCGGGACATCACGGCGGCCGCGGCGGCGCACGCCCCGGTGCCGCAGGCCAGCGTCTCGCCGCTGCCCCGCTCCCACACCCGCATTTGCAGCTCCCGCCGGTTCAGCACACGCACAAATTCCACGTTCACCGGCTGGGGAAAAGCGGGGTGGCGCTCCGCCAGGGGGCCCAGGGCGTTCAGGTCCAGGGCGGCGGGGTCGTCCGCCTCCACCACCGCGTGGGGGTTGCCCATGGATACGGGGATAGCGGCATATTCCCGCCCGCCCAGCAGCAGCGGCACGGGGCCACCCAAAACTGGCACGCCCATACCCACCGCCGCCCCCGTCACCACCCCGTTTTGGAGGAATAAGGACAGCTCCCGCTCCCCCGCCGGGGTCTCAATGGCCAGGTGCTGTTTGTCCGTCAGCCCCTTGTCGTAGACGTATTTGCCGAAACAGCGGATGCCGTTGCCGCACATGGCCCCCTCGGAACCGTCGGCGTTGAACATCCGCATTTTGAAGTCCGCCCGATTCGACGGGCACACGCAGATGATGCCGTCCCCCCCCACGCCGAAGTGGCGGTCCGACAGCCGGCGGGACAGGCCGGGCAAGTCCTCCGGCGCGCCCTCCATGCAGTTCAAAAAAATGTAGTCGTTGCCCAGGCCGTGCATTTTGGTAAAGCGCATAAGCTCCCCTCCTTACAGGGGAGCCTATGCGCCTGGACGGCGGTTTAGTAGTTGATGATGTACTTGTCCCGCTCCCAGGAGGAGACACGGGTGCGGTACTCGTCCCACTCGGCCTCCTTGCCGGCGATGTACTGGCTGGTGACGTGCTGGCCCAGCGTGCTCATGACCAACTTGTCCTTCCTCATGGCGGCGATGGCCTCCTCCAGGGAGCCCGGCAGGGCCTCGATGCCCCGGCGGCGGCGGGTGGCCACGGACATATCAAAGATGTTCTCCGTCACTTCCGGGGGCGGGGTCATGCCCTTGGCGATGCCGTCCAGCCCGGCCGCCAGGCAGACAGCCAGCGCCAGATAGGGGTTGCAGGCGGGGTCGGGGCAGCGCAGCTCCACCCGGGTGCCCTGGCCCCGGCTGGCCGGGATGCGGATGAGGGTGGAGCGGTTGGAGGCGGACCAGGCCATGTAGCAGGGGGCCTCAAAACCTGGCACCAGCCGCTTGTAGGAGTTGACCAGCGGGTTGGTGACGGCGGCCATGCCCTTCATGTGGGCCAGGATGCCCGCGATAAAGGAGTAGCACTCCCTGGACAGCCCCTTTTCCCCGTGCTCGTCAAAGAACACGTTCTTCCCATTCCGAAACAGGGACATATTGGTGTGCATCCCATTGCCCGCCAGGCCGTAGATGGGCTTGGGCATAAAGGTGGCGTGGAGGTTGTCCCGCTGGGCGATGGTCTTGACCGCCAGCTTAAAGGTCATGATCTTGTCGGCGCACTCCAGGGCGGGGGCGTACTTGAAGTCGATCTCATGCTGGCCGGGGGCCACCTCGTGGTGGGAGGCCTCGATCTCATACCCCATCTGCTCCAGCGCCAGGCAGATGCGCCGCCGGGTGGGCTCGCCGTGGTCCAGGGGGCCCAGGTCAAAATAGCCCGCCTCGTCGTTGGTCTTGGTGGTGGGCTTGCCCTCCTCGTCGGTCTGGAACAGGAAGAACTCCGCCTCCAACCCCACGTTGAAGGTGTCATAGCCCATATCCCCGGCCCGGCCCAGCACCCGCTCCAGCACCCCCCGGGGGTCGCCCACAAAGGAGGAGCCGTCCGGGTTGTGGACGTCGCAGATCAGCCGGGCCACCTTGGCGTGCTGGGGCTCCCAGGGGAAGACCACGAAGCTGTCCAAATCGGGCCAGAGGTACTGGTCGGACTCGTTGATGCGGACGAAGCCCTCGATGGACGACCCGTCCAGCATGATCTGGTTGTTCACCGCCTTCTCGATTTGAGAGGCGGTGATGGCCACGTTTTTCAGCTGGCCGAAGATGTCGGTGAACTGCATTCGGATGAACTTGACGTCCTCCTCCCGCACGATGCGGACAATGTCCTCTTTGGTATAGCCCATACCTGGATTCCCCTTTCATGATTTTGACAATCGGGAAACTGTGCCGTTCCATATCCCTGATAGTTTCATTTCCAGGTTTCAGCATAGCATAAGCGCGGTTTTTGTCAACAGTTTTTTGTATCAACGCAAAATTTCAGCGCAGAAAACATCCTTCCGCCCTGCGGAGACCTGTTTTTTGTGATTTGTCACATACAGCGGGAGAGGTCAAATTCCGCTGGGAAAACATGAAAAGATACCCAACTCTCCCTTGACCATCCTTGTGTATTCTGCTAAAATATTACCATTGAACCTCACCCCGCAACCCCACCCCCGCGCTAACCCCGCACATCCGAATCAAAACTGGAGGAATGTACAATGGCTCACAAATATGTCTACCTGTTCTCAGAGGGCAACGCCAATATGCGCGAGCTTCTGGGTGGCAAGGGCGCCAACCTGGCCGAAATGACCAATATCGGCCTGCCCGTGCCCCAGGGCTTCACCATCACCACCGAGGCGTGCACCCAGTACTACGAGGACGGGCAGAAGATCAACGACGAGATCCAGGCGCAGATCATGGACTATATCGTCAAAATGGAGGAAATCACCGGCAAGAAGTTCGGCGACAAGGAGAACCCCCTGCTGGTCTCCGTCCGCTCCGGCGCCCGGGCCTCCATGCCCGGCATGATGGACACCAT
>CAMNQF010000043.1 GCA_946548895.1 uncultured bacterium | reverse complement strand
CGGCGCTTTCATGCGTTTTTTCCCAAGCCGTCCTTGCCAAAAACTGCTTGCTGTGGTAAAGTGGAATTGTATCAAATTCTGGGACGGCAGAGGTCCCAAATGCAAAAATGAGGTGAGAGCGATGTCTGACTGTACCCAGCTTGCGGCCGCCCTGAAAAACGGGGCCCATGACAAGGCCCTGTCCGCCCTATACGCCCTGGACGGCAGCGCCCGGCGGCTGGACCAGGCCCGTGACCGGGCCGTTCACACGGTGGAGGCCTTCGCCGCCCGCTACGGGGCGGGCGCCCGGGGCGCGGCCCTGTTCAGCGGCCCCGGCCGCACCGAAATCGGCGGCAACCACACCGACCACCAGCACGGCCATGTCCTGTGCGGCAGCGTGGACCTGGATATGCTGGCCTGCGCCGCCCCCAACGGCCTGAACGTAGTCCGCATCCAGTCGGAGGGCTACCCCGCCCTGGAGGTGTCCCTGGACGACCTGGCCCCCAAAAAAGAGGAGCAAAACACCTCCGCCGCCCTGGTGCGGGGGGTGGCCGCCAAAATCAAGGAGATGGGATACGCCCTGTCCGGCTTTGACGCCTGCGCCAATTCCACGGTGCTGTCCGGCTCCGGCCTGTCCTCCTCCGCCGCCTATGAGACCCTGGTGGGCAATATTTTCAACCGCTTCTGCTGCGGGGACAAGCTGGACCCCATCTCCATCGCCAAAATCGGCCAGTACGCCGAAAACGTCTATTTCGGCAAACCCTGCGGCCTGATGGACCAGATGGGCTCGTCGGTGGGCGCCTGCGTGGCCATCGACTTCAACAGCCCCTCCGACCCGGTGGTGGAGCGGGTGGACTACGACTTCAGCCGGTCCGGCCACGCCCTGTGCATTGTGGACACCTGCTCCAGCCACGGCGACCTGACGGACGACTACGCCGACATCACCCGGGAGATGGGGGCGGTGGCGGCGCACTTTGGGAAAAAAGTGCTCCGGGACGTGCCTTCGGAACAGTTCCGCGCCGCCATCCCCGCCCTGCGCAAAGAGTGCGGCGACCGGGCGGTGCTGCGGGCCATGCACTTCTACGCCGACGACCAGCGGGCCGTCCAGGAGGCGGAAGCCCTCAAGGCCGGGGATTTCGGGCGCTTTCTGGCCCTGGTGAACGCCTCGGGCCGGTCCTCCGACCTCCGCCTGCAAAACACCTGGTCCACCTCCAACCCCCGCCAGCAGGCCGTCCCCATGTGTCTGGCCATCGCGGAAGAGCTGCTGGACGGGGCCGGGGCCGTCCGGGTCCACGGAGGCGGCTTCGCGGGCACCATCCAGGCCTTTGTGCCAAACGAAAAGCTGGAAGCTTTCCAGGCGGGCATGGAGTCCCTCCTGGGCGCGGGCAAATGCCATGTGCTCCACATCCGCCCCACCGGCGGCACTGTGGTATGCGAGTGAGAAAGGGAGCGGATGAGCATGATTGACAACGCCATTTCCAAGCTGGCCGCGTACGCCCTGCAAACAGGCCTGATCCAGCCCTGTGAAACCGATTGGGCAGTCAACACAATACTGGACGTATTAAAACTTGACAACTATACAGATCCGAATCAGGATTGGGGACAGGTGGAGTTGGCCCCGGTGCTGGAGGAGCTGCTGGACGACGCCTATGCCCGGGGCGTGCTCACCGAAAACTCGGTGGTGTACCGGGACCTGTTCGACACCGAGATTATGGGGCGGCTCACCCCCCGCCCCGCCCAGGTCATCGAGGAATTCCGGGCGCTGTACCGGGAGGACCCGAAGAAGGCCACCGACTGGTATTATCAATTCAGCCAAGACACCAACTACATCCGCCGGGACCGAATTGCCCGCGACATCCAGTGGAAGGCGCCCACCGAATACGGCGAGCTGGACGTGACCATCAACCTGTCCAAGCCGGAGAAGGATCCCAAGGCCATCGCGGCGGCAAAAAACCTGCCCGCCTCCGCCTATCCCCGGTGCCAGCTGTGCGCCGAAAACGAGGGCTACGCCGGCCGGGTGAACCACCCCGCCCGGCAAAATCACAGGATTGTGCCCATCACCATCAACGGGTCGCCCTGGTTTTTGCAGTACTCCCCCTACGTGTACTACAACGAGCACTGCATCTGCCTGAACAGCCGGCACGTGCCCATGAAGATCGACCGGGCCTGCTTCGGCAAGCTGCTGGACTTCGTGGGCCAGTTCCCCCACTACTTCGTGGGCTCCAACGCCGACCTGCCCATCGTGGGCGGCTCCATCCTGGCCCACGACCACTTCCAGGGCGGGCGGTACGAATTCGCCATGGCCAAGGCCCCGGTGGAGACCCCCTTCACGTTCCCCGGCTTTGAGGACGTGGAGGCGGGCATCGTGAAGTGGCCCATGTCGGTGGTGCGCCTGTCCTGCGGGAACCCGGACCGCCTGGTGGAGCTGGCGGATCGGATTTTGACCGCCTGGCGGGGCTACACCGACGAGACCGCGTTCATTTTCGCCGAGACGGAGGGCGAGCCCCACAACACCATCACCCCCATTGCCCGGAAGCGGGGAGACAAGTTTGAGCTGGACCTGGTACTGCGCAACAACATCACCACGGAGGAGCACCCTCTGGGCGTCTACCACCCCCACGCCGAGCTGCACCACATCAAGAAGGAGAACATCGGCCTCATTGAGGTGATGGGGCTGGCGGTGCTCCCCGCCCGGCTCAAGGAGGAGCTGGCCGCCGTGGCGGACGGTCTGGCCAAAGGCGCGGACCTGCGGGCCAGTGAACTGACCGCCAAGCACGCGGACTGGGCGGAGGGCTTCGCCAAACATTATGAGATCACCGCGGGCAACGCCCTGGACATCGTGAAGGCGGAGACAGGCAAGGTGTTCGCCCAGGTGTTGGAGCACTGCGGCGTGTACGCCCGCACCCCCGGGGGCAGGGAGAAGTTCCTCGCATTCTTGAACAGCGTACTTTAAACGCCGGCGCAGTCCCCACAAAATCAAACTGGGCCCCCGGCTTTCCCTTCGGTACAGCCGGGGGCCCGTTTATATGGCTTTGAAAGCCGGGGAAAAGGCCCTGAATATCCAATTCCGCGGCTCCGGGCGGCGAATTTCACGGTATTTGAGCAGCGGATGCCCCGGCGCAATTGCCGGGACATCCGCTGGGACGTTTCGGGTCAGTCCAGCCAGCCCTCCCGGGCCTTGACATTGAAGCGCCCCTCCAGCTGGTGCATCTGCTCATCCGTGATGGTGTTCACCAGGGGCAGGTGGGCGATCTTCATGTAGATCTCCGCCGCCTTCTCCGCTGTCTCGATGAGGCCGAAGGTCTCATCCAGGTCGCGGCCCGCCCCGTAGATGCCATGCTGGGCCCACACCACCAGCCGGGCGGTGCTCATCTGCTCCGCCGTGGCCTGGCCGATCTCGGTGGTGCCGCACAGCATCCAGGGCAGCACGTTTACCCCGTCGGGGAACACCACGATGCACTCGGTGCACATCTGCCACAGGGTGCGGGTGAAGGCGCGGCTGTCCAGGTCGTGGACGTAGGTCATGGCCAGCAGGTTGGCGGGGTGGCAGTGCATCACCACCCGGTTGTCCGGGTCAACGGCCAGCCGGGCGGCGTGACTCATCATGTGGGCGGGGAACTCGCTGGTGAACTTGCCGCCGTCAGTGAAGCCCCACAGAAGCTGGGCGACTTTTCCGCCGTTGGTGAGGCGCACCAGGCCCAGGTTACAGGCCGGGTCAACCTGCACGTTTTTGAAATACTTGCCTGTGCCGGTGACCAGGAAATATTTCCCGTTCAGGGCCGGGGCTTCAAACCCGGTGGGGATATCCCGGAGGAGGTTGTTCACGTCCAGATACTCCGCCACATCGGCTTCGTCCAGCAGGACGCTGATGTTGCCGCCGTTGCGCTCGTCCCAGCCGTGGGCGTACATATTGGTGGCAGTGCGCACCATCTCAATCAAAAAGGGCGCTTCCAGAATGTTTTTCATCTTCCTCAACCTCTCTTGCTGAGCACGTCAGCCTCGTATTGCTCCACCAGGGGCAGCCACTGGCCGTCGGCGGGCACGCCGCTTCGGCGGCAGTACTCGTCCCAAATTTCTCCGAATGGGGCGGTTTTCAGCTCCTCCTGGAGCACCATCAACTTGGTAAAGTTCCCACCGTCCTGGAGGGCCTTTTCCTCCGCGACAGGCTGGAGCAGGGCGGCCAGCAGCGCCTTTTGCAGGTTGCGGAAGCCCACCGCCCAGGCCGCCACCCGGTTGATGGAGGCGTCGAAATAGTCCAGGGCGATGTGCACCCGCTCCACGCCGCAACGGACGATCTCCCTGCAAATCTCCCGGGTCTCGTCATCGAACAGCACCACGTGGTCGCTGTCCCAGCGGATGGGCCGGGTGACGTGGAGGGCGATTTCCGGGAAGAAGGCCAGCAGGGCGGGGATCTTGTCGCTCACCACCTCGGTGGGGTGGTAGTGGCCGTTGTCCATCAGGGGGATGCACTTGTCCCGGTTGAAGGCGGCGTAGCTCAGGGCGAACTCCGCGCTGCCCGCGGTGTACGCCTCCACCCCGATGCCGAACACCTTGCTCTCGATGCAGGGCTTCACCAGCTTAAAGTCGTAGGGCTCGGACAGAATCTCGTCGATGGACTGGCGGTAGCGCACCCGGGGGCCCATGCGGTCGCCGGGGATGTCCTTGAAGCCGTCCCCCGTCCAGATGTTCATGACGCAGGGCTGGCCCAGCTGCTCCGCCAGATACTGGCTGATGCGGATGCAGGCTTTGCCGTGGCCGATCCAAAACCTGCGGGTCTCCTCGTTGGGGGAGGAGAGGGTCAGCGGGTCGCATTTGGGGTGGCTGAAGAAGGTGGGGTTGAAGTCACAGCCCAGTCCCCGCTCCTTGCAGAACTCCACCCAGAGGGCGAAGTGCTTGGGCTCCAGCTTGTCCCGGTCGGCCCACGCCCCGTCCTCAAAGATAGCGTAGCTGGCGTGGAGGTTCAGCTTTTTGAGGCCCGGGCACAGCTTGAGCGCCGCGTCCAGGTCGGCCATCAGCTCCTGGGGGGTGCGGGCCCGGCCGGGGTAGTTCCCCGTGGTCTGGATGCCGCCGGTGAGGGGCTTGGAGGGGTCGGTGTCAAAGCCGCGCACGTCATCCCCCTGCCAGCAGTGGAGGGACACGGGGATGGTTTTCAGCGCCTCCATGGCCCGGTCTGTGTCCACGCCCAGGGCGGCGTATTTGGTTTTCGCTTGGTTGTAGCTCAACTTAAATTCCTCCTATTGTATGATCCTCTGTGTTTCGTTGTCGGGCGGAAACGTGGGGGAGTGTGATACGTTTGTGGCAAATTAAAGTTCTTTTTGCTTCTTTTTCTTTCAAGAAAAAGAAGCCTCCATCTGAATTTTGAGATTGCCCAGCGCCGTAGCTTCAATGGGCAGGGCTATGACCTCCTTGCCCGTGGCCTTGGCGGTCAGCTCGTTTAGAAACGCATTTTTTGCCCCGCCGCCCACGATGTACAGCTTGTCATAAGTACGGCCCGTGTTGGCCTCCAGCTCCCGGATGGCGTCCCGGTAGCTCAGGGCCAGGGAGCGGTAGGCGCAGCGGAAGTAGTCCCCCACGGCCTCCGGCTTGGCGTCCAGCGAAGCGTCAAAGGCGGCCCTCATGCTGTCCGGGGCCAGGAAACAGGGGGCGTTGGCGTCCACCGTGCCCTCAAAGGCGCTCTCCTCTGCCTCGGCCACGATGTCCGGGAAGGGTTTGTCGGGACACAGCTCGTCCCGCAGGCGGTTCACGATCCACATACCCATGATGTTCTTCTGGTAGCGGTTGTAACCCACCCCGCCCTCGTTGGAGTAGTTGGCCGCCATACTGGCGGCGTCCGTCAGGGGCCGGGGTGTTTTTACCCCCAGCAGGCTCCAAGTGCCGGAAGATATGTAGAGCTGCTCCCCATCCATGGGAATGCCCTCCACGGCAGAGGCGGTGTCGTGGGTGGCACACAGCACGGCTTTGATCCCCTTGTACGCTCCGACGGCCGTCCCCGGCTGTTGGAGTTTGGGGAACAGGCGGGCGGGCAGACCCAGCTTTGCCGCGATTGCCAGGTCGAACTCCCCGGTCCGGGCGTTCACCAGCCCGGTGGTGGTGGCGTTGCTGTACTCCTTGGCTTTCACCCCGGTGAGCTTCCACAGCAGATACTCCGGCGCCATGAGGAAATCGGTCACACCGTCAAGACGGCCCCGTTGCAGGTCGTCATAGAGCTGATAGGCGGTGTTGAAGGGCTGAAACTGGCAGCCGGTGCGGGCATACAGCTCCTGGAAGGGAACTTTTTCATGTGCTGCCGGAATCACCGCCTCGGTGCGCCCGTCCCGGTAGGCATAGCAGGGCCGTACCTCCTCCTCCCCGCGCAGGAGCACATAGTCGCACCCCCAGGTGTCGATGGAGAAGCTGTCCAGCGCGCCGAATTCCTCCAGCGCCTTGTCTATGCCCGCCTTCACGTAGCCCAGCAGGGCGTCCATGTCCCAGGCGAGATGGCCGTCCCGCTCCGCCACCCCGTTGGGGAAGCGGTAGACCTCCTCTGTTTTGATGGTTCCGTCCTCCTGCCAGCCCACAATGTGCCGGCCCGACGACGCGCCGATGTCCACGGCCAGGAAACGCTTGTTCATGGCATCCCCTCCTGATGTTTGTCACGGCCAGTATACCAATCTTTTCCCAAAAGGAAAAGGTCCTGACCGAAAAACTTACGGACCTTATTTGCAAACACGGGAGCGCTGTGGTAAAATGAGAGTATCACACCACGGGGGGTGTCCCTCATGCGGCAGGAGCTGCTGGAATATCTTCGAAGGATCACGCCGGAGGAACAGGCTATACTGGACGGGCGGAGCGGTATCCGGCAGGAGCTGTATACCTCCCGGAGGGAATTTGTGGTGGACAGCCAGCGGCTGTTGGATCAGGGACGGCTGATTGAGATCCGCCCCCACACCCGGTTCGCCCACTTCCCCCGGCACCGGCACAACTATGTGGAGATGGTGTACCAGTGCACAGGGCGCGCCGCCCACATCGTGGAGTGCGGGGGCCGCCGGGAGGCCATCCCGCTGCGGGCCGGCGACCTGCTTTTCCTGAACCAGAACGTGTCTCACGAGATTCTCCCCACCGCCGAGGAGGACCTGGCGGTGAATTTCATCATCCTGCCCCAGTTTTTCTCCCGGCCCGTCTCCATGATCGAGCGGGAAAACATCCTGCGCGACTTTCTGCTGGACACCCTGTCCGGCGCGGTGGACGGTTCCGGCTGGCTCCACACGCGGACGGCGGGGCTGGTGCCGGTGGAAAACCTGCTGGAAAGCATGATCTGGACCCTGACCGGCGCGCAGGCTGGAAGCAGCACCATCCTTGAGGCCAGCATGGGCCTGCTGTTCATGAACCTGTCCATGTATGGGGACGTGGCGGGCCGGAGCGGCTCCGGCGGCGGCGACCAGAGCCTGGTTTTCACCGTGCTGAAATACATTGAGGACCGCTATTCCGACGGCAGCCTGGCCCAGCTGTCCCGGCAGCTGGGGCGGCCGGAGTACTATGTGAGCCGCCTGCTGAAGAGGTATACCGGCTCCAACTTCAAGGAACTTTTGCAGCAGCGGAAGCTCCAGCAGGCGGCCTATCTTCTCGCCCACACGCCGCTGTCCGTCGAGGCCATCCTGTCCCATATCGGGTACGGCAACAGCAGCTATTTTTACCGGCGGTTCCGGCTGCGGTACGGCTGCTCTCCCAAGGAATACAGGGCGCGGGAGGCGGCCGCCCTGAAACCCTGCTGAGGCGCCGCGGAACTCTCCGCACGCGCGGGTCAAAATCCGTTTCAGGCCGGGAGGCCGGCCGGGAAAGGCCCGGCGGTCCCCCCGGCATGGGGCTTTTCGTTCCTGTTTCCGCCCGTTTGCCCCTGTCCCCGCCGAGTTTTCGCTGAAATAATGTTTTCCCGCGATATGGTTTGACAGGAGAGGCGTTTCATTGTAAAATAGTGATAAATTTTATCAGCAAGTATATGGATCGGGACTATCCCGGGAAGAAAACGATCGGGAGGGATCGGAATGTACCACTGCCATGTCCAATTCTATTTGCTGACCCGTAGGGAGGAAGACTTCAATTCCATCAGAGCTATGCCCCCCCTGAAGGCTTTCACCCACGATTTTTTTGTCTCCGGCAGCCTCCAAAGCCAGCCCCTGGGCCAGGCGGACGTGATCCTGGCCGATCTGCGGGAACGGGAGGCGGAGGAAACGCTGGCCGCCCTGGCCGCTGGGATGCGGGAGGGCGCGCAGCTGATCCTTCTGGCGGAACAGGGGCAGGCGGAGTCCCCGGAAATCAGCCTGGAGCAGGTATGGGACATTTGGCGGCTGCCCATGCCGGAGCGGGAACTTCGCTTCCGTTTCCTCCGCTGGCAGCAGGAGTACAAGCGGATCAAGGACGCCTGGCAGACCAGCCATTTTTTGGAGGAGACCATCAACCACATCCCCAACCTGATCTGGTATAAGACCAAGGACGGCATCCATGAGAAGGTGAACGACAGCTTCTGCCTGACGGTGAACAAGACCAAAGCCCAGGTGGAGGGCCGGGGTCACGCCTATATCTGGGACGTGGACCAGGACGATCCCGCCTGCATCGAGTCGGAGCGGGTGGTGATGTCCGGCAGGCAGACCTGCGTCTCGGAGGAAACGGTAAAGGCCGGGGGCGGCACCAAGCAGCTGACCACCTATAAATCCCCCCTCTATGACCTGGACGGCAGCGTGATGGGAACGGTGGGCGTGGCCATCGACGTGACCCAGGAGCGGGCCTATGAGCAGGAGATTGTGAAGAAAAACAAGACCCTGGAGACCCTGTTCGCCACCCTGGACTGCGGTATCCTGTGCCACACGGTGGACGGGGGCCAGATTCTCAGCGTCAACCGTGCGGCGCTGAACCTGCTGGGCTACTCCTCCCAGAGCGAGATGGAAAAGGCCGGCTTTTACATGGTGGCGGACTCGGTATTGGAGGAGGACAAGGACTTCCTGCGCCAGGCCATCCGAAGCCTGAAAAAGGTGGGCGACACAGTCAATGTGGAATACCGGGTGGGCCACAAAAACGGTGATATCCTGCATATTATGGGCAGCATCAAGCTGCTGGAGCAAAACGGCAGCCTGTTTTACCAGCGCTTCCTTTTGGACTGCACGGAGCAGAAGCTCCAGGCCAAGCGGGAGGAGCAGCACCACCTGGGGCTGATCCACGCCTTGAGCCTGGATTATAACCTGGTGTGCTACCTTGATTTGAACACCGGGGAGGGAAATTGCCTCCGCATCAGCGACTGCCCCTATGGGGTGCTGAATTCCCTGTTCGCCGGAAAGCATAACATAGGCGAGAGCCTGACAGGATATATTGACAAATGCGTCTACTCCGACGACCGGGAGATGATGCGGCAGACCCTGTCGCGGGAGCATCTGCGGCGGGCCTTGGAAGAGGACAGCGTTGCCTACGCCAATTACCGCACCCTCTGCAACGGGAAAACCCAATATTTTCAGATGAAAGCCGTTCAGGCCGGTTCCTGGGATGAGGGCTGCGCCGTTGTGCTGGGCTTCCGCAGCGTGGACCAGGAGACCCGCAGGGAGCTGGAGAAAAAAAGCCTGCTGGAGGACGCGCTGGCTCAGGCCAACCGCGCAAATGAGGCCAAAAGCCTGTTCCTGTCCAATATGTCTCACGACATTCGGACGCCCATGAACGCCATCATCGGCTTTACCACTCTGGCCGCCTCCCGCATAGACAACCGGGATCAGGTGGAGCTGTATCTCCAAAAGATCATGACCTCGGGCAATCACCTGCTGAGTTTAATCAACGACGTGCTGGATATGAGCCATATTGAGAGCGGCAAGATCCAGCTTGAGGAAAAGCGGTACAGCCTGCCGGAGATTTTCCAGGACCTGCGCAACATGGTGCAGGGAGACGTCCAGGCGAAGAACCTGGAGCTCCACGTTGACAAGGCCGACATTCTGAACGAGAACATCTACTGCGACAGGCTGCGGCTCAACCAGGTCTTTTTGAACCTGTTGAGCAACGCCATCAAATACACGCCCGCCGGCGGCTCCATCCATATCCTGATGGCGGAGCGGCCCGCCGCCGCTCCGGGCTACGCCAACTACGAGTTCCAGGTGCGGGATACGGGCATCGGAATGAGCCGGGAGTTTCTCAGCCGGATCTTTGAACCCTTTGAGCGGGAGCGAAATTCCACCTTCAGCGGAATCCAGGGCACGGGCCTGGGCATGGCCATCACCAAAAACATCGTGGATATGATGGGAGGCGCCATCTCCGTGCAGAGCCAGCAGGGAGAGGGAACTGTGGTGACGGTCTCCTTCCCCTTCCGCATTGACGGCGGTGAGCTTGTCCCCCCGCTCCCGGAGTGGGCGGATAAGCGGGCCCTGGTCATCGCCAGCCAGCCGGAGGATGTTCTTCAAGCCCTCCGCCGGCTGAGAGTCCGCGGGCAGGCCGTCGCGCCCGGGGAGCTTGCCGGGCGCTGGGACGGGGAATTTGACCTCTATTTTGTGGATTGGCCCCTCCAGGGCGGCGCGGATATGCTTCGGGCCATCCGCGGCCGCGTGGGAACGGCCGTGCCGGTGGTGGTCCTCTCCGAGGCCGACTGGGCCGACATTGAGGAGGAGGCCAAGGCAGCCGGGGCCAGCGGATACTGCGGCAGGCCCCTGTTCCTGTCCCGGCTCCGCTCCTGCCTGGCCGGTCTCCTGAGGACGGAGGGCGGCGCCCAGAGCATAGAGCAGCCGAAGGGGCGGCGGCTTCGGTCCGGCCGTATCCTGCTGACTGAGGATAATTTGCTCAACCAGGAGATCGCCACGGCGCTCCTGGAGGAGGCTGGCTTTCAGATCGAAGTGGCGGATAACGGGGCCGCGGCGGTGGATATGCTGCGCCAATCGGAGCCGGGATATTATCAGTTGGTGCTGATGGATATCCAGATGCCGGTGATGGACGGCTATCAGGCCGCCGAGGCCATCCGGGCCCTGGAGAATCCGGCCCTGTCGTCCATCCCCATCATCGCCATGACGGCCAACGCCTTTGAAGAGGATAAGCAGGAGGCGCTGCGCCACGGGATGAACGGGCACATCGCAAAACCCATCAACGTGAATGTCCTTTTTGCAAAGTTGGATGAGATTCTGAAATAGGGTCCATCCCCTTGCGTTTGGCCAACTGCCGGATCGGTACCCAGAAGCATAGAATCCTGTGCCATCATACGAAATACACTTGCTGCCTGTGCAAAGGAGTTGTGAAACAAATGAAGTTAGGAATCGTGGGCCTGCCCAACGTGGGCAAATCCACCCTGTTCAACGCCATCACCAACGCCGGCGCGGAGAGCGCCAATTATCCCTTCTGCACCATCGACCCCAACGTGGGCACGGTGGCCGTGCCGGACAGCCGCTTAGATTGGCTTTCCGATTTCTATCAGCCGAAAAAGACCACTCCCGCCGTGGTGGAGTTTGTGGACATCGCCGGGCTGGTGAAGGGGGCCTCCCGCGGGGAGGGCCTGGGCAACAAATTCCTGGCCAACATCCGGGAGTGCGCCGCCATCGTCCATGTGGTGCGCTGCTTTGACGACGAAAACGTCATCCACGTGGAGGGCTCCACCGATCCCGTCCGGGACATGGACATCATTGACCTGGAGCTCATCATGGCCGATGTGGAAATGGCCGACCGGCGCATCGACAAGGCCCGCAAGGCCGCCAAAGCGGATAAAAAGTTCAACCACGAGGCGGAGGTGTTCGAGGGTCTGCGGGACTGGCTCAACGAGGGGAAATCCGCCCGGTCCTATCTCGCCGAAGTGGACGAAGAGGACGCAGCACTCATTGCCACCAGCGAGCTACTGTCCCTCAAGCCGGTGATTTACGCCGCCAACCTGGATGAGGACGGCTTTGCCGGCCCCGCCGGCGTGCCCTACTACGGCCAGGTGTCTGAGCGGGCCGCCGCCGAGGGCGCTCAGGTGATCCCGGTGTGCGCCAAGCTGGAGGCGGAGATCGCCGAGCTGCCCGCCGAAGAAAAAGCCATGTTCCTGGAGGACCTGGGCATCCGGGAATCCGGCTTGGACCGGCTGATCCGCGCCAGCTACACTCTGCTGGGCCTCATCTCCTTCCTCACCAGCGGCGAGGATGAGTGCCGCGCCTGGACCATCACCCGGGGCACCAAAGCCCCGCAGGCGGCGGGCAAAATTCACACCGACTTTGAGCGGGGCTTTATCCGGGCGGAGACGGTGGCCTTCGATGATCTGAAAGCCTGCGGCTCCATGGCCGCCGCCCGGGAGAAGGGCCTGATCCGCTCCGAGGGCAAGGATTACGTGGTGCAGGACGGAGATATTATCCTGTTTCGGTTTAATGTGTAACGCACAGCTTCATCATGGAATCCCTGATATGGCTGGGGGCTGCCGCTCTGGAGCGGCAGCCCCCCTTGGCGTCCCACCCCTACGCCGTCCCTGCCGCTGTTCATGCCCACGCTGCCCGGGCGGGGCATGAACGCTTGGGCAGCCCAGCGGACAAAAAGGGATGGCCTCATAATTTTGTTTTCAATTTTTATAATATATGCTATAATAGCTTTCAGCGGCGAGTTGCGCCGCGGAGGATCGGAAACTCTACCCAGCGGATTTCGTTCGGCCTGGCAGGCCGCTGGAACATCAAGCACCAGATGAGGGGAGGCCTCAGGTTATCCATGAAAATAGCAGACCGGCTGAAAGATAAGCGCATTTTGATATGGGGATATGGGCGTGAGGGCAAATCGACAGAGCGTTTTATCAACACGTTTTGTTCCATAAAAAAACTGTCCGTTTTTGAGGGAAAAGCAGAGGAAATAGATGAAAACGAGTATGATTATATCATAAAGAGTCCGGGAATAAAGGCCGAGCCTTATCGTGAGAAGTATACCTCCCAGACAGAATTGTTCCTTGAGGAATTTGCGCCGCAGACAATCGGGATCACCGGGACAAAGGGAAAGAGTACCACGTCGTCCATGCTGTACCACGCTTTGCGGGTATGCAGGGGGGAAAATGTAAAGCTTGTGGGAAACATCGGTTTGCCTTGCCTCGATTATTACGGCGAGTATAATCAAGATACGGTCATCGTATTTGAAATGTCATGCCATCAGCTGTCGCACTTGAAATATTCTCCCCATGTGGCGGTATTCCTTAATCTTTTCGAGGATCATCTGGACTACTACGGAACATACGAAAACTATTTTTCCGCTAAAAAAAATATAACCCTGCATCAGGGCGCGAAGGATTTTTTTCTCTACGGGAATAACGTGCCGGCCATTGATACGCCTGCTCAGAAAAGCATGATATCCCATGAGACGGCCCTGCCGTTTCAGATGAAGCTTGCCGGAGAGCACAATCAATTTAACGCTAGATTTGTATATCAAATCTGTACAGAACTTTACCACTGCTCCGGGGAGGAAACCAGGCGGGCGATTGAGACCTTTGACGGCCTTCCCCACCGTATGCAATTCGTGGCTAACGTGGATGAAGTGGACTATTATGACGACTCCATCTCAACAATACCCCAGGCGACCATTGAGGCAATCAAAAGCATCTCTCATGTCAAGACTGTTTTGATTGGAGGCATGGACCGGCACATCAGTTATGATATCTTGATCGAATTCATTGCCAGCCATCCAGAGTATACGTATATCCTGTCCTATGAATCCGGGCGCAGGATCTATGAAGCGGTCTCCGGCCTGCCTTGCTGCCACTACCAAAGCACCCTTTCTGAAGCGGTGGCCTTGGCCAAAGCCATAACGCCAAAGGGGGGGGCGTGCCTGCTTTCCCCTGCCGCGGCCTCTTACGGATACTTTAAGAATTTTGAGGATCGCGGGAACGCGTATGCGCGGCTCGTGCTGGGCGAAGATCAGGAAAAGCGTTAAAAAAGGTTTGGGAGGATGCGGGATGAAAAAACGGGCCTCGTTGGTGTTTACTGGCGACATCAGCTTTGACCGCTACATGGACGGCCGGTGGGAGGACGAAACCCTGCTGTCCGAAGAGATCTGCGGCTTTCTGAACAGCGCGGACCATGTTGTCGCCAACGTGGAAGGGCCATTAATCAGGAACCAAAAAAACACGAGCCTGTGCGGTACGGCACAGCTCATGCATACGATGGACCCTGATGTGACCAAGGTGCTGACCAAAATGCGCGCCGACATTTGGAACATTTGCAACAACCACATTATGGACGCCGGGCGGGAAGGGCTGGAATGCACCCGGCAGGAGGCCAAAAAACTTGGCGTCAAAACCATAGGCGCCGGAATGGACCTACAGGAGGCAAAGCAGCCGGTCATCCTTGCGGAAGCCGGCGGGATCGGCCTGTTTGGCGTGGGCTATCAGCGGGGCTGCAAGCCTGCCGGGGAGGACAAACCAGGCTGCCTCAGCTGGAGCGACATGGACACAATCCAAGGCGTCATCCGCGGGATCAAGGAAACCTGCCGCTGGTGCGTCGTCGTGGCGCATGGCGGGGAGGAATTCACATCGCTTCCGTCGCCCTACACGAGAGATCGGTATCACGCCTATCTTGACATGGGCGCTGATGTTGTGGTGTGTCATCACCCGCACGTTCCGATGAATTACGAGATAGTAGACGGCAAGGCGATTTTCTACTCCCTTGGAAACTTTATTTTTGACACCGATTACCAGAGGGCCCAGTTCAATACAGACATTGGACTCCTTCTGAAATTATGCTTTTCCGAAGATGGCTTCACCTTTGAGCCATTGGGCGTCAAGATTTTGCGCGGGCCGGAGCGCGTCGTGCGGGGCGATATTCCGCGAATATTCCGGGACATTCCAGAGGAGGAATACAATCTGCTCGCGCCTCTTGCCGCTAAAATGTTCATTGCCGCCACAAAAAGGCAGCAAATTTATCTCAATCCCGCGGAATTCGCGGAGGCTTCCGAGGACAAATGGAACGAACATTTTTCTAATCCAAAGCGGAGCGGGCGTGTTCCCGGCGAAGCCTTAGATTTTGCCATCATTTGTCCGCTGGCGGAAAAAGAAACGCAGCAGATGTGGAAGCGCAGCAAATTGGAGGATGTGAAAGAATACATTTTGGAGCAAATGCCGTAAAGAAACCATGGGCGCCGCCACAGGCGCCAAATCCAAAATGCCTCCAGCGAACATCTCCCGCCCCGCCCCATGGCCGTGCGGACCCGCTCCGCGCAATCCCCATTTTGGGGCGCTGAAAAAATATAAAAACCAGGTGCATGGACGAGCGTGCGCTCCCCACAGCTCATGCCCGGAATGCGTGGATAAGGAGGATTTCAAAGATGGACAACCTTCAAAAAAAGGTGGCGATTGTGCTCACTTGCTTCCTTACCGCGGCGGCGGTGATCGTGGCTTGCTGCGTTGTGGAAGCGCTGACCGTCGGCCACGATGCTGCGCAGATCGCCCCAATTGTTATTTCTATCGTTGAGGCAATTGGATTGATCGTATCTCTCGGAATCGCGGTTCACCAGCTGACGGACTCCAAAGAAATCGCGAGGGCGACTTTCATTACGGAAATTAACCGGGCGTTTGTCGAAAATGAACATTATATGAAGCTTTATGACGCTTTTCAGGACTGCCTCGATGGGAAATGCCGGTTTTGCGAGGACGGGACTTGCCAGCGCGCTGGTTCAAGTATATGCCAGCTGGACTTTCCAAAAAGCGATGTGTCCAATTACCTGACTTTTTTTGAAACAATTTACCTATTAACCAAAGATCATGTCATTGACTTTGATATGATAGACGACCTGTTCGCCTACCGCTTCTTTTTAGCGGTACATCATCCGTTCGTACAGCAAACAAAATTGCAGGTTCAGCCCCAAAATTTTAAAAATATTTTCCTTCTGGAGCGCGATTGGATATCGTACCGGGAAGCGCATGGAAAAAATATGGCCGGTATATATTCTCACCGCCGTTTGAGCACGATCAGCCTATCGGAAAATATAAATTATGACGCTTTAATCAGCTGACGGAGAGATTATGATGAAAATAAACTTTGAACATTTTACAGTTCGGGAGTGTTCGCCGGAAAACATTTCGGAAATACTTCAAATTCAGGACGAAACATTTGAAACATTGTCCTGTCCCGACCTTTTGCGGAGAAATACGCCAGAGATGCTGTCGGAGTGCTTAAAATATCCCCATCAGACAATTGGGGCGTGGTATCAAGACGAATTGGCCGCTTTTGCCATGCGCTATACCCCAGAGGGCAATGCCGAAGAAGATTTGTCTCTGCTCCTTCAAGGCGTTAACCTTTCTCATTTGAAGCCCGCAAATTTTAAACTGTGCATTGTGAGGCCAAACTACAAGGGAAATTCGCTTCAATTTCACCTTGGCGCGTTGCTTGAGCAATACGCAAAAAATGCCGGCATCGGTTTAATGTGCGCGACAGTTCATCCTGAAAATACTTATAGCATCAACAATCTCTTGAAATTAGGATATTCATACAATCGCACACTGGAGAAATATGGATTGGAGAGAAACCTCTACTTCAAGTTTATTTCATTCTTTCAGCAGCCAAAATAACGCTGGCCAGCGCCGCGGAAATGTCAATCAGCGCGATAAAAGCGTTGCACCAGCCTTTGATGACGAGCAAAACGATTCCAATAATGGCGCAAAGCGTGATAAAAACAAGGAAAAGCGCCGCGCCATGCGCTAGTTTTACCCTCGACGTGTACACCATGTTTACGATAGTAACAAGCAGTAGAATCAATACCGTCATCTCATCTCAAATGATCTTCAACTCATTATACTCAATAAACATAAAATGATTCCTCTCCCGGCTGTGCCGCCGCTCCCACCATACGCGCCCGTGTTTGGTGGGAGCGGCGGCGGCCAATGTCAAAAAGCATCTTGACAAAGGGACGCGCACTGTGTATACTGATAAACACAAATTGAATAGCAATCTTCAGGGCGGGGTGCGATTCCCCACCGGTGGTAAAGCCCACGGGCCGCAAGGCAGACTCGGTGAAACTCCGAGGCCGACAGTATAGTCTGGATAAAAGGAAGATTTATGAGACGCGTGAAGTGTTTCCACGCGCCCATGGTTTTGCTCTGGAATGGTATTCGTTCCAGAGCTTTTTATGTCCGTGGGCCCGGGGCTTTCCGGCTATTTCCAATGCCTTGAACGGTTTTGTTCAGGCATTTTTTATGTTTTGAGGTGATGATGTGAACGATCAGGATTATATGCGCCTGGCCTTGGAGCTGGCGGAGCGGGGCCGGGGCTGGACCTCTCCCAATCCCATGGTGGGCGCGGTCATTGTAAGGGACGGGCGGATCATCGGCCAGGGCTGGCATGAGCGGTGCGGCCAGCCCCACGCGGAGCGAAACGCGCTGGCCTCTTGCGCGCAGGACCCGGCGGGGGCGGTGATGTATGTCACCTTGGAGCCCTGCTGCCACCACGGCCGCCAGCCGCCCTGCACCGACGCCATTCTGAAGGCGGGCATCCGCCGGGTGGTGGTGGGCTCCGAAGACCCCAACCCCTTAGTCGCCGGAAAGGGAATCCGTATTCTGCGGGAACACGGCGTGGAAGTGGTAGAGGGCGTCATGCGGGCGGAGTGCGGCAGGCTGAACGAGATTTTTTTCCACTACATCCAGACCGGGCTGCCCTTTGTGGTGATGAAATACGCCATGACCATGGATGGAAAAATCGCCGCCTACACCGGGGCTTCCCGGTGGATCACCGGGGAGGAGGCCCGGGCCCACGTTCAGGCCCAAAGGCACCGGCACTCCGCCATCATGGTGGGGGTGGGGACGGTTTTGGCGGACGACCCCCTGCTGACCTGCCGCATCCCCGGCGGCAAGAACCCTGTTCGCGTCATCTGTGACACCCGGCTGCGCACTCCGCTGACCGCCCGGGTAGTGGCCACCGCAAAGGAGGTCCCTACCATTCTGGCCACCTGCCGCACAGACGGGAAGGCGCGCTCGGCTTATGAAAACGCAGGGTGCCGCATCCTGACCACGGCTGAAAAGGACGGCCATGTGGACCTGCGGCAGCTTATGGAGGCGCTGGGCCGGGAGCGGATCGACAGCGTGCTGCTGGAGGGCGGCGGTACGCTGAACTGGGCCGCGCTGGAGAGCGGCTTGGTGCGGAAAGTACAGGCGTACATCGCCCCCAAGCTTTTCGGCGGCCGGGACGCCAAGACGCCTGTGGAAGGTCAGGGCGTCCCCTCTCCTACCGGCGCGTTCTGTTTAAAAGGCGCGGCCATCACCCGGTTGGGCGGGGATTTCTTGGTGGAAAGCGAGGTGGAGTACGGTGTTCACCGGGATCGTTGAGGAGGTCGGGACGGTTGCGCGCGTCAAGCGGGGCCAGCGCTCCGCCGTGGTGGCCATTCGGGCGGAAACCGTCCTGGAGGGCTCCCGGATTGGTGACAGCATCGCGGTCAACGGCGTATGCCTCACCGTCACCGCGCTGGGCGGCGGGAGCTTTTCCGCGGATGTGATGCACGAGACGCTAGACCGCTCCGCCCTGGCGGGGCTGGCCCCCGGCGCCCCCGTGAACCTGGAGCGGGCCATGCCGGCCAACGGGCGGTTCGGCGGGCACATTGTAGCCGGCCATGTGGACGGCGTGGGAATCATTCGCCATGTCCGCCGGGACGACACCGCAATTTGGTATACGGTGGAGGCCGCTTCGGAGGTGCTCCGCTACGTGGTGGAGAAGGGCTCCATCGCCATGGACGGCATCAGCCTCACCGTGGCGGCGGTGTCGGAGGCGGAGTTCTCCGTCTCCGCCATCCCCCACACCGTGGCCCAAACCGTTCTGCGGGCACGGCGGGCGGGAGACCTGGTCAACCTGGAAACGGATATCATCGGAAAATATGTGGAAAAACTGCTGCGCCCCGCGCCAGAACGGCAGCTGGGCAGCGCCATCACCCGGGAATTTTTGACCCGGCACGGATTTTAGGGAGGGCTGGCAATGGCACCATTTAACACGGTGGAAGAGGCGCTGGACGACCTGCGCCAAGGAAAACTGATCCTGGTCACCGACGACCCGGAGCGGGAAAACGAGGGCGATTTCATCTGCGCGGCCCAGTTCGCCACCACGGAGAACATCAATTTCATGGCCACCTATGGCAAGGGGCTGATCTGTATGCCCATGTCGGAGGAGTACGTGGAGCGGCTGAAAATCCCCCAGATGGTGCGGACCAACACCGACAACCATGAGACCGCCTTCACCGTCTCCATCGACCACGTCTCCACCTCCACCGGCATCTCCGCCGCGGAGCGGTCCGTCACCGCTATGGCCTGCGTGGCGGAGGGGACGAAGCCGGAGGACTTCCGCCGCCCGGGGCATATGTTCCCCCTGCTGGCTAAGAAAAACGGCGTGCTGGAGCGGGACGGCCACACCGAGGCCACAGTGGACCTGTGCCGCCTGGCGGGGCTGAAGGAGTGCGGCCTCTGCTGTGAAATCATGCGGGAGGACGGAACCATGATGCGCACGCCGGAGCTGATGGAGCTGGCCAAACGCTGGGACATGAAGTTCATCACCATCCGGGATTTGCAGAACTACCGCAAATGCCGCGAGCAGCTGGTGGACCGGGTGACGGCAGTGAAGCTGCCCACCAAATACGGCGCGTTCACCGCTTACGGCTTTGTCAACCGGCTGAACGGCGAGCACCATGTGGCGCTGGTCAAGGGCGAGATCGGCAGCGGGGAAGACGTGCTATGCCGGGTCCACTCCGAGTGCCTCACCGGGGACACCTTCGGCTCCCTGCGCTGCGACTGCGGCCAGCAGCTGGCCGCCGCCATGACCCAGATCGAGCAGGAAGGCAGGGGTATCCTGCTCTATATGCGCCAGGAGGGGCGGGGCATCGGCCTGATTAACAAGCTGCGGGCCTATGAGCTCCAGGAGCGGGGCATGGACACCCTGGAGGCCAACCTGGCCTTGGGCTTCGCCGGGGATGAGCGGGAGTACTATATCGGCGCACAAATTCTGCGGGCGCTGGGGGTCAAGAGTATGCGGTTGCTCACCAACAACCCGGACAAGGTGTATCAGCTGTCCGAATTTGGGCTGGAAATTACCCGCCGGGAGCCCATCCAGATGGCCCCCACCGCCCACGACCTGTTTTACCTGCGGACCAAGCAGGCCCGGATGGGACATATTTTGAGCTATTAAATGAGAAAGGTTGAGCGTCATGAAAACATTTGAAGGCAATCTGATTTCCCGGGAAATCAAGGTGGGCATTGTGGCCGCCCGGTTCAACGAGTTCATCACCTCTAAACTGCTCGGCGGAGCCATGGACGGGCTGCTCCGCCACGGCGTCCGGGAAGAGGACGTCCAAGTGGCCTGGGTGCCTGGCGCGTTCGAGATCCCCCTCATCGCCTCCAAGCTGGCCAAAAGCGGGCGGTATGACGCGGTGATCTGCCTGGGCGCGGTGATCCGGGGCTCCACCAGCCACTATGACTACGTGTGCAATGAGGCGTCCAAGGGGATTGCCGCCGTGTCCCTGGAAACCGGGGTGCCGGTGATGTTTGGCGTACTCACCACCGAGAACATCGAACAGGCCATTGAGCGCGCCGGCACCAAGGCCGGGAACAAGGGCTATGACTGCGCGTTAGGAGCCATTGAGATGGTAAACCTGATCCGGGAGATCGAGGGGCCCGCGACCTGAGGCCCGCCCAGCCGCGGCGCGGGCCCGGTGGGGACGCGCCGCTCCGTTTGCGCGAGAGGGCCCCGCCCGAATGGGCGCCAATCAATAAAGACCGCTTGCGTTTCCGCAAGCGGTCTTTTATATCGCGGTTCAGCCGTTGCCTGTCTCCAGGTCCCGGATCATGGGCGGGATCTGGGAGATCATGTTGTCCATATCCTCAAACATGGCGCTCTTGGTGGTGCCCAGGCGGCTGGCCGAATCAATGTGCTTGACAACCTCCTGGTACTGATTCTTAATCTTGTCGAAGAACTGGCACAGCTGCTGCAGCTCCAGCTGGGACGCCTGAATGACGCCGGAGATCCCGTCCTGCACCGATACGGCGCCCTCCGCCGCGGTGGTGATCTGCTCAAAGCTGCCCTCGGTCTGCCCCACAATGGCGGTGCCTTGGGCCAGGGTCTGCTCCGCGCTGGATATGCTCCGGCTCAACTCTCCCGCCTGGAGCTCCACGTCGTTCACGCTGCCGTCCACCTCGCCGGCCAGCGCCTTGATCTCCTCCGCCAGCTTCTTCACCTGAGTGGCCACCACCGCGAAGCCCCTGCCCTCCTGGCCGGCCCGGGCGGCCTCAATAGAGGCGTTGATGGCCAAAATATTGGTCTGCTCCGCGATGGACACGATCTTGCCCATAGATTGCTGAATGCCCCGGATGGCGGACTCCAGGTGGGTGAAGGTCTCCGCCATGGCGTCGAAGGACTGCTGCACATTCCCGGAGACCTGTCCCAGGTCCTCCATCAGGCCCCGGGCCTCGCCCACCGATTGGGCGATGTCCGCCCGGACCTGGCCAAACTGCCCGGACGTCTCGCTGATGCTGGAAAAGGACTCCCCCAGGTCCTGGAGCTTGGCCTGGAACTGGTCTCCCTCCCGGATGACGCCGGAGAACGCGGCGCCTACCTGGCTCAATTCCCACAGGGAGGATACCTCATTTTTCACCAGCTCCTGCTGGTACTCCTTCAGGCTGCCCGCCACGTGCAGCACCGGGTAGAGGCTATTCTCCTCCCGTGCCTGCGCGGGCTGGCGCTCCTTTTTCTTCAACAGCATGGCCGACCCCTCCTTTACTCAAAGACCACACAGGTCATGGACTGGTTGACGAACCGATTGTTGTAGTGCTCCCCATAGCCCACGAAGCCGGCGTGGCTGCCCAGCGCCGCCATATCGCGGAGGTAGTCCTGCATATAGCCCTGCTGGGAGAACAGCTTGTAGCGGAACAGGCAGTTCACCGAGAAAATGGCCGACCGCCGGGGGAAGTCGGCGCAGATCTGGCGGATGGTGTTCTGCACAATGGCCCGGTAGTCCCCCAGCTCCAGCAGAATAAGCACATCGGAGTCGTTGACCTGGCGGAAGCAGGCCAGGGCGTTGCCGTTGACCTCCTTGATGGAGATGATGCAGGTGTCGTCCCCGTTCAGCTTGCCGAAGGGGTTCTGGAAGGTGCGGGTGAGGATCTCCTCGTCGGTGACGTGAAGGATGTCCTTGTATACCTGCTTGGCGCTTTTGCCGTTCAGCGCGCCCAGGATGTAGTTGGCCCGGTCGGTGTTGGAGGCCACGAAGCGGTAATCCCCCAGCTGGTGGTAGATGTTCTCCTTGTAGGTTTTGACCCGGCCGTTTTTGTTGCGGACCAGGCCGTAGGCCACCGCGTCCTCATAGACCCGGCCATTGGCGGCCACCTTGCCCTGATCGCCGGTCCCCCCCATCAGGGAGATGCCCCGCTTGCGCAGGGCGGTGTAGATGGTGGTGAGCACGCAGGCGTCGTTGCCGGCGCAGAAGTCGATGCACACTGTGTCCCGCTGGCCGCCGCCCACCGTTTTTATGTCCTGCTCCAGCCGTTGTATGTACTTCACCGGCATGGTAGACGCGCGCTCCAGCACGTTGGCGGCGGCGATAACCCCGTCGGAGAAAGCCACCACGCCCACACCGTTCTCCACCACGCCCAGCTGGTAGCTCATTCCGATGCACCCGATGCTGGGTACGCCGGGGAAACGCTTTTCCAACGCCGCCACATGGCCCTCAAATTGGTCCTTGTTGGAAAATAACATAATAAACTGCGGCTGATAGAGGCCCTGGAGCGCCTCGTCCAGGTTTCCCCGTTGGCTCATGCCGTAGAACTGCTTCATAACTGCCGTCCCCCTCCGTTATTTCAGGTTCTATTTATTATAATAAAAGTTTCCAGGCGTGTCAATCAAAATTGGAGCGCCGCCCGCATTTAGGCGGTCCGCCCCACGTTGAGATTTTTTCCATTTGCCTCTTGCCATTCCGCCCGGGATGGGGTACACTATCCCTATCAGGCAGAGTAGGAGTGCGCGTGTGGAAGTGCCGGCGGGACGGGGAGTTGTCCGCCGGACGAAAAACCTTGGGGTTTGCAGTGTGCGCTCCGCATCCCGCTGCCGCATACCGGGATCGCGTTTTGACGGCTTCCTCTGTGCGGCATACCCGTTTGGGCTGCCGCATTTGAACAAGGAGGTCTTTTTTCATGGAAATCTTCAAAACGCCCTTTTCCCGCGCCTACTGGCAATACGCCGTGCGGGACTCCAAAAAGCTGCGCACCCTGGTGTTCTCGGCGCTGATGGTGGCCGCCTGCGTGGCGCTGTCCTACCTGAAATCCGTGCCGGTGGTGAACAACATCCGGGTATCCTGGGGATTTTTGGCCAGGGCGCTGTGCGCCCTGGTGGGCGGGCCGGTGAATGCCCTGCTGTTCGGCTTTGTGGAGGACACCGTCTCCTATTTCATGAATCCCACCGAGGGGTACAATCCCTTCTACATCCTCACCACCATGCTGGGGGTGTTCACCTACGCCCTGTTCCTCTACCGGGCGGAGGTGACGGTGCTGCGGGTGTTCCTGGCCAAGCTGGCCACCAATGTGCAGAACGTGTTTTTAGGGGGGCTGGGCACCTACCTCTGGTATTCCGGCGGCAAGGGCTACTGGGCCACTGTGGCCGGGAGCGCGGTGAAGAACGCCATCATGCTGCCGGTACAAACCCTCATGCTGGCGGCGCTGTTCGCGGCCCTGCTGCCCATCCTCCACCGCATGGGGTTCCTCCCCGACCAGGCCGCCCGGCTGCGGCTGTGGACGAGCGCGTCCGCCGTCCAAGCGGCGCGGGCGGGAGAGCAGTCAAACTCCGTCCCCGGAACCCGGGACAAAGCCCCCTGGGAGGACTGACCCAAGCCGCATAACCGGCGCCATGTCCGCATACTCTCCCGTGAGGGGGAATGCGGGCATGGCGTTTTTCAAAGCTCTGGGCGATTGGCTGTGGGGCGGGCCGCTGCTGGCGGCGTTTCTGGCGGTGGGACTGTGGTACTCCTTTGGCTCCGGATTTTTCCAGCTCTTCGGGCTGCCCGTCTGGTGGTGGACCACCGTGGGTTCCCTGTTCCGCCGCGGGAAGGACAGAAAAGAGAGCCGGGGCGTGACCCAGCTTCAGGCCCTGTCCACCGCCCTGGCGGCCACCATCGGCACCGGTTCCATCGCCGGGGTGGCCACCGCCATCGCCTACGGAGGACCGGGCGCGGTGTTCTGGATGTGGGTGTCCGCCTTTCTGGGGATGATGACGGGGTGCGGTGAAAAAATTCTGGCGGTGCGCCACCGGGAAAAGGGCCCTGACGGCCGCTGGCGGGGCGGGCCCATGCAGTATATGGCCAAGGGGCTGCGCCTGCCGGGGCTGGCCAAGCTGTTTGCCCTGTTCTGCGTCGCGGAGACCCTGGTGGGGGGCAACCTGGCCCAGGCCAACTCCATTGCCACGGCGCTGTCCGCCGCCGGAGGCGTCAACCCCGTGACGGCCGGGGTCGTGCTGGCCGTTCTCACCTCCATTGTGCTGATGGGGGGCATCAAACGCATCGGCGGGCTGTGTGAGCTGCTGGTGCCCGCCATGGCGCTGCTGTTCATAGGGAGCGGGCTGGCGGTGATTGCCGCCAACTGGCAGGCGGTGCCGGAGGCGTTTCAACTGATTATCCGCTATGCTTTCGCGCCCCGGGCGGTGGCGGGGGGCTATGCCATGGGCGGCGCCCTGCGGTACGGCGTGGCCCGGGGGGTGTTCACCAACGAGGCGGGGGTGGGTATGTCCGCCATCGCCCACGCCTGCGCCGACGTGGACGAGCCGGCGGAACAGGGGATGTGGGGCATTTTTGAGGTGTTCTTTGCCACCATGGTCATCTGTACCGTCACCGCCCTGGTGATCCTCACCTCCGGGGTTTATGACCCGGTTCGGATGCTGCCGCTGGCGGAGGGGGGCGCGGTGCCCGGGGATATGCTGGGTGCTCCGCTGACAGTGGCAGGGTTTGCGACCTTGTTCGGCGAGGCCGGGGAATGGATCGTGTCGGTGAGCCTGATTCTGTTCGCCTTCACCTCGCTCGTCGGTTCTGGGTATTACGGGCGGCGCGGGGTAGAGACCCTCACATCCGCCCGGTGGGCTCAGGCGCTATACTTGCTTGTGTTTCCGGCGTGCGCCATTCTAGGGTCAGTGGGAGACGTGGCGGCTGTATGGCAGCTGGTGGACGTGTTTAACGGCCTGCTGGCGGCGGCAAATCTGCCCGCGCTGCTACTGCTGTCGCCGGAGGCCTTGTACTTGCTGCGCACATGGCTGGCAGGGCAAAAAAAGAAACAGGGAAATTGTGCGGAACCTACTTGACAACAGCGAAAAAGCTGTTATAATAACTGATGTTGCGCCGCACAACAGCGGCGGGTTTGCATTGTGACTTCACCACCGATTTGCAGCGGTATCGAAGAGGTCATAACGAGCACGATTGGAAATCGTGTAGCGGCTGAAACCGCTCGAGGGTTCGAATCCCTCCCGCTGCGCCAAAAGAACCGAACAGTTTAGATGCCGCAGGCTGAACGCCTACGGCATCAACTGTTTCGGGATTTTCACCCTCTCAAATTTCACAAGACGAACGACAGATGCCAACAAGCCATTTTGAGCGTATGGCGGTATTTGAACCCGCACACCAAGGACACCAAAAAGGGCGCTGTACTCAATCGGACTGTAACTCAAATATCAGGCAAGGATTTATTTTCTTAAAAATGTATCGTTTTAGAGTAGCGCCCTTTTTGAGCGGGAAAAAGGGCGCTAAACTTTGCAACACAAATCAATAACTGAACCCCTTGCAAGGCCGTGATTTTTCACTGAAAGATCACGGCCTTTTTATTTTCTCGAAAAGGATGTGTCGAGCATGATTTTCAAGGCAATTATCAGCAACCAAGCCGAACCTGAATTGGGTCAGGCCACCATCCCCCTCCCCATCCCAGACAACGAGTACGACCACACCATCGGTCTGCTGGAGGACATGGGCATCGGCTCCCCCACCGCCCAGGACTGCCGGGTGGACGGGCTGGACAGCACATACCCCATCCTCAATCGGCTGGTGGCCCAGAACGTGAACGTAGACGAGCTGGACTACCTGACCAAGCGGCTGGACAGCTTCTGCCAGGGTGAGAACGAAAAATTTCAGGCCATGGCCTCCAAGCTGAACCTGTCCAGTATCAAGGACTTTATCAACCTCGCCTTCTGCTGCCAGCAGGCCACGGTGATTACTGATTTCTCTAACCTGGAGCAGACGGGCAAAGGCCACGCTCTGACCGTCAACGGCGGTTCTATGCCGATGGAGGAGTTCGACAAAGTGGATGGCCAAGCGGTAGCCCTCGACCTGATCCAGAGCGGCGCTGGGGTGGTTACCCCGTATGGTGTCGTGTATGACAACGGCATGAAGCTGGAGCAGCTTTACGACGGGCGGCACTTCCCGGCATACCTCTACCAAATGCCCGAGCTGATGATCGAGATCAAGTCCGGGGAGGATGGTGAGGCCACCGGGTATCTCTATCTTCCATCTTCGGATCGGCAAATCCAGAGGACTCTGATGCGGGCGGGGGGCGGTTCGGAGGGCTTTCGGATGGAGATCGCTATGGACGAGCTGCCCCCGCAGGTGTCCAACATGGTCAGTCCCACCCGCGACGGCCTGGATGACCTCAACGCCCTGTGCCAGGCCATCGAACCCCTGAGCACAGAGCAGAGGAAAAAGCTGGACGCGGTGGTGCTGTTGGCCCAGCCCAAATACGCCGACGAAGTGCGCCAGCTGGCGGAAAACCTGGATCAGTTCGACTTCGTGCCGAAACCGGACAGACCGAAAGCGGACAGTGCGCTCACTGAGCTGGGCTATGTGGCCTACCACGGCAGCCTGACACTGGAGGAGCTGATGATGGAGGATCCCGCGGAGCGGCACCAGCGGGAGCAAGAGATGGGGGGCATGGCGTAATGGATATTTTCGTTTCCAAGGGAGAGCGTGATCACGAAGTCCGCATCCGGCTTCCCGCCGCCCCTGACATGATCTGGCCCATGCTCACCGAATTGGACCGCTGCAGCGTAAGCGGCGGCCCTGCCAGGATCACAGGCACCTCCCTGTTCTTGAACCTCGCCCAGTATATCAGCGGCGCGGATTTGGAGGAGGAAGCCGACATTCGGAGGCTGAACGTATTGGCAGGAATGATGGACGGCATGAGCGTCAAGGACCAGCAGCTTCTTTCCGGCGCATTGGATGCCGAGAGCGTCAACGGGTTGGACGATGTCCTCCGCATAGCCTCCAGCCTGGGCCAATACGAGTTCATTGAGGGCGTCGCCACAGATAAGGAGTTGGGCGGCTGGCTGGTAGAACACGGGAAAGCGGGGGTGGATTTTCCCAAGGAGGTGTGGCCCTACCTGGACTACGCCGGGATCGGTAGGTCATACTACGCCGACCACGGAGGGGCGTACACATCCAGCGGCTATGTGAAACGCAGGGAGGTCATCCAGACGCAGGAAGCAGCAAAACAGCCCAATTTCGCCCTCACCCTGGCCTCACCCGCCAGCACCCGCCGCCTGAACCTGCCTGCCACAGATGACGATCTGGAGCGGGCAAAAAGGGCGCTGCGGCTGGATGATCTGGGCAGCGCCGTCATCAAAAACGTGGAGATCGACTATCCATGGGCACATCTGCTTGATATGGATTCCATTACGCTGCAAGACGCCCATATCTTGGCCAAATGCGTCCAGGAGATGACGGCACAGGAGCTGAGGGTATTCGGCGCGGTCTTGGAGGCAGAGCAGCCCAACTCCTTCTCTGATGCCAACCTCACCGCAATGTATCTTGACGATTATGAACTGGTGGAGGACAGCGAGAGGGAATATGGCCGGGAGGCCCTGCGCAAGGCTGGTGCGGATGATGAGATCCTGGATATGCTGGACGGTTTCACCGATTTCGACGCCCTGGGCCGGTCTGAGATGGAAGCGGACGGAGTGCGGGAAACCAGCTTCGGCCATGTGCGCCGCCTCAGCGCCCCCTGGCCCGAGCAGGGACCGGAGATTGGTCAGACAATGTGCTGAATCACGCTGGACTTTCAGGAAAAGTAGTGGTATCTGTTTTAGCTGCCAAATAAAACGAATAGAGGTGTGAAACCATTGCGGCTCAACATCTACGAAGCCCTGTTGCAGAAAGCGTACCTGTTCGGCACCCCTGTGCTGCACAGTGGCGATCCCATCCCGCAGGAGGATGTTCCCCTGGGCTGGTACTGCTACGACCTGCGCGGCACAAGCCGTGCCCCACACAGCCCCTACAGCATGGTAGACCATGCAGACAAATTCCACACCGGCTCCGTCCTCTCCCTTCTGCCGCTGAAAAGCGAGCGCACCCAGAGCAGGCTGGTGAAGGATCAGTTCCGCCTGACGCAAGAGTTCGTCAGCCTGAAAACATTTTGTGCGGAGAATAACATCACCGCTCCCGAAATCCCCTTCCGCCATCAAATGCGCCCCGCCATCCCCGAGGAGACAGGACTTTTTTATGCCCTGCCGCCTGAAAAAGACGAGGAACTGGGGACAATCGGACACCTTCGCATTGACTTTGGGCGCGATGGCGACGAGTTCTGGCACACTTGGTGGCCGAGGGGGCCCGAGGGACTGAACACGCCCGCGTTCAAAGAGGAACTGGGCAAGGTGGTGGATGACCTGCGCCAGGGCGTGCTGAAGGATTTTTCCACCATGCTCCGCCTGTGCCATATCGACGGCGGGGAGATTGCGGGTGGCGTCTGTACCCAGAACTACGGTTTCGTGCTGGAAACGGAGCGGTACCGCTACTGCCTGCGGTGCAACCCGGTGCGCGGGGACTACCAAGCCTATCTGACCTGCTTTGATCTGCGCCAGCAGGAACTGAACCAGGTTCAGGAGCAGGACAGCGGCCCGGTGCTGGGCGGCATGGGCTGAACCGATACATAAAAAAGGAGGTTATGCAATATGAACGACAAATTTTTCCCTGAACTGGCCCGCCGTTTGAAGCGGGCGGGCATCGATACCGGGCCGGTGGAGAAGGAACGTCTGCCAGTGCTGCTGGATGGACAGAAAGTCATGGCGGTGGCGCCGGGTGGGACGATTTTCCTTATGCCGGAGACAGCGGACACCCAGCCGGTGGTGGACGCCTATGACACGGTGGCGGGGATCAGCGCCCAGGTCCACGAGTATACCGAGGCCATGGCCTCCGCGCTGCCCCTCAAGGCGGAGGGACTCCACGAGGGGTTCCGGCTGCTGGCGGATTTCAACGGTGTGGTTCTCGCCGGACAGGAGCTGGATCAGGGCTGGGGGTACAAGTTCGTCACCTGGGCGCGCAGCCCAAACCGCACCGCCGTGGCCCATGGCCACTACTATGACGGCGGTGACAGCTATGAGGCCGCCAAGCTGGACTTCGCCTGCCGCGCCGGGCTGGTGGATGAGCACCGCCAGTTCACGGATGAGGCGCGCTTTGTTCCTTGACAATCTGCGTAGAAATACGCAATAAAGCAAGGCAGATTTCAAATGGAATCTGAACTCTATGCTTGATTGGGCAGGGGAAGTTCCTGCCAACCCCGGTGTGACGGGTAATCAAAACTCTAATACTCCGACGTGCACCCATAGTGTCATATGGAATGTACGGAGCTCGGTGAAGAGCGGGAGCGGTATCTGAGATGGCATCGCGCCGCAGGAGGCTATAAATCGGTCATGTCCAGTATGTCTTGTTGCAACCGACAAAAGTTCTGAGAGTAAGGCTCGTAAGTGAAAGGATGATTATACAGCCGTCCGCCTCCATGAGAGGTGCTGCCGCCGTTGAAGTCTTTCATCGCCGAAAACGGCAGAAAACCAGTATAGGTCGAATGTCTTTGGCAGAAATCACACAAGCCAAAGATGGCAGCCGGGCCAGAGGAACGGACTAAAACCGATATGGAAAGCTAAAGCATAGGGAACAAAGGAACCGTGGACGGACACATCAGGCGATGTAAAGAGAATGACACTTCTGTCCGCGCAGGCAGGAAATGGCCTGCACATCCGCGGGGCAGCAGCCCGTAGTAGCGATGAAGCTCGCAATAATAAGGCGGGCTGAGCGAAGGGGCATAGTCAGTGCAGATTTGTATGTGAACAGAAAGCCGAGGAAGCCGTAGGCATACCTGACTAACACCAGAAACACCAACCCCGAAAGGAGGCGGTGCGTATGGCACAACAATTCGACTGCCCGAAAACCGAAACTGAACTACGCGAGATTCAGGACAAGCTGTATCAGCACAGCAAAGAGGTCTATGATGCGGGCGGACGCCCAGCGTTCAAGGGACTTCTGGAAATCATGTCAGCGGAAGCAACCATTATCACAGCAATTCACAACATCAAAAGCAACCGCGGCAGTGAAACCCCCGGCGTGGATTCCAAGACCATGCGCAAAGATTATCTGTACAAACCTTATCAGTGGGTGGTTAAGGATATCCAAAAAGCGTTCAAGCATTTCGAACCGCAGAAGATACGCCGGGTGTACATCGACAAACCAGGCAAAACTGAAAAACGTCCGCTGGGGATTCCCACGATACGAGACCGAATTGTGCAGGAGTGCATGAGGATTGTGCTGGAACCCATATTTGAGGCGCAGTTCTTTGCTCACTCCTACGGTTTCCGGCCCATGCGGGACGCGGCAATGGCTTTGGAGCGCATTGATATTATCATGCACAACACAGGCCACTATTGGATTGTCGAAGGCGATATCAGCAAATGCTTTGACCGCATTGACCACAGCATACTTCTAAGACGCCTTTACTGTCAACGCCGATATGAAATTGTAAGAAAACGCCGAAGAAATTTTGTCGTTTTTCGGCGGCGGGGGGGGTAACAAAAATCAGGTGCTGCCTTGCTCAAAAAGAGTGTTTACGATTTGCTGTTTCTGGCGCATAAATTCCTTGCGCTCCTTCAGGCGGTAAGACTCGCCCTTGATGTT
>CAMNQF010000042.1 GCA_946548895.1 uncultured bacterium | reverse complement strand
AAAATGACAAAATTTCTTCGGCGTTTTCTTACAATTTCATATCGGCGTTGACACCATTGAAAACGTAGTTGATCCCATCCCGTCTACTAACTTTGACCGGGTTGATCTGATAGAGGTCAAAGTTGGCCGCGGCCCGGGCAATATGGGTCTGGGACAAGGTGCGCTGATACTCCTGATTTGAGACCAGGTTTTTGATGGGGATTTGCTCAAAGTGGACGTTTGGGACGAAAACACTCAAATCTTCCATTCATTTCACCCCAATTGCTATCAGCATTTCAGCCGCTTTTTCTTGAAGGCCAAGCAGCGCGGATGCCAGCCGTGCCTTTGCCTCAGCCGAGACGATGCTTAGATCAGTCCCGCTGATGGTTCTATCGATGGAACCAGACCAGGAGGGGATTGTCAGTGTAAGCCCAGTGACTTCCGCATCTGGATCAAAGACGGGCATATCTTTGACGGAAGCCGCCAAAGCAATTTCGCTGGTGGCATCTCCGATCTTTCTTGCCCCGCTTTGGTTCGTTCTGACTGCGGAAAGCGGCTGCTGTGTCAACTCCAGCCGGGCGAGTTCCTGCTGAAACGACTGCTCATCTAATTTAGAAAGCCAAAGCAAGCGTTTGTCGGCGATCTTGATGTTTCCATACATGATTTTCTCCGCTGCTTTGGGCGATCTGCCGCGGATTTTTTCCAACGAGCAGGCAAAGTTGGAAAAGCGCCGTACCGTTTCCCAGGCGACATGGTTTTCCCTTCCGATCCTCACTGCGATTTGATGGCATACCGGCTCGCGTCCGCTTTTAATCCAGTCTTTCTCATTGCGGAACAGCTTGACCTCCGCTGCTTCCGCGCGGTACTGCATCCCGATGAGAAATCTCCTCATGGACTCGGGGATATCGCTCCGTCTGAGCTGCCGTGCACAGATCCAAGCTGTCACGGCTTCCTGACAGCGAAATTCCATGTTCTCTGCGCGAAATGAAAGGCAGTGTTTCTGACAGATTTGGTATTGGCTAAATCCATCAATGAGGTACCCGTCCCAGACGATCAACGTCTCATCCCCCAGCCCGGAAAGGATATCCGCTTCCAGCTGTGCAAAACGCCGCTGATCCAAGGGATATACCAGCCGCTGAAACTTTCCTTCGATCCTGAGCTTTTTACAGGTGTATGTTCCCATTTGCCGTATCCTCAGCTTTCTATACGTGTCAGTGTTTTCAAATCGAATAGTGCCATCTTTTGGGACGGCATTATTTTCCCCCTCATGTGATACAGGTGCCCTTCTCCCATGGCTGAGGTCAGCGAACTCAGTTTCCTCACAAAAAAACGGCTGTATATCTCGTAAGAAAAATCGGAACAAAGCCGTTTTCTGCTGACCGCATGGACGGCATCGCCGAAAAGCGGTGTGTCCACGCACCGTACAGCAACGGCCATGCCGTTGGGATCGACCAGGAGCTGGATATATTGCGGATCGCCGAGCTGATGAAGCATGGCTTTATGGATGCGTATCCGGCTTCTCTTGGTATCAATGGACATGGTAGCGGTCAGTCGGCTTTCATTCTCCATGGCTGTTATCCCCCTGTCCTGTCTGGCTGTTTGCGTCAGCCTCAGACGGCTGGCTGTTCTTGATCGCATAGACGGCATATCCATCAAAAATGTTGATCTGCATAGACTGTCGGTGTTCCCGGAAGGGCAGGCCGAATTGACCCTTCCAGTTTTCCGGGAGAACCGGGATTCTTGACGTTTTTGCTTTTTCCCCTTGGGTGGATACCCTTTGGTACATTTCTGTTGCCGTTAGGTCGAAGATCAGCAGGTATTCTCCATTCGCATGAGCGCGGCGGCCCAAAATCTTGTAGCGGTATTCCGGATCCCAGCCCATCATGGAAACCATCTGAGCAAAGAAAAATTTGCAGGTGGGCTGTTTGGGCCTCCGTTTTCCTTTCGATATGCCGCACCACGCAAAGGAGTCCCGGTCTCCTTCCTGGCAGGGGCGCAGGGCCATAACCCGCGACTGCCGGTTGATGAGAACCTGCACATAATCTGTGCCTGGGAACTTGGACAGACAGGCCGAGTTCACATAGAATTTGCAGTTGTTGAACGAAACCGCCGGCTCGGTGGTGTGGGCAAAAAACTCCCGGCGGACGACCTGAAAGTCATCGAAGTCAAAATCATCCCCCAATTCTAATATTTTATCTGTCTCTTCATTCATGGCTGCCCCTCCTGTAACTCAATTGTCCCCAGTTCCTGTTGGATAAACGTTTTTAATTTCTCAAATCCTGTTACGTTCAATTTCTTTCCCGCCTCAAAAAGCCGCCCCTCCAGCCGCAGCTTCCAATCTTCCTCGCTTTGGCGTTCCAAAGCGGCGGCATCCTGTTCGTAGAGGTAAAATTGTTTGCCAAAACTGGTCGTCCACTCTTTTGGAATGGCCCGGATGTGTTTCCCTGCGGAGGCGAGGGGCTGCAGTGTGACATCACAGGGAGCGGTTTCCGTATTTGATATCGCACCCGGGCGGATCAGGGCCTCCGCGTCAGCCGCGTCAAAGATATATGCCAACTCATCGCCTTTTCGCCACCGAGTGCCTGTTATTTGATATTTGTGGCTTGGGGCCCAGCCAAATAGGGAAAAGAGCGTCCCGGAAAATGCGGATGCCGCGATATCCCGTGGATAAAAATCGGTTCCAGACAGATTTGCTATGCGGACAGCGTTGCGATTTTTTGCGTCAGCAGGCCGGACGGCAAACCTCTTGCCTATGGGGTCTGCCAAAAGCTCGGCATAGCCAGTCCCGCCGATTTGCCGAACGCATTCTGCGTTAAAGCAGATTTTCTTGTCTCCAAACGTGACTCGCGGACGATGGTGGGTATCGAGAAACTCCGAGCGGGTGAGCTCAAAGCCGCGCAGGTCAAATTCTCCGGCTTCCGATTGTAGTCCGGCGCTGTCCAGCCTTTCCGAATCTTCTGCGCGGACATCTTCCTGCATGACGCTTTGGGCCGCAATAAAATACTCCCTGCTTTGAAAACCTGCCCAGCGTGGGTTGATGATAACAAACCCTCTCAGTTTTCCGCTGTCGATGACCCGCAGCTCCGGCAGGATGGAGCGGTTGCCGTATTTCGCGTTGTCAAGCATCTGCTGCACCGCGTTGAAATCATCCCTTGAGATAATGGCCTCATGGTGGTTGAGGTATCTGCTCTGTGGGCGCTGGCCCCGGTTTTTCTTGGCGAGATGGGTCAAATAATTCGGCGTATAAGTTTTCCGGGTCAAAACATCGCCGCAGTGACGTTCGTTACGCAATATCTGCAGGATGCCGCCGGAGGTCCACTTGGTATTTCCAAGATAGGATCTGCGTCCCAAGGCGGTAAACGCGTCCGCAATCTGCTGGGTGGAGTACCCGTACAGGTACATATAAAACGCCAGCTTAACAGTGGGGGCCTCATCCGGGTTGACCACAAGGTTGCCGTTTCCATCGTGACGGTAGCCCAGCAGCTTGGGTGTGAGTGGGATACCGTTATCCAGCCGCATACGCAGGGAGCTTTCCATGCTGCGGCTCCTGATCCGTGATTCCTCTTCCGCCATGGCAGCCTGAAATGTAAAAGCCATTTTGGAGTCGTCATTCAGCGAAAATATGCACTCTGACTCAAAAAATACGCCCACTGGCGGCTCCAGCTCGGCCAAATCGCGGGCAATACCTATACACAGTACCACGTTGCGCGCAAATCTGGATACGCTTTTGGTAACAATCAGATCGATCATTCCGCCCTTACAGTCGCGGATCATCTGCTGAAACGCGTCTCTGTGGGCCATCGACGTGCCGGAAATGCCCTCGTCTGCGTAAATTTTTACCAGGACCCAGTTGGGGTGACGCACCACAAAGTCCTCGTAATATTTCTTTTGCAGTTCATATGAAGTTGTCTGCCGGATATCATCGGTAGATACACGCACATAAACGGCCACGCGTTGAGGTGTATCATGATCATAAAAGTCGGTTTGTTTTTCTCCAGGATAATATTCATAGTTATCTCGATCCACAGTAGTGCGGATCCTTTTGCGGATTTTTTCTTTTTCCTGATCCTTCTTGCCACCGGTATCTTTGTCAATCATTGTTTATCCTCCCCCGGGCAGCACCATCGGGCAACAGCTTCCAGTTGGAGTCTGGGAGGAAATAGGTATCCCTCATATCCTCTAAATAGTAAGAGGCCAGAGTGAAGATATCCTCCGAGATAAAGTAAATCCCTACAGACGGCTTTTGCTGGGCCAGTAGTCTGGCGCACAAATCAATTTCGTGGCTCTTTTTTGACACATTGGAAATTTTCTGTGTAATAATCAGGTTTACCTTTCCCTCCACACAGTCCTGAAGGAGCTGGCCCCATTGGGGCGCGGACTCCATATTGGGCGGCGTAGAACCCTCATCCACATAAAAACCGATCAGCTCCCAGGCAGGGCAGAGTTCGATGGTATCCCGAAATTGCTTTTTATGATAGGAAAGATAGTCGCTATGCTTTGTTTGATTAAAGTATCGGATATAAACGCCGATTTTGAACTGCTTTTCTGTACTGGGCCGCTCGCGCCGGATGGTCTGAAGCCAAATTTTGTGCAGGGCAATCTCCTGTGCACACCCATCATCTGCGAATAAGGGCGCAGGCGATTCTAATAAGGTGTGAAGCCTGCTATAAAGTTCTATTTCTCTCATATCTGCCTCCGTTATACAAGCAAATTCTTTTGCTTTTGGGCTATTATAATCTAAGCTCGGTAAAATGGCGAACAACTGACAGTTACATTAGGAACTTCTGGTTGATATTCAGTCAAAATTTATTAAGAAGTCATCCACTATGCCGTCAGAACCACCGACATTGGGAAAATCCTGTTCTATAATGGAACCTTCAAAACTTTTTAGGAGGTTCGTCATGGAATTGGACAATATTAGGCTTGGAAAGCGAATCAAAGCGGCCCGGAAGCGGAGAGGACTGTCACAACTTGCGCTGTCGGAAACGCTCGACTGCACTCCAAACCATTTGAGCTACATAGAGAACGGGAACAGGAGCCTGAGTCTTGCAAAATTTGTGCAGCTTGCAAATGTGCTTGGCGCCAGCGCAGATGAACTGCTAATGGACAGTCTTGACAACACGGCGGAAGCTATGGATCATAAATACTCATCTATCATGGCGGGCTGCAGTGAATGTGAAAAGCGAATACTTCTCAGTATTATTTTTGCAGTCAAAGAGGTTATGGAAGGAAGCCAATTCTGATTTTAGCCACTCAATACGACAAAGAACACGGGTGGATTGGAACCATGCTGGTTCCAATCCACCCGTGGAAAAAATGCTACGCTGTAATCAGTAGAGAGCCCTGCCAAGCCAGCCGCGTCCCCCTGCCCCCAGCCGGGGGCAGATTTTTTCTGTCTGTGGTCAGTTATGTGGTCAGGATCAAAACGCGAAAAATCAAAAGCAAAGAAAAGTGATCTAAAATAGAAAAATCCGCCCGAAACCAGCGGTTTCAAGCGGATTTGTGGTGGACGATACAGGACTCGAACCTGTGACCTCCCGCACGTCAAGCGGATGCTCATACCAGCTGAGCTAATCGTCCCAGTATGCTCTTTTCCCTGCTCCCTGAGCGGAACAAACATATTATAATTGGTGTGTGTTCATTTGTCAAGAGTTTTTATAGATTTGCTGTTGAAGCGCCGGTTGAAATCAAACGCGCGAAATGCTATAATATCCCCAAATTTAATCGGAGGGATGATGGCCCATGACCCGACGCCTATCTCTACTACTGTTATCCGCCTGTTTTCTGTTTCTGCTTGCCGCCTGCGACGGTCAACCACAGGTTTCCGATGGCCCCCAGCCAACGTCAGAAGCGGTTTCGCTGACTGTGTGGGGCGCAGAGGAGGACGAGGCGCTTCTTCAGGAGATTTTTACCTCTTTTCAGACTCATTATGCTGGTCAGGCCAGCTTTCAGATCACGTATCGGGGCCAAAGCGAGTCCAATTGCAAGGACGCCATGTTGGGAGACCTGGAGGGTGGCGCGGACGTGTTCGCGTTTGCCGACGACCAGGTAGCCGCGCTGGCCGCCGCGGGCGGGCTGGACCCCATCGCGGATGAGGCGGCCATTCGGAACGCCTCCCTTCCCGCCGCGGTAGAGGCCGCCAGCGTTGGGGGTACGCTCTATGCCTATCCGCTGACAGCGGACAACGGATACTTTCTCTACTACAATAAAGCCTACTTCACCGGGGAGGACATCCAAAACCTGGAACGGATGCTGGAGGTGGCCGCCCAGGCGGAAAAGCTGGTGGCCATGGACTGGTCCTCCGCGTGGTATGTTTACGCTTTTTTTGGCAATACCGGCCTGGAAGTGGGCCTCAACGGGGACGGCCTGACCAACTACTGCACCTGGAACAGCGCTGACGGCCCCATCCGGGGGGTTGACGTGGCCCAGTCCATGCTGAACATCGCGGCCAGCCCGGCCTTCTCCAACCGGCCGGACACGGAGTTCCTTGCCGGTGTGCGGGACGGTTCCGTGATCGCCGGCATCAGCGGTGTGTGGAACGCGGTCGCCGTAGGGGAAGCCTGGGGGGACGACATGGGCGCGGCCAAGCTGCCCACCTATTCCTGCGCCGGGCAGCAGGTACAGATGGCGTCCTTCTCCGGCTGCAAACTCATCGGAGTGAACGCCTACTCCCGGCACCCGGAATGGGCGGCGCGGCTGGCGGAATGGATCACCAGCGAGGAAAACCAGCGCCTGCGCTTTGAGATGCGGGGCCAGGGCCCGGCAAACGTCAGCGCGGCCAACTCCCCGGAGGTCCAATCCTCCCTGGCTATCGCGGCCCTGCTGGAGCAATCCAATTACTCCCAGCTCCAGCGGGTGGGCGGAAAGTTCTGGGACCCTGTGGCCGAATTCTCCGAAAGCATGGCCCAGGGAAATCCCTCCGGCGCCTCCCTCCAGGCCCAGCTGGACCGGCTGGCGGAGGGGGTGAGCGCACGATGATAAAGCAGATGAAGATTGGGGAGGAAATGCTATGAAAGGCAGGTTGACATTGCAGCAGCGCCTAATTCTGCCCATCATCCTGTTGGGCCTGGTCACGCTGCTGTCCAATATCCTGGCGGTGTTCAGCATCAACAACGTCCACGCCAACGCGGGGAGCATTGTGGACACGGGCATGGCCAGCGAAGAGCGGCTGGAGGATATCCGGCGGTCTGTCATGGACATTCACCGGCTGGCCCTGTCCCACATCGTGGCGGCGGACCACGCCACCATGATCCGGCTGGTACAGGAGATCAAAGCGGAGGAGGCGGCTTTGGACGAGAAGCTGGCCGGCTATGAAAGCTTTGTCTCGCAGGAGGACCAGGAGAGCTATCAGTCCCTGCTGCGCGGCTACGGCGAGTTTAAGCACGCCCTGGTGGACCTGGTGTCTGCCAGCGCCGACAGCAAAACCCAGGACGCCTACGCCACCGCCAACGGCGATGTGGCCCGATGGGGCGCGGCGGCGGAGACGGAAATTGACGCGCTCTCCGCTTCCGTCAGCGCACAGGCGAAGACGGCCCGCGGCAGGCTCACAATGGTCTACATCATCTCCCTCGTCACCAGCGCCGTTACCCTTGCCTTGGGCATTTTCCTGGTGGCCGCCGCCTTTCGGATCATCCGAAAGTACGTCCTTTCCCCCATCCGGGACGCCATGGATACCCTTCAGGACAGCTCCGAGCGCATCAGTGGCGTGGTGGGCGAGGTGCGCCGGCGGACCCAGACCTCTACCGGCAGCGTTCGGAGCCTCTCCGGCCTGACGGATCAGCTCTCCGCCGCCTTAGAAAGGATCGCTGGCAGCGCCTCCGCCATCACCGCCAGCGCCGCCGGAACCCAGGGGGACGCGCAGAGTATGGCGGAGGAATGCTCCGTCATCACCGCCTACTCCGCGGAAATGCGGGAGCGAGCCGAGGAAATGGAGCGCTCCGCCCACGAAGAGACAAAGACAGTCCAGGTCAAAACGGCGGGCATCATGGCCATGCTGGACGAAGCCATTGCGAAAAGCCGGAGCGTAGAGCAGATCAGCGCTTTGACCAAGGATATCCTCAGTATTTCCTCCTCCACTAATCTCATTGCCGTTAACGCCACCATTGAAGCCGCCCGGGCCGGGGCGGCGGGGGCCGGATTTTCCGTTGTGGCGCAGGAGATCCACCAGCTGGCCAACTCCTGCTCCGAAACCGCCAGCCACATTCAGGAGGTCAGCGGGACAGTGACAGGGGCGGTAGACTATCTGGCGGCCAGCGCCCGGGAACTGGCCGATTACCTGAGCCAGGTCATTGCGGACCAGCTGGAACTTTCTATGCAGGCCGGGCGGCAATACCGGGAGGATTCAGATTACATCGGGCATGCAATGGAGGACTTCAACGAAAAGGCGGAGCGGCTGAAAAACGCGATGGATCAAATCGCCGCCTCCATTTCCAGCATCTCCGGCGCCATTGACGGCGCGGCATCCGGCATCTCCGGCGCCGCCGGCAGCACCCGCGTCCTGGTGGAGGACATGGCGGGCATTACGGTGCGGATGGATACCAACCAGGAGATCGTGGGAGAGCTTCAAAAGCAGATGGATGTGTTCGCCAACCTGTAGCGCATTTTCATTCAACCGCGGGTGATTTATGTTGAAATGCGGGCCGCAGGCGGTTTTTGGCCGCTGCCGGCTTCAAGGGCACGAATCGCGCAATATTTTATAAACGCCTTAAACTGGAGACAAACAATGATGAAAGTTCTTGACTTATTCGCAGGCGCAGGCGGGTTTAGCTTGGGATTTCAGCTGGCCGGATATGAAATTGTTGGAGCAATTGAGCTGGATGAGTGGGCTGCAAAGACGTTTCAATTCAATCATCCCAACGCAAAAGTCTTAATTGGAGATATCACTTCATTTTCCGACGAGCTTGTCCTGGCTGCCTTTGAAAAACCCGACATTATTTTGGGCGGTCCGCCGTGCCAGGGGTTTTCAATTTGCAATAAAAATGCGGGTGATCCCGCGGACCCCCGCAACTCCCTGTTCACAGAAATGATCCGGTTCGGAAGATTGTTTTCCCCTCAATGTATTATCATGGAAAATGTTCCAAATTTGTTGAACGCGAAGACAAAAAACGGCGATATGGTCATTCATATCATTGTTTCCGAGCTGGAAGCTATAGGGTATCATGTCCGATGCCGCGTTTTGGAGGCAACTTCGTTTGGAGTTCCTCAAATTAGAAAAAGGTTATTCGTCATTGCGAGCAGATGTGAACTGAAGCAGCCGTTTCCTCTTCCAACCCACGGGCTAGAACAGCAAAATACATTATTAAAAACCCCAACATTGTGGGAAGCGATATCGGATCTGCCAATTGTTGAAGCCAGGGAAGGCGCAGAGGAAATGGAGTATACGCTGCCCCCACAAAATGATTTTCAACGGTTTTTGCGGAAAGGCAGCAAAAAGGTGTATAACCACAAGGCCATGAAGCACTCCAAGCGTATGGTTGAAAGGTTTTCCGCTATGGAGTGGGGGCAATCCGTTGCTGATGTCCCCGCCCACTTGATGCCATACAAGCGCAACGGCAACGGGGAGATATCTGAGAAGGCGTTCGATCAGAATAACCGGCGAATGTTCCCCGACGCGCCTTGTCACACGATCCCCGCCTCTTTCTACGCCAATTTTGTCCATCCATATCGAAACCGAAATTTTACCGCCCGGGAAGGCGCCAGAATTCAAACGTTCCCGGACTGGTATATTTTTAAGGGAAAGCCCACTGTAGTCAGCCAGAAGCTGTTAGAAAAGGAGGGACGCACTGACGAAAAGCATTTGTGCCAATACAATCAAATTGGAAACGCAGTGCCTCCCCTCCTATCAAAAGCCATTGCGGAAAATTTGAAAGGACAGATGTTTCATATGTTCGTACATAGGGACAATTTAATCAAAAAAAATAAATGACACTGTCGATTACAATGATGATGAAGCAAACACGTTCCTGCGAGAGATTTTAGATCAATATAATGTGTGGCATAACGCAAATATGAATTTAAAGGGCCCGTTTTCAACGCAAAGCGGCGATGATACGGAAATACTGCGAGAACGCGTCAAGCTGTTCAACGAGTACAAAGATTTTATAGATCAGCAGCAATACGCGGAAAAATTTGATTCCAGATCAAATTTGCATTCGTCCGTGCTGGAGGAGTTTATTTACTACCTGTTCAAAGACTTGGTGCAGGAGTTTTCTGAGTCGGCGCTTATTGGGAAGTCGCACACCTTTAAGGACATATTCTTTATGCCCAAGAACTACCGGGAGATGGTTGCGGCGCCATGCGCCAGAATTGAGCGCAAAGAGCACGATTTTGTTATCGGCGTTAAAATCAACGCGGATATGACTTGTGAAGGAAGCGCTTCTGTTGAACGGATCGATTTTCAGATACCCGTTATTGCGATAGAGTGCAAAACCTATTTGGACAAAACGATGCTGGAGGGGGCATCGGCAGCGGGAGAGCAGTTAAAATCACGCAGCCCCAACGCGCTTTATATTGTGGTGGCGGAATGGCTTAAACTCACTGAAAACGTCAATATCAAGAAATATAAGGTGGATCAAATCTATATTTTAAGGAAACAGAAAAATACCGACAGGAAATATCGATACTTGCCCAGTTATACAAAAAACCCCATACATGAAGATGTCGTACAGCATTTATTTGAAACCGTTAGAAAACACTTGACATCTGACTGGGAGGGGGGCATTCAATTCGGGCTGGAGCGGGGATATTTGTTGTAGGGCGGGGGCGGGCGTGTCCAAACACCGCGCAGCCCCGCAGAGCTGTGGCGCGATGAGCGTATTTTGTAAAGGGGCCGCCATATGGCAGCCCCCCGGCTCACGGTGCGCACTTTAGGCTGAGGCTCCGGGGACCTCCCCGGAGCCTTTTGCGCTTGGAGCGCTGACGTCCGCCTGTGGGCGGGATTATTTGCCGCTTTTTTTCTTATGCGCCTCGTCGATCCAGTAGAAGAAGCCGTCCGGCATCAGATCCAGCCAATACCGCTCACACAGGTGGAGGTAGTCCCTGTCGCTGAACTGCGTGGCGGAAGCGGCGCAGGTAAGAAGGTCCCCATAGGTGCCCGTCATGCCGCCGAACTCCGTGGGCTGGAGGACAGACAGGTAGATGGAGCAGTATACGGCCCTGGGCCAGGATGCGGGTGCTGTCGGGGTTCATCACTTTGGCCAAGTGGTCATCGGTGCCGTCCCACGGATCATCCCCTGAGAAAAAATCCTTTTCCGCACAGAAGCCGCGATAGATCTTTACCATCCCCACTGACCTACTTGACGGCTGCGGCGGCCCTTCGGCCGGAATTTGGCACTGGCGTAAAACGGCATGGTGAAGCACTCATTTATGATCTACCAGGCCGATCCGCTGGCATCAGCCTGGCCGCTGTGGAGCAGTCTGTGTACATATCGGACCGCCTCCAGATAGGTGATGGAGGTGTCGCCGGCCTCTTCTTTCAGAACGTCCAGCGTCTGGTCCAACCCGCCGAGGAGCTGGGACATGGGCATATTCATCAGCCGCTCCAGCGAGCCGGTGTAGTAGGCCGGGTCGGCCATACGCCCCTCATGGGCCGCATTTTCCAGGAGCAGCGTTCCCAGCCTGCGGCGGGGATGCGGGTAGCGGTGGACAGCAAGCTCAAGCGTAAGATCCGGGAGAAGAAAATCGCCATGGGCCGCAAGCCGGACGATCATGCGAAGCAGACGATGGGGTGAGGCCGCGCATATCAGCTTTCAGGTCTCTGATGGGTATTTGGAAAGGTTTTTATAAACCCGCGCTGCCCAGAGGGCCGCAATGGCTGTGAACAGCAGTACCAAAAGCTCCGTGGCCGCAATGGGCAGATAAGCGTTGACCACGACTGCCATGAAATTGACCGCCGCGTGAATCAGAATGGCGGCGGGATACAGCCATCGCCGGTCTGTACGCACAGAAGCAAATACCAGCACGGAGAGTGCCATGTGCAATGCCATGGCCGACAGCCGCTCGAAGCCGCTCCAAAGGAATGTCGGTGCCGGAATTGCCAGCAGGGCTTCAATGGCCGGGATGATCTCAGAAGGAATTGCCCCGCCGTGGGTGTAAGTCAAGCCCAATATGAGATTAGATGCCATGGTCAAGCCCGCTACCAGGAATGCCTCAATGCCGCCGTGTCCGATTCCATAGGACAGCGATGTGATCCTGGATGTTCGGCCACGCAGCACAAACCGAAAGGCCAGGAAGCGGCCTGTCTCCTCAAATACACCTGCCGCTAAACCGCCATAGAGTCCATAAAGCCAGATGTTTCCCTGGATCACCACTCCGACCCCGGATTGCAGAATCAGCAAGTGAAGGATCCGTTCCAATACCAGAGCAAAAACAATAAATGTGGCAGCCCCAACGAGGAAGTCTTTCCACGACCCGCCCGATCTCGCAAGGAAAAGCATGACCCCCAACGGCACAGCGATGGTGAGGATGATGACAATGATGATGGCCGTGATGGCTCCGACTGACATAATTCTCTCCTCCTGTTCCGGCCGCAGATGACCGCAGCCTGTTTCATGACATGACTATAAACCTTCTATCAGGTGAAAGGTCAAGGGGGTTCTGAAAATATTTCTTTGTATGCACTCATTTATTTGATTTTATCGGAAGCACGAAACCGAATGGGGAGTTTATTTTGGGAGTCCTTCAAAACCTGCCAAGAGCTGTCAAGACCTAAAGGAATAAAAATCTGAAAAAGATGATTCCACGAAAACGGGCATAACAAAGCAGGCCGTCGTATCTTGGCGGCCTGTCAACACATCATGGCGCAATGCGGCAAAATTGCTCCTTCGAGGCGCAGTCCCAATGGGGCCCCCGCAAAACCGCCCTTCAGGCTTTGTGAGGAAAGGAGCCGCAGCAGAATGAACAAGCGGTGGCTTCGAAAAAGCCGCCGCAAGCGATATGACGCTTGCGGCGACGTGGAATATGCGTCCCCTTTTGAATCCCTGCCCACGGAGGGGCGAGAATAATATATGGGTAAAGGGCGTGTCTCAGGCTGCTCATTCAAAAATCGGTTATCCGTCGAAACTGGCCAAAAACACTCCGGCGCACAGGGCGGTAAAGGGCGCCACTGTCACCAGCCCAAAGGAGCCGATCACCGTATGGAGCAGCTCCGCCGCCACGTATTTGTAATTGAGAATATTGGACAGCGGCGTCCCTTGGGCCATAAAAACCATCAGCAGCGCCACATATCCGCCGGAATAGGCAAACAGCAGCGTGGTGGTCATCGTTCCCATGGCGGCCCTGCCCACATTCATGCCGGACCGGATCGCCTCCCGGCGGCTCAACTCAGGCCGCTTCTCCACCACCTCGTAAACGGCGGAGGTGATATCCACAGCTAAATCCATGACGGCCCCCGACGCGCCGATGAAGATGGAGGCCATAAAAATCTGCGTCAGATTCAAATGCTGGTAGCCGGCATACAGCAGGCTCTCCGAATAGGACATGACCGCGCCATGGATCTGAAAAAGCGTTGTAAACGCGCCGCCCATCACGCAGGTGACGAGGATGCCCAGGAAAGAGCCGGACACGGCGGCGGCGCAGCGGCGGTCAAAGCCATACACCAGGGCGATAATCAGCACCGTCAGCACCAGGGTAATGGCCAGCCCCACCCAGACGGGATTCCAGCCTTTTAGGTACTGGGGGACGAGCACCTTCCATATCATCAGCACCGTTAAAACAAAGGACAGCACCGCTCTCAGCCCGGTCCGGCCCGCAAAGACGATCAGCAGCAGGACAAACAGCCCGGCCAGCAGCAGCTCCCAGGGGGTGCGGTAGTGGTCGATCATGGAAATGTTCAGGATCTCTCCGTTCTGGTAATTGATGCGCACCAGGGCTTGATCGCCGGGGGAAAACAGCTTGTCCTGCTCCAGGGAACCGTTGAGCATATTTCTTCCCTCGGCGCGGCGTCCCCGAAACGGGCCGCCTAAAATCTCCAGCTGGCACCGCTGTTCCCCGGAGCGGATCAGGCCGGTGTCAATCACCATGGATTCATCCGTGGACAGAACCAGCGCGGGCCGTATGTCCGATTCCTGAAACACCCGGTTGTCCTCAAACCCGGTGGGAAGGATCAGCAGCAGCAGGATCAAGGCCGAGCAGACCCAAACCGGGGCGCTGCGGCGAATCAATATTTTTTTTGATGAGTCCATTTTTGAGCTCCTTTTTCCACAGGGCTGGGGCCGCTTCCATCGTAAACGGGAGCGGCCCCTTTGATGAGAAGCGAGGGGATACGGTCACTTTACCGCCAGCATCGCGGCCAGCTTGGTGTAAATGTCCGTGTTGTCATAGTAGCCGTTGAACTGCTCCGCGTTCACGCCGTCCGCGAACATGGCGACCGGCAGCCCGGTATGGCTGTAGGAGCTGAAGGAGACGCCGGACTTGTTGTTGAGGATGTGGGTGATGGTCACGGTCAAAGGCTCATAGGTGCCGTAGGCCACATATTCCTCCTGGGCGGCCATGCCGGTATCCGTTTCGTTCACGCTCTTTTCATAGGCGGTTTTCAGCAGCCCCAGCTCGTAGCTGGTCAGCACCAGCTTGTCGTCCGCGCTTCCATCAGCCTTCAGCCCAAACAGCGTTTCGATGTCAGAGAGGACCGTTTCAAAGGAAGTTTTCTTCTCCTTGTAGCCGGAGACGTAATCGCTGTCGAATTTTGCGAAGGAGATTTTCTGGCTGTCCAGCAGGGAGAGGTAGGTGTCGTAATCGGTGCCGGCAAAGCCGATGGTCAGGCCGCCGGTCTCGTGGTCGCCGGTGACAAGGATCAGCGTCTCGTCGGCGTGGGTCTTGGCGAAGTCGATGGCCACCTGCACCGCGTCGGCCAGGGCCAGGGTGTCATGGATGGTGGAGGCGGCGTCGTTGGCGTGGCAGGCCCAGTCGATCTTGCCGCCCTCGCACATGAGGAAGAATCCCTTGTCATTGTCCAGGACCTGGATGCCCTTCTCCACGTAGTCGGCCAGGGACCACAGCTGTTCCGTCCGGTCCAGCTCATAGGCCATGGCGGAGGAGTCGGCCAGATGCTCGTCGATCAAGATCACAGGGCCGGCGGAGACCTTTTCCGCCTCAGCCTGGGTCTTGACCACCGTGTAGCCCGCTTTTTCCGCCAGGGCGTACAGATCCTCTTTGTCCTTGTCGGAGCCAGTGGGCTTCAGCAGGCCGCCGCCCGCGAAGTATTCAAAGCCGGAGTCGATCAGCTCCAGGCCGATCTCGTAGTAGCTGGAACGGCTGGCCTGATGGGCGTAGAAAGCGGCAGGGGTGGCGTGGTTTAGGTTGACGGAGGAGATGACGCCCACCTTCATGCCCAACTGGTCATGGACCTTCTCGGTGATGGTCTCATAGGCGACCGTGGCGGTCTCGTCCACGTTGATGGAGCCGGAGTAGGTCTTGTGGCCGGTGGAGATGGAGGTGGCGGTGGAGGCGGAATCGGGGGCGAAACTGTTGGAGTCGTAGGTCACGACGGAGCCCACCGCCTCAAAGCCCATAAAGTTCAGCGGCACCGGGCCGTCCAGCACCGCGCCCTGGTTGTCATCCAGGCTGGGAACGGCCTTCATGTAGTCGTCGTCCGCCAGCGCCCCCAGATAGTCCGCGGCGGATTGAAACTGGGGGAAGCTCATGCCGTCGCCGATGAACAGGAACACATACTTGGGCGCCTTGGCCTCTTCCGCGGGGACGGTCTGGCTTGCAAGGGGACCAGCCGTCACGGTTCCGCTGGCCAGCACCGTGCTGGAAGCGCCGTTTCCCGCGGCGGAGCAGCCGGCAAACAGGGCGGCCGTCAAGGCCAGCGCCAAAGCGATGGATAAAAATTTTTTCATACTAAATCGTTTCCTCCTATATGAGTAGTATTTGTCTGTTTGAGACGGTTCTATCATAATTTATGAATGTAATATCCGCTACCACTGTTTTGAAAAATCAGCGTAAAATCGCGGTGTGGCAAGTCAACAAACTGACCGATTGGGCCCGGTCGTCTTAAAGAAGGAAACTCCGCATGGCTGGACAGCTATGCGGAGCTTTATTAGCCCTGGTATGGTTAATCCACCATGCCTGGGTCTTGATTGATCAAATGGATCGGGGAAACGATATGGTAAACTGCGGCGCCCAGCTGCTTGGAGTTATCCCAAGCAGCTGGGCGCATATGACTTGTAGCTTAGGCATCAGCGGTGGAAAGAAAAGCATACATATTTTGTATTTTCCCCGGCAGATATAAATCGTGCCGATCAATAGCAATATATTTTGGGGGATATCATGCCTGATATTCTCGCTTTCTACGAAAGCGAGGAAGGCCAGCGGGAATTTGCCGAATGGAAGGAACGGCGGGAAGGGTCGAAGCGGGAGGCGAAAACGGAATAAGGATGAAAAGGGCGGGCGCACCGTGAAAACGGCTGCGCCCGCCCTTTTTCATTTATGGGGTCTGCTTCTTCTTCCGTGGGCCCCTCGGCTTTGAGGTGGGCTTTCGCTCCACCCCATTTCGGAAATAGGTGCTTTCGTATCGGTCAAAGAAAACCAATAATCCGAACCCATCTCCTATCGGAAACAGGTTCGGATTATATGGGTTTGGCAGGGGTGAACACTTTAGATGCCAGGTGCTTAGGCCTGCGGCCCGAACCGGGTTTTGAAATGCCGCCCGCAGGGCGGCCCCACCTGGGAGCCAAGCGAAGCGGGTCTCGGGCGGAAGCGAGGAAATGCTCAAAACCGCTTTTTAGGATTCGCCCAAAAATTTGCTGGGAAGGGGGCGTCCACCACCGAATGGGACTCATACATCTTCGCCCATTTGGAAAGGGTCTCGTCGATGGCCCGGGCGGCGGCCCGAGGCGTCCGGCTCGCCCAGTTCCATCTCCACGCAGCGGATACCGCACAGGGAGCCGCTGCGTGGGTCGCGCTTGTTGTCGGGGCTGTTGTAGCCCAAAATCTCGGTGGGGTTGAGCACCCGCTTCTTCACGATACGATACATGGGCATCTTTCTTTCCAGGGCGGTGACGATGAGGGACACCTGGATGAGCAGGGTGCGGCCGGCGTCGGACAGCGCGCAGGTGTTGGACACCATCTTCACAAAAACGATATGTCCATTATAACGCGAATACCTAAAAAACCAGCAGGCTCACTAAATTATTTTTTGCCCGCGGCCAGATGGCGTTAAAGCTTTGGGATAAAACCAAATATTTTCGTCTCTTTTTGAAATAGGAATGGTAATATCCTACAGTCTGTGCTACAATAAAATTGGTAAAATTCAGCTATATGTCAATGACAAAGGAGGGCAAACCGATGAGCAAACAGGTGGGGAAGAACGCGGCTCGGGTGGACGCCTACGACAAAGTCACGGGCCGGGCCAAGTATACGGATGATCTCTGTGACCGTGGCGCGCTGGTGGTGAAGGTCTGCCGCTCCACCATCGCCCACGGCTTCGTGAAGGCCATCGACACATCGGCGGCGGAGACCGTCCCCGGCGTGGTGAAGGTGCTGACCTGCTTCGACGTGCCGGATATCGAATTTCCCACCGCCGGCCACCCCTGGTCCACCGACCCCGCCCACCAGGACGTGGCGGATCGGAAGCTGCTGAACCGGCACGTGCGCTACTATGGCGACGACGTGGCGGCGGTCATCGCGGAAGACGAGGTGGCGGCGGCCCAGGCCCTCCGGGCCATCCGGGTGGAATACGAGGAGCTCCCCTTTGTGCTGGACGCCCAGGAGGCCATGAAGGACGGCGCACCCCAGATTCACGAGGGATGCAAAAACAACATCCTGGCCCATTCCGACGTGCGGCGGGGGGACTATGAGACTGCCCGGCAGGAGCCTGGACTGATTAAGGTGGAGGGCTGGTACGACACCCCCACCGTCCAGCACTGCCACATCGAGAACCACGGCTGCTTCGCCTATCAGGAGGCGGGCCGGGTGGTGGTGGTCACCTCCACCCAGATCCCCCACATCGTCCGCCGGGTGGTGGCCCAGGCTCTGGGCCTCCCTTGGGGCAAGGTGCGCATCATCAAGCCCTACATCGGCGGCGGCTTCGGCAACAAGCAGGACGCTTTGTACGAGCCCCTGTGCGCCTGGTGCTCCACCCAGGTGGGGGGGCGGCTGGTGAAGCTGGAGTGCAGCCGGGAGGAGACATTCGTCTCCAACCGGGTCCGCCACGCCATCCGCACCCACATCATCTCCTACGTCCGGCCCGACGGCACACTGGCGGCCCGGAAGCTGGAGGCGTTCTCCAACCAGGGGGCCTACGCCTCCCACGGCCACGGCGTGGTGGCCAAGGGCATGAACGCCTTCCCCCAGCTCTACCCCTGCCCCAATGTGGAGTGCGACAGTTGGACGGTGTACACGAACCGCCCCGCCGCCGGGGCCATGCGGGGCTACGGCATTCCCCAGGCCATGTTTGCCGGCGAGAGCCACATCGACGATATCTGCAAAGCGATAGGAATGTCCCCCCTGGAGTTCCGGCGGAAAAACCTGATGCCGGTGGGCTATGTGGACGGATTCTCCAAGAATGAGCTCTACTCCGATTCCTTCAACCAGTGCATGAACAAGGGGATGGAACTGCTGGACTACCAGCGGAAGTATCAGGAGTATCAGAACCAGACCGGCCCCCTCCGCCGGGGAGTGGGCCTGGCGGTGTTCTGGTACAACACCGCCGTGTGGCCCATCTCCCTGGAGTCCTCCTCCTGCCGGATGGTGCTGAACCAGGACGGCTCCCTCCAATTCCAGACGGGTGAGACGGAGATCGGCCAGGGCTGCGACACCGTCTATTCCCAGATGGTGGCGGACGCGGTGGGGATACCCCTCAGCGACGTCCATGTGGTATCCACTCAGGACACCGATGTCACCCCCTTTGGCACCGGGGCCTACGCCTCCCGGCAGACCTACATCGGCGGGTTCTCCATCGTGCAGACGGCCCAGGCCCTGCGGGAGCGGATCCTGAACATCGCCCACGAGCAGACCAGGATGCCGGCTGCCACCCTGGATCTGGTGGACGGGCAGATTGTCCGCAAGAGCGACGGGCGGGTGTTGAAGTCCCTGGGGGAGCTGGCCACGGAGAGTCTCTATTCTTTGGAGGACAGCCAACATATCACCGCCGAGACCACCGCCCAGATCAAAAGCAACGCCTACTCCTTCGGCTGCTCCTTTGCCGAGGTGGAGGTGGATATCCCCATGTGCAAGGTGAAGCTGCTGCGGCTGGTGAACGTCCATGACTGCGGCAGGCTCATCAACCCCGCCCTGGCGGAGGCCCAGGTCCACGGCGGTATGTCCATGGCCATCGGCTACGGGCTGAGCGAGGAGCTGAAATTTGACCCCAAGACCGGGAGGGTGCTGAACGGCAACCTGCTGGACTACAAGCTGTCCACCTTCATGGATCACCCCACCCTGGAGGCCGCCTTTGTGGAGAACCCGGAGCCCACGTCCCCCTACGGCACCAAGGCTTTGGGCGAACCTCCGGCCTGCTCCCCCGCCCCGGCCATCCGAAACGCCATTTTGAACGCCACCGGCGTGGCCATCGACAGCTGTCCCATCACCCCCCACATCCTCTACCGGAAATTCCGCGAGGCGGGGCTCATCCAGGAGTAAAGGAGGACTGAGCGTATGTACGATATGAAGGCCCTGTACCAGGCCAAAAGCGTAGCCGACGCCGTGGCCCTGCGGCTTGCCCATCCCGAGGCCCAGATCATCGCCGGGGGCTCCGACGTGCTGGTCCAGATGCGGGAGGGCAAGCGGGCCGGCGCGGAGCTCATCTCCATCCAGACCCTGGACGAGATCCGGGGCGTGTCCCTGGATCCGGACGGAACATTGCGCATCGGCTCCCTGACCAGCTTTTCCCACATCACCCGGGATTCCTTGATCCAAAAATACATCAACGTCCTGGGCCAGGCCGTGGACCAGGTGGGCGGCCCCCAGATCCGCAACATCGGCACCATCGGCGGCAACACCTGCAACGGCGTGACCTCGGCGGACTCGGCGTCCACCCTCCACGCCTGGGACGCCGTCGTCGAGCTCACCGGCCCCCACGGCGTCCGCCGCCAGCCCATCCAGGAGTTCTACATCCGGGCGGGCGTGGTGGACATCCGGGCGGGGGAGATCCAGACCGCTATCCTCATTCCCAAGGAGAGCTATGAGAACTGCTTCGGTTACTACATCAAGTACGCCATGCGCAGCGCCATGGACATCGCCACCCTGGGCACCTCCGTCAACGTCCGCCTGTCCGCCGACAAAAAGACCGTGGAGCGGGCCAGGGTCGCCTTCGGCGTGGCGGGGCCGGTGCCCCTGCGGGCCGTCCACGCCGAGGAGCTGGCCGCGGGGCAGCCCGTCAGCCTTGAGCTGGCGGAGCGGTTCGCCCAGGCGGTGAAGGAGGACATCAACCCCCGGGACTCCTGGCGGGCGGCGAAAGACTTCCGCATCCACATCGCGGTGGAGAGCGCCAAGCGGGCCTTTATCGAGTCGGTGAAACTGGCGGGAGGTGACCTGTGATGGAGAAGCATCAGATCCAATATGAGACGGTTCGGTTTCATCTCAACGGCAGGGATGTGGAGCGGACGGTGGACGTCCGGGCCAGCCTGACGGATATGCTGCGCAACGATTTTCGCATGACCTCCGTCAAGAAGGGCTGCGAGGTGGGGGAGTGCGGCGCCTGCACCGTGCTCATCGACGGCGAGACCTTCAACTCCTGCATTTACCTGGCGGTGTGGGCCCAGGGTAAGCACATCCGCACCCTGGAGGGCGTGCTGGGCTCCGACGGCCAGCTCAGCGACGTGCAGCAGGCCTTCGTGGAGGAGGCTGCCATCCAATGTGGGTTCTGCACCCCGGGCTTCGTGCTGACGGCGGAGGAGATTCTAGAGACCGGGCGGGAGTACACCGACGAGCAGCTGCGCAAGCTCCTCTCCGGCCATCTGTGCCGCTGCACCGGCTATGAAAACATCCTCCGGGCGGTGAAGAAAGCCATGTACCGCCGCCTGGGCAAGGAGCCGCCCCAATATAGTCAGCACACTTGAAAATCGGTAGATGCCGATTTTCAAACAGCGGCAGCGCCGCTGTCGGGCAAAGCCCGTGCGCTGACTATGAAGTCTGACGCAAGGCCGCTTCGCGGCCTGTGCGGCGAACCATCGCCGCACAAGTTGAAAAGAAGCAGCTGCTTCTTTTCAACTGCGTCAACTATAAAACAACCAGGCCCTCTCCCGCAATCGAGACGGGGAGAGGGCCGCGCCAAAGAAAGGAACTATGTTATGCAGCAGGATTCCTTTGTTATCCGAGGGGATATTTGCTACAGCGAGACGCCCCAATCCTTGAGGCTCTGCCCCGACAGCTGGCTGGTCTGCCTGGAAGGGCATTCCGCCGGGGTATTTCCTGCCCTGCCGGAGCAGTACGCGAACCTGCCTGTTCTGGACTGCGCGGGTTCTCTGGTGACGCCGGGACTGACGGATCTCCACGTCCATGCGCCCCAGTACGCCCTTCGGGGCCAGGGGATGGATCTGGAGCTGCTGGACTGGCTGAACCGATACATATTTCCGGAGGAGAGCCGCTATGCCAGCCTGGACTACGCCGACCAGGCGTACCGGCGCTTTGTGGAGGATGTCCGGCGGGGGCCCAACACCCGGGCCTGCGTGTTCGCCACCGTCCACCGGCCGGCCACCATCCGCCTGATGGATCTGCTGGAGGAGTCCGGCCTGTGCGCCATGGTGGGCAAGGTCAATATGGATCGCAACTGCCCGGACACGATCCGGGAAGCCTCCGCCGCCGCGTCCGCCGGCCGCACAAGGGACTGGCTGGAGCGGATCGAGGGCCGCTACCGCCGCACCCGCCCCATTTTGACCCCCCGCTTCATCCCCTCCTGCACCGATGAACTGATGGGAGAGCTGGGCGCAATCCAGCGGGAATACGGGTTGCCCGTCCAGTCCCACCTGTCGGAGAACCGGGGCGAGATCGCCTGGGTGCGGGAGCTGTGCCCTGGCGCCAAACACTACGGTGACGCCTACCACGCCTTCGGCCTGTTCGGCGGCCCGGCCTGCCCCACCATTATGGCCCACTGCGTCTACTCCGAAGGAGAGGAGGCCAGGCTTCTAAAGAAGCAGAACGTGTTCATCGCCCACTGTCCCGCCTCCAACACCAACCTGTCCTCCGGCATCGCCCCTGTCCGCCGCTTTTTGCAAGACGGCCTGCGGGTGGGCCTGGGCAGCGATGTGGCGGGAGGGACGCATACGTCTATTTTCAAGGCCATGGCGGACGCCATTCAGGCGTCCAAGCTGCGGTGGCGGCTGGTGGACCAGTCCCTGGCCCCGCTGACGGTGAGGGAGGCCTTTTATCTGGGCACCTTGGGCGGCGGGGCCTTTTTTGGAAAGGTGGGCTCCTTTGCCCCCGGCTATGAGTTCGACGCTCTGGTGATTGATGACGCCCGCTATACGCCCCAGAGGCGGATGGAATTGGAGACCCGCCTGGAGCGGACGGTCTATCTCTCCGATGAGCGGGATATCCGGCATAAATTTGTACAGGGCAGAAAAATTGTTTGAATCGATTTTTACAAAACTTTTTAGTAAGGGGGAAGACACGTATGCAGGAACTGAAGAACCGCATCGCCCGGGAGGGCAAGGTGCTGCCCGGCAACATCATCAAGGTGGACGGCTTCTTGAACCACCGCGTGGACACCGGCCTGATGGATCGCATCGCCGAGGAGTTCCCATGATCTTCGCCAAGAAGGCCAAGAGCGACAACATCGAGGGTGGACTGTACCAAAGCGACATCTTCTCCTACCCACTATGATCTTTATTCCAAAGAATCAGCAACTTTTTCGGTCCACTCGTTTTCCCGGAAGCCCACCAGCACAAAATCGTCCCCCACCAGGATGGGCCGTTTTACCAGCATCCCATCCGATGCCAATAGCACAAGCTGCTCGGCCTCGCTCATCCCAGGCAGCTTGTCCTTCAGCGACACCTCCTTGTATTTCAGGCCGCTGGTGTTGAAGAATTTCTTCAGCGGCAGACCACTGCGCGCCCACCACTCTTTCAGCTCCTCTGTGGTGGGCGCTTCATCTTTGATATGCCGGGTGGTAAACGCAGCGCCATGGGTCTCCAGCCATTTCCGAACCTTCTGGCAGGTTGTACATTTCGGGTATTCTACAAACAGCATACTGATATCCCATTTCCAAATAAATTCTTTGGATGATGCCGGAGACTGGTAGACATCCTCATAAACCTCTGGGGAGACCCTGCGGCGGCCCCATTTAAGAATGCCAAAGAGTTTCCGCTTCGCAGCCAACTTTGGATTACATACCCCGGTGCATCCTCACTGTGTGCTCGGGCAATTTCGGTCAGAGAAATATAGTTTTCATCCTGTGCCTTATCAAGCTGCTGAGGGCGCTGCAAGTTGAATTCCCTGAATATGCGGATGCATACGAAAAAGCCATAGGAAATATCCGCCGGGTGTGGCTGCATAAGGAGGCGCCAGTGTGAGCGATAAAGATTTATTGATTTCCCTTATCATGTCGTTGACGCCAATGGAGCAGCGCCAACTTTGGGCCGAATTGGTGGAGCGAGAAATTATCAGCGGGGAATCCCGGACATGAAAATAACATGGAAGCGCGGCTTCTGTTATATTGAGTTCGAACGCAAGTCCATTCCCCCGGAGAGGTTCACCGCCCTTTGCAAGCTGGCCAGGGCCATGATCGGCGGGATGGTGGTGCTGGGCCTGGTGCACATGGTAGGCGCATGGGCCATTGCCTGGGCGGTGGGGGCGCTTGTGGCGGTTGGGCTATACAGTTTGGTGAAGGAGGAATTCAGATAGAGCGGGGGGCCGGGGGAGGTAATACCCCCCGGCCCCTCTCTACGCAATTTTAAGAAGCTGTACCAATAGGCTAAAACCTTTTCAACAGAGTGCGAAAAGCGGCAATGGTACAAACCGCCTGAGCAGAACAGACAGATATTTCATAATCTTTGGAAAGGCGGCGGGAGTTATTGATCCATGCCAGAGAACGCTCAACAATCCACCGCTTAGGCAGGATCTCCCATATAGACTTGATGCGCGCCGAAATATCGACGCCAAGCCCCAGTTCACTGGAAACATCCTGCTCAAAGGTTTTGCGGTATCCGGCATCAGCACAAAACCGCTGAATAGATGGATAGGTCTCAAATGCTTTTTTCGCAGCCCAAATTCCTGCCTTGGTATCATGTATATTGGCAGCATGAACTACCACCGCCAGCAGATTACCCATAGTATCCACTACATGGTGGAAAACCGTGGGGCAGATTTCGCCATTTGCATCCGTTATCTACGAAATACAGCACAGCATTTACCAGTTCTCGTTTTTCCCATTTGCTCCTGTTTCCTGCGCGGGGAAACAGCGGCTCTATGTCCGCCCATTGACGGTCGCTCAAATCGCTCGCGTAACTGCGTCTCTCATTTTTCTGTATCATGCACCCACTATAGCACCTTTTTATCTATTGGTACAGCTTCTCAATATTTTCAAAAGGACGCACCAATCAAACGGTGCGTCTTTTTTTGTGTCAAAAAGGAGGAATTGATTCATGAAAACCAGCATTTTCAAGAGAAGCATGGCGCTGTTCCTGGCGCTCCTGCTGTGCTTCACCACCTTTATCGGCTCCGCCGTCACCCCGGCGTTCGCCTCTGCTGCGCAGTCTGAGGTCTGCATGATTTCCATCCCCCGTGAGGGCGACAGCAGCTACAGCGCCACTTGGGGCCACGATGACCTGAACTTTATGGGCGGCTGGCATGACAAGGCCACCCGCTTTCTGTCCGTCCATGCCGTCGGCTCCTTCACCGGGCAGATCTGCTATCCTGCGTCAACTCCCAGATCATGATGCCGCCCAGAGTTTCCTTAGCATACCGAGCCTTTTTCTCAATGGTGTCCACTCCGTTATAGTAGACCTCCATATCGTATTCTTCGCACATGGCCGTGATGCTCTGCACCAGCTGTTCCGCCCCTGCGCTGGTGGAGGCGGCCTCCATAAACACGCCCTCCAGCGGCGTATCGTGGTAGCTCCAGCCGCCCACGGACAGCAGCACTTTAGCCCTGTTCTCGTGGGCGGAGCGGATCAGCGTCCGGGCGGTGTCCGGGTTTTCCAGCTCCAGCAGACCGCCTTCCGCTGTGGGGATGGCGAAGGCATAGCAGAGATGGGTCACTACCCCGAAGTCCACAGCCTGGAGCCTGTCCGATTTCCAGCTGGGGTAGTAGCCCACCACCTTGAAATCGGTCAGCTCTGTATTTTGGGGCGTGGAGGCATCAATGGGGACGTTGTCCACTCCCTGGGGCTGGGTGGGTTCGCCGTCCACGATGCCCAGGTCCTCCCACACGTCGCTGCTTCCGGGGCTTCCCCCTGGGTCCACCACTTGGCCCGGTATCGTCGGCCCTCGTAGCTGACGGTGTCGCCTCCGGTGTAGACAAGGGAACGGTCCCAGGTGCTGGATGGCAGGTTCGATGGGGAAGGACTGTCACTGCCCTGGGCCTCACTCTCCGCTGGGGCGGCAGTTTCCTGTGGCTTCTCGCTGGGGACGGTAGAGGCACCGGGCGGCCCATCCTCAGGCGTGGAAACGACGCCCGGATGGCCCCCGCCAACGCACAGCCACACCCCGCAGGTCAGCATGACGCCCAGGGCAAAACCGCTCAGAACATAGATCAGTTTCTGTTTCCGTCCCACAGCTCTGCCTCCAACACCTCCACGAATGCCTCCAACCCCACACGGTCCTCCTCGGTAAAGCGCCCGATGTGGGGGCTGTCAAGATCCAGCACGCCCACGATTTCCCCTCCCATGCGGATAGGTACCACAATTTCAGAATTGGATGCGCTGTCACAGGCGATGTGCCCGGGGAACTGGTGGACATCTCGGACCAACTGGGTGCGGTTCTCTGCCACGGCAGCGCCGCACACGCCCCGGCCCACCGAAATTTCAATACAGGCGGGTTTGCCCTGGAAGGGGCCCAGCACTAACGTATCGTTTTCCAACAGGTAAAACCCTGCCCAATTGAGGTCATCCATCCCGTGGTAGAGTAGCGCCGCAGCGTTGGCCAGGTTGGCAATACGGTGGGGCACGCCGTAAATCAGTGCCGAAAGCTGGGCGTTCAACGCCTGATAGTCCGTCATTTCAGCACCTCTCCTAAAATCCGTTCCGCGTTTTTGTGGAGAATGTTTTCCCGGTCTGCCTCAGAGATGGGCTCTTGGTAAATTGCCTGGACATACATCAGGGGATTGCAGATGGGATAGTCCGTACCGAACAGGAACCGTTCCGAGCCCACCCGGTTGACGCCGTAGGCCACCAGTCCATAGCGGAAGATGCCCGTGCCGGACAGGTCCAGGTATAGGTTGTCGAACCGCTCCATCCGTTCCAGGTGCCGCATGAAGTTTTCCCGCTCGCCGGGATGGGCGGCCACAAAGGTCACGTCCGGGTGATTGGCCACCATGTGGCCCATTTCCTCCTGCTCATCGGTCATGGTGTGGAAACTCACCACCATGTGATATTTTCCGGCGGCGTCCAGGATTTTCGACAGGTTCCGATTGGAGTAATCCCGCCAGCCGTGGAGGTAGGGCACCAGTTCGCCGATCAGCCAGACACCCCGAGTGTGCATTTCTTCGATTTCTGCAATGGACTCCTCCACAAAGTCCGGATGGACATGAAATCCCGGTGTATAGAACCCGCCCCAAATGCGCTGGAGCTCCAGCGCCCGTTCATTACACTGACGAATGGGCGCGAAGCCTTCCTCTTTATGATAAGGCCGCTTGAGAATGACGGAGCCACAGATTTTTGCAATCCCAGCTCGTTCCAGCTCATCCCGGCACTGCTCGGGGGAGGGGGTGAAACACTCGGGGTAGAAGTTCAAAAACTCCCCGCTGGACAGATAGGGGTGGGTGTGAAAATCAATGACCATACTGCTCATGCTTATCGCCCCTCATTTCTGAGATAACTGCTTCAGTAGTCCCTGGCACCCGGCCAATACATCCCGCCAAGTGGTCTCAAAATCGCCGGTGCACCATGGATCGGCCACATCGTCGCCGCAAGCTCCATATCCCTCACTTTCGGCTAACGCCGAAAGTTCGCTCATTCCGCTGCGGCTCCTCTCCCCACAAAGCCTGGAGGGCGGCTTTGCGGGGGCCCCTTCTCGGCGGTCCGTGTAGTCCATCAGCAGGCGCAGCTTGCCATCGTAATCGCCGCCGCAGATGCGGTGAATATTCCGCAGGTTGGCACGGTCCATCCCAATCAGAAGGTCGAAACGGTCGTAATCGGCGCGGATGAGCTGCCGGGCTGTCTTGCCCTCGCAGTTGATACCGTGCTCGGCCAGCTTCCTGCGGGCCGGGGGATAGACCGGGTTGCCGATCTCCTCCGTGCTGGTAGCGGCGGATTCGATGTGGAACTGTGTTTCCAGCCCGGACTTCTTCACCAGGTCCTTCATCACAAATTCGGCCATCTGGCTTCGATATATGTTGCCATGGCAAATAAAAAGGATGCTCATCATCATTTATACACTCCGTGACACTGTTTTTCTCAGTATAACACAGTTCAGCCGTCAAGTCGAGGGTTGCCTTCAGATGGGCGGAGGAAGCAATCTGCTCTGCCAGCTTCAGCTTAGACCAGCCATATTGCTGAACCGCCCGGATATATCACGCTTTCTCCTGGAGAGTCAGCTCCGCCTCCAGGATGACCACGTTCTGGGTCCAGCCGATGGGCATAGCCTCCGCCATTATTTCCGGGACATCCTCATAGGCACGGTAAAAGTCCCTCATCCGGCGCAGGTTTCGGGGGGAGAAGCCAGAAACATCAGGGTGTGCGCTGTACAGGTACTCCGCAGCGGCCACAGCCGCACCCTTCTCCTGTCTGCCGCTGACTAGACGGCCAATTTCGCAATATAGTTCCATCTGCGGTAGACTTGCCGCAATTAGCTCATCCAATGCCATGAAGTGCATTGTAATCAGCTGGTTTCCTGACGTTCATACATTCTCTCCTTTCCAGCGTTATGGGCTTTTATATTGGACAAGTAGTTGCATCATCTCCATAATGAATTGGTAAATTTATTTTATGGAGGCCATGCTATGCAAACACTATCACAATCTATCAATCAATATCTTGAGATGTGCGAGTACGAAAGAAATCTGTCAGCGGACACAATTAAGGCCTATCGGATCGATTTACGGCAGTTTTCAGAGTTTACGGAGCATGAATGGGCAGATCGTAAGATACTTAATCAGTATATTAAGCATCTTAACCAAAGCTTTGCTCCGCGTTCCGTCAAACGAAAATTGGCCAGTGTCCGTGCGTTTTACCATGAGCAGGAGTTTAGCGGAATGCTGGAGGAAAATCCATTTCATAAACTTCACATCCGCATTCAATCCCCCAAACAGCTTCCGCGAACCATTCCAGGCCAAATCGTCCATGATATGCTGCAAAGCGCATATGATGATTATTCGCCAGGTAAACGGAATATCCTGCGGGATATTTTGGTTTTGGAACTGCTGTTCAGTACAGGACTCCGGGTCTCAGAGTTATGCAGTCTGTCTGCCGAGACTTTTCTGCTTGGAGAGTCCGAGCTTCGTCTGCTGGTCAACGGGAAGGGTCGAAAGGAGCGAATGCTCCAAATTACGACGCCAGAGCTGACCCATCTCGCAAAGACTTACTGTAGCGAATTTGCCAAAGAGATAGAACACTCTGGAGCGATTCTGTTAAATCGACAGGGCAATCCAATTTCTACTCAGTCAGTCCGGCGAATCGTACAGCGATATTTAAAAAGGATTGGTTCCTCATATCATGTGACACCGCATATGTTCCGCCATACCTTTGCGACGTCGCTGCTGGAAGCTGGTATGGATATTCGATATATCCAATCTCTGCTGGGGCATAGTTCCATTTCCACGACCCAAATCTATACCCATGTCACAGCTTATCAACAAACTGCACTTTTAGCGGAAAAGCATCCGAGAGGCAAGATGTCATTCTCACTCTAAATTATTAAGGCAGGCCACTGTGTTCAGTGGCCTGCCTTATACTTATGTAGAGGATAATACTCGAATATGCTTCGGACAGTATCTGCCCTTTCCTGGTAGATGACAATCTTTTCGCCATCTAAAACATAGCCATATGGAAGTTTCATAGTAACCTCACTTTCTGAAACATAAACAAAAGCAGGCTTAAAAGAGATTCAATCTCCTTAAATCTGCTTAGTGATATCGTAATATGTAATTGTAGCCAATTTTAAGATTTGATTTTAGTACAATTCTTCCAAAAATTGACAAAGCCTTGTGTTGACAAAAAAGATGTAACCTCGTATTTGTTAAGCCACAACGGTTTTAGACATGAAAGCCCCTACTTAATTTGCCGAATTCCACAAACTTGTTCAAGTGGGGTAAAGTCATTCTAAGGTAGTTCAATTGAAATACGGGACGAGACCATCCTGAAAATTGTGTAAACCTCCGAAGAGGTGTAGAATAGAAGCATCACATTTCACATTGGAGGTTTACATGATGGGAAAAAGGAAAAAAAGGAAAGAGCGCAGCGCAGAAGAACAGGAGCGCCGGGCAAAGATTCGGGAGCTGCTGCAGTTGAGCGGAGTGAGCAGCATGGCAGACATCCAGGATCTGTTCAAGGAGACTATCGCCGAGTTTATGGAGGATGGTCTGGATGCGGAGCTGACCGAGGAACTGGGGTACAGCAAGTACGACTACAAGAACAAGGAAACGGAAAACAGCCGGAACGGATACAGTTCCAAAAAGCTGTGCACCAGCTATGGGAAGTGGAGGTCTCCGTTCCCCGAGATCGGAAGGGAGAGTTTGAGCCGCAATTGCTGAAGAAGGATCAGACCAGCATCAGCTAGGACATCGAGGAAAAGATTTTGTCCATGTATGCAAAAGGCATGAGTACCTGGGATATCGAGGCACATATCCGGGACATCTATGGTCTGGAGGTCTCAGATACGACCGTGAGCCGGATTACGGACAAGATTCTTCCTATGGCGAAAGAATGGCAGTAGCGGCCTCTGGAGAGTATCTACGCGGTGGTGTTTCTGGACGCCATCTACTGCCATGTCCGCAGCGAGGGGCAGGTGGTGAAAAAGGCGGTATATATCGCCATTGGGATCAATCTGGATGGCCGGAAAGACGTGCTGGGTATGTGGGTAGGCGAGAATGAGAGCGCCAAATACTGGGCGACGATCCTGAACGGCCTGAGGAACCGTGGGGTGGAGGACATCTTCATTGCCTGAACGGATAACCTGGCCGGCTTCTCCGCCGCTATTGAGGCTGTTTTCCCGAAAGCGGAAATCCAGAACTGCATTGTCCACCAAATCCGCAATTCTACCAGGTGTGTATCCTACAAGGATCTGAAGGCGCTGGTGGCCGACCTTAAGGCTGTGTATGCGGCAGTGGATGAGACGTCTGCCTTGGATACCCTGGAGACTTTTGCCCAGCGTTGGGACAAGAAATATCCCAAGATTTCCAGCGCCTGGCGGGATAACTGGCCTGATCTCAGCACTTATTTCAAGTATCCCAAGGAGATCCGGCGGCTGATCTATACCACCAACGCCATTGAGGGCTTTAACCGCCAGCTTCGTAAGGTGACCAAGGCCAAGTCCGTTTTTCCCACCGATGACAGCCTGTTGAAAATGTTGTACCTGGCTATGATGGATATTACCAAAAAATGGACTGGGCGGCGTCAGGATTGGAGCGTCATCCATGCTCAGCTGGCAGTCTACTTTGCGGAACATATGCCGGATTGACCTGGCTGTACCTTGACATGCGGCAGCACTGTCGCTAATATGACGGTTAAGGGGGCGGTTTTCGCCCCACCCCCTTGCCTATATTTCTGCTCTATTCCCACCGCTTTGTGCGGTTACACAGTTTTTGGGACGTTCCCTACGGGACTTTTGGGATTAGGGGTTGTTTGAAAAATAAATATTGCACAAGTCGTGTGTAGGTGCGAAAATA
>CAMNQF010000041.1 GCA_946548895.1 uncultured bacterium | reverse complement strand
AAAAATGACAAAATTTCTTCGGCGTTTTCTTACAATTTCATATCGGCGTTGACACGCTGACCAACCAAATCTTCCAGCAGGAGATGCTCCACCTGTACGAACAGAAAACCGTCTCCCGGGATGAGCTGGTGCGTGAGGCGCGAGCATCCATGCTGGAACTGGTGAAGGAAATGCGTCAGGGCATCTGCGACCACCCGGAAGCGGAACAGCGGATGTGGGATCTGGCCCAGGCGCTGGATGGCGTGAAGGGGCAGAAGAAGTACGGCTACCTGCCCAAGCGGGTGAAGCGTCTGGTGGATGAGATAGTGGACGAAATGGAGCGCCTGCCCGCGGTGGCCAAGTGCTACGAGCAGTGGCAGACGCTCCAGGGCGAGGTGGAGGGCTACTATTCCGACGCGCCACCCAAGAAACAAAAGCTGTCTGAGCGGAAAGAGTTCCGGCAAATTAAGAATGCCGTGGTGGCGGAGGCGGAGAGCCTTCGTCTCTCTGCGCTGACCTTCGAGAGGGAACAGCAGCCGAGCGAGGACGACGGCTACGATCATACCCGCAACGAGTGGTACTGGGAAATGAAACGGCTCTTGGCTGACCCGGAGGAGCCCATGGAAAACAAGGACTGGGCGGTGAAGGAGATGCAGGAACTGGCGGGCTACGGCTTGCCCCAGGCATGGTATATACTGGGGACGCTATATCGGGACGGCGGGATCCTGATCCCGGACAGCGCGCTGGCGGCAGAAGCGTTCACAAAAGCGGCACAGGCAGGGACGTTCCCGGCCCAGTGCGCGCTGGGGGAACTGCTGCTCTCCGATGATCTGGATGTGCGTGACCCGCCTGCGGGAATAGCGTGGCTGGAGCGTGCGTGGGAAGGGGGGGGTGCTCCGGGCCGGGTACCGTCTGGCGAAGGAATATCTCAGCGGGGAGAACGTGCTCAAAGACGTGGGACGCGGGTTGGACTACCTGACCGCCTGTGCCGAGGAGGGACATCCCGGCGCGGAGTATCTGCTGGGCAAGCTGTACCTCACAGGCCAGGAGGAGGTCGCCCAGAATCTTGAGCAGGCCGAATACTGGTTGTCCCGGGCGGCAGAACAGGGCAATGAGTACGCCGGCCTTCTATTGGAGCGGTTGGATAAGCCCAAAATCGCTGGAGCAACGCTGGCAGTGGTTCGTCTGCTCCACAGCGTAAGCCGGATATTTCAGGACAACTCCCTGCCCAGACACAGCCCGTTGGGTATGCGGACAGACCGGAAGCTGTTGCAGAAGATCCGGGAGAAGAAGATCGCCATGGGCCACAAGCTGGACGACCATGAGGAGCAGGGCTGGGGCGGTATGTCTATGTGAGCCTGTGCAATGTGCTTCGTTCACGCCGCTGTTTTTCTCCGCACTACCCCCCGATTGTGCTTGACTTCCCGGCCCTCCTTCGGCATGGTTGTGTTTGCGAAACGCACAACAAAACTGAAAGGGGATCAGATTATGAGCAGGAAAAGGGAAGCAGTCTTTATGGGGATTGGCATCCTCGCCGGCCTCGCCCTGAGTGGCCCCGCCAGCGCCGCCGTCCAGCAACTCACCGCCACGCCCACCACCCAAACCTTCTACGTGGACGGCCAGCAGGTGCAGTTCGAGGCGTACAGCATCCACAACAACAATTTTGTGAAGCTCCGGGACATCGGCCAGGCGGTGGACTTCAGCGTGACCTATGATACCGCCACCAACTCCGTCCACATCGACAGCGCCCAGCCTTACCAGGAAGAAACTTCAGCTACGGCACTTGGCCCCACAGAAGAAAGCGTACAGGCCGTCCTAGCGCAGCTGAAGCAGACCTACCCCACCGGGACAGTGTACCCCACGCCCTACCGCTCCACCAGCGGCGGGCCCTACCACCGGGGCACCCACTGTTCCGGCTGGGCTACGCTGTGTTCGGACGCGGCGTTTGGCGACCTTCCATGGCGGAGAGTAGACAACCCAAGTTGGGAGCAGATCCGCTCCGGCGACCTGATCCGCTATGACAACAGCGGCAACGGCCACGTGGTGGTTGTAATCAGCAAAACGGACGAGTACATCAAGGTCACCGAGAGCGGTCTCAACAACCATGCCCGCTGGGGCGGACAATACTTCAAGTGGTGGCTGGAGGAACGGTCTGGATATACCCTGTACACACGCTACCCAGAGTAAGCACTCACAGGCACAAATGGGCGGCGCCCTGCGGACGCAGGGTGCCGCCCAAGTTGTTTCCCCCGTGTTGGCCCCTGTGCAACGGTTTGTACCCATTCTGCGGGCTGGGTGGCATCCATGCCCCTCGCGCGTATGAAACGCGGTGTCGGCCCTTTTGTGCGCCGCTGTGGCGAATTATGAATTGCACCGCTATATTCAAAGAAAAGGCCCGCCAGCGCAGGCGAAAAAGATATGTCTGTTCTGATAACTCTCGCCGTTGGTCATCGCTATTCCCACCAAGGTGTGGTATGGTGTGTCGCTACAGGAGGCGAGAGCAATGCGAAACACTTTGGAAGATTTCTATTACGGCAACATCACACCCAACGCACAGGACATGGCGCCCAATTCGGAATTGAAGCGGGCAACAGACCGTGTGTCCCGCTTTGAAAACCAGCTCACGGAACGGCTCGATGAAGCCGGACAAGCGCTCTTAGCAAGGCTCATCGAATCGCAACAGGAAATTGACAGCATCACGGCCTTGGAGAACTTCATCCTGGGGTTCCGGCTGGGCGTCCGGATCATGGCTGAGTGCATGGATGACAACGACGGCGATATAAAAACTGGAGGTGAATAGTATATGACAAAGCGCAGACCGTCCGGCGACGGCATGGTGCGCAAGAGGGACGACGGCCGCTGGGAGGGGCGGATCGTGGTAGGACACAAGGAGGATGGCGATCCCATCTTCCAATACGTCCTCGCGCCCACGCAGAAAGCCCTCCTGGACAAACTGCACCAAAACATTGAGACCTTCCGGGACGTAGAGCTCACCGAGAACAGCCGCATGACTCTTGGCCAGTGGCTGGACCGTTGGATGGAGGACTACGCCGCGGACACCCTGCGGCCCAACACCCTGCGCAGCTATGAGCAGTATATCCGCTGCTACATTAAGCCCTACCTGGGGGACAAGGTGGTCTCCCGAGTTACTGCTCAGGACATCCAGAAGCTGTACACCAAGCTGAAACGGGAGGGCCGGATCCATGAGCACCCGGAGCACGGCCACGAACTGTCCGACACCATGGTGCGCCGGATCCACGCCATGCTCCACCGCTGTCTGCGGGACGCGGAAGCGGCCCACGTCATCCCCCGCAACCCCGCCGCCGGGGCCGTGCTGCCAAAGGCCAGCGCAAAGCCCAGGCAGATCCTGACGCGGGAACAGATGCAGACCTTCCTGGCGGCGGTGGACGGAAACGAGGTCTGGCGGGACTTCTTCTACACGGAGCTGACCACTGGCCTGCGCCGGGGCGAGATCTGCGGATTGATGTGGCAGGATTTCGACGAGCGCGCCGGGACGCTGAAGATCGTCCGCTCGGTGAGCGCCCCCAAGGCCGGGGAGCTGGAGATCGGCGAGACCAAGACCGACCGGGGCCGGCGTACCATCCGCCTCCCGCCCAGCACCGTCCAGCGGCTAAAGGAGCGGAAAAAACACGCCGTCAGCCAATGGATTTTCCCGGAGCCGCTGGCGCCGGAGAAGCCGGTCCGTCCCAGCGCCGCCTACTACTGGATGAAGCGCATCCTGCGGGAGGCAGGGCTGCCGCAGATCAGATTCCACGACCTCCGCCACACCTTCGCCACCCATGCCCTCGCCAGCGGGGTGGACGCCAAAACCCTGTCCGGCATCCTGGGCCACACCAACGCCAGTTTTACCCTGGACACATACACCCATGTGACGCCGGATATGCAGAAAGCCGCCAGCGGCATTGTGGGCGGCTTTCTGGGAAATCTTTTGGGAAAGGAGCTGAGACCGTGGCAAACAGGCGAAAAAACGGCACCGGCACCGTAAGGCAGCGGAAGGACGGCCGCTGGGAGGGCAGGGCAGTGGTGGGCTACGACGAGAAGGGCTTGCCAAAGACGAAAAACGTCCTGGCCAAGACGAAGCGGGAGTGCCAGGAAAAGCTGAAACAGCTTATCGAGACGCTGGGGAGTACCAAGCAAGAGAAGACGCGCTCGGATATGCCCTTTGGGGAGTGGCTGGATTTCTGGTATCAGAACTACGTCAGGCCCGGGCTGCGGCCCACCACCCAGACCAACTACGAGTGGCGCATCTACCGGCACATCATCCCGGAACTGGGCAAGATCCCGCTGAACCAACTGGGCCAGAAGGAGCTTCAGCAGTTCTACACCCGGCTGAAAAAGGGCGGGCGGCTCGTCCACAGGGGACGGTTCGGCGAAGGGCTGTCCGACAGCATGGTGCGGGGCTGTCACGTCACCTGCCGGGCGGCATTGGAAAAGGCGGTGCGGGAGGGGCTGCTCCGAACTAACCCGGCCGCTGGCTGCAAGCTGCCGCCCAAGCGGGGGCGGGAGATGCAGGTGCTGGGCAGGGAGGAACTCCAGCGGTTCCTCCTCCAGGCCCAGGCGGAGGGCTGCTTTGAGCTGTTTCTGCTGGATCTGTGTACCGGGCTGCGCCGCGGGGAACTGCTGGCCCTCCAATGGGATGACCTGGACTTCGAGACAGGCGAGCTAACGGTGGAAAAGCAGGTCTATGCGGTCAAGGGCCAGCTCCAAGTGAGCGTCCCTAAGACCCGCGCCTCCATCCGCAAGCTGGTATTGCCAACCGGGGTGGTGGAGGTGCTGCGGGAGTATCGGAGAGGCGTGGACTCCCGTTGGATGTTCCCCTCGCCCGTCAAGGGGGACGTGCCGCTCTCCCCCGGCGCGGCCCGCCGAAGGCTCCAGCAAATTTTGGAGCGGGCGGGATGTAAGCACATCCGATTTCATGATCTGAGACACATTTTCGCTACAATGTCCCTGGAAAACGGTATGGACGTGAAGACCCTCTCCGCCATGCTGGGCCATGTGTCGGCGGCGACTACCCTGGACATCTATGCCCACATCACCGACACGATGCAGGCGGAGGCGGCGGCCAGGATCGACCGGGGGCTGGGCAATGCGGTGGAGGAGGATACGCCGTCAGGGGAGCCGCAAATGACCGACTTCCGGCCCGTGGTCGGCCGGATCCGCAGGCCCGGAACCGGGTGCATCACCGAGATCAACGACCACCTGTTTGAGGGCCGTTACTCCCCCACCTGGCCCGATGGTAAGCGCCACGCCAGAAATGTCTACGCCAAAACCCGGGCGGAGTGTGAGGAGAAGTTGGAAACTCTGATCCGGGAGATGCAGGCAGAGCGGAAACGGATTGTAGATCAGATGCGGGGGATTGCCCCGCCTTCAACGCTCACCCAAAAGCAGAAACAGATCTGGGAGTATATGAAACTCCATCCAAAGGAGACCAACCTGAGCGCCATCGCCAGAGGGGCCGGGGTGAACCGGCACACGGCGGCGAAACACTATGAACTGATCCGGGAGATGGTGGGGTACGGATAGGTGGCGTGTCTCACGGGACAGGCCCGCCAGATTTTAACACGCTATAGTCAAAGAAAAGGCTGAAGCGTTGCCGTCAGCCGTTCCACCGCCGCGCCCAGCCCCTCAAACCCCACGCACCGGCTGGGCTTGGCGTTGACGATCTGATCCAGCAAGGGCTGGTTCTGGGCACTCTCGTCCAGGGCCAGTTCGGCGGCCATCACATCGTCCCAGGCCCGGTTCAGGAAGGCCACCTCCCGGCGGCCGTGGGTTTTGGTGAACAGCGGCTGAAGGTTGCCGCATAGCGGATTTACCGCTTTGGATGGAAACCCGGCGGCGGACAGGCTGTCCTCCAAACCCGCCCGGAAAACGTCCGGCAGTCTTGCCCAGGCCGACGGGCCCAGATCGTAGAGCACGAAGGTATACCGGCTGTAGCAGTGGACTGCCAGCAGGGAGGAGCGCCCCCGCAGAGAAATGACGTGGAGATCCCAGCAGAAGTGGCGGTCCGGTTCTTCGCCGTAAGGCAGGGCTTTGATGCCAAGATGCCGCTGGAGAGGGATGGTCAAGCCCAATTCGATTGGTTCAGTCCCGTTCATCGTTGTGTGCCGTCCATGATTTGCAACGCCGCCACGATGTCCTTCAGGACCAGGGGCTGCATACTGTCCGGATAGCCGCTGAGATCGGCCTGTTCCAAGGCGGCCCGGATTCGGGGGTAGAGCTCCGGTTTTGCCGCCGCGATTTCCGGAAGAGTTGCGATACACTGCCGGGCGGTGATAGGTTTTACATCCGTCACATGGGACAGAAATTCGTCCAACAGGGCGTCAAATTTTTCGCCTGTATCCCAGCGGGCGTTGGCCGCCAGGATGGAGATGGCCCGGTTGCGCACCAGAGAGTTTTTGTGGCGCAAGAGAGCCGCAAACTGGTCAAAATAGGGATACCAAGCATCGGATCCCCGGCTCTCCGCGGCGATCTGCAGGGCAAAGGCGTAGGCGTCCTTTGCGTCTTTTCCTGTCAAGCGGGCGATGCAGGCATCAATATCCATATCAGATCAGCACCCCCTCACAGTGGTCGATCTCATGCTGGATGATCTGGGCCGTCCAGCCGGTGAAGGTCTTGAACCGGGTCTGGAATTTTTCGTTCTGATACTGCACCTTGATGGACTTCCACCGTTTGGCCCTGCGGGTGCCGGACAGGGACAGGCAGCCCTCCTCCGCCTGGTAGGGCTCGGACTTCTTGACAATCTCCGGATTGAACATGACCATGTATGCACCCTCGTTGTCAAACACGATGATCCGCTTGTTCATGCCGATCATATTGGCCGCCATGCCCACGCAGCCGTCCTTGTGGGCGGCCAGGGTGTCCAGTAGGTCTTGGGCAACGGGCAGATCTTCCGGCGCGGCAGGCTCGGCCTTCCGGGCTAAAAACGCTTCATCGTGCATGATCTCACGAACCATGGATATCAGCTCCCCAAATAATGCCGCCGGTGCTTTTCACGGCGGTGAATTTATGATATACTCCAATAAAATACCATGAACAGGGGAAGAAATCAAATCTTTCCCATGACTGGAGGCAGTATCATGATCGACTTTTTCAAAAAGCTGATGGAGCAGGCGTTGGATCTGGGGTTGACCGTCCGCTTTGCCAAACAGGACGGGGAGTGGTTCGCGGCGCTGGGCAACGAGCTGGACAGCCTGTCCTTGGAGGAATTGGAGGAGTATCGGGCAGAGTTAGAAGCCCGGCTGTGCGACATGGACGATGGCGAGCCGGAGGACATGGCCGGTGAGGAGTTCGAGCAATGGGCGGACGCCCACGAGAGTTTGGAGGATCTGCTCAGCGAGGTGGAGGATCGGATTGACGAATTGACGTAAGGAGGGTGGCCGGCATGGAGAAAAAGGTGACGGAAGTGGTAGCGGCCCTCATCTGGGATGGGGATAGGTTTCTTATCTGCCAGCGCCCTGCCCACAAGTCCAGGGGCCTGCTGTGGGAGTTTGTGGGCGGCAAGGTAGAGCCTGAGGAGACAAAGGAGCAGGCCCTGATCCGGGAGTGCCGGGAGGAATTGGCTGTCACCCTTTCGGTGGGGGAGATATTCATGGAGGTAGACCACGAGTACCCGGATTTGAATGTGCATCTGATGCTGTTCAACGCCGCAATCAGCGAGGGAACGCCGCGGATGCTGGAACACAACGACATCCGCTGGATCACAGTAGGGGAGATCCCACAGTATGAATTCTGTCCGGCGGACAAGGCAATTCTGAAGAAATTGAGAGGGGAATCATAAATGGAACCTGTCTATTATACTGTGGAATCCGTTGACGGGGACTACGCCCGTTTGATCAGCGACAACGGCATAGAGAACCAGATGGCGATGTTTTTGCTGCCGGAGGGCACCACGGTGGGGAGCCGTTTGGTGCGGGAAGTCCTGGAGTGGAGCCTGGTTTGAGCACCTGCCCATTTTATATATCGGTTTAGCCAACGGCCCACGGCAAGGAAAGTTGATTTCCCTGCCGTGGGCCGCCGCGCCCCATTGCAACTGGGCGGCAAATAGGATATAATGCCTATAATTATATAAAACAAACGTTGGGAGATATGGAAATGGCTGAAACAAATACCAGCAATCTCGGCTTTGAAAAACAAATCTGGGATGCGGCCTGTGTCCTCCGCGGCAACTTGGATGCTTCGGAGTATAAGTCTGTCGTTTTGGGCCTGATCTTTTTGAAATATATCTCCGACCGCTTCGAGGCCAAGTACAACGAGCTGGCAGCCGAGGGCGACGGCTTCGAGGAGGACAAGGACGAATACACCGCCGAGAACATCTTTTTCGTGCCGGAGTGCGCCCGGTGGTCCGTGATCTCCGCCGCCGCCCACACGCCGGAGGTGGGCGCGGTGATCGACGAGGCCATGCGCGCGATTGAGAAGGAGAACAAGCGCCTCAAGGACATCCTGCCCAAGAATTTTGCCCGGCCTGAGCTTGACAAGCGCCGCTTGGGGGACGTGGTGGATCTGTTCACCAACATCCAGATGATCGAGCACGGCAACAGCAAAGACATCCTGGGCCGCACCTACGAATACTGCCTGTCCAAGTTCGCCGAGCAGGAGGGCAAGCTGGCCGGGGAGTTCTACACCCCCGCCTGCGTGGTGCGCACGCTGGTGGAGGTGCTCCAGCCCTACAACGGGCGGGTCTACGACCCCTGCTGCGGCAGCGGCGGGATGTTCGTCCAGTCGGCGAAGTTTATCGAAAACCACGGCGGGAACATCAACAAAATTTCCGTGTTCGGCCAGGACTCCAACCCCACCACCTGGAAGATGGCCCAGATGAACCTTGCCATCCGGGGCATTGAGGCCGACTTGGGCAAATTCAACGCCGACACCTTCTTCAATGACTGCCACCCCCAGCTCAAGGCGGACTTCATCCTGGCAAACCCGCCCTTCAACCTGTCCGGCTGGGGGCAGGACAAGCTGGCGGAGGATGTGCGCTGGGCTTACGGCCTGCCCCCGGCGGGCAACGCCAACTTCGCGTGGCTCCAGCACATGATCTGGCACCTGGCCCCGGGCGGGCGTATCGGCATGGTGCTGGCCAACGGCTCCTTGTCCTCCCAGTCTGGCGGGGAGGGCGACATCCGCAAAAACATCATCGAGGCCGACCTGGTGGACTGCATCGTGGCCATGCCGCCCCAGCTTTTCTACACCACGCAGATCCCGGTTTCCCTTTGGTTCCTGGCGAAAAGCAAGCGGCAGAAGGGGAAAACCCTGTTCATCGACGCCCGGAAGCTGGGGACTATGGTGACCCGAAAGCTGCGGGAGCTGACCGAGGAGGACATCGCCCGGATCGCCGATACGTACAACGCCTTTGCCGAGGGGAGGCTGGAGGAGGTCAAGGGGTTCTGCGCCGCGGCCGATCTCCAGGAGATCGCGAAGCAGGACTACATCCTCACGCCGGGGCGGTATGTGGGCATCGAGGAGCAGGAGGAGGACGGGGAGCCCTTTGAGGAGAAGATGGGGCGGCTGACCGCCGAGCTGGGGGAGCTGTTCGCCAAGTCCCACGAGCTGGAGGGGGAGATCAGGCGGCAGTTGGGGGCGATTGGGTATGAAATATGAATGGAAGAAAGTTCAATTATCCGATGTCGCAGATTTGACAGTTGGATTTGTGGGGACAATGGCCCAACACTATGTTGATAATGGAGTAATATTTTTAAGATCAACCAATATTGAACCTTTCAATATTAACTTAGATGATGTCAAATATATTTCTCCCGAATTCCACCAACAAATAAAGAAATCACAATTAAAACCTGGAGATGTAGTGATTGTGCGTACCGGAAAGCCAGGAGCAAGCACAGTCATACCCGCAATCAAAGATTCATGGAATTGCTCGGACTTAGTAATTGTTCACCCTGACCAAGAAAAAATCCTGCCACTCTACCTTGCATCCTATATAAATTTAGCATACGGTGTAATAAATGCAAATCTTGTGGGCGCTGTCCAACAACATTTTAATGTGGGATCAGCTAAAAAGTTGATAATTGACTTGCCGCCATTATCGATTCAAAGACAGATTGTTACTATTATTCAAGCAATCAATGATAAAATTGAACTGAACCAGAAGATAAACGAAAATTTGGAGCGGCAGGCGCAAACAATCTATCAACAAGTATTCCAGTATACTATATCAGATGATCTGCCCGATGGCTGGCGCATTGGAACTGTTGGCGAGATCATAGAGATCCATGACTCAAAGCGTGTCCCACTTTCTGGTGCAGTTCGAGAAAAAATGGAGAAAAAGATTTATCCTTATTATGGTGCCGCGTCGCTCATGGATCACGTGGATGATTACATTTTTGATGGGAAATATCTGTTGCTGGGGGAAGATGGAACGGTCGTTGATGATGCTGGTTTTCCCATCTTGCAATATGTATGGGGCCGATTTTGGGTAAACAATCACGCCCACATCCTTACAGGCAAACTTGGCTTTAATGTTGAAAGCCTGTATTTGCTTTTTAAGCAAACACCTGTAAAAACTATTGTAACTGGAGCCGTTCAGCCAAAGATCAGCCAAGCTAACTTGCGTTCTATTCGAATAGTTGTTCCACCTGAAAGCGTTCTTGTATCCGTCAACGATCGAATCGATCCGCTGTTTTTTCAAATACGGTTGAGCGAAGATCAAAATAAGGTATTAGAAACACTTAGAGATACCCTCCTCCCCAAGCTCATGTCCGGCGAACTCGATGTGTCCAGCATCCAGCTCTGAAAGGAGTGCTCGCCATGTCCACCCACCTCACCGAATCCCACTACGAAAACGCCATCCTCCAGCTATTCCAAGAGCAGCTGGGCTATCAGTACATATATGGCCCCGATGTAGACCGGGACTACCACTCCCCGCTGTACGAGGGCGCGCTCCTGCCCGCCCTGCGGCGCATCAACCGCAGCCTGCCGGAGGAGGCCGTCGCCGAGGCGGTGTACAAGCTCCAAAATTTCGAGGGCGGCTCCCTGCTGCAAAAGAACATGGTATTCACGGACTACCTGCAAAACGGCGTGCCGGTGAAGTACGTGGAACGCGGCGAGGAGCGCGCCACCCTTGTTTATCTTGTGGACTTCAAAGCTCCGGACAACAACGACTTCACCATCGCCAACCAGTGGACGGTTGTGGAGAACTCGGAGAAGCGCCCGGATGTGATCCTGTTTGTCAACGGCCTCCCTTTGGTAGTGGTGGAGCTGAAGTCCCCCTCCCGGGAGGAGACGGACGCCTCCGCGGCCTACCGCCAGCTGCGCAACTATATGCACGAGATACCGTCCCTGTTTATCTACAACGCCGTGTGCGTCATGAGCGACCTGACCACCTCCAAGGCGGGAACCATCACCTCCGGCGAGGACCGGTACATGGCGTGGAAAACCACCGATGGAAGCTATGAAAACACCCAGGCGGCGATTTTTGACACCTTCTTCGAGGGGCTTTTTGAGAAGTGGCGGTTTTTGGACATCCTGAAAAACTTCATTTGCTTCAATGTGGACGGCGAAAAGACGTCCAAGATTTTAGCCGGCTACCACCAGTATTTCGCGGTCAAAAAGGCCGTGGCCTCCACGGTAAAGGCCACGGCCACAGACGGCAAGGGCGGGGTGTTCTGGCACACCCAGGGCAGCGGGAAATCCCTGTCCATGGTTTTCTATGCCCACGGCCTCCAGACGGCGCTGGACAGCCCCACCATTGTAGTGATCACCGACCGCAACGATTTGGACGATCAGCTCTACGGCCAGTTCGCCCGGTGCCGGGAGTTTCTGCGCCAGACGCCCCAGCAGGCCCAGAGCCGCCAGCACTTGAAGGAGCTGCTGGCAGGCCGCCAGGCCAACGGTATCATCTTCACCACCATGCAAAAATTCGAGGAGGGGGACGGGCCCCTCTCGGAGCGGCGAAATATCGTCGTCATGGCGGACGAGGCCCACCGGGGGCAGTACGGACTGAGCGAAAAAGTAGTGGTAAAGCAAAAGGAAAACGGGGAGGTGGAGGCCCGCACCGTTATCGGCACCGCCCGCATCATCCGGGACAACCTGCCCAACGCCACGTTTATCGGCTTCACCGGGACGCCCATTTCCTCCAAGGACCGCAGCACCCGGGAGGTGTTCGGGGAGTACATCGACGTGTATGACATGACCCAGGCTGTAGAGGACGGGGCCACCCGCCCGGTGTACTACGAAAGCCGGGTGATCCACCTGAAGCTGGACGAAACCACCCTGCGGCTGATCGACGCGGAATATGACCTGATGGCCCAGAACGCCGACCCCTATGTGATTGAGCAGAGCAAGAAAGAGCTGGGCCAGATGGAGGCCATTCTGGGCGCGGATACCACCATCGAATCGCTGGTCAATGACATTTTGGATCACTACGAGAACTACCGGGCCAATCTGCTGACGGGCAAGGCGATGATCGTGGCCTATTCCCGACCCATTGCTATGAAGATTTACAAGCGGATTCTGGAGCTGCGGCCTGCCTGGACAGAGAAGGTGGGTGTGGTCATGACCCAAGGGAACAACGATCCGGAGGAATGGCGGCAGATCATCGGCAATAAGGCCCACAAGGAGGAGTTGGCACGGAAGTTCAAGGACAACGCCTCGCCCATGAAAATCGCCATCGTGGTAGATATGTGGCTGACGGGCTTTGACGTGCCCTCACTGGCCACCATGTACGTCTATAAGCCCATGGCGGGGCACAATTTGATGCAGGCCATTGCCCGGGTCAACCGGGTGTTCGGGGACAAAGAGGGCGGGCTCGTGGTGGATTATGTGGGCATCGCCCAGGCGCTGAAGCAGGCGATGAACGACTACACGAGCCGGGACAAAAAGAACTACGGCGATCCCGACGTGAGCCATGCGGCATACCCGAAGTTTCAGGAGAAGCTGTCCATCTGCCGGGATCTGCTCCACGGCTTTGATTATTCGGGCTTTATTTCCGGGACGGATCTTGAGCGGGCCAAGGCCATCAGCGGCGGGGCCAACTTCCTGTTGGGCAGACGGGTGGTGGAAAACGATCTGCCGGATAAGGAGAAAACCCATAACATCTACATCAAAGAGGCGCTGCTGCTCCGGCAGGCGCTGTCGCTGTGTGCCAGCCTGGTGGAAGAAAAGACCCGGCTGGAATGCGCGTTCTTCGAGGCGGTCAGAACGATGGTTGTGCGCTTGACCACGGGCGGGATAGGTGAAAAATTCACCCTGCCGGAGGTCAATGAGCGGATCAATGAGCTGCTCAAGCACAGCATAAAAAGCGAGGGCGTTATCAACCTGTTTTCTGACGTGGGGACGGAGTTTTCCCTGTTTGATCCAAAATTCCTGGAAGAAATCGCCCACATGAAGGAGAAGAACCTGGCGGTAGAGCTGTTGAAGAAGCTGATTGCCGAGCAGGTGTCCATCTATCGCCGGAGCAACGTAGTCAAGTCGGAAAAATTCAGCGAAATCATCCAGAGTGTCATGAACCGCTACCTCAATGGGATGCTGACCAACGAGGAAGTCATCCAGGAACTGCTGAAGCTGGCAAAGGATATCGCCCAGGCAAACGCGGAAGGTGAGGCGCTGGGGCTGAATGCCGAGGAGCTGGCGTTCTATGACGCGCTGACTAAGCCCCAGGCCATCAAGGATTTTTACGAGCATGGGGAACTGATCGCCATCACCAAGGAATTGACTGACCTTCTACGGCAAAACCGCACCATCGACTGGCAGAAGAAGGAGAGCGCCAGGGCCGGGATGCGGCGGCTGGTGAAGCGTCTCTTAAAAAAGCATAAGTACCCTCCGGAGGGGATGGAGGACGCGGTGCAGACGGTGATGAGCCAGTGTGAGATGTGGACAGACAATGTGACAGTTGTTGAGTGAAGGCATAGTTTTGAAAAAGAAAAGAAGGTATCCAACGATGTATATTGCCTCTGAGAAACGCTATGACACAATGCCCTATCACCGCCTGGGCGCCAGCGGTCTGAAGCTGCCCGCAGTGTCCCTCGGTTTATGGCACAATTTTGGAGATACGGGCCGGTTTGAAACAATGCGGGAAATGTGCTTCACCGCATTCGATCACGGCATCACCCACTTTGACCTGGCCAACAACTATGGCCCGCCTGCGGGCACAGCTGAGATCAACTTCGGGCGCATCCTGAAGGAAGATTTGGGCGCATACCGTGACGAGCTGATCATCTCTACCAAGGCGGGCTATGAGATGTGGACCGGGCCCTACGGCGACTGGGGCAGCCGGAAGTATCTGCTGGCAAGCCTGGATCAGAGCCTGGAGCGCATGGGTCTGGACTATGTGGACATTTTCTATCACCACCGCATGGATCCCAGCACCCCGCTGGAGGAAACCATGGGGGCGCTGGCCTCCGCGGTGCAGTCCGGCAAGGCGCTGTATGTTGGCCTGTCCAACTATGATGGCGAGCACCTGCAACAGGCCGCCGAGATGTTGAAGGAGTGGAAGGTACCCTTTGTCATCAACCAGAACCGCTACTCCATCTTTGACCGCACTATTGAAAGCAACGGCCTGAAGGAAACCGCGGCCAGACTGGGCAAAGGGATTATTGCCTTCTCGCCCCTGGCCCAGGGACTGCTGACAGACCGATATCTAAAAGGCGTCCCCGCCGACAGCCGGATCATGACGGATGGCCGCTTCTTAAAAGAAACTGCTTTGACAGAGCAGAGGATGAACCAGATCCGGGCGCTGAACGATTTGGCGGCCCAGCGCGGCCAGACCCTGGCGCAGATGGCGCTGGCCTGGGTTCTGCGCGACGGCATCGTGGCCAGCGTATTGGCCGGGGCCTCCCGGCCGGAGCAGATCCTGGACAACATCAAGGCGGCGGAGAATACGAACTTTACAGCAGATGAACTGGTGCTGATCGAAAAAATCACCGCGGAGAAATAATCTGCCTGCTCTTGGTCAGGTCATCAGATTTTAATACGCCATAGTCAAAGAAAACGCCCTCTGAAATCCTGATTTCAGAGGGCGTTGGTCGGAGTGTAATTATAGGACTTCAAAAAAGTCAGTCATATCAACGGTTTGCGGGCCGTCAGCAAGAGGTATTTGTCCTAATTGTTTACAAAATTAACTTGAATTTCGGGAGTTTCAGCAAATTCGACGTGCTTGTCCTTAAGATACTGAACCACTGCATCAAAATGTCCCTCAATTATCTGCGAATCTGCAAATCTGGCAATCGAACGCCCTGCATCTGTTAACCGCACAAGGCCAATCGGAAAGTGCTTGTCAGGATATTTTAGAATAGTTGCCACTCTCGTTCCATAGATTAAATGTAATTTGGGCTTGATATTTGCGTCGAGTTTCAGGATATATCCAGTAGCAGCTTCAAATTGTATCAAGCCTAACATCTGTAACTCATTTAATCTTGAAAAGTTAAGATTGAATTTAGACAAGTATTCATATTGAGGAGGTAAAATAAGATGTGTTTCCACAGGAAAAAGGCTATCAGCTCGATTTGCCGCAGCAATATGGATTGAAAGGCTACACAAAGTTTGGAATGCTTTCGCATAAATTGGCGTTATTTCAGAAAGAATCCGAATTACACTTGGAGGTGTACTGTTTGGATTTTCAAACTCTTTTGCCAAGACATTTCCCCAAAGTAACTGCACTTGTTCATCAGAAACAAACTTTGCAGAATCCATAAACCGCTCGAGCCATTCATCATCTACGCCAGATGCATCAGTAAAATCTGTTTCTTCCGAAGCTGTATCCAGTGCAATTTTCGCAATTGCAGTTTGGTTTTTTAATTGCTTATAGGTCTTTTTAGCATTGGCAATTGCCATCATTTTTGCCTCGGGAGGCAGATTGCTACTTTCAATATCGGAAATATATGTTGATATAGCTTTTTTCTTAAGTCCCCAAAAGGGGAATACCCCTCCAAGTACGTCTACCAATTTGTTTACACTTTCTCTTCCCATACCCTCTGCAGCAGCCTTAACCATTTCTAAGCCATATTCGTCTGAAGTAACCATATTTATCCTCCTTGTCAGTAGCCGGATTTCAAGCAGTGCTTTCCACGTTTGAGTACGACTTTTTAATACTATTTGGTGATATTATACCATATCTTCTAAATATCCGCTACATCCTTTTCCAAAAAAGAAAAGAGTGAGTCCCATAAGGACTCACCCTTGGTCCGAGTGACTGGAGTCGAACCAGCCTGACCTTGCTCCCAAAGCAAGTGCCTAACCGATAGGCTACACCCGGGTATGAGATTTTTCCAACTGTGGTCAAATATGTGGTCACCACCGTTTTTTGACCAATTCCCAGCGAGGCAGAAAACTACGCAATCGCCCGTGCCCCAACGCCTTCTGGCCTTTCCGGGCATTGCAACTCGAACCCGGGCCCCCTGCTCCCAAAGCAGGCGCGCTACCAACTGCGCAACACCCGGATGTGAAATTTTTGCCCAAGCCGCCTGGGCATTCTCTGTTAAGCGCGGAGGGAGCCTGAGAATGGAAGCTAAAACATTATACCTGATTTCCTTGCGCTTTGCAAGAGGGTATGCTATGATACGCAGGAAAAATAAAAGAGGTGAAAGCCCTATGCGGATGCGGAAAAAGAAAAATCTGGCCTCCCGGATGGAAGCCTGCGGGGCGCTGCTGGTGCGGGACCCGGCGGCGGAAAAGGGGCGCTGGCGGGCGCGCAGGCCGGGCGCCGCCAGACTGCGGCTGGAGCTGGGCTGCGGCAAGGGGCGGTTTACCGCCGAGACGGCCGCCGCCCACCGGTCGGACTTGTATGTGGCGGTGGAGCGGGTGCCGGACGCCATGGTCATCGCCATGGAGCGGTGCCGCGCCCTGGGACTGGACAACGTGTTCTTCATCGACGGGGACGCCGCCGCCCTGGACCAGTATTTCGCCCCAGGCGAGGTGGACCTCATCTATATCAATTTCTGCGACCCCTGGCCGTCGGTCAAACACTCCCGCCGCCGGCTCACCCATGAGGGCTTCCTGCGGGGCTACCGCCATGTGCTCCGGGAGGGAGGGCAGATCCACTTCAAAACAGACAACCGCGCCCTGTTTGAATGGTCCCTGTTCCAGTTTCCCAAGGCGGGCTTTGCCCTGTCCGAGGTCACCCGCAACCTCCACGAGCACGGTGTCCAGGGAGTCATGACCGATTACGAGGAAAAATTCCACGCCCTGGGCACCCCGATCAACCGGTGCGTGGGCACTATGGGGGCACTGCCCGACGTGCCGCTGGAGGACGGCCTGCAAACCCGCCTCCCCGGCTGGGAGGTCCGCCCTGTGACAGGGGATGATGTGGAAGCCGTCGCTTCCCTGTTTCAGGCCGACCCGGAGTATTTTGCCATAGAGGGTCCCCAGCCAGACGCGGATTCCGTTCAAAAGGATATGGTGAACCTCCCACCCCGGTGCGCCATGGAGCAGAAGCACTATCTGGCCCTGTGGCGGGACGGCGCCCTCCAGGCGGTGCTGGACCTGGTGGAGGGCTATCCCCGGGAGCGCACCCTGTTTGTGGGCCTGTTCTTTCTGGCCCCCGGCCTGCGGCGGCAGGGGATGGGCCGGGAGATCGTGGACGCGGCGCTTCAGGCGGCGGGGGACGCGGGGATGGACAGCGTCCGGCTGGCCTGCCTGATGGGCAACCCGGCCGGGCACGGGTTTTGGCGGGCCATGGGGTTCGGCGACCTGCGGGAAGGCGCGCGCCTGATGGGAGAGGAGTCCGCCCCCGTGTGGATTATGGAGCGGCTGGTATAAGCGTTGACAGCCGCCCCGCCCAGACGGCGGCTTGAGATTGTGCGTATGGGTTTTGGGCAAAAAGGCCGCGGACGGAGGGGATTGGTTCCCCTCCGCCCGCGGCCTTTTCACGTTATGGCCGGACGCCGCTTCACAGCGGCAGCAGCACCCGGTACATCATCACGAAGTGGGCGATGGAGCCCAGCAGGATGAACACATGGAACACTTCGTGGCAGCCGAACCGGGGATTGTCCCGCCCGGGCCACTTCAAGGCGTACAGCACGCCGCCCACGGTGTACAGGATGCCCCCCGCCAGCAGCCAGGCCACGCCCCGCACCCCCAGGGACAGCCACAGGGGGTAGATGGCGAAAATGGCCAGCCAGCCCATGGCGATATATACGGTGGAGGTGACGGCCCGGGGGCAGTTGATCCAGGCCAGGCTCATGACCAGCCCCGCGATGGCCAGCGCCCACACCACGCCGAACAGCGACCAGCCCCAGGGCCCCCGCAGGGCGGTGAGGCAGATGGGGGTATACGACCCGGCGATGAGGAAATAGATGGAAGCGTGGTCCAGCTTGCGCAGGGCGACGCGTCCCTTCACCGAGGTGTTGACGCAGTGGTACAGGGTGGACGCGGTGTACAGCGCCGTCATGGACAGCCCGTAGATGGCGAAGGAGACAATTTTCCACACGTCGCCGGACCGGGCCGCGCCTATGACCAGCACGGCGGTGGCCAGCACGCCCAGCACCGCGCCCACCCCGTGGGTGATGGCCGACCAGGGGCGCAGGCCGTCATAGGGATTCCGGCCCTTTTCCACCGGCCGGGGCTTCCGCCGGGGAAGGCTGTTGAAGGGATCACGATATAATGCCTGTTCCATAGGAACACCGCCTTTCTAGGAACCAGTATAATACAAGTAGGCCTATACGTCAAGTTGAAAACCACAAAATATAATTATTAAAATTATATTAACAGAAACTGCCTTTTGCGGATTCCTGCCGAAAGAAGGGGGTATTGAATATCCGGGGGAAACGGAGTATAATACCCCTATACTGAGGGCTTGTGCGCCGCGGGCGCGGCCCTTGAGGGGGACGACCATGGAAAACACGTTGGGACTGTACCTGCACATCCCGTTCTGCCGGAGCAAGTGCGACTACTGCGACTTCTACTCCCTGGCGGGCCAGGACGACCGGATGGACGACTACCAACAGGCGCTGCTGCGCCAGATTGCGGAGACCGCCCCCCGGACCAAGAAGCAGGTGGTGAACAGCGTCTACATCGGGGGCGGCACGCCCACCTGGTATGGGGAAAAGCGGCTGCTGGAGCTGCTGGCGGCGGTGAAAAAGCGCTTCACCCTGTCCAAGGACGTGGAGGTCACCCTGGAGGCCAACCCGGACAGCGTGGACGAGAAGATGCTCCGCCGCCTGCGCCGGGCGGGGGTGAACCGGCTGTCCATGGGGATGCAGTCCGCCTGCGACCGGGAGCTGGCCGCCGTCCACCGGCCCCACACCTTCCGGCAGGTCCAGGAGGCGGTGCGGGCCGCCCGGGCGGCCAAGCTGCGCAACCTGAACCTGGACCTGATCTACGGCCTGCCCGGCCAGACCATGGACAGCTGGAGGTCGTCGGTGGAGGCCGCCCTGGCCCTGGAGCCGGAGCACCTGTCCTGCTACGGCCTGACCCTGGAGGAGGGCACCCCCCTGGCCCGCCGGGCGGCGGCGGGGGAGCGGCTCCCCAGCGACGACGAGCAGGCGGAGCGCTATCTCTGGACGGTGGCCCGGCTGGCCCAGGCGGGGTTTGAGCAGTACGAGGTGTCCAACTTCTCCCGGACGGGCTGCCAGTCCCGGCACAACCTGAAATACTGGATGGGCCGGCCCTATGTGGGGCTGGGGGCGGGGGCCCACTCCGACTTCGGCGGCTGCCGCTATTCCTTCGTCCGGGACCTGGAGGGGTATATCCGGGGGATGGCGGGGGACGGCCGGCTGCTGGACGACATGGACGAGATCCCCCGGCGGGAGCGGGGCAGCGAGTACCTGATGCTCCGCCTGCGCACCACCCATGGCATCGAGGAGTGGGAGTACCGCCGGGAGTACTATATGAACTTCGACCCCATCGCGGCCAAGCTGTCCGAGTATGAGCAGCGGGGCTGGGCGGCGCGGACGGGCCGCCGCTGGCATTTTACCCCGGAGGGCTTCCTGTTATCCAACCGGCTCATCGGCGAGCTGATGGAGCTCCAGGAGGTGGAAACCCTGGCCGACACCTTGGAGCTGATCCGGGGCGGGCGGCTGCCGAAAAAGGACGGCGCAAAGTGACCCAGGGGCGGCGCGGGCCGCCCCTTTTCGCGTCCGGCCAAAAACTCCCGTTTACAAACGGGACCGGCTGTGTTAACATAAAACGGAATTTGCCCATACATCCACAGGGGAGCGCGGCTCCCCGCGCGAAACAGGAGGAACCTATGAAAAAATTTGGCAGACGGTGCGCCGCGCTGGCCCTGGCACTGGCGCTGACGCTTTCCCTGGCCCAGACCGCCGGGGCGTCCTACGCCCTGGGCAGCGAGCTGTCGGAGCGGACCACGGAGCTGGCTGTGGGCACCACCCTCACCACCCAGAGCCTGTGGTCGGCGTCCAAGGGGGACCTGCGCACCGAGCACTACGTGACCTACACACCCAACGCCGCCGTCACCCCCATGGTGTTCAGCGGTACATACGTGGCCAGTATGAATACGGTGTCCGCCGCCGCCGCCCAGCTGGAGGAGCGGGGCCTGCGGGTGGCCGCGGCCATCAACGGCGGCTTCTTCAACGCGGACGGCACCGCCGTGGGTATGATTATGACCGAGGGGGTGCTCCGCACCCTGGACGTGGAGAACTACGCCCTCATCGGCTTCACCAACGACGGCCGGGTGTTCATCGACGAGAGCCGCCCGGTGATGACCGCCTCCTGGACGGGGATGGAGCCCGCCGCCCCGGCGGCGGAGCCCACGCCGGATCCCTGGGCCGTACAGGACCCCTGGGCGGCGGCGCAGCCCACCCCGGACCCGTACGCCGTCTCCACCCCGGAGCCGGCCCGCCAGCCGGTGGCCCGGAGTTTTACGGTGGCGGGCTTCAACGCCTACCGCAACGCCCGTTACCTGGGGGGGCTGTACCTCTATAATAAAGATTTCTCCTCCCGGGTTCTCAGCGGGGGGCCCTGCGTGTACGCTATCCTGCGCCCCCTGGGGGAGGACGGTCTGCGGATGAACAGCGCCATGACCTTCCAGGTGGTGTCCGTCACCGACGCCACCCAGGAGGGGGTTCCTTTTGACGGCGTCATCCCCGAGGGCTGCTATATGCTGTACGCCGAGGACCACGGCAACCAGGACCTGCTGAACGCCCTGCGGGGGCTGCCCGTGGACGGGCAGGTGTCCCTCACCGTCAGCGGCGCCGGGGAGCAGTGGGCCAACGCGGCCTACGGCGTCAGCGGCCTGTATACCCTGCTGCGGAACGGGCAGATTGTGGACGGCCTGCCCAGCTCCGCCAACCCCTACACCGCCGTGGGCGTCAAACCGGACGGCTCCGCCGTGTTCTACACCATCGACGGCCGGCAGAGCGGCTGGTCCATCGGCGCCAGCTACGCCCAGGTGGCCCAGCGCCTTCAGGAGCTGGGCTGCGTCGCCGCCGCGGCCCTGGACGGCGGCGGCTCCACCACCCTGGGGGCCACACTGCCCGGCAGCGGCAGCTTCCGGCTGGTGAACCGGCCCTCCTCCGGGGAGCAGCGCCGGATCAACAACACCATCCTGCTGGTGAGCAGGGACGGGGATTCCATCGTCAGCCCCGGCGCCTACGTCAGCGCCCAGAACCAGGTGGTGCTGGCCGGGGGCAGCCTGCCCGTGTCCGCCGACCCCTACGACAGCACCGGCCGGCCGGCGGAGGGCCAGCCCCTGGACTGGACCGCCGGGGGCGGCACAGTGGCGGTGGATGAAAACGGCGGCGCGGTGTACACCGCCGGGGAGCAGGCGGGCACCTACGTGGTGTCCGCGGCCCCGGGCGGCGGGGGGATGAACGTCCGGGTGGTGGACCAGCTCACCGCCCTGACCGTGACCCGGGGGGAGACCGCCTCCCGCGTCACCGAGCTGAACCTGGAGCCGGGGGACCAGGTGGACCTCACCGTGTCCGGCGCCTGGTGGAACCTGCCCGTGGCCATGAACAAGGACCACATCGTCTGGACCGTGGACGCCAATATCGGCTCCATCGACGGGGACGGGCGGTTCACCGCCGGGCCCCGGAACGGGGAGGGGGTCATCACCGTCTCCGCCGGCGGCATGACCGTCACCATCCCGGTGAAGATCGACAGCGGCTGCCCCTTCACCGACATCGCGGGCCACTGGAGCGAGGACTACGTGGTCCAGATGTTCAAGCTGGGCCTGACTACCGGCTACGGACAGCCCGACGGCACGGCGGAATACCGCCCCGGCGGCCAGCTCACCCGGGCGGAGCTGCTGGCCTTCGTCACCCGGCTGCTGGGGGTGGATCCCCTGTACTATGAGGAGGTGCAGCTGCCCTTCGCCGACCAGGACTCCATCCCCGAGTGGGCGCTGCCCTACGTGAAGGTCATGTACACCCTGAAGGTGCTCCAGGGCAGCAGGGGACAGGACGGCCAGCTGTACGCCGACGCCAGCAGCTACATCACCCGGGAGGAGACTATGACCATCCTGGGCCGCATCCTGGCCCCCGTCCAGCCCGGGGGCCTGCCCCCGGCCGTTGACCTGTCCCAGTTCCCGGACGGGGGGTCGGTGAGCGATTGGGCGCTGGACCACGTGAAAACCCTGGTGGCGCTGAACGTGGTGGGGGGGAGCAACGGTATGCTCTACCCCAAGGAGAACATCGACCGCGCCGCCATCGCCAAGCTGCTGGTGGAGGTCTACCCCCTGGACAAGGCGCTGCTGGTCCCCCGGCTGGACCTGATGACCCAGGGCGGCATATTCGACCCAGAGCAGTAAACTGCGCGGGAAAAGCGGGCTCCGGCCCGCTTTTCCCTTTGCCGCGCCGCCTGGAATAAGATGGGGTGGCCTGGGCATACTGGCGGGGAGGTGAAGCGCATGGATATGACCAATCAACAGTATAACCAGTACGTCAGCGGCAAGGCCAAGCCCTCCCCGCTGTGGAAGGACTGCCTGTGGGCCTTCTGCGTGGGCGGGGCCATCTGCGCGGGCGGGCAGGGCCTGCTGGCCCTGTACCAGAGCTGGGGCGCGGACAAGGAGGACGCCGGGACGTGGGCGTCCATCACGCTGATCTTCCTGGCCTCCCTGCTCACCGGGCTGGGGGTGTTCGACAACATCGCCAAGCGGGCGGGGGCGGGGACCCTGGTGCCCATCACCGGGTTTTCCAACGCCATGGTGTCCCCGGCGCTGGAGTTCAAAAGCGAGGGCCTGGTCACCGGCACCGGGGCCAAGTTGTTCACCGTGGCGGGCCCGGTGCTGGCCTACGGGATCAGCGCCAGCGTGGTATACGGCGTCATTTTGTATGTGATCGGGCTGTTTTGAGGGCCCGGCGCGGTGCGGGGGCGTCCGCCGGGACGCCCCCGCGTATTTTTCCCCAAGCCCCGAAAAAAACCTTGCCCCGGCGGGGAAAACGTGCTATACTGTACGCCGGAACGCCAAAATCATCCAAAAAAATTCCAAAAGGAGGCGCAACCGCCATGACCTACCAGGAGGAGTTCATTCACTTTATGGTCCGCTCCGGCGTGCTCACCTTCGGGGACTTCACCACCAAGTCCGGCCGCAAAACCCCCTATTTCGTCAACACCGGCAACTATAAAACCGGCGCCCAGGCCGCCCGCCTGGGCCAGTATTACGCCGCCTGCGTTCAGGAGCGTATGCCCGGCGGCATCGACGCCCTGTTCGGCCCCGCCTACAAGGGGATCCCCCTGGCGGTGTCCGCCGCGGCCGCCCTGTACCGGGACTACGGCCGGGACCTGCCGTACTGCTTCAACCGCAAGGAGGCCAAGGACCACGGCGAGGGCGGCGGCCTGGTGGGATATCAGCCAAAGGACGGCGACCGCATTGCCATCATTGAGGATGTGGTCACCGCCGGCACCGCCGTGCGGGAGACCATCCAGTTTTTCAAAGCTGTGGCCGACGTGAAATTTGCCGCCCTCTTCGTCAGCGTGGACCGCATGGAGCGGGGCACAAGGGACTGCTCCACCCTGGACGAGCTGCGCGGGGACTACGGCATCCAGGTGTACCCCATCGTCACCATCCGGGATATTATGGCGTGCCTCCACAACAAAGAGGTGGACGGCCGCGTGTACATCGACGACGCCATGCTGGGCCGCATGGAGGACTACCTGGCCCAGTACGGCCCCCGCGCCTGAGCCCGTGCCGGCCGTGGACCACTCCGGCCACCGAAAGCGCCTGAAGGAGGAATTCCTCCGCCGGGGCGTGGCTGGAATGCACGACTACCACGTGCTGGAGCTCGTCCTCTTCCACGCCATCCCCCGGGGGGACGTCAACCCCTTGGCCCACCGCCTGATCCAGCAGTTCGGCTCCATCCACGGGGTGTTCCACGCCACCTACGACCAGCTGCTTGCCGTGGAGGGCGTGGGCCCCTCCGCGGCGCTGCTGCTTCAGCTGATCCCCGCCGTGTCCGCCCGTTATCTGGAGGAGTCCGCCAGCTTTGACGGGCAGGTGGTCAGCTATTGGCAGGTCCGGGACCTGCTTATGCCCGTCTTTTTCGGCCGGCGGGACGAGGTCGCCGCCCTGCTGTGTATGGACAACAAAAATAAGCTCCTGTGCGTGCGGGAGCTGGGCAGCGGCGTGGTGTCCGCCGTGCAGATCGCGGGGCGGAAGGTGCTGGAGACCGCCCTGTCCGCCAACGCCAGCCGGGTGCTCCTGGCCCACAGCCACCCAGGCGGCGTGGCCAGCTGGTCCCAGACGGACATCGACACCACCCTGCGCCTCCACGAGCTGCTGGCCGCCGCCGAAGTCCGCCTGGTGGACCACGTGCTGTTCGCCGGGGACGACATGGCGTCCATGGCCGAATCGGGGCTTTTTCCGCCATGGATTTGAAGCTCTTCCAAAAATTACCATGAAAAGCGCCGCCTCCGCGCGGCGCTTTTTGGCATTTTTTCAAAAGTTGCGGTTGACTTTTTTGCGCAGAGGGTGTATCTTAAAGCTGGCGGGCGGCATCGGTGCCGCATTTGCCAGCCGGAGGGTCCTGTGGACCCCCGGCTGGCAAATAAAAATCATTACGGGCCTTTCCCGCCGATACATTACTTTTTGGGAAAGGAGTTCCAGATCATTATGCAGCATTTCATGAAGAAGGCCGCCGCCCTCGCCCTGGCGATGGTGATGGCCCTGTCCCTGGCCACCATGGCGCTTGCCGCGGATTTCGAGGATATGCCCACCGATTGGTCCGCCGATGCCGTGCAGTCCGCCGTTGCCAACGGCCTGCTCTCCGGCAAGGACGGCAAAATCGCCGCTTCCGACAATCTGACCCGCGCCGAGATGGCCACCATCATCACCCGCGCCTTCGGCGCTGAGGTGAAGGACAACATCTCCTTCACCGACGTGGCTTCCGACGCGTGGTACAACGGCTATGTCGCCCAGGTCGTCCACATGGGCGTCATGAGCGGCAAGGGCGGCAACACCTTCGCGCCCGCCGCCAACATCACCCGCCAGGAGGTCTTCACCGTTCTGGCCCGCGCGCTGAAGCTGGCGGACGGCTCCGCCGAGGACCTGGCCGCGTTCTCCGACGCGGACAAGGTTGCCTCCTGGGCGGTGCCCACCGTGTCCGCCCTGGTGAAGGCGGGCTATGTCAGCGGCTCCAACGGGGCGCTGAACCCCACCGCCAACATCACCCGCGCCGAGTTCGCCCAGGTGATGTACAACATCTTCAACAACGCGTACCTGAACCAGGCCGCCACCTATGAAGAGGTGGACGGCAAGAACGTCATCATTTCCAGCGCCAACGTCACCGTGAAGGGCGTGGAGATCGAGGGCGACGTGGTCATCGCCGACGGCGTGGGCGACGGCGACGTGTTCCTGGAGGACGTGACCGTGGGCGGCCGCGTGGTGGTTCGCGGCGGCGGCATGAATTCCGTCCACTTCCGCGGCTCCAAGGCGGGCAGCGTCATCGTGACCAAGGTGGACGGCAACGTCCGCGTGGTGTTCGATGAGGAGAGCACCGTGGAGACCGTCAGCGTGGAGGGCGGCAAGGCCAGCACCGACGTGCGCATCGAGGGCGCCGTGAAGAACGTGGTGGTCAACGACGCCACTTCCACCGTGGTCCTGGCCGACGCGAAGGTTGAGAAGCTGGACGTGGCCGCGGCCAACGCCAAGATCAGCCTGGCGGGCGCGACCACCGTGGCGGAGATGACCGTGGCCGAGGGCGCCACCAACACCACCATGGCCGCCGAGACGACCGCCGAGGTCACCAAGCTGACCACCGCTGAGGACGTGTTCATTGACAATGAGGACGTCATCAAGGAGAGCAACGACGAGGAGAAGATCAACCCCGAGCGTCCCGCCGAGAGCGGGGACCCCGCTGAGAGCACCGCTCCCTCCGGCGACGGCGCCATTGAGCCCGACGATCCCAACAAGCCTCTGGGTGAAAAGCCCGTTTCTACTCCTGCACCCATTGAGGCTCCTGATCCCATTGCTACTAATCCCGTACCCACCGACCCTGTGCCCTCTCCGTCCGTTGCGGCCGGGGATGACGAGCCGTGTGCAAGCCACTCTTGGGATGGCACGGATACAACTAACTATGAGAAAGTGGAAGTCGCACCCACTTGTGAGGAGAATGGCACTGTCACACTGACCTGTAAAACTTGTGGTTCGACGCAGGTCACGTATACCCAGAAGGTTGCCCATGTTGCTTCCGATACGCCTGCTAGGACCGTGAATGCTACCTGTTCCTCTAATGGTTACAAGAGCTTCAGCTGCAAGTGGTGCGGTCTTGAGAATGTGACTGTTACCCCCATTGATAAGAGCACTGTGGCCCACACCGACGGCGGGTACGTCATCACTGCGACGGAGCACTACAGGCAGTGCGCCAAGTGCGGCACGAAGATCAATGTGGCCGGAAATGGAACTGTGACCGGGGACGGGGCGGCTGCTGCCCACTCCTACGGCGATCCCGTTTCCACCGGCACGGCCAACCACAAGCAGGAGTGCAGCGTCTGCCACTATGTGCAGACCTCCCCCCATGAGGGCACCGCAGCTTGGGTGAACAACGATCCGGCTGGCCACTTCCACAAGTGCACTACCGCCAACTGCAACTACAAGAGCGTTGTGACCAAGCACACCTTCGAGGATGGCGTCTGCTCCGTGTGCGAGTATCCGTGCGGCCATGAGTATAGCGACAAGACCAGCGCCAATCCCAGCGGCAATTGCTCCATCTGCGGCAAGGCTTGTGAGCATCCCGGCACCGACGCTGGCGCTAAGTGCGCCACTTGCGGCAAGATTAAGCCTGCGGAAACTACTCCTCCCCACACCGGCACCAAGACTGCCTATGAGAAGGGTACTGAGGCCCCGAACGCCGCAAGCCATCGCCTGATTTGCACCTGTAGTGATGGTAAGGACTGCACTACCAATACTCCCGGCGAGTGGACCGCCTGCACCTACACTGTGGAGAAAACAATTGGTGGCAAAGTTTATACCGATGGCGCTTGTGTCTGCGGGCGTGAAAATCCCAGCCCCGCACATGAGAAGCACGTCGGCACCAAGACTGCCTATGAGAAGGGTACTGAGTCCCCGAACGATGCAAGCCATCGCCTGATTTGCACCTGTAGTGATGGTAAGGACTGCACTACCAATACTCCCGGCGAGTGGACCGCCTGCACCTACACTGTGGAGAAAACGATTGGTGGCAAGGTTTACACCGATGGTGCCTGTGTTTGCGGGCGCGAAAATCCCAGCCCCGCAAATGAGAAGGCTTCCTAACCCAACCCAACAACAAAGCCCGCCGGGTTTCCGGCGGGCTTTGCCCGTTTTCTGGCGGCGGTTCCCGCTTTTCCCGCTTGACAAAGCCCCCCAAGCGCAATATAATAAAAACGGGCACTGCGTATGGCGGTTAGCCCTGATTCAAGTAAATATTCCTAACAAATGAGGAACCGTCACTTGGCAGAGTGGCGGTTCCTGCATTCCACAACGATCGTCACCGTATAAGTACGGATGTGGAACGTAAGTGTGATCTGCATCATTTCAAGTCACCCCCTTTCGGGGTCATGTGACCAGCCGCCATTTTATCTAACACATCGCAGTGCCCTGGCCCCCCGAGGGGGGTTGACGACAGTATACCACACCCTTCGGCAGAACACAAGGCCCGCCTCCGGGGGTACGGGGCCTGGGAGCTTTTCCTAGCGCTGACTGATTTTTCCACCTCCATTTTCCACAAAATTTTTTTACTTTCTCAATTCAGCGGTTGACTTTCCCGCGCCGACCGTGTATGATGTGGCTATGACCGGCACCATGGCGCCGCCTGCCCCCGGAACGGGTTCCCCGTCCCGGTAAGTGCTTTGACGCCGGTACATAATCGAGAAAGGAGTCAAATCACTATGCAGCATTTCATGAAAAAGGCCGCCGCCCTCGCCCTGGCGATGGTGATGGCCCTGTCCCTGGCCACCATGGCGCTTGCCGCGGATTTCGAGGATATGCCCACCGATTGGTCCGCCGATGCCGTGCAGTCCGCCGTTGCCAACGGCCTGCTCTCCGGCAAGGACGGCAAAATCGCCGCTTCCGACAATCTGACCCGCGCCGAGATGGCCACCATCATCACCCGCGCCTTCGGCGCTGAGGTGAAGGACAACATCTCCTTCACCGACGTGGCTTCCGACGCGTGGTACAACGGCTATGTCGCCCAGGTCGTCCACATGGGCGTCATGAGCGGCAAGGGCGGCAACACCTTCGCGCCCGCCGCCAACATCACCCGCCAGGAGGTCTTCACCGTTCTGGCCCGCGCGCTGAAGCTGGCGGACGGCTCCGCCGAGGACCTGGCCGCGTTCTCCGACGCGGACAAGGTTGCCTCCTGGGCGGTGCCCACCGTGTCCGCCCTGGTGAAGGCGGGCTATGTCAGCGGCTCCAACGGGGCGCTGAACCCCACCGCCAACATCACCCGCGCCGAGTTCGCCCAGGTGATGTACAACATCTTCAACAACGCGTACCTGAACCAGGCCGCCACCTATGAAGAGGTGGACGGCAAGAACGTCATCATTTCCAGCGCCAACGTCACCGTGAAGGGCGTGGAGATCGAGGGCGACGTGGTCATCGCCGACGGCGTGGGCGACGGCGACGTGTTCCTGGAGGACGTGACCGTGGGCGGCCGCGTGGTGGTTCGCGGCGGCGGCATGAATTCCGTCCACTTCCGCGGCTCCAAGGCGGGCAGCGTCATCGTGACCAAGGTGGACGGCAACGTCCGCGTGGTGTTCGATGAGGAGAGCACCGTGGAGACCGTCAGCGTGGAGGGCGGCAAGGCCAGCACCGACGTGCGCATCGAGGGCGCCGTGAAGAACGTGGTGGTCAACGACGCCACTTCCACCGTGGTCCTGGCCGACGCGAAGGTTGAGAAGCTGGACGTGGCCGCGGCCAACGCCAAGATCAGCCTGGCGGGCGCGACCACCGTGGCGGAGATGACCGTGGCCGAGGGCGCCACCAACACCACCATGGCCGCCGAGACGACCGCCGAGGTCACCAAGCTGACCACCGCTGAGGACGTGTTCATTGACAATGAGGACGTCATCAAGGAGAGCAACGACGAGGAGAAGATCAACCCCGAGCGTCCCGCCGAGAGCGGGGACCCCGCTGAGAGCACCGCTCCCTCCGGCGACGGCAATGTGGAGCCCGACAACAACCAGCAGGGTGAGACCGCTGTGACCCCGCCGGATGCCCCGGCGGAGAAGCCTACTGGCGGCAATAACGTGGCGGCGGATGCTAATGTGAAAGAAAGTGACACGCCGGGTACTCCCACGGGTACGCCCACCACAGACACCTGCACCAAGGATCCCGATGGTGAAGGTCCCCAGACAGCTCCCGGACATACGTGGGACACGGGACGAGTGACCAAGGAGGCCACCTGCAAGGAGACTGGCACAAAGGTTTATACCTGCACTGTGTGCGGGATGACCAAGACCGACACCTTGGGCAAGCTGGCCCACACCAAGGGCGCTCTAAAGGATTCTGCGAAGCCCACCTGCGCCGCGGCTGGCTGGAATCGCTATAAGTGTGCCACTGCCGGCTGTGACAAGGAGATTGTGGAAGAAGTCGAAGCCACCGGTCATGGCTATAGCGCTGGCTGGGTTATGACTGATACCCAGCATTATCACCAGTGCCCCACCTGCGGCACGTCTGTGACGAAGAACCCCGAGACGGGTGCAATCACCGAGAGTGCGGCCGTAAACCACACCTATACGAAAAAAACGGATGGCACTGCCACTTCTACGCTCAGTGAGGCCAAATGGACCTCCACTGGCGCGGCCAACCATACCCTCACCTGCACTACCTGCGGCCATACTAAGACCGAGGCCCACGGCGTTCTGGCCTATACGGCCGACACCAAGACCGTGACCAGCGGTGAGTCGACAACGACTGTTGACGTGGGGACTCACACTGGCCGCTGCAGCAAGTGCGACTATACCACTTTGCCCGCCGCGCACACCTTCGCAAAAGGCACCGGCGACAAGGCCAGCAAGCACGTGTGTTCTGTCTGTTCCTCTGAGCACGCCATCAAGGCTGCTCCCGCGGAAGATAGCACTGAGTGGGTCGTGACCAAGCCCGCCGCTTGCGGAGTTGCCGGATCCAAGTACTATCTCTGCGACTGCGGCATGAAGGTCGTGGTGGAGATCACTGCTCTGGAGCATATTGATGTAGATGGTGAAGGTGTTCGCTTTAGCCTGACCACCGAGCCTACCTGCACACAGGCTGGCGTGATTTCCTACTACTGCACCAAATGCAACACCTGGATAGCGACTAATAAGACGTCCGTTGGCACCCAGGGCCAGGAGGGCTATTTGAGCAACGCCGCGCTGGGCCACGATTACAGCATTACTCGTAATCCTACCCTTGAGGAGTTCCAGAATGAGAACCTTGGCCTCTCTGCGGGCGATACCGTTGACGAGTGCTCCCGTTGCCAGGCCGTGCGCAAGACTCCTTCTGATCCCTCCTAACCCAATCTAAACGTGACAAAGCCCGCCGGGTTTCCGGCGGGCTTTGCCCGTTTTCTGGCGGCGGGGCGGCGGTTCCAGACTTTACGCGATACCCTTCGGCAAAAGGCAAGCCCTCCGCCAGCGGCGGAGGGCTTTTGCGTACTTTTTGAGGGAAAACTCAGCGCTTGCTGAACTGAGGCGCGCGGCGGGCGGCCTTGAGGCCGTACTTCTTGCGCTCCTTCAT
>CAMNQF010000040.1 GCA_946548895.1 uncultured bacterium | reverse complement strand
TACCGCAAGGAGCAGGCCGGTCTGCCCGCTTCCGGCTGGGCCAAGGAGGAGCTGGACGCTGCGGTGGCCGCGGGCATCACCGACGGCAAGCGGCCGCACGACTTTGTGACCCGCGAGGAGGCCGCTGTCATGGCCGTAAGGAGCGGGCGATAACATCGCAGGCATGGGAGATGAGGCGTTGCTCTGAAAAGAAGCCGGCCTTGGCAAACCAATCAAAAATTGCGACCGCAATCAAGAGGGGCTGAAGGATCGTTTTCTTCAGCCCCTTTCGCTATGTTCTTGCAATTTGCGGAGCTATTCTGTATAATGCGACATAAGAGTTAATATGCCAGCTGAGTATGTGGTATGGGTGCCTTGGCGGCACCAAAGATTGGGGGGAGCGAAAAAGTGGAGACGGACAAGCAGAGAAAGCTGTCGGCACGAACTGCACGCGAATTGTACCCATATCCTTATCGCTCAAAAGGAGAGAATTTGACCAGGTGTGGCGTATGGATTGCCTCATGGGTATTCGGCATTCTTATCCCCTCTCTTATAGGGCAAACGGCGCTAGGAGGTTCATATTTGATTTTTGCCGCGTCCATGATGCTGGAGTTTATCCCGGAGAGCCGGTCGCGCCCATGGGCAATCGCCGCTCACGGTTTTTTCTGTCTCCTTCTGTTCGCGATGCTGATTGGTTCATTTGTACTGATCAGTTTCCCGAGCGCTCCAGTTCAAACTGATAAGGCGTATGGAATATATATTTTTACGATGCAGGCTCTTCAAATAGCTGGCGTTATACTTTTTGTGATGATATTCGTTGGCGTAGTGCTTGTGTTGTTTGAGGTCCACAAACGCTTCTATGATGAAGAGGAAGAAGGTCAGCGCACGGCAGAAGAACGAAGAGAAGCCGAACGCAGGCGCTTTAACGAGAATCTGGCCGGAAAACAGGGAAGGGAGGGTGCACAATGAGCACATCGGTGGCTTTTTTGAGTGGGAAAGGCGGAAGTGGGAAAACAACGCTGGCCCTCAGCGTGGCGGACCTGTTATGCCGCTGCGGCGCAAAGACGCTGTTAGTGGATTGCGATCTGAGCACAAATGGAGCAACCTATTTCTATGAATCGCAGATAAATGAATGGAACAAATCACACGCGGTGTCCGTTTCCTCTTTCAGCGGGATATTGTGCGGAACAACTTGGGCAGACAAGCCGATGCCGCTTGAAGTCAATCCGCAGATGGATTTCATTCCCTCTGTATCAGAGATATCCAGTGAGTGGATGACAGAAGCGGCTGTACGGGCGAGTGGAGATACAGAAAGCCGGCTGGGTGAATTTTTGTTTTGGGCAAAATGTAATACTGACTACGACGTGATCTTATTTGACTGTCAAGCGGGCTATTCGGAGTTTTTGCCTCTGCTTCTGCCGGGAATGGATGTGGATCTGTTCGTTTTGGAAGCTGACAGCATCAGCGCGTCAGCAATGAGAAGCCTGCACCTCAAGATCGGCGGAGATTTTGGCCGCGCGAAGTTATACCAGGTTTTTAACAAAACAACCCCGGAAGAGTTTGATATTTACTCAAAAATTGTCGGTACATTTTTTACCAATATTGGGACGCTGCTTTTCGATTGGAAGATCCGTCAGGCGTTTTCCCGGTCCCAGATCCCTGACCTTGAAAATAACAGCGCGAATTATGGGGCGGGTTTGTGCGACATCTGCAAAATCATCTTTTCTGACCAAAAGATTCAGAAAAGCTTGTCCAATTTCGCCGATGAACTTCACTTTCGCAAACTGCAGGAAAAACGCAGCAAAATTGAAGTAGAACTCAATTTTTCGACAAGAAAAAGAGAGCGGTTAATTTGGGCGAATAGTTTATTTGAATTCCTTTTGTTTGCGTTCATGGTTGTATGTTTTTTTGTTGCAATTTTCCCTCTTTCCATGAATCAGTTTCCCGAACAAAAAGAATCTAATTATATATTCATATCATTGATTGGCGCGCTGACATCTTTTCTTATTATAACCGTGGCCAGATCAAGAAGTATGTCTTCGGAAGAACGAAGAAAGCGATTAGAATCTGAACGTCAATTAAAAGAGCTCAATAAAGAACTGGCGGGATTAGAAAATAAACTCAAAGAAATATGATATTTGGAGCAGTTTAGAAAAGCTGGGTAAGCAGCTCAGGGACCCGCCTGGTTCTTTCCAGGGCGGGCGGTAATAGACTGTTGCATTATGGACCACCATATTGGGAAATAATAAGCGCCGCCAGCCTGGGGTTGGTGTTTTTGATGCGGACGGGGTATTGCAGCTTTTTTTCATAGACAAACATATTCAGTTATCCCCCTCACCGTTTTTGAACTCCCAGGGCCAGGGATCGTCCAGCCAACGGTAGGCCTGCCCCTGGCTTGCGCTGAGCTGAGTCAGCGGGCCGTGCATTTCCTCGTAGCGCTTCTTGGCGTCCCGGGCCATTTCGGCATACTGCTGGAACAGCCGGAACGCTTCCGCGTCATCCTGATGTGTATCCAGATAGAGCCCCAGCTCAGTGACCACAAACAAAAGAGCCTGAAGCTGGGTGGAGTGGGTGTCCGGCAGGTCCGCGGCTTCCACCTTTAAATGGAAGGGCAGGTTCAGCCCGGGGAACACGGTCCCGTTGGCAAGGGCATCGGTCTGGCAATATTTTTGGCTGCCCTGCTGCTGGAAGGGCACGTACGGCACCGCCAGGGGCGCGCAGGCGGGCATGGTGCCGCAGGCGTCCGCGCAGGGGCGGGAATTGGTTCCGTTATCAGGATTCAAAGGGAATCCCTCCTTCGATCAAAGTTGACAGCCTGAGCCGTCAATCCAGCTTATGCGCTCCGGCTGGCCGGCGTGCCGGGAAATGTCGAAAAAATATTAGTATTGAATTTCTCCCTCCGGCGTGGTATAATAAATCAAATTTTTGAAATTGGAGGGAGAATCCTATGACTCACATTCAGACGCTGAATGGCGCCACCCTGAAGCAGAGCGCGGCCCATGGCGGCTGCGGCGAGTGCCAGACCTCTTGCCAGTCCGCCTGCAAGACCTCCTGCACCGTGGCCAACCAGAAGTGCGAGAATAACAAGTAATCTGAGAGCGCCGGGAAGGGTGGGCTTGTCCCACCCTTTTTCTGTGCGCGGAAGAAAGGAGACCACTATGGTCCACACATTTATCTGCTTGGGGGTCCCCGTGGCTGTGGATGTGAACAGCGGCGCTGTCCACGTGCTGGACCGAACCGCTTACGACGTGCTGTCCCTGCTGGACGCACCCATGGAGGACATCTGCCCTCGGGAGGTCTACGGCAAGCTGCCCCAGTACGCGCCCGCCGTGGTGGACGAAGCTTGGGCGGAGCTGCTGGAACTCCAGCGGAACGGCCTGCTGTTCACCGACGACAGTTACATTGACCCCGCCGCGGCCACGCTGATGCAGCGGGACGCCCCCATCAAGGCCCTGTGCCTTCACGTATCCCATGACTGCAACCTGCGGTGCCAGTACTGCTTCGCCTCCACCGGCGACTTCGGTACCGGCAGGCGCATGACCATGGATGTGGAGACGGCGAAAAAGGCCATTGACTTTGTCATTCAGCGTTCCGGCCAGCGCCGGAATATTGAGGTGGATTTCTTCGGCGGCGAGCCTCTGATGGCCATGGACACGGTGAAGGCCACCGTAGAATACGCCCGCTCCATAGAGAAGGAGAAAGAAAAGAATTTCCGCTTTACCATTACCACCAACGGCGTGCTGCTGGACGATGAAAACATCGAATACATCAACCGGGAGATGTCCAACGCGGTGCTGTCCCTGGACGGGCGGCCCGAGGTCAACGACCGAATGCGCAAGACGGTGAGCGGCGGCGGCAGCTACGGCGTGATTCTGCCCAAGTTTCAGAAGCTGGTGCAGGGCAGGGGAGAGAAGGACTACTACCTCCGGGGCACGTTTACCCGGTATAACCCGGATTTCGCCGCCGACGTGATGCACATTGCCAGCCAGGGGTTCCGCCATGTGTCGGTGGAGCCGGTGGTAGGCAGCCCGGACTGCGGGTACGCTTTCCGGGAGGAGGACTTGCCCGGCATCCTGGAGGAATATGAGCGGCTGGCGGCGGAGCTGCTGAAACGGGACGACGTGAATTTCTTCCATTTCAACGTGGACCTGTCCCAGGGCCCCTGCGTCATCAAGCGGATGAGGGGCTGCGGCGCGGGGTGCGAGTATGTTGCCGTCACCCCCGATGGGGATATCTATCCCTGCCACCAATTCGTGGGCAACGAGTCCTACAAGCTGGGCAGCGTGTACGACGGTTCCTTCGACATGGAGCTGTCCCGGAAATTTGCCGGCCTGAATATCTATACCCGCCCTGACTGCAAAGACTGCTGGGCGCGGTTCTATTGCAGCGGGGGATGCTCGGCCTCCAATCTGCTTGTCAACGGAGACATAAAAAAGCCCAACCGCTTTGGATGCGATATGCAGCGCAAGCGGCTGGAGTGCGCCATCGCCATGAAAGCCATTCGGGCGGGCATGGCAGGGGAGTGAGCGCTTTCCTGAAAAAGTCAGAAAAATGGCCTTTAACCTGCGGTCTCAATATTTTGAGGCCGCAGGCTTTGTTCTCCCCCATATTCTGTGTTTCCACGTTTCCCATTCAATGAGTTAACATAATATAGATTACATAACATTGAGACATAATAAAAACTTTTGAAAAAATGGCTGTTTTCTCTTGCGCTCCCAGCGAAAAAGGTCTATAGTAAAGGAGCGGCGCACGTTCAGCCAAACAAAAAGTTTGGCCCCGGAGGAAGCCTCTTTTCCCGCTGAATACGCTCCGTATACCCCCTCCACGGGGCCTGACAAAAAGTTTGGCCGCATCAAACAACGCCGCGCCTTCGGCTGACATATGCTTCGATTCTCCGGCATATCATGGTTTAGTTCTAAAACTGCGCTGTGAAGCTGGGGTGATGAGGTTGACTGTCCGCGGAACGGGAAAACGGATCAGGCTTGCCCCAGCGTGGGACGGGCTGACACAGCTGGCGGTTCTGGGCGTTTGCTTCGGCCTGGGCGCGCTGGGCGGATTCTTCTTCTCCAGCTGGAGCGGGGATTCCCCGGAGCTTTCGGAGTATCTTCTGCGCTATTTTCAGATGGCGGGTCAAGGAAGCGGGATAGAGCCCCCATTGTGGTCCGCTGTCTGGGACCTGGTCCGCTGGCCGCTGGCGGCGCTCCTGCTGGGCTCTACCGCTTTGGGCGCGGTGGGCGTTCCCATCCTGATGTCTGTCCGCGGGTTTCTGCTGTCCTACGCGGCCGCCGTTTTGGGCAGGCTGTTCGGCTTGCCCGGAATGGCCGCGTCTCTGGCCGCTTTCGGTGTGACCGCGTTCGTAGCGGTGCCGGTGCTGTTTGTGGCGGCATTCGACGCCTTCCGGCAGTCGCTGAACCGCCTGTCCGGCGAACGGCCCCCGGGCTGGAATCTGCGGGCGCAGGCGCTTGCCCCCTGTGCGGGCCTGCTGGTGCTGGCCGCGGCCCTGCAGCAGACCGTGATGCCCGCGCTGTTTACCGCCGTATGCGCCCGTTTGTTCATCAAATGAGAGAGGAGCTGAGTATATGGACTATATTTCCGGCTATGAGGTGTGGCTGACCCGGGAAAAACGGGCCGCCGCCAACACTCTCAGCTCCTACCTTCGGGACGTGCGCCAGTTTGGCGCCTGGGCGGCGGCGGAGCGCCTGTCCCTCACGAAGGCTGTTCAGGAGGACATACGGCGGTACGCCCAGTATCTGGAGGCGCAGGGAAAATCCAACGCCACTGTGGTCCGCTCCATTGCGGCCCTGAAGTCTTTTTATACTTATTTGATGTCCATTCGGGCGGTACAGGTCAACCCTGTCAAGGGATTCACGCCCAGCCGGGTGGAGCGCAAGCTGCCCGCCATTCTGTCCAACTACGAGGTGGACCTGTTTTTGGAGCAGCCCGATCCCTCCGACGCCAAAGGCTGCCGGGACAAGGCCATGCTGGAGCTGCTGTATGCCACGGGCATCCGGGTGTCCGAACTCATTGCCCTGGACGTCCAGGATTTGAACCTCTCCGCCAGCTTCCTGCGCTGCCGGGGCCGTGGCAAGAAGGACCGGGTCGTGCCCCTGTACAAGGGGGCGGTCCGGGCCATGGCCGCCTATATCAATGAGGTGCGCCCCCAGCTGCTGGAGGACCCGGAGGAGACCGCCCTGTTCGTCAACATGAACGGGGAGCGCATGAGCCGTCAGGGTTTTTGGAAAATTGTGAAGCGTTACCAGGACAAGGCGGGCATCCACAAAGACATCACGCCCCACACGCTGCGCCACTCCTTTGCCGCCCATCTGCTGGAGAACGGGGCGGACTTGAAGTCCATCCAGGAGATGCTGGGCCACGCGGATATCTCCGCCACCCAGATCTACACCCAGGTAATCAACCAAAAGCTGCGGGATGTCTATTCAAAGGCCCATCCCCGGGCATGAGCAGGGCAGGCAGGGAAACCAGCGGCGGATGATAATCTCATCCGCCGTTTTTGCTTGTCTTTGGCGGCGGAATGTGGTATCATGTCTGGGATATGAGACGAGTTGGGAGGATATGCCATTGCTGATCCTTGGAATTGATCCGGGCTACGCCATTGTGGGCTTTGGCCTGGTGGAATCTGTTCAGGGAAAGCACCGCCTGGCCGCCTGCGGCGCCATCAACACCCCGGCAGGGGTCCGCCTGCCCGCCCGGCTGTGGCGGATCGCCTCCGACCTGGAGGAACTGATCGGCCAGTTCCACCCGGATGTGATGGCGATTGAGGAGCTGTTCTTCAACCACAACGTCACTACCGGCATCGGTGTGGCCCAGGCCCGGGGGGTCATCCTCATGACGGCGGAAAAAATGGGCCTGCCCATCTGTGAGTACAACCCCTCCCAGGTGAAGCAGGCGGTGGTGGGCTACGGAAAAGCGGAGAAGCGGCAGGTGATGGACATGACCAAGCGGCTGCTGCACCTGAATGCCGTCCCCAAGCCGGACGACGCCGCCGACGCGGTGGCCATTGCCCTGTGCCACGCCCGGTCGGCCACCTCGCTGCTCAACGCGCAGCATTGAATTTGGAGAGATTGCCGTGTTTTATTATCTGAACGGAACCGTCGCCCACGTCGAACCCTATCTGGCCGTCATCGACTGCGGCGGGGTGGGCTACGCCTGCCGCACCACCAACCATACCATCAGCAAACTCAGTACGGGGAAAGCGGCCAAGCTTTACACCCACCTGTACGTCCGGGAGGAGATATTTGAGCTGTACGGCTTTGCCAGCGAGAGTGAGCTGGGCTGTTTTCGGATGCTCATTGGGGTGTCCGGGGTGGGGCCCAAGGCGGCGCTGGCCATCCTGTCCTCCAACAGCCCGGAGGGGCTGGCCATGGCCATCGTATCCGGCAACGAGAAAGCGCTGACTTCCGCCCCCGGCATCGGCAAGAAAATTGCCCAGCGGATCATTCTGGAACTGAAGGACAAGCTGGCCAAGGGCCAGCTGGCCGCGGTTGGAGGGGAGACGTTTGCCGGAGCCATCACCATCATCCCGGAGAACAAGACCAGCGAGGCGTCTGCCGCCCTGGCGGTGCTGGGCTACAGCCAGAGCGAGATCGCCGCGGCGCTGAAGGGCATCGACCTGGAAGCGCTGTCCCTGGAGGACGTGATCAAGCAGGCGCTGAAGAAAATGGTGAAAGCGTGAAAACCCTCTTTTTCGTCAACGGGCAAAACAGATGATTTATCACCGAATGAGATCGTAGATCAGATTCTTCACAAGGAGGGGAACCCTTGAGCATTGATTTTTCCGACAGCGGCGGTTTTGAGACGGAAGCCCCTCTTGTCACGACCTCGCTGACCCAGGCAGACGAGGGTGAGGGGTCCCTGCGCCCGAAAACCTTAGCCGAGTACATCGGCCAGGAGAAGGCTAAGGGCAACCTGTCCATCTTCATCCAGGCCGCCAAAATGCGGGGGGAGCCTTTGGATCATGTCCTGCTCCACGGCCCCCCCGGGCTGGGAAAGACCACTCTGTCCGGCATCATCGCCAACGAGATGGGGGTAAATATCCGCATCACCTCCGGCCCGGCCATTGAGAAGCCTGGCGACCTGGCGGCGCTGCTCACCAACCTCCAGGAAAACGACATTCTGTTCGTGGACGAGATCCACCGGCTCAACCGCTCTGTGGAGGAGATTTTGTACCCCGCCATGGAGGACTACGCCATTGACATCATAATTGGCAAGGGGCCCTCCGCCAACTCCATCCGGCTGGACCTGCCCAAGTTTACCCTTATCGGGGCCACCACCCGGGCAGGGCAGCTGTCCGCGCCTTTGCGGGACCGTTTCGGCGTCACCCTGCGGCTGGAGCTGTACACCCCGGAGGAGCTGGCCCTCATTGTCACCCGTTCCGCCGGGATACTGGACGTGCCCATTGAGGAGGAGGGGGCGCTGGAAATCGCCAGGCGCAGCCGGGGCACCCCCCGCATCGCCAACCGAATGCTCCGCCGGGTGCGGGACTTCGCTCAGGTCACCGCCGGCGGCGTCATCACCCGTCCTGTGGCCGACCGGGCCCTGCAAGCGCTTGAGATCGACGGGCTGGGCCTGGACAATGTGGACCGGCGCATGATGACCAGCATTATCACCAACTATGGCGGCGGGCCGGTGGGGCTGGACACTCTGGCCGCCACCATCAACGAAGAATCCGTGACGCTGGAGGATGTTTACGAGCCCTATTTGATGCAGCTTGGGTTCCTCACCCGGACGCCCCGGGGGCGCTGCGTCACCCCCAAGGCATACCGCCACCTGGGCCTGAACCCCCCCGGCGGGACAGGGATCCCGGAACAACTGTCCTTCTAAAGAGGGCATTATCTGGAAGCGGCCTCCAATTTCTGCTAATTTCTATCATCCAATGGGGAAATTTAGAATATTTCCTAAAAGGATCGCTGAAAACAGTTGACAATTCAGCAGTTCTGTGATTAAATATACAGGGTCGAGTTATGGGTACTATCACTTCTAAAATAAGTGAATATAGCGACGAGATCCTCTGCGGGCTGGCTGCCGAAGGCCGGCGCGATGCGGAGGAGGAATTGGTCAAGCGGTATTTCCGTCAGGTGCGCGTGTGCGCCCGCCCCTACTTTTTGGCGGGCGGGGACAGCGAGGACCTGATCCAAGAGGCTATGTTTGGGCTGCTCAAGGCAATTCGGGAGTTTGACCCCGCCCGTGATGCCCGGTTCAAAACCTTTGCCGAGGTGTGTATCCGCAACCGTATTCGCTCTGCCGTGGTCAATGCCGCCCGCAGCAAGCACGCTCCGCTGAACGACAGCGTTCCCTTTGAATCCCCGATGCTGGGTTCTGAAGCGAGCCCGGAGGAGCTGTATATCAGCAGGGAAGAGGAGTCGGAGCGGCTGGCCCGTCTGGGACAGCAGCTGTCCCCGTTGGAGCGGGAGGTCTTGGCGCTTTTCCTGCTGGGCCTGTCCTACCAGGAGATTAGTGAGCAGGTGGGACGGCCTGTGAAGTCGGTGGACAACGCGGTCCAGCGCATCCGGCGTAAGGTTGCCGGCGATTTTGGCGTTTTCAGCGAAAGCTGACGCAAATATTACAGTCCCAGCAGGTTGTATTTCCGATTCTGGGCATCAAAAGAGAGGGTATTTCCATGTACGAAGACAAGACCTTAGTTTGCAAAGAGTGCGGCCAGGAGTTCGTGTTTACCGCCGGTGAGCAGGAGTTCTATGCTGAACGCGGCTTCCAGAACGAGCCCCAGCGCTGCAAAGCCTGCCGCGATGCCCGCAAGGCTGCCGCCCGTGGTCCCCGCGAGTACTTTACCGCCGTGTGCGCCGCCTGTGGCGGCGAGGCCAAGGTTCCCTTCGAGCCGAAGTCTGACCGCCCGGTCTACTGCAGCGAGTGCTTCGCGAAGATGCGCGGCGAGGGCTGAGTAACTGCGCCAACAAAAAGGGCTGTGCCGGTGGCACAGCCCTTTTTCGTATGGCCCGAAAAGTTTTTCTTATTCAACTTGTCCAGCATCATGGAATGTGATATAATAGCCCGTGCATCAAAAAAGATGAAGTCAATTTGAAATATGGTGCGGCTGCCTCGGCACATCCCGGCATAACAGCGCAAATTATTTGGAACAGGGTGATATGTTTTCATGAGTAACACTTCGACCTATGGGAGCCCCTTATCTTCTCGCTACGCCAGTGACCAGATGCAGTATATTTTTTCTCCAGACAAGAAATTTTCCACATGGCGCAGGCTTTGGGTCGCTCTGGCCCGTGCGGAAATGGAGTTGGGCTTGCCTGTCACCCAGGAGCAGGTGAACGAACTGGCGGCCCATATCACTGACATTGACTATGATCTTGCCGCAAAGAAAGAGCGTGAGCTTCGACACGATGTGATGGCCCACATCCACACCTATGGCGCCGCGTGTCCGAAGGCCATGCCAATTATCCACCTGGGCGCCACCAGCTGCTATGTGGGGGACAACACGGATATCGTTATCATGCGGGAAGGCCTTTCCCTTGTCAGGGATAAATTGATCCGTGTGCTCCACGCGCTGGCTCACTTTGCTGACAAGTACAAATCATTGCCTACCCTTGGATTTACACATTTTCAGGCGGCCCAGCTGGTGACGGTCGGAAAGCGGGCCACCCTATGGATGAACGAATTGCTCCAGGACTTGGACGAGGTGGAGTATCGAATTTCCACCCTGCGGCTGCTGGGCTGCAAAGGCACCACCGGCACTCAGGCCTCGTTCCTGGAACTATTTGAGGGCGATCACGAGAAGTGCAAAGAGTTGGACCGCCGCATTGCCCAGGAAATGGGGTTTTCGGACACGGTTCCCGTATCCGGGCAGACCTATTCCCGAAAGGTGGACGCAGCTGTGTTGGCCACGCTGTCCGGCATTGCCCAGTCCGCCTGCAAGTTCGCCACCGATGTGAGGCTGCTCTGCCACCTGAAAGAGGTGGAGGAGCCCTTTGAGAGCAGCCAGATCGGCTCTTCCGCCATGCCCTACAAGCGAAATCCCATGCGTTGTGAACGGATTTGCTCGTTGGCCCGATATGTCATTGCGGATGCCGCCAACCCTGCCTATACTTCCGCCACGCAATGGTTTGAGCGCACCCTGGACGACTCGGCCAACAAGCGCATTTCCATGCCGGAGGCGTTCCTGGCGACAGACGCCATCCTCAACATCTATGAAAATGTGGCCTCTGGACTGGTCGTTCATGAAAAAGTCATTGAGCGTCACATTTTGGAGGAACTTCCCTTTATGGCCAGTGAAAACATCATGATGGATGCGGTGAAAAGGGGAGGGGACCGTCAGCAGCTCCACGAACGCATTCGGGTTCATTCTCAGGAGGCCGGGCGAAATGTAAAGGAATTTGGCCTTACAAACAATCTCATTGACCTGCTCGCCGCCGATCCGATGTTTAAATTGAGCCGGGAAGAGCTGTCCGCCCATTTGGAGCCATCCCGCTATATCGGGCGCTGCCCGGAACAGGTGGATGACTTTTTGAACTGCTATGTCTATCCCGTTATTGAGGCCCACAGGTCCGCCCTCTCGGCGGAGGCCGTGGACCTAAAGGTTTGACTTGACACGAAATATAGTTGGAGAGGATTGATTATCATGAAACCTGCTGTTCACCGCATCGGCGTATTCACCAGCGGCGGAGACGCTCCCGGCATGAACGCGGCCATCCGCGCCGTGGTCCGCGCGTCTCTGTACTATGGAATTGATTGTATCGGTATCCGCCGGGGTTACCACGGTTTGCTCAACGGCGATTTCACCCGGCTGAATTTTGAGAGCGTCAGCGACATCTCCCGCCGGGGCGGTACCATGCTCTACTCCGCCCGCAGCATGGAGTTTATTGAGGAGGCAGGCCGGAAAAAGGCTCTGGCCACCTGTAAGCTGCTGGGCCTTGACGCCCTGGTTGGTATCGGCGGCGACGGTACTTTTAAAGGGCTGCTCAGTCTGGCCAACAGCGGCATTTCGGTCATTGGCATCCCCGGCACCATTGACAATGACATCGCCTGCTCGACCTACACCATTGGTTACGACACCGCCTGCAACACCGCGCTGGAGAGCATCGACCGCCTCCGCGACACCATGAAGTCCCATGAGCGGTGTTCGGTGGTGGAGGTCATGGGCCACCGGGCGGGGCATCTGGCGGTCTCTGTGGCCATCGCCTGCGGCGCCACAGTGGTTTTGGTGCCAGAGAAGGAAGTGGATTTTGACAAGGACGTCATCGAACCCATCCGGCAGGCCCGCCTGGGCGGACGGACCCACTTCATGGTCATTGTGGCCGAGGGCGTCCCTGGCGGCGCTTACCATGTGGCGGAGCAGATTAAGAACGCCACCGCTTTGGACACCCGCGTCACTGTGCTGGGCCATGTCCAACGGGGTGGCTCTCCCAGCGCGCGGGACCGCATGGTGGCCACCTATATGGGCCACGAGGCGGTGAAACTGCTGGCGGAAGGGAAGACCTGCCGGGTGGTAGCCATGCAGGGCGAAGATATTGTTGACTACGACATCACGGAGGCCCTGGCTATGACCAAGGGTCTGGACGCCCGCGGCCAGGCCGTCACCCGCGCCATGACGGGCGTTGCCCATAGCGCCCTTGAAAACGACTGATTTGGATCAAAAAGTACCGGGTCCGCAGGGCGGACCCGGTACTTTTTGCGTCTTTATTTTGCCAGCACTTTTTTCAGGCGGGCAAAACGGGGCAGGCCGTTCTCAGTGGCCCGATGGTTTTCCCCCTGGATCAGGGGCAGGGCGTAGTCGATAAAGCCCTGGTTCACGCCGTTGTGTTCGGCGTTGATCCACTCCAGCGGCACCTTCTTCTCAAAGTTTGCCACATCAGAGAGGTTGAACAGCTTGGTCTTGCAGGTGTACACGCCGCCCTCGCGGGTGCACTCGAAGCCCACCATCTTGTCGGTCTCGCCGGCCACAGCGGCCTCCACGGCAGTCTTGCCCGCCAGGAAGGACTCGTCGATGTCGGTCTGGGAGGCCAGGTGGGCGCCGCAGCGCTGGAGCAGGGACAGCTCAATGCCCCGGACCTTGGCGCCGGTCTTCTCCTTGACCACGTTGGCCAGCAGCGCGGCCAGGCCGCCCAGCTGGGCATGGCCGAAACCGTCGGTGGCGGAGGTTTTGGCCTCGGACACGAAGGAGCCGTCGGCGTAGTGAATGCCCTCGGAGACGGCCACAATGCAGTTGCCGTTCTTCTTGTAAATGGCGTCCACATCGTTCAGGAACTTTTCCATGTCGAAGTCCACCTCAGGGAGGTAGACCAGGTCGGGGGCGCAGCCCGCCACGCCCGCCAGGGCGGCGGCGCCGGCCAGCCAGCCGGCGTGGCGGCCCATGATCTCAATGATGGTGACCATGCCGGTGTCGTACACATGGCCGTCCTTGTACACCTCGGCGCAGGAGGTGGCGATATACTTGGCGGCGGAGGCAAAGCCGGGGCAGTGGTCGGTGCCAAACAGGTCGTTGTCAATGGTCTTGGGCACGCCCATCACCCGGCACTCGTAGCCGGACTTGGCCATGAAACGGCTCACCTTGGCGCAGGTGTCCATGGAGTCGTTGCCGCCGTTGTAGAAGAAATAGCGGATATTGTACTTCTTGAAGATCTCCAGAATGCGCTGGTAATCGGTGTCGTCCACGTCGGGGTCGGCGATTTTATAACGGCAGGAGCCCAGCTCGGAAGAGGGGGTGTTGAGCAGCAGCTCCAGCTCCTTGGCATCCTCCTGGCCCATGTCGTACAGCTGGTCGTTCAGCATCCCCTTGATGCCGTGGGCCATGCCGTAGACGGCGGTGATGTCGGGGCAGTCCAGCGCGGTGCGGATGACGCCGTACGCGCTGGCGTTGATGACGGAGGTGGGGCCGCCGGACTGGCCGATGACGCAAGCGCCCTTTAACTGTGCCATGTCAAATTTCTCCTTTATCTGTGGTTTACGCCTTGCCGTTGCAGCCCAGCACGTCCACCAGCTTGTGGCGCACCAGCTCCTTGATGTTGGCGCGGGCGGGCTTCAGGTACTCGCGGGGGTCGAACTTGTCGGGATGCTCGGCGAAGAATTTGCGGACGGTGCCGGTCATGGCCAGGCGCAGGTCGGAGTCAATGTTGATCTTGCACACGGCGCTCTCGGCGGCCTTGCGCAGCTGCTCCTCGGGGATACCCACCGCGTCGGGCATCTTGCCGCCGTTGGCGTTGACCATCTTCACATACTCCTGGGGCACGGAGGAGGAGCCGTGGAGCACGATGGGGAAGCCGGGCAGGCGCTTGACCACCTCATCCAGAATGTCGAAGCGCAGGGGAGGGGGCACCAGCTCGCCCTTCTCGTTGCGGGTGCACTGGGCGGCGGTGAACTTGTAGGCGCCGTGGCTGGTGCCGATGGCGATGGCCAGGGAGTCGCAGCCGGTCTTGGACACGAACTCCTCCACCTCTTCGGGGCGGGTGTAATGGGACTCCTCGGCGGAGACGTTGACCTCGTCCTCCACGCCGGCCAGGGCACCCAGCTCGGCCTCCACCACCACGCCGTGGTCGTGGGCGTATTCCACCACCTTCTTGGTGATCTCAATATTCTCGGCGAAGGGCTTGGAGGAGGCGTCGATCATGACGGAGGTGAAGCCGCCGTCGATGCAGCTCTTGCAGGTCTCAAAGCTGTCGCCGTGGTCCAGGTGGAGCACGATGGGGATCTCAGGGCACTCGATGACAGCGGCCTCCACCAGCTTCACCAGATAGGTGTGGTTGGCGTAGGCCCGGGCGCCCTTGGACACCTGAAGGATGACGGGGGCCTTCTCCTCGCGGCAGGCCTCGGTGATACCCTGGACGATCTCCATGTTGTTGACGTTGAAAGCGCCCACGGCGTAGCCGCCATTATAGGCCTTCTTGAACATTTCGGTCGAAGTAACCAGTGGCATAATTGTCCAACTCCTTATCAAAATTAAATTTTGGTGGTTTCCGTTATGATTTTAACATTTATTACAGAAAATTGCAAGTGAAAGCTCCAGCTTTTGTGGGGCAAAACCCACAAAACAGGGGGAGGAATCCACAGGCGGTATCAACAAATTGACGGCGGGCATAGAATGGCGGGAAAGGGGGAGAGGCGGCATGATTCAGCTGCTCCCATACGACCGCCGGGCGGCGGTGGCCTATGCCCACAAATGGGCCTATACCCGCAACCCGGCCTTCTATGATTTCAGCGAGATCGGCGGCGACTGCACCAATTTCGCGTCCCAGTGCCTGTACGCGGGCACCGGCATCATGAACTTTACCCCGGACTTCGGCTGGTACTACATCGACGCCACCGACCGGGCCCCGGCCTGGACCGGGGTGCAGTTTTTCTGGGATTTTATGACCCGGCCCCAGCCCACCGACGGTCCAGTGGGCATCCAGGTACACATGAATTTCCTTCGGCCGGGGGATTTTGTCCAGCTCCGCTTTGAGAACAGCGGCGTGGTGTTCGCCCACACGCCGGTAATCGTGTCGGTGGGGCCGGTGCCCCGGCCGGACAATATCCTCATCGCGGCCCACTCCAACGACGCCGACTACCGCCCGCTGGACAGCTATCAGAATGTGGTGGAGTGGCGGTTCCTCCACATCGTGGGGGCGCTCAAGGTGACGGACAGCCCCGCTTTTGGGCAAGACCAGACAAACAATGGCGCGGAGAGCTGAAACTCTCCGCGCTTTTGCCGCTTATTCTGTTTTAACTTTTATATTTCGAAATAAAGACGGTCTATCACATCATTCGTTAAATTTTCTTCTGTTATATTTGATACCCACATACTTTTTCAATCTTCTTTCTTTTTTTGCGGCCGTCCCCGGCGGGGCTTGGCCTTGATCTGTCCCAACGGGTTGGACTGGGCCGCGTCCCGCAGGGCGTCGCTGTCCACGTGGGTATAGATCTGGGTGGTGTTCAGATGCTCGTGCCCCAGCACTTCCTGAAGGGTACGCACATCCACGCCGTTTTGCAGCATCAGGGTGGCGGCGGTGTGGCGCAGCTTATGGGCGGAGTACTTGCTGCTGTCCAGCCCCGCGGCGGTGAAGCGCTGCTTGAGCATATAATGGACCCCGGCTTTGGTGATGCGGGTGTGCTTGCGGGTGATAAACAGCGCGTAGGGGTCCGCCGCGCCGGACCGGGCGCGCACTTCCAGCCAGTCCTCGATGGCAGTCTGGCAGGCGGCGTTGAGATAGAGCATTCGCTCCTTATTTCCTTTGCCCAGCACGCGCATTCGGTCGCCCCGGATGTCGGTGAGGTTGAGGCCCACCAGCTCCGAAATCCGCACGCCGCAGTTCAAAAACAGGGTGATGATGCAGAAATCCCGCTCCGCGTTGTCCCCGTCGATGGATTCCAGCAGCTGAATGCTCTCGTCCAGGGTCAAATACCGCGGCAGGGACTGGCGCATCCGCGGCGAGTCCAGCTCTTGAATGGGGCTCTCGTCCAGAAGCTTCGCTTTTGTCACCAAATACTTGTAAAAAGAGCGGATTGTTGCCACTTTTCGCGCCCTGGAAGTGGCCGCGAGCCCAAAGCCCAGGCTGGGATTCTTGGCGTTTTTCTCCCGGTCCCGGCTGAGAAAGCTGAGATAGGCGTAAATATCCGCCAAAGTGACCGATTTGACCAGCGCCAGATCCACATCGCTGATAGAAATTTCATCCAAGGGAGCCGTGCGCGGCGCGCGGCCTTTTTCAATTTTAATGTAGCGGAAAAAGGTGCGCAAATCCAAAAAGTATTCGTCCACCGTTTTTTTAGAGTGCCCCTGGATGGTTTCGTGGTAGGTCAGGAAATCCCGCAGGATGGGCGGAGCTTCCATTCGATAATCTGTCATACAGCCGGCCGGCCTGATCCGTATCATAACATACGAACGGTTGGGCAGACTAAAAACAGGCGGCGGGCCCAAGAGCCAAAGCCAGGCATTGGGCAGGCTGAAACTGCCACAAGGGCTGATTTCCCTGTTTTACCCTCCCCTCAACTCAACAAAATTTTTATTTTGTTGAGTTGAATGTATACCGGCCCGCACCCCCTCTCCGTACAGTCTATATACTCTCATTTGAAATCCAAATCAACGCAGGTGGTCAACATGAGCTTAATTCCTTGTACGCAAAACTGCAAATTCCAAAACGAGGGCCTGTGCACCATGGCCCAGGCCCAGGCTGTGGGACAGGCCGTCCCAAACGATGCCTGCCTAAACTTCACGCCCAAGCTGTCAGACCAGCACAGCGATGGCTTCTCGGATGTTGCCGACCCGAATCAGGTCTAGCCCGGCGGGCGCAATCAACTTTCCGCTGCTCCGGGCCGGAACCAGGCATTTGGTAAAGCCCAGCCGGCGCACCTCGCTGAGCCGCTGGTTGATGGTGCTCACCGAGCGCAGCTCCCCGGTGAGTCCCACCTCTCCAATAGCCGCCAGGTCGAAGGGTACGGGCTTGTCCCGGAAGCTGGACGCCAGCGCTACGATCAACGCCAGGTCGGCGGCGGGCTCGTCCAGCGTCAGGCCGCCAATGACATTGACATAAAAATCACAATTGGACAGCACCAGTCCGCCCCGCTTTTCCAGCACCGCCAGCATCATCAGGGCCCGGTTGTAGTCGAACCCGTTGCTGGACCGCCGGGCGTTCCCGTAGGCGGAGGGCGACAGCAGGGCCTGGACCTCCGCCAGCACCGGCCGAACCCCCTCCATCACGCAGGTAACGCAGGAGCCGGGCATATTTTCCGGCCGGCCGGACAGCATGGCCTCCGACGGGTTGGGCACCTCCACCAGCCCCTGGTCGCCCATCTCGAACACGCCGATCTCATTGGTTGCGCCAAAACGGTTTTTGGCCGCCCGCAGAATGCGGTAGGAGTTGTGCTCTTCCCCCTCAAAGTGGAGCACACAGTCCACCATGTGCTCCAGCACTTTCGGCCCGGCCAGGGAGCCCTCTTTATTGATGTGGCCCACCACGAATACCGTTACCCCCAAGCCCTTAGCCAGGTGCATCAGCGCCATGGTGCACTCCTTTACCTGGGCTACGCTCCCCGGCGAGGAGGCGGAATCCCCATTGTAGATGGTCTGGATGGAGTCCACAATCAGGATGTCCGGCCTTTTCTCCTGGACGGCGGCTACAATGTCGTCCAGATTGGTCTCGGAATAGAGGTACAGCCCCTCCTCGCGGATCCCCAGGCGCTGTGCCCGGAGCTTAATCTGACGCTCAGATTCCTCGCCGGATACATACAAAACCTCAGAAAAACGGCACAAATTGTCGCAGATTTGCAGCATGAGCGTGGACTTGCCGATTCCCGGCGCGCCGCCCACCAGCACCAACGACCCCTTTACCGCGCCGCCGCCCAGCACCCGGTCCAGTTCGTTCATGCCGGTGTTAAAACGCAGCTCGTCCACCGCCTCCACTTCGGCCATGGGCCTGGGGCGGCGCGGCCCCGCGCCGGAGTCGGCCGCGGCCGCCGCCTTTTTTTTCACATCCTTGGCGGGCTGCTCCACAATGGTGTTCCACGCCCCGCAGGCAGGGCATCTCCCCTGCCACTTCAAGGTTTCGTTTCCGCACTCCGTGCAGTAAAATGAAGCTCTGGCTTTCGCCATACCTGTCTCCTCCCCTGACCTCGGGGGTCATCCAAATTGCGCAAAATATGCTCCGGCCAGCGCCATAGCCACCTTTCGCTGATAGGCGTCCGTACACAGCAGGGCCGCGTCCTCCCCGTTGCTGAGAAAACCGCACTCTACCAAAAGGGCCGGACAGCTGACGTGGTCAAACAGATAGATGCCGTCCGGGACCGGCTTTGCTTTCCTGTCATTATCCGGGTTCAACACCTGCCGCAGCGTCTCCTGGGTCTGCTCTCCCCACAGCTGGTTCAGCTCTCCATCGTTAAAAAACACCTGTGCCCCGCGGTATCGCGGGTCTGTAAAGTGATTTTGGTGTACACTAATCAGCACAGCGTCAGGAGTGCTCTCCACCATCGCGACCCGGTTTTTTAAGTCGGAGACCTTTTTCTGCCGGATGGTCTCCGCCCCGCCGCTGTGCAGGGAAATGTCTGAATCCCTGGTCAGCCGGGGCTCCACGCCCAAAAACACCATCAGCGACTGGGCCTTGCGCACAATAGCCAGGTTGATGCCGCTCTCCTTCTCCCCCGCCGCTGTGCTGGCCCCTCCGTCCTCTCCGCCATGTCCGGCGTCCAGAATCAGCGTGCGCCGCCCGCTGAAATCCGTGGCGGCGGACACAGGCGCCGGCTGCCGGCCTCCCAGCCAGTTCACCCCAGCCAGTATGCACAGGCACAATGATAGCAGCAGGATATCCCGTTTCATAAGCCAGTCCCCCTTCCCTTCACCATATGTGGAAAGGGGCCGCTTCATGCCTGGGTCACAGGTAGGAAAATACCTCCGCGTGCCGCTGTGAGATGGATACGGATACCTGGGGAAACCGCTTGGCCAACCAGTCCTGCAGGACGGGACAGACCACGTCTTCCGTGGGAAAATGCCCCGCGTCCACCAGGTTGAGGCCCATCGCCCGGGCCTCCAGAAATTGGTGGTATTTCACGTCGGAAGTGATAAAGGTATCACACCCCTGGGCCAGGGCGTCGGCCATAAAATCGGCGCAGGCCCCGCCGCCCACGGCCACCGTGCGCACAGGCTTTCCCCCGTCCACCAGCCGGACGCCGTTGGCGCCCAGCAGACGCTTCACGGCCATGGCGAAATCATACAGAGGCTGCTCGGGCACAAGGCCCACCCGGCCGATGCCATAGGGCCTCCCCTGCCCGTCCACCCCCGTCTGCCGCAGCTGGCCGATGTCGGTAAGTCCGAGGCGCAGGGCCAGAGCGTCGTTGACGCCCCCCTCCACCGCGTCCAGGTTGGTGTGCGCGCAGATGGCGGCGATGCCATTCTCCACCAGCGCCAGCAGAACCTGCCCGGCGACGGTCTGATCGGTGACGGATTTTATGCCGCCGAAGATCACCGGGTGGTGGGCCACAATGAGCTGAACCCCCTGTCCCGCGGCCTCCTGAACCACCTCTTCGGTGATATCCAGCGCCACCAGGATTTTACTGACGGAGGATGCCTCCCGTCCGACCAGAAAACCGGCGTTGTCAAAATCCTCTTGCAGCGCAAAGGGCGCTTTCTCCTGCAAAAACGCGAACACCTCGCCTACAGTGGTCATTGCTGTCAGCTCCTCTCTCATGTTCCGCAGGCCGGAGATCACTTGCTCCAGGCGGCCGATGGCCGTCTGGTCCGGCGTCCGGGCGCTCTGATGCCCGCATAGCGCCTTTTCCGCTTTTTCCTCCATCTGTGCCAGATACGCGCGCCGCAGAGGGCCCCGCCGGTTCACACCCGCCCAGAGCTCCGCTGGAGCCAGGGGCCGCATGGTTCCGCCGCTGACAGACCAGTCTGTGTAAAGCTTATCTCCTTCCTGAGAGATATCCTCACTGTGGATCGCGTAGCCATGGCTTTGCAGCCACTGGCGCAGCTGAGGCGCGCCGGTCATGGGCTGAAGCAGGAGCAGCTTTCCCTGCCGTGTCCAAGAGGCGGCCTCCAAAATTGCGGCGATGGTCTCTCCGCCCATTCCGGCAATGACCACCGTGTCGGCCTCCTCCGGCCCAATCTCCGCCAGCCCGTCACACAGCCGGAAGGAGATGCGCGCCGTTTGGCCGTACTGGCGGGCGGTTTCCCTGGCGCGGTCCAGCGGCCCCTTTCGCAGGTCCGCCGCAATGGCGCTGCTGATCTGCCCCCGCAGCAGGAGCCAGACCGGCAGGCGGCCATGGTCTGTGCCCACATCCACCAGCCGGGCGCCCTTCGGCACCTTCCGCGCAATGGACATCAGTCTTGGCGACAATTCCATTGCCTCTCCCCTCCCCTTCCCTGGATAAGCGAAAAGAGCGGAAGCTTCCGCTCTTTTCCCCTTCGTCGCGTCGTCAGTCCATGGAGGCGTTCAGCCGTTCCAGCAGGTCGTCCACGTCCACGCCGTGGACCATGCAGGCCTGTTCAACGGTCTCGCCCCGAGACGACGGGCAGCCCAGGCAGTGCATACCAATGGACAGGAAGATAGGCGCGGTATCAGGCGCGATATCCAGAATATCGCCGATAACGGTATCCTTTGTAATTTGAGCCATGTGGGGATGACCTCCTTGCAGTTTTTGTCGAACCTGCTATAGTATACCCAAATCGCCGGCGGTTTGCAAGGGTTTGTGGAAAAAAACAGCGCCGAAAATCAATTACCGCGGTTCCTCCCAGCTGTCTCCCGTGGCGTAGTCGATGACCACGCCGGGCTGGACGTTGTAGACAAACACATGGAAGCAGATTCCCTCGCCCTCGTCCTCCACGGAAAACGCCTCAATTTCCACGCCGCTGGCCACCAGGTTGTCCCCGTCAAAAACGGGAGTCACCCGGTAGAGGACATGGTTTTCCGTCTCCTCCACGTACCCGTCCACCATATTTTCGAAGGGGAGCATCCCCTCCACATTCATGTAGCGGGTGCCGGTGATGAGGTTTTGCTTGTTGGCGTTCTCTCCCGCCAGCTGGTATCCGATGAGGTGGCAGCGGTTGTAGAGGTATTTTCCATCCACGCAATCGTACTTTACCGTCTGCCAGCCAGAGGGCTTCACCTGGCCGATATCCCCCCGGGGCTCGGTGGGCATGATATCCAGGCAAATATTGGCGTATGCCGCGCCGCACCGGCCCAAGTAGTCTAGCTCACTGTATGTCTCAAAAGGCTCCAAAGTCAGATCCTCCGCGTCAAAATCCGGCCAGTTGTCATTTAAGATCACATAGGGATTCCCGGAATATTCCGGGATATTTTCCAGCACCGCCGCCGGGGGCTTGAGCCCCAATTCCACCAGCAGGTTGTCCAGCGTCAGCGTGCCGTTTAAGTGCAGGCTTAGGGCGGCCGCCGCCACCGCCGCCGCGATGGCCAGCAGCAAAAGGATCAGCCGTTCCTTCCTGGGCCCAGCCCGCCGCCTTTTTGCGGCGGCACTCATGCCCGGCCCTCCAGGATGCCGCTGGCCTTCACCGCCGACACGATCTCACGCATCACGGGGACGGGCCGTACCAGGGCGAAGCGCACATATCCCTCCCCCAGCGGCCCGAAGGCGGAGCCGGGGGTACACAGCAGTCCCGTGCGGTCCAGCAGCTCGAAACAGAACTGGACCGAATGGGTATACCCGGCCGGGAGGGGCGCCCACACAAACATACTGCCCTGGCTGTCCGGCACGTCCCAGCCGGCGGACCGCAGCCCGCCGCACAGGGCGTCCCGCCGGGCCTGGTATTCCGCCCGGTTCCGCGCCACGCTGTCCTGGGGGCCGTTGAGGGCCGCCGCCGCGGCGTGCTGGATGGGCAGGAACATCCCGTAGTCAATCTGGGAGCGCAGGCGCTTGAAAGCCCCCACGATTTCCCGGTTCCCCAGCGCAAAGGACACCCGGGCCCCGGTGAGGTTATAGGTCTTGGACAGGGAGTTGAACTCCACGCCCACCTCCCTTGCCCCCTCAAAAGCGAGGAAGGACTTGCCCACCCGTCCGTCAAAGATGATCTCGGAATAGGCGTTGTCATGGACAATCACAATCTGGTTACGCCGGGCAAATTCGATCAGCTTGGGGTAAAAGCTGTCCGGCGCGGCCCGCCCCAGCGGATTTGCCGGGTAGGACACCACCATGAACCGGGCTTTTTGCGCCAGGTTCTGGTCAAAATGCTCCAGGTCGGGAAGATAACCGTTCTCCGGCAGCAGCGGGTACCGAACGCATTCCGCCCCGCACAGGTATGGCCCCAGCTCGAAAATAGGGTATCCCGGATCAGGCACCAGCACCACGTCGCCGGGATCGCACATCGTCCAGCCGATGTGGGCCAGCCCCTCCTGGGAGCCGTACACCGCCATCAGCTCGTCCGCCCCCAGCTCCACGCCGTAACGCCGCCGGTACCAGCCTTGTACCGCTTCCGTCAGCTCCGCCGTCTCCCCCAGGGAGTAGCGGTAATTTACCGGGTCGGAGGCGGCTTTGGCCAAGGCTTCCACCACATGGGGTTCGGGCAGAAAGTCCGGCGTGCCGATGGACAGGTTGTACACCGGCCTGCCCTGGGCCAGCCGCTGGTTTTTTCTCTCGTCCAGAACATTGAAAATCCCCGGCTCAAAGCCGTCCATCCGGCCCGCAAATTGAATTTCCATGGGTCTCCCCTCTTCTCCTCTGTCTTTATTTTCTCAGCCGGGCCAACAGGGTTTCCCCGTCTCCGTCCCGCTCCCCCACCAAAATGAGGAACTGCTCCTCGTCCAGCACGGGTACGCCCAGCTCCTGGGCTTTCCGCAGCTTGGAGCCCGCGGCTTCTCCCGCGATGACGCACCCCGTCTTCTTGGATACGGAGCCAGACACTTTGGCCCCCAGGGCCTCCAGTTTTTCCCCGGCCACCTTGCGGGAGCAGGCGGACAGTTCGCCGGTGAGCACAAAGGTGAGCCCCGCCAGCTTGTCCCCCACAGGAGCGGCCTGGCTGTCCATGTTCACCCCCGCCTCCTTCAGCGCGGCGATGAGGTGCCGGCTTTGGGGCGCGGCAAACCACTCCGTCAGGTACTGCGCCGTAATGCCGCCGATATCGTCAATGGCGGTGAGCTCCTCTACCCCGGCCCGGGCCAGGGCGTCCAGCGAGCCGAACCGGGCGGCCAGAATCTTCCCCGCCTTCTGCCCCACCTGGCGGATTCCAAAGGCAAACAGCAGCTTGGCCAGGTCGTTGCGCTTGGATTTTTCGATGGCGGCCAGCAGGTTGTCCGCCGACTTTTTCCCCATCCGCTCCAGCGCGGCCACCTGGTCCCGGTCCAGGCGGTAGAGGTCGGCGGGGGTTTTGACAAGCCCCGCGTTTACCAGCCCCTCCACCACCGCCGGGCCCAGGCCCTCAATATCCATGGCGTCCCGGCTGGCAAAATGGGTCAGGGTGCGCAGAAGCTGGGCGGGGCACTCCGCCCCGGTGCAGCGGATGTGGGCGCCGTCCTCGTCCCGGACCACCGCGGCCCCGCACACCGGGCAGACGGTGGGCAGCGAGTAGGGCACGGTCCCCTGGGGCCGCTTCTCCCGCACCACCGACACGATCTCCGGGATGATTTCCCCCGCCTTCTGGACCACCACCGTGTCACCGATGCGGATGTCCTTCTCCGTGATGAAGTCCTGGTTGTGAAGGGTGGCATTGGTGACGGTAGTGCCCGCCAGACGGACGGGGGACACCACCGCTTTGGGCGTCAGCACCCCGGTGCGGCCCACCTGAACCACGATATCCTGCACCACGCTCTCCTTTTGCTCCGGCGGATACTTATATGCCGCCGCCCACCGGGGAAATTTGGCCGTTTCACCCAGGGCGTCACGCTGCGTTAAGGAATTTACCTTCACAACCGCGCCGTCAATATCGAAGGGGTATTTCTCCCGCTGGTCTCCCAGCGCAAAGACGGCGGACTGGATTTCCTCCATATCCTCGAACAGCTGGTAGTCAATGATCTTAAAACGAAGCTTCCGCAGCCAGTCCAGTCCCGCGCTGTCCGTTTCAAAAGGCGCGTGATCGGTGTATTGGATATTAAACGCCACCATGTCCAGTCCCCGGGCGGCGGCAACCTTGGGGTCCAGCTGGCGCATGGACCCGGCGGCGGCGTTCCGGGGATTGGCAAACAGGGCTTCCCCCCGCAGCTCCCGTTCCACGTTGAGCCGCTCAAAGGTCTTGCGGGGCATATAGACCTCCCCCCGGACGATCAGCGACGCCGGGGCATTTTCCAGACGCATGGGGATTGACTTGATGGTGCGCAAATTTTCCGTTACGTCCTCCCCAACCTGGCCGTCTCCCCGAGTGGCCCCCCGGACAAACAATCCGTTTTCGTACTCCAGCGCCACTGAAAGCCCGTCCACCTTGGGTTCCAGCAGATACTCCGGCATGAGCCCGCCCTCCCGCACCCGGCGGTCAAAGTCCAACAGCTCGCCGGGAGAAAACACATCCTGAAGGCTCTGCAGCGGTACCCGGTGGACCACCTGCTGAAAGCTGTCCAGCGCCTTGCCGCCCACCCGCTGGGTGGGGGAATCCGGCATGACCAGCTCCGGGTGGGCCGCCTCCAGGTCTTCCAGCTCCCGGAGCATTTTATCGTACGCAAAGTCGGAGATCGTGGGTGCATCCAGCACATAATAGCGGTAATTGTGCTCGTTAAGCTCTGCGCGGAGCTCCGCCGCCCGATTTTCAAAGTCCATGTCAGCCGGTCCCCTTTTCCAAATTTAGATAGGTGTCGGGCGTCTCGCCCACTATGACGGTCTCCGCCACGCACACGCTGCTGGTGACGGACACGGGTAGGATCTCTCCCGGCAGGAACAGGCGCATGGTGGCTGTGATCTCCAGGCTGACCCGGTGCACCGTCTGATTCACCCCGGCGGCGTCAAAAGAGTTGACATAGCCGGCGGTGACATCCCCCACCGAATCCACCTTGACCCGCACCCGGGGCCCCGCTCCTGACAGCAGCGGATGGCCGGTGAGCGACCCCAGCGGCACGCCCAGGGCGTCGCTGTCAATGGCGCTCAACTGCCGGATCACCGCCTCCACCACCTGCCGCTTGAACCGGCTGTTGGCCGCCGTATTGCTGGTAAGGGAAGTCACTTTACCCGCTGTGTCCGTCTCCACTGTGACAAAGTCGGCATAGTTTAAATGGTTTTCCTGGAGGCAGTTGTCCACGGCGGCGTCAATGGCCTGGGTCATCAGGTTGGTGGCCTGACTGGTCGCTTTTGCCTCCAAAACTGGACGCAGACGCCCGTTCAGCCCGCCCAAAAGCAAGAATGCCAGCGCCAGGGCCAGCCCCACCGGCAGCACTGCGGCCAGCGGTCCCTCCCTCCGCAGAACAGCACACAGGCGTTTCCACTTTACAGGCATACAGTCACCTCCCTATAGGGCACTGTATGCCTCGGGTGGCTCGGCCTATGTCACCGGCGGAGCAATTCCTCCGCCGCCAGCATGACGCCGGCCTTGCCAGACTCGTAAGTGAGCCCGCCCTGGAGATAAACCGTGTAGGGTTCCCGCATGGGCGCGTCGGCGGACAGCTCAATGGACGCCCCCTGGATAAACGCTCCCGCCGCCATAATAACCTGGCAGTCGTATCCCGGCATATCCCAGGGTTCCGGCGTGACGTAGGAGTCCACCGGCGCCCCGGATTGGATGCCCTTGCAGAAGCGTTTTACCGCCTCCGGCCCACCCAGGTGGATCATCTGAATGATGTCGTGGCGGACCGCGTCCGACCTGGGTTCCGTCTCATAGCCCAGCAGCTCCATCAGCCGGGCGGCAAATACGGCCGTCTTTACCGCCTGAGACACGGTGTGGGGGGCCAGAAACAGCCCCTGATACAACAGGCGGTTGTTGCCCAGGGTGGAGCCGCACTCCCGGCCGATGCCCGGGCAGGTGAGCCGCATGGCCGCCCCTTCCACTAAGTCCCGCCGGCCGGCAAGGTAGGCCCCGGTGGGGGCGATCCCGCCGCCGGGATTCTTGATGAGGGAACCCACCACCAAGTCGGCCCCCACATGGGTGGGCTCCCGCTCTTCTACAAACTCACCGTAGCAGTTATCCACCAAAATAGCAGCGTTTTGGTTGTTTTCTCGAATAACTGCACACAGTTCTCCGATCTCGTCCACCGACAGGGACGCCCGGGTGGCGTACCCTTTGGAGCGCTGAATCAGCACGGCTTTCACCCTGGGATCCCGTACCGCTTGGGCCAGTCCCGCCTTGTCGGGGGCGTTATCCGCCAGCTCCACCTGCCGGTACTCCACGCCGTAGTCCTTCAGGGACCCGTGGCCTTTGTCCACGGCCCCCACCACCCCTAACAGCGTGTCGTAGGGCGCGCCTACGGCGGATACCAGCACATCTCCCGCCTTCAGCGCCCCAAACAGGGCGCAGGCTATGGCGTGGGTGCCGTTGACGAACTGGATGCGCACTAAGGCGTCCTCAGTGCCGAACAGCCCGGCATAGATTTCATCCAGCTTGTCCCGGCCCAGGTCGTCATAACCGTAGCCCGTGGTCCCGGCAAAATAGCTCTCCGCCACCCGGTGCTCCTGGAACGCCGCCAGCACACGCCGGGTATTGGCCTGGGCAATGGCGTCAACGCGGGCAAACTGGTCCGCCAGTTCCCGCTCCGCCTGGTCCGCCAGCGCCCTCACTTGCTCTGATATCTGTAAAGGAGAATTCATTGACTGTTCCCGTCCTATCTTAAGTTTCTGTTATCTCTCCAGCTTGCAGCAGGCAAAGGCCGCCGCCAGCTCCACGCAGGCCCGCACATCGTTCAAATCCGCCATCTCCGCGGGCGAGTGGATATAGCGGCAGGGAATGGAGATGCCCCCCGTGTACACGCCGCTCCGAGTGGCCTGGATGGGTCCCGCGTCGGTGCCCCCCGACCGAAGCACATCGCGCTGGACAGGGATGCCCTTCTCCACTCCCAAGGCCATCAGTTTGTCCACCAGCTCAGGCTGGCAGATGACGGAGGCATCCATTACCTTGACGGCGGCTCCGCCCCCCAGCACGCTGCTGAACAGGTGTTTGGAGCCGGGCACATCGTCCACCGCCGTCACATCTACGGCAATGCCATAGTCCGGCTCAATGGACCAGGCGGCTGTTTTTGCCCCCCGGCAACCCACCTCCTCCTGAACGGAAAACACAAAATACAGGTCGTTGTCCGTGCCCGCCGGCCGTTCCATGGCCATAAGCAGTACCAGGCAGGCGATGCGGTCATCCAGGCAGGGGGCGATCACACGGCCCGCCGCCTGCCGAACAGGCGTATTGAACACAGCGGCGTCCCCCACCTGAACCAGCTTTCGGGCCTCTTCCTCATCGGATGCGCCGACGTCAATAAACAGGTCGGAGGCTGTGAGCTTTTCCATATCCGCGCCAACCGCCGCGCACACCGTGCCGCACACGCCGCTGCGGAATCGAACCGGGGTGTGCAGAACCGCTCTGGGCGTCATGCCGCCCAGGGCTCCCACCCGGACAAAGCCCTTCTCGTCGATGTGGGTGGCCACCAGTCCGATGGAGTCCATATGGGCGGAAAACATCACCCTGGGGCCCGTCCCCTTTCTGTGGCAGATCAGATTGCCCAGGGCGTCCCGGGAAATTTCGTCCACATAGGGTTGGGCCAGTTCCTCAATGACTTGAGACACCTCGTTCTCGTAGCCGGAGGGGCCGAACGCCCCTGCCAGCCGGGTCAAAACCTTCATCATATCCATATCAAAAACCTCCTGTCAGCGCTCCGCCATGGCCTGGAGGAAGAGCCGGGCCAGCGCGAGCATCTGTTCCGCGTCGGAAATACTGCATACGCTGCTGGGCGCGTGGAGATAGCGCACGGCAGCCGAAATTCCCGCCACCCGCACCCCGGATTTGGTGCGCTGTATCGTCCGGGCGTCGGTGCCGCCGGACAGGTAGTGTTTCATCTGCCAGGGCAGGCCGTTGTTCTCGGCCAAACTCCGCAGCAGCTCGAACAGCTCCCGGTCATAGATGGCGCCGCCGTCCATCCAGGACAGGACGGGCCCCTTCCCCGGCCAGCACACCTGCCGCTCCGGCTTGAGGGTGGGAACGTCAGCGGCGGTGGTGCCCTCCAGCACCAGCGCCACGTCCGGCGTGACAGAAAAAGCCGCGCCAAACGCCCCCCGTGTACCCACCTCCTCCATAACCGTGAACACAAAGGTGCAGTCCACGGGCAGGTCCTCCTCCAAAAGCTTCACCATCACGGCGCAGCCCACCCGGTCGTCGATGGCCTTGGCCTTCAGCATTCCATCTCCAAATTCAACCGCGTCGCTCACAAAGGTGCAGATATCCCCCAGCTCCACCTTGGACTGGGCCTCTTCCCTGTCCTTCGCCCCAATGTCAATATAGAGCTCGGTGAGCTTGGGCACTTTTTTCCGTTCCTCAGCGGTGGTCAGATGGATGGCCTTCAGCCCGATGACACCGGGGACAGCCTTCTCCCCCACCGCCACCCGCTTGCCCAACAGGATACGGCGGTCGATGCCGCCCACGCAGCCGAATTTCAGATAGCCCTCGTCGGTGATGGACTTGACGATGAGCCCCACCTCGTCCATGTGGGCGCACATCATCAGTTTATTTCCTGGGGTTTTGCGCCCCCGCTTGAACACGATCAGGTTGCCCAGGGCATCCGTGCGGACGCTGCCGGCGTGGGGCTCCACCCGCTGCCGGATATAGTCCCGTACCTGGTCCTCGTGGGAGGACACGCCGGAGAGGGCGCACAGAGTTTTTAACGTCTCAATCATTGCGCTCCCTCCTCTCCCAGGCCCGCGGCAAAGGCGGCCAGCAGGCGGGCGCAGTCCTCAATATCGCTCAACTCCGCCACCTCCACCGGGGTGTGCATATATTTCAGCGGAATGGACAGCACGGCGGTGGCCACGCCCTCGTTGGCCACCTGTATGGGCCAGCCGTTGGTACCGCTGTTTCCCTCCATAACCTCTTTTTGGACGGCCAGATTCAGCTCCGCCGCCTGGTCCAGCAGCCGCCTGACCATCCAGCGGGCGCAGTTGGGCCCGATGCCCACCGCCGGACCGCCCCCCAAGGCGAAACTCTCGTCCTTGGAGCTGTCCGGGGTTCTCCCGTGGGTGACGTCCACCGCGACGCAGAAGTCGGGGGCCAGCGCCTGAGCGCCCACCTTGGCCCCCACGCCGCTGAACTCCTCGCAGGTGCTGCCCAAAATATACAGGTCCACATCCAGCGGCCTGCCCCGCAGCAGCTCCGCCGCCCGCAGCAGGGCCGCAAAGCAGACCCGGTCATCCAGGGCTTTGGCGCACACCTGCCGCTCCCCCAGCCGGGTCAGCTCCGCGCGGTATACCGCCGGCGTACCGACGGGAATGCGGCGCTCCGCCTCCTCCTGGCACAGGCCCACGTCGATAAACAGGTCTTTCAGCTCTGGCGCCTTCTCCCGCTCCTCCGCCGAAAGCACGTGGGGCGGCAGGCAGGCCGCCACCCCCAGCACCGGCGGATCGGTGAGCACCACCACCTCCCGGTCGGGCAGCATCCGCAGGTCCACCCCGTTGGCGTTGAACCGCAGGAATCCGTCCTTGTATCCCGTGACCACCATGCCCACCTCGTCCAGGTGGGCGTCCAGCAGCAGCTTTTTCGCCCCGGGCTTTCCACAGCGGCGTGCGCCGACCACGTTGCCCAGCCGGTCTGTCCACACCTCGTCCATCAGCGGCTCCAGCAGCTTCTTGGCCGCCTGGGCCGCGGGGCGCTCAAAGCCGGAGGGGGCGCAGACGGCGCACAACCGTTCCAATATCTGTTCCGTTTCCACTTCCAACTGCTCCTTTTTGGTTATTTCAAGTTGTTGACAAAGCTTTTGAACGCGTCTCCCCGTTCCTCAAAGTTTTTGAAGCGGTCGAAGGATGCGCTGGCCGGGGACAGAATGACCGTGTCCCCGGGCCGCGCCAAAGCGTGGGCCCGCTCCACCGCTTCCCGGAGGTCCGCGCAGTCATAGATGGCGGGGGCCCCTTCCCGGCAGCCAGGCGCGGCCAAAGTGGCCGCTTTGATTTTTTCGGCGGTGTCCCCCGTCAGCAGGAGCGCTTTGACGTGTTCCACGATTTCCGGCCCCAGGCCGTCGTAAGGGATGTGCTTATCATAGCCGCCGGCAATGAGGATGACCTTATGAGGGAAGGACCGCAGGCCCGCCGTGGTCCGGCTGGGGCTGGAGGCGATGGAGTCATTGTAATACCGCACGCCGTCCAGCTCCCGTACCAGCTCGATGCGGTGGGCCACCCCGCCGAAGGTGCGGGCAAACTCACGGATGACCTCGTCAGGCACCAGGCCGTCTACCGCCGCGATGGCGGCCATGTAGTTCTCCAAGTTGTGCGCGCCGGGCAGAAGAATGCCGTCGGTGCGCATGACGGGCCGCCCGCCGCATATCACTGTCCTGTCCTTCAAGTACACGCCGCCGTTCAACGCCTTTTTCCGGCTGAACAGCGTGACAGATCCCCTCGCCTGGGCCGCGAAGCCAGCGGTGATCTCGTTGTCCGCGTTGAGCACCAGCCGGTCTCTTGAGTCCTGGTAGGCGAAAATGTTCCGTTTGGCGTTCACATATTCGTCCATATCCTTGTGTACGTCCAGGTGGTTAGGGGCCAGGTTGGTCACCACCGCGATGCCGGGACTCTGCCGCACCGTCATCAGCTGGAAGGAGGACAGCTCCAGCACCACCATATCGTCGGGGCGGATGTCGTCCAGACGGCAAAGCAGCGGCGTCCCGATATTGCCCCCCACGAAAGTTCGGTATCCCGCCGCCTTCAGCAGGCCGGCAATGATGGTGGTGGTGGTGGTCTTGCCGTCGGAGCCGGTCACAGCGATGATCCGGCAGGGACACAGGTCCAAAAACGCCTCCATCTCCGACGTGAGCCGCGCGCCCGCCGCCACAGCCCGCTCAATCTGGGGCACGTCGGGCCGAAGTCCCGGCGTGCGGAAAATGACGTCCGACCCGTCCAGGCGGTCCAGATAGCCCGGGCCCAAGGCAGCGGTCATGCCCCGGCGCTCCAACGCCTCAATGAGGCCGCCCAAGTCCTCCCGCTGCCGCTTATCACAGGCCAGCACCGGGATGCCCGCGTCCAGCAGGCCCTCCACCAGCGGCCGGTTGGATACGCCAAGGCCGATCACAGCCACCCGTTTCCCTTTCATTGTCTCAAAATACCGCTTCAGCGCCGGTTCCATCAGCATCCGCACCTCCATGCCGCAATCATGCGGTCTGGAACGCTCCCCCGTCCCATCCGCGCCGCTTCGTCAGACGAATGGTATTATACCCCATTCAAATCCATTTGACAATCACCTAAAATTGAAGTACAATGAAAAACGCAAGTGTGCTGGACAGCCGCGCGGCCAGGCCGAAAGGCCGTCCGTGAGGAAAGTCCGGGCTCCACAGGGCAGGGATAACGGGTAACACCCGCCGGGGGCGACCCTAGGAAAAGTGCAACAGAAATAG
>CAMNQF010000039.1 GCA_946548895.1 uncultured bacterium | reverse complement strand
CCCCCCCCCCCCCCCCCCCCCCCCCCCCCCCCCCCCCCCCCCCCCCCCCCCCACGGCCCTTATACTTACGAAAGGAAGGATTTTCATGGGATTTCTGGACAAGCTGAAAAAGGGCCTGCTGGGCGAGGAGGCCGCCCCCGCCGCCAAGGCGGACGCGGCGCTGTCCGTGGGCGCGGTAGCCAAGGGCAACGCCATCCCCATGGCGGACATTCCCGACCCGGCGTTCAGCCAGGGCTTTGTGGGCTTCTGCTGCGGCATTGAGCCGGAGGACGGCAAAGTGTACGCCCCGGTGGACGGCGTCGTCAGCCAGGTGCCCGACACCCTCCACGCCGTGGGCATGGAGAGCGAAGGGATGGAGCTGCTGGTCCACTGCGGGGTGGACACGGTGGATATGAAGGGCCAGGGCTTCACCATGCTGGTGAAGGAGGGCCAGCGGGTGAAGAAGGGCGACCCCATCATAGTCATGGACCTGGAAGTCATCCGGGCGGCGGGCCACCCCACCACCATCATCACCGCCGTCACCAACTCCGACGACTTCGCTAAGGTGGAACCGGCGGCAACCGGCCCCGTTCAGGTGGGGGACGAGGTGCTGAAAGCCGCGAAAAAGTGAGATCAGGCGCGATCCCGCCGGGGGCGCGCCTCTCAAGCATACGAAATAATAGAAAGGAATGGTTCAACATGGGACGTTTAGAGGGTAAGGTCGTCATCGTCACCGGCGGCAACTCCGGCGTGGGCGCGGCCACCGCCATGCTCTTTGCCAAGGAGGGGGCTAAAGTGGTCATCAGCGCCCGCCGCCAGGCCCAGCTGGACGACGTGGCCGCCAAGATCCGGGAGGCGGGCGGCGAGGTGCTCCCCGTCGTCACCGACATCTCCAAGCCGGAGGACGCCAAAAACCTGGTGGCCAAAACGGTGGAGGCCTACGGCAAGGTGGACGTGCTGGTGAACAACGCCGGCGTGCTGGAAGAGGGCCTGAAGCCCATCGACCGGGTGTCGGACGAGGACATGGACCGCATCCTGGGCATCAACACCAAGGGCACCATGTACTGTATGCGGGAAGCCCTGGCCGAGATGAAAAAGGCCAATTACGGTTCCATCGTCAACGTGGCCTCCGTGGCCGGCGTGATGGGCTGCGGCGGCGCGGCCTACGTGTCCTCCAAGGCGGCCATTGTGGGCGTCACCCGCCACACCGCCCTGCGCTTCGCGGGCACCGGCATCCGCTGCAACGCGGTGTGCCCCGGCTCCATCGCCACCCCCATGGTGGCCAACGCCCGGCCGGAGAACCTGGACCCGGATATGTTCGGCCAGATGGCCAAGCACGGCGACCTGCGGGTGCCCGTGTGTATGCCGGAAGACGTGGCCAACATCCTGCTGTTCCTGGCCTCCGACGAGTCCAAGGCCATCACCGGCCAGGCCATTGTCTCCGATTTCGGCAGCACCCTGTAAATACGCGCAAAAGGGCGGCTTTCCAGAGGAAAGCCGCCCTTTTGCGCCCGGTTCCCTTACCAGGTCAGTTCCAAATACAGGTCCTTATACTGTTTCGCAGAATTCTCCCAGGACAGGTTTTTCTCCATATCCCGCCGCACCATCTCATCCCAGCGGCCTCGGTCCTCAAAATAGAGCGTCTTTGCCCTGTTGATGGCGTCCAGCAGCAGCCCGGCCTCGTAGCGGTCAAAGGTAAACCCGTTTCCTGCGTTCGTAAACACATTGTACGGCTCCACCGTGTCTTTCAAGCCGCCGGTTTCCCGAACAATCGGCACCGTGCCGTAGTGCATGGCGATCAATTGCGTCAGCCCGCAGGGTTCAAATTGGGACGGCACCAGCAGAGCGTCCGCGCCCGCGTAGATCCTGTGGGCGCGCGTCTCGTCATACATGATGTTGGAACAGACGCTTCCGCTGTACGCGCCCTCATAGTATCGGAAGGAATCCTCATATACCCGGTCCCCGGTGCCAAGGACCACGACCTGCGTGTACTCATCCATCACCTGCGGGAGGATCGCGTTGACCAGATCCAGCCCCTTCTGGTCCGTCAGCCGGGAAATCAGCCCAATCACAAATTTCTGGCCGTCCTGGACCAGGCCCAGCTCCTCCTGCAGCTTGCGCTTGTTTTCCTTTTTTTTCTCCAGCACGCTGGCAACGTCGTAATTCGCATACAGCCTGGCGTCGGTATTGGGGTCCCAGATGTCATAATCAATGCCGTTTACAATGCCGCGCAGCTTGCCGGAGTGATAGCGCAGATGGGCGTCCAGCGCCTCGCCATAGTATGGGCTCTGAATTTCACCCGCGTAGGTCTGGCTCACCGTGGTAATGATATTCGAGTACGTCAAACCGCCTTTCAGCATATTGGCGTCTCTGTAGCCCACCTTCAGCGCGTCCTTGTTAAAGACATGATCCGGCAGCCCGGACCAGTAGCGGATCGTCGGGATATCGTAAATTCCCTGGAACCGCAGATTGTGGATCGTTAGTATGGTCTTTGCGGTGGTCAGCTTCGTGTTGACAAACTGGGTCCTCAGATATACGGGGACCAAGGCGGCCTGCCAGTCATGGCAATGTATAATGTTGGGGATCCAATCCATGTAGTTCAGCGCCGCCAGGGCCGCCTTGGCGAAATAGCAGTACTTCGGAATATCGTCGATGAGGTTGGTATATGGATTTCCATTGCTGAAGAACTCCTCATTGTCAATGAAATCATACACCACGCCGTCCCAGACATACTCCATAATGCCCACGTAAAAGGTCCGGCCGTCCGCGCAGAGGTCCATCTCAAAGGAACCCCGGTACACCATCTTCTCCTGATACTCCCACGGGATGCACTTGTACCGCGGGAGGATGACCTTCACATCGCAGTTCTGTTTCACCAGCTCCTTGGGGAGGGCGTACATCACGTCGCCCAGGCCGCCCGTCTTGACAAACGGATAGCACTCCGACCCGATGAACGCGACGCTTCTTCTGGGCGTGGTATAGGCTTCTTCCGGCACGGCCTCCTGCGGAACCTCGGCCTTCGGCGGCTCTTCCGCAGCTGCCTCCGCCGCAGGCGCTTCCTCTTGCGCGGCCTCCGCCACAGGCGCTTCCTCCTTCACCGCTTCCGCGGTTTCCGCCGCCAGGGTTTCTTCTTTGACGGTCTCCACAGCGTTTACCTGGGATACATCCACCTCCATTTTCTCAACGGCCTCCTCCGCCTTATTCTGTTCTGCCGCCTTGGCCTTGCGTTTTGCCGCAGCCGCTCCTGCCGGAGCCCGCTTCTTGCTGCTGGTTTTCCCCTCGTTCCGTTTTGACATCTGGTACCTCCCAAACTCGTCATTTTTTTGTGGCCGCTATATTAGTATTATCGGATTGTTTCCTTCCATATATTATACTATTTTTTCAATTTTTTCTCAAATCGCCCAACTTGGCCAAAACGCCGCCGCGCCACTCTTCTTGTGGCGCGGCGGCCGCGCTTATTTGCGCCCCCCTCTTTTCTTCATATCCCTGCGGATAGCCTCCAGCGGAGCCTGGGGCATGACCCGGGTGGTTCGGAACGCGGTCACGGCCTCGCTCATCATTTGGAAGTTCAGCTCCGTGCCGGCGCTGTCCGGCACATAGTCCACCGCCCGGTCGGCGGAGATGCCGAACCGCCCCGCCGTCTCCACCGCGTCGATGTTGGCCCCTAAAAACACGAATTCCCAGCCGTACTTTTTCTCCTCCTCGATCATGCTCTTGATCTTCTGGGCGGAATACTCCCGGCTGGAATTCTCCTCCCCGTCGGTGATGATGATGAACATCACGTTTTCGGCCCGGTAATCCTCCGCCGTGCCCCTCTGGACGCGCACCAGCTTGCGGATGGTCCGCCCGATGGCGTCCAGCAGGGCGGTAGACCCGCCCACCTGGTACTCCTGCTCCGTCATAGGGCCGACGGCCTGGATGTCAATGCGGTCGTGGAGCAGCTCGTACCGGTTGTCGAACAGGACGGTGGTGATCCGGCACTCGCCGCCGGCCCGCTTCTGCTTGTCCAGCATGGAGTTGAAGCCGCCGATGGTGTCCCGCTCCAGCCCCGCCATGGAGCCGCTCTTGTCCAGAATGAAAACCAGCTCTGTCAGATTCTTTTTCATAGGAAAACCTCCCGTGTGTTTTGATGGCTATGCAGTCAGCGCCCCATGGGCCAAACCAAATGGCGTTTTTCACTGGCGTTGTCTCTATCATAGCCCCCGCGGGAGGTTTTTCGGTCGCCTGCAAAGCGACAAAATCAGCGGCCCAGCAGCGGCTGGTCGTAGGCGAACAGCACCTCGTTGATTTCGAAAATGTCATACCGGCCGCTGACGATAAAGTATTCCACGATCACGTCGAATTTGCTGGCGTGGGAGAGGGCGTACCCCGCCCGCTCCAACAGGCCGCCGGTCTCGTCCAGGGTCAGCTCCAGGGCGACGGCCAGGGCCAGGATGGTGGGCTTTTTGGGGGTGTAGCCCTTGCCGGTGCGGATCTTGGAGAACAGCTTGCGGTCGATGTTGGCCCGCTTGTAGACCTCCACGTCGGTCCGGCCCTTCTGGTCGATGAGCTTCAGCAGGGCGGCGGAAAAGGGTTCGTCCAGGTTTTTCACCAGGTCGTCCAATCCCTGGGCCGGGGCGCGCGCCGCCATGGGCGCGGGCATGGACGGGGCCGGGGGGATGTTGGCCCGTGTTTCCTCCATGGCCTCCTTCTCCGCCCGGAGGAGCCACCGCCTGCCGGTCAGGCGGGCGTCCACATAGTGCTGGCCGATGTAGCTCTCCACCCGGCCCAGCAGGGCCTTGCCGATCAGGAAGGAGGATTTGTCAAAGACGGCCAGGTAGACGTCCATGTCATGGTCCCGCAGAAATTCCCCGATGGACCGCCGGGCCACCTCCAGCGCCTCGTCCTTGGGATAGCCGTAGATCCCGCTGGAGATCAGCGGGAAAGCGATGCTCTCACAGCCGTTTTCCTCCGCCAGCCTCAGCGACTCTATGTAAGCGCTGCGGAGCAGCGCCCCGCTCCGCTTCTGATCCCACTGGCTGTACACGGGGCCCGCCGCGTGGATCACATACTTGGCGGGCAGCTGGAACCCCGGCGTGATAACCGCCCCGCCGGTCTGGATGGGGGCCAGCCTATCGCAGGCGGCCTGGAGGCGCTCCGCCCCCGCCGCCTGGAAAATGGCCCCGCAGACCCCGCCGCCCATTTGCAGCGCTGTGTTGGCCGCGTTGACGACGGCGTCCACCTTCATTTTCGTGATGTCCTGCCGGACGATGGCAAAGGGCATGGCGCCACCCGCTTTCGTTCAGGAATTTGGGAATATTATATCATATCCGCCGGGAGCTGAACAGTGGAAACCGCAAAATAAAGCCGCGGAATTCAGGGCCAAGGCCCCGCCGCCTGTACCGCCGCGGCTCCGCGCTTTTAGGCTTGCTTTTGCTGTCAAGACAGCTTATAATGGAACCTAACAATGACAGGGGGGGATTCTCCACATGAAACGCGACATCAACTATACCATGCTCACCGACTTCTACGAGCTCACCATGGGCAACGGCTATTTCCAGACCGGGCTGCGGGACCGCGTCTGCTACTTCGACGTGTTCTTCCGCAACGTCCCGGACGGCGGCGGCTTCGCCATCGCGGCGGGGCTGGAGCAGGTGATCGACTACATCCAGCACCTCCACTTTGACCAGGAGGATATCGAATACCTCCGGGGCAAGGGCTGCTTCTCCCCGGAATTTCTGGACTACCTCCGAAACTTCCGCTTCACCGGCGACATCTGGGCTGTCCCCGAGGGCACCCCCATCTTCCCCCGGGAACCCATCCTCACCGTCCGGGCCCCCGCCATCCAGGCCCAGTTTGTGGAGACCTATATCCTGCTGGCCCTGAACCACCAGTCCCTCATCGCCACCAAGTCCAACCGCATCGTCCGGGCAGCCGGCGGCCGGCCGGTGTCGGAGTTCGGCTCCCGCCGGGCCCAGGGGTCCGACGGCGCGGTGCTGGGCGCCCGGGCCAGCTACATCGCCGGGGCCAGCGGCACCGCCTGCGCCATGGCGGACGAGCTGTACGGCACCCCCGCCACCGGCACCATGGCCCACTCCTGGGTGCAGATGTTCCCCGACGAGTACACCGCCTTCAAAACCTACTGCCAGGTGTACCCCAAGGCCGCCACCCTGCTGGTGGACACCTACAACGTGCTCCACTCCGGCGTGCCCAACGCCATCCGGGTGTTCCAGGAGCTGGGCATCACCACCGGCGGCATCCGCATCGACTCCGGCGACCTCACCTACCTGTCCAAACAGGCCCGGATGATGCTGGACAACGCGGGCCTGCCCGGCATCAAAATCGTGGCCTCCAACTCCCTGGACGAGTACATCATCCGGGACCTGCTCACCCAGGGCGCCCGGATCGACGCCTTCGGCGTGGGCGAGCGGCTCATCACTTCCAAGAGCGAGCCGGTGTTCGGCGGGGTGTACAAGCTGGCCGCCATCGAGGAGGCGGACGGGTCCGTCACCCCCAAGATCAAAATCAGCGAAAACGCCGCCAAGGTCACACTGCCCCACTTCAAGAAAGTGTACCGCCTATTTGAAAACGCCACCGGCAAGGCCATGGCCGACTATATCTGCGTCTACGACGAGGAGCCCGATTTCACCCAGCCCCTGGAGCTGTTCGACCCGGAGGCCACCTGGAAGCGCAAGACCGTCACCGACTTCACCGCCCGGCCCCTGCTGGTCCCCGTCTTCCTGGACGGGGAGCTGGTATACCAGCTCCCCGGCATCCGGCAGTCCCGGGCCTACTGCCAGCGGGAAGTGGACAGCCTGTGGGACGAGGTAAAGCGCTTCGAGTACCCCCACAACTATTATGTGGACCTGTCGCCGAAGCTGTGGGACGTGCGCGCCGCCCTGCTGGCGGCCAGGCATTGAGCCATGCGGGCCGTCCTGTACGCCATGGGCAAAGAGGTGGGCCCCCCCTTTGACAAGGGCCGCAGCCTGCCCAACGCCCCCCGGCTGACCCTGCGCCAGCTGTCCAAGAGCCTGCTGGTGTGCGTGTGCGGCGTGGGCAAGGTGAACGCCGCCCTGGCCGCTCAGTACCTCATCGACCATGTGCGCATCGCCGAGCTTTGGAACGCCGGGGTGGCGGGCTGCCTCACCGACCTGCCCGCCGGAACCCTGGTGGCCGTCACCGGCTGCGTCCAGCACGACATCGACACCTTCGGCGACCCCCCGGGCCTGGTCCCCGTGCTGGACCAGGTGGAGCTGCCCTGCACCTTCTGGGAGGACACTCTGGGCGCCCTCACCGACGCGGGGCTGAACGCCGTCCCCGGCATCGCCGCCAGCGGGGACTGGTTCGGCCGGGACTTGGACCGGGCCGCCTTTATCCGGGACCATTTCAACGCCCTGGTGTGCGACATGGAGGCGGGGGCCATCGCTCAGGTGTGCGCCCGGAGCGGGGTGCCCTTCCACGCGCTGAAGGTGGTGTCCGACCACCTGTTTCACCCCTCCCAGTACGAGGAATATCAGGCCAACCTGCCCGCCGCCGTGGAGCAGCTCAACCGGGGGCTGGCCAAGGCCATGTATCTGTAAAAAAGGAGTGTGTACCCACCATGGAATTGGAACGGATCGCCAGTTTTACCGTTGACCACACCCGGCTGCTGCCGGGGATGTACCTGTCCCGGCGGGACGGCAGCGTCGTCACCATCGACCTGCGTTTCCGCCGCCCCAACACCGGCGATCTTCTCAGCAACGCCGCCCTCCACTCGGTGGAACACGTGGCGGCCACCCTGCTGCGGAACGGCCCTGAAAAGGACGCGGTGGTTTATTTCGGCCCCATGGGCTGCCAGACCGGGTTCTACGCCCTGTTCGACGAGAGCAGGCTGCCGCTGGCGGACATCGTGGAGCTGCTGAAGCGGGTCTTCCGCCAGGCCGCCGCCTGGGACCGGGAGATGCCCGGCAAGAGCGCCGCCGAGTGCGGCAACTACCGCAACCTGGACGTGGCGGTGTGCCGGGAAGTGTGCGCGGGCTACGCCGAGGTCATCCGGGACTGGACCGTGGAGCGGCTGGACTATAACTACGGGCTCTAAATGCGGAAGGGCGCCGTGCCTGAGGCACGGCGCCCTTTTTCACACGGCCCGCTTGGCGGCCCGGGCCGTCTGGGGGTCCCCGTCCAGGGAGATGCGGTCCGCAATCATGGCGATAAACTCGCTGTTGGTGGGCTTGCCCTTGGCGTTGGACACGGTGTAGCCAAAATATTTTTGAAGGGTCTCCAGGTCGCCCCGGTCCCAGGCCACCTCGATGGCGTGGCGGATGGCCCGTTCCACCCGGCTGGCGGTGGTGCCGAATTTCTTGGCCACCGCCGGGTACAATACCTTGGTCACGGCGTTGATGATCTCCATGTCCGCCACCGCCAGCCCAATGGCCTCCCGCAGGTACTGATAGCCCTTGATGTGGGCGGGCACGCCGATCTCATGGATGATGGCGGTGACCTGCCGCTCCAGGTCCCGGGCCGCGTCCTCCGGCTGGGGCTCCTCCGGCTCCACCGCCTGGGTGAGCAGCCGGGCACGCTCGATCACCGACTGGGCCCGGCAGGGTTTGAGCATACAGTAATCGCCGCCCCGCCGGGAGATCTGCTCCGCCAGGGCCGGACTGCTGAAGGCGGACAGCACCAGCACCCGGGTGCGGTCGTTCCCCAGTTCCTCCAACACCTCCAGCCCGTCCATCCCCGCCAGCATCAGGTCCATGATGACCACGTCCGGCCTGTGGCGGCCGATGAGGTCCAGCAGCTCCTCCCCGCTGCCCGTCTGGGCGCAAACGGTCAGGTCTTCCTCCTCCTGGATCATATCCGCCAGCAGCTGGCGAAATTCCTCTGACGCGTCCGCCAGCACGATCTTCTTCCTATCGCTCATGTTCCCTATTCCTTTCCGGTCCGTGACCTGAGTTTAACAACCTGTTTTTACCAAATTTTGGTGTATCCTTAAAATACCACAGATTCCCCCAGATGGCAAGAAGGTTTTCCAGTTTTTAGCAAAGTTTTCTTCGACATTCTCTGTCGAAACAACAGTTCACCCAGGTTTTGCAATCAAAAAATTATAAATTACGCCTAGTAATCGCACTGCCGGAGCATCCGGCCCACATAGATGCCATAGCCGCTGGCGGGGTCGTCCACCATCACGTGGGTGACGGCCCCCACGATTTTGCCGTGCTGCAAGATCGGGCTGCCGCTCATTCCCTGGACAATGCCGCCGGTGGCGTCCAGCAGGCGCTGGTCGGTGACACGGATCAGGTAATCCCGGCAGTCGCCGGCGCTCTCGGGGAACACCTTGGCAATCTCAATGGCGTACTCCTCCACCTGGTCCCCGGAGATGTTGCACAGGATGGTGGCCTCCCCGGCCTCCACCTGGTCCCGCCGGGCGATTTCCACCGGGGCGCCCTCCGCCCAGACGCTGTCCGCCAGCACCCCGAACACGCCGCCGCTGGTGTTGGCGTGGAGCAGGCCCAGGGTGGAGCTGGTGTCAAACACCCCCTGGAGCTGGCCGGGGTCGCCGGCCTTCCCCTTCTCCACCCCGGCCACGGTGGCGGGCAGGATGGAGCCGCTCTCCAGGGGCATGAGCAGGGCGGTGTCCACGTCGTTGATGCCGTGGCCCAGGGCCCCGAAAGCCCCGGTGTCCGGGCAGTAGAAGGTCACCGTGCCGATGCCCGCCATGGAGTCCCGGATCCAGGCCCCCAGCTTATAAGCCCCGTCGGCGGAGCACAGCGCCGCCTGGGCGGTGAGCTGCACCTGCTTGTCGTCCCGGATGGCCCGGATGGACATGGCCTCCCCCTCCAGCTCCTGGAGCAGGGCGGACACCTCCTCAATGGTGTCCACCTCGGTGGAGTTGATGTGGGTGATGATATCCCCCTCTTTCAGGCCGCAGGCCTTGGCGGGGTTTACCTTGCCGCCCTCGGTGGCAATGTCGGAGGTGCCCACCACCACCACGCCGTCGGAGAACAGCTTGATGCCCACCGCCTTGCCCACCGGCACCACCGTGGGCGGGCTGGCCCACGCCGTGGCCATGGTGGGCCACAGGGTCAGCACCGCCGCCAGCAGCAGCCCCAGCCCCCGCAGGACCGCCGCCCCCATATATGGTCTTGCTTCTTCATTCAAATCCATTCACCGCCTTTTTCAAACTGGCGGAGGCCCGGGCGGCGGCGGAACCGCGTTCCGCAGGCGCCCGAACGCCCGCCCTTTTAATATGGCGGCGGAAACGGAATTTCACCGTGGGAAAGTCAGGCGGGTTTGACAGGACGCCCGGCGCGGTAGCCGCGCCGGCGGGCGTTCCGGCCTCTATCCTGGGAAATTCTTGCGGGGCTGGCTGGATTTGGACAAAATTCGACAAAGCGCGCGAAAAAATGCGGCCCGGTTTTAAACATAGTCTGCCCCATCCCTGTCATACTTTAATAGGGAAATGAGGGGTGTGACCATGGAAAAATCGACCAAAAAACTGCTGTTTGCCTATCTGGCGGCCGCCGGGCTGGGGGTGCTGCTCCACTTCCTGTACCGCTGGCTGCCCAACCCGCTGCTGGCCCTGGTCTCCCCGGTGCGGGAGAGCGTGTGGGAGCACGTCAAGCTGCTCTACTTCCCCCTGCTGGGGGCGGCGCTGCTGCTGGGCCGGGGCGGCAAGGGGATCAGCCGCACCCCCTGGCTGTTGAGCGCGGTCCTCGTGTGCGCCGCCATGCTGGGAGCCGGCTGGCTCTACCACATCGTCCTGCGGGGGGAGAGCCTGTACGCCGACCTGGCGCTGTACTTCGTCCTGCTGGCGGTGGGTTTTCTGCTCCCCCGGGTGCTGTGGCCCCTGTGCGAGTGGCCGGGGACGGAGCGGGCGGCGGTATTCCTGGCCGCCCTGCTGGGCGCCCTCATCGTGTGGTTCACCTTTTTCCCGCCGGACGCGGCCCTGTTTGCCGACCTCAGCGGAGCGGTGCGCACCTTCCTGACCATCCCGGTGTAGGGCCGGCGGCCCGCTATCTCACCTGGCCCGTGCCCCGGACCACGTATTTGTAGGTGCACAGCTCCGCCAGCCCCATGGGGCCCCGGGCGTGGAGCCGCTGGGTGGAGATGCCCATCTCACAGCCCAAGCCGAACACCCCCCCGTCGGTGAACCGGGTGGAGGCGTTCCAGTAGACGGCGGCGGAGTCCACCAAGGCGGTGAAGCGGTGGGCCGTCTCCCCATTGGCGGTGACGATGGCTTCCGAGTGGCCGGTGGAGTGGGCGGCGATGTGGGCGCAGGCCTCGTCCACGCCGCCCACCACCTTCACCGCCAGAATGTAGTCCAAAAACTCCGTGTCAAAGTCCCGCTCCCCGGCGGGGGTCCCGCTGATGACGGCCCCGGCGGCGGGGTCCAGCCGCAGCTCCACCGGGGTCAGGCCCCGGGCGGCGCGGGCGTCCGCCAGCCGCTCCTTCAGCCGGGGCAGGAAGGCCCCGGCGATATCCCGGTGGACCAGGCACACTTCGGCGGCGTTGCACACGCTGGGCCGGGAGCACTTGGCGTTGTCCACGATGTCCAGCGCCATGTCCAGGTCCGTGTCCTTATCCACGTAGACGTGGCAGATGCCGGTGCCCGTCTCGATAACGGGGACGGTGGCGTTGTCCACGCAGGCCCGGATGAGCCCCGCGCCCCCCCGGGGGATGAGCAGGTCCACCAGGCCGCTGGCGGTCATCAGCTCATGGGCGGACTGCCGGGTGGTGTCCTCCACCAGCCCCAGGGCGTCCTGGGGGAGCCCCGCCGCGGACAGGCCCTCCCGCAGGGCGTCCACAATGGCGGCGGCGGAGCGGTGGGCCTCCTTGCCGCAGCGCAGCACACAGGCGGAGCCCGCCTTCAGGGCCAGCGCCGCCGCGTCGGAGGTGACGTTGGGGCGGCTCTCGTAGATGATGGCGATGACCCCCATGGGCACGGCGGTCTTTTCAATGACCAGGCCGTTGGGCCGCTCCTCCCGGCGGAGGGCAAGCCCCACCGGGTCGGGGAGGGCGGCCACCTCCCGCACGCCGTCCGCCATGGCCTTCACGCGGCCCTCGTCCAGGGCCAGCCGGTCCAGCATCACGTCGGACACCGTCCCCCTCGCCGCTTCCAGGTCCTGCCCGTTGGCCGCCAGAATGGCCGGGATATGGGCTACCAGCCCGTCCGCCATGGCGGACAGGGCCCGGTTCTTCACGTCGGGGCCGGCCAGGGCCATGGCGCGCTTCGCCTCCTTGGCCCGCCGCAAAAGCTCCAGGGTAGTCATGAATCCTTCCTCCTTCCGATGAATCGGGTGCCGGTGTGCCTGCCTGCCGCGACGTCGTAGAGCAGCTCCGGGCGCTGCCCGTTGGCAATGACCATATCGCAGCCGCAGGCCATGGCGATCTCCGCCGCCTTTAGTTTGGTCGCCATGCCGCCGGTGCCCAGGGCGGAGCCCGGGGCGCCCGCCAGGGCGCGCAGCTCCGGCGTGACCTCCCGCACCTCCGGGATCAGGGCGGCATGGCCGTCCTTGCGGGGGTCGGCGGTGTACAGCCCGTCGATGTCGCTGAGAAGGATCAGCAGGTCCGCCCCCACGCACTCCGCCACAATGGCGGACAGGGTGTCGTTCTCCCCGATGGTGGTGGACACCCCCACCTCGTCGGTGGCCACCGCGTCGTTCTCGTTGACCACCGGCAGGGCGTTGAGCTCCAGCAGGCGGGCCACGGCGTTCTGGAAGTTCTGCCGCCGCCGGGGGAAATTCACGTCCTCCGCCGTCAGCAGCAGCTGGGCCACGGTGTGGTTGTACTCCCCGAACAGCTTGTCGTAGGTGTACATCAGCTCGCACTGGCCCACGGCGGCGGCGGCCTGCTTGGTGGGCATATCCGCCGGGCGGCCTGGCAGGTTCAGCTTGCCCACCCCCATGCCAATGGCCCCCGAGGACACCAGCACCAGCTGGTGCCCCCCGTTTTTCAAGTCGGACAGCACCTTCACCAGCGCCTCCACCCGGCGGATGTTCAGCCGCCCGGAGGGGTGGGCCAGGGTGGAGGTGCCCACTTTCACCACAATCTTCATAAAATCTATCCCCATTGTTTATTGTGACAAAAAATTTACGCTTTGTATTTAAAGTGTCCCGGCAGCGGAACATTTTCCCTTTTATTATACCACGCTAAAGCAAAAAAGGAAAGCCCGGATTTTGGGCTTTCCTTTTTCTCACCGCCGCGCCCCCAGGGATTGGACCTCCCTTTGCAGGCTGTCCAGGAACCGGGCGGCGGGGACGCCGTCCATCTGCGTGTGGTGGAACTGGAAGGAGATGGGCAGCTCCGCCCGCCACAGCCGCCTGCGGTACTTCCCCCAGATCAGGAAGGGGTTGTTGTAAACCCCCGCGTAGATGTTCACCGCGCCGTCAATTTCATAGCCCGCCAGGGCGGAGGTGCCGATCACCATGTGGCTTCCGCTCAGGTCGTAGGGCGCGCCGCTGTCCCGGACCCGGCCGGTCAGGGCCAGGTAATCCCGGTTGAACCGGCCCAGCTCCCCGGAGCAGGGGATGTCGCAGGTGCTGATGCCCCCGGCCGCCGTGTCCACCACCGTGCTGACCGCCAGCCGGTCATACCGCATCAGCTTTCCCCCAGCGGGGAGGGTGTAAAATTCCTCCGTCCGGCCCGCCGCCCTGCCGACGCACCAGCACAGCAGCATATTGAATTTCAGCTTCCGGCGGCGGCTGAACCGCGCCAGCCGGGTCACGTCCAGCGTCTTGAACAGAGTGAGCATGGGCTGGGGGGCTCCCATCCACAGCTCAAACGCCTCCGCCCGCCCGGACTGCGCGGGGTCTATCTCTGTCACCATATTCTGTCCCTCCGCGCCTCAGCCCTCCGCCAGGTAGTCCGCCAGCCGCCCCAGGGTCTTGGGGGTGCACACGGCGGTGACGGCGATTGCCTCGCCGTACTCCACCTTCTCCACCCTGGCCTCCCGGTAGAGCTGGTCCAGCAGGCCCCCCTTGTCGTAGGGCAGGCACAGCTCCACCCGGCGGGCCCCGGCGTCCAGCCGCTTCCCAATGGCGGACAGCAGCTTGTCCAGCCCCGCCCCGGTCTTGGCGGAGATGGAAACCATATCCTCCCCGTGGGGCAGGATGTCCCCCACGAACTTGTCGCACTTGTTGAACACCTCCAGCCGGGGCGTCGCCCCCGCCCCCAGCTCCTGGATGAGCCGGTCCACCACCAGCCCCTGCTCCCGCCAGTTGGGGTCGGAGGCGTCGATGACGTGGAGGAGCAGGTCGGCGAAGGTGAGCTCCTCCAGGGTGGCCTTGAAGGCGTCCACCAGCTGGTGGGGCAGCTTGGAGATGAAGCCCACGGTGTCCGAGATGAGCACGGTGCAGGTGTCCGAGATCTCCAGCGTCCGGGTGGTGGTGTCCAGGGTGTCGAACAGGCGGTCGTTGGCGGGGATGTCCGAGCCGGTGAGGGCGTTGAGCAGGGTGGACTTGCCCGCGTTGGTGTAGCCCACGATGGCCACCACCGGCACCTCGTTCTTCTCCCGGCGCTCCCGCTGGGTGGCCCGCACCCGGCGCACATCCTTCAGCTCCTCCTCCAGCTTGGCGATTTTGCGGTGGATGTGCCGCCGGTCCGACTCCAGCTGCGTCTCGCCGGGGCCCCGGGTGCCGATGGCGCCCTCCTGCCGCTCCAGGTGCTTCCACATACCCGTCAGCCGGGGCAGCAGGTACTTGTACTGGGCCAGCGCCACCTGCAGGCGCCCCTCGCTGGTCCGGGCCCGCTTGGCGAAGATATCCAGGATCAGGGCGGAGCGGTCCATGACGGTGGCCCCCAGCTCCTCGGTGAGCACCCGCTGCTGGGACGGGGACAGGGGGTTGTCAAAGATGACGATGTCCGCCCCCAGGCTCTGGACCAGCTCCTTGAGCTCCGCCGCCTTGCCCTCCCCCACGAAGGTGCGGGGGTCGGGGGCGGAGCGGTTTTGCAGCACCGTGCCCAGGCAGGTCCCCCCCGCCGTGTCCAGCAGGGCGGCCAGCTCCTCCAGGGACTCCTCCGTGGCGTTCTCCTCCCGTGTGAGGCAGGGGGCGCTGAGGCCCGCCAGTATAGCCCGGTTGATCTCTTTTACTTGGGTTTTGTCAAACATATGGGGTAAAATACCTCGTTTTCTTCGGATTTTAAACCTTCTTCAGCGCCTCCACGACTTCTCCCCAGTACATGGTGTGCCAGTCGCTGTTGGGGTACCACTTCTCCTTCACGTCCTCCGGCATGAGGGCGGGGTCCATGGGCACGGCCATCCGCTTGCGGCACACCAGCACCAGCTCCGCCTGCTCAAAATAGGGGGCGTTCCCCGCTCCGGCGGCCACGGTGAAGCCGCACTCCTTCCCCTTGTCCACGTCCCGGCCGCTTTTCGTGCCGCACAGGTTCAGCTGGGGCCGGTGCGCTTCGCCGAAGAAGGACAGGGTGAAATACTCGCTCCCGTCCACAAATTTCTTGGTGTACCGCTGGGGCCGGATATAGCAGGTGGCCATGGGCACGCCCCACAGCACCCCCAGCCCGCCCCAGGAGGCGGTCATGGCGTTGCAGCGGTCCGGCGTGCCGGCGGTGATGAGCATCCACTGGTCCCCCACGGCGGAAAAGGGGTTCAGGTCCAGGGTCTTGGGGTCTACTTTTTGAAACATGGCGGAATCCCTCCTATTTTTTATATAGTATATGCGGCCGGCGGGGAAAAGAGAAAGACCCGCCGCAATTGCTTGCAACGGGTCTTTGAACTGACAGGGTTAGCCCAGGCCGAACTTCTTGTTGAAGCGGCTGACGCGTCCGCCGGTATCCACCATCTTCTGCTTGCCGGTGTAGAAGGGGTGACACTTGGAGCAGACTTCCACCTTGATGTCCTTCTTGGTCGAGCCAGTCTCGATCACGTTGCCGCAGGCGCACGTAATGGTGGTCTGCTTATAGTTGGGATGGATGCCTTCCTTCATGGAATTCACCTCTTTCTGTCTCATCAAAAGTCGGGAGCCCATGGGCTCCTTGTAAACGCAAGGTGTATGATATCATGGACGGGGGAAAAATGCAAGTGCTTTTTTTAAATTTGTGCAGCTTTTCCCCCGGATTACAGCTCCACCGTCCGCCCTATATTGAAAAACCAAAGGCAGCGGCGCTTGACGGCCAGCCCCGCCGCCTGGGACAGGGCCCGGGCATAGGCGTCCAGCTGGGGGCGGTATTCCAGGGCCCGGCGGTCCGCGCCGTCCTGGGACACCTGGTCCGTCTTGAAGTCCACTACGGTGATGGTCCCGTCCTCCTCCACAAACCAGCAGTCCACCACCCCCTGGAGGAGCACCTCCTCCCCCGGGCCCGCCTCGGGGTAGTAGTCCGCCGCCGGCGCCAGCAGGGAAAACTTGAACTCCCGCTCCACCCGCTCCGCCCGCCGCAGGCGGCCCCCCAGCTCCGAGCGGAAAAAGGCCAAGATGTCCGCCGGGTTCACCGCGTTCCCCTGCTGGGGGGTGATGTACCGCCCCTCCACCAGCCGGGTGACCTCATCGGCGATCTCCCCAAAGCTGCCCGTGCGGCCGTAGTCCAGGTACTGCATCACCATGTGCAGGGCGGTGCCCCGCTGGGCGGGGGTGAGGGGCCGCTCCCCCTCGAACACCGGCGGCCGCAGGCGGGCGGCCGGGGGGGCGGCGGGACGCAGCTCCACGGCGTCCTCCGACACCTCCGCGTCCTTCTCCCGCCCCTTGAGCTGGGTGGCGGTGAGCTTGGAGGGAATGGCGGCGCAGGCCCCGTAGGGATACCGCCAGCCCAGCCGCTCCGCCAAGCCCCCGGGCAGGGGAACGGCGGGGGCCTCCGGCCCGGCGCCTCCCGCCCCCTGGGGGCGCTGGCCGTCCGCCCCGGATACCAGGCGGATGTCCCAGGGGAAGCCCTCCTCCTCCGGGGGATCGGGGCGGGGAACGTCCAGCCCCGCCCAGAGGGGGGCGCTGTCCCGGCGGCACAGCGCGGGGACCAGCACCCACTCCGCCATGGAGCGGACCGAGGCCATCTGCCGGGGGGGCGGAGGGCACTGGGCCTGCCCCGCCAGCGCCGCCAGGCTGCCCCCCCGGCCGTTGACGGCGGCGAACAGGATCAGCTTGTGCTCCGCCCGGGTCATGGCCACGTAGAGCAGCCGCATCTCCTCCGCCCGCAGCTCCCGCCGCAGCTTCAGGGCCACCCCGTCCCGGGCGATGGTGGTATACCGCAGGCCCCGTTCCCGGTCCACGCGCTTGGGCCCCAGGCCCAGTTCCGGGTGGAAGAGGACGGCGGCTTTGGCGTCCGTCTCGTTGAACTGCCGGTCCAAGCCGCACACCAGCACCACCGGGAACTCCAGCCCCTTGGAGCGGTGGATGGACAGGATTCGGACGCCCCCGGTCTCGCCGCCGGGCACGGGGACGGAGACCTCGTTCTCCATCATCCGGCTCAGGTGGAGCAGGAAGGCCATCAGCCCCCGGTGGCCGCCGCTCTCAAAGCGGGCCGCCTCGTCGTACAGCGCCATCAGGTTGGCCCGGCGGCGCTGGCCGTCGGGCATGGCGGCGAATACCGCCGGCACGTCCAGCCTGCCGTAGATGTGCCACAGCAGCCGGTGGCTGCCCTCCTCCGCGGCCAGCTCCCGCAGCCCGCCCAGCAGGGACAGGAACGCCACGCAGTCCTCCTCCCCCCGGTCCGCCCCGGCGGCCAGGCACTCATACACCGTGCCCTCCCCCAACCCCCGGAGCCGGGCCAGCCGGTCCGGGGTGAAGCCAAACAGCGGCGAGCGCAGCGCCGCCAGCAGGGCCACGTCCTGCCGGGGGTTGTCCACCACCTGCAGCAGGGCGATGGCCACCGAGATCTCCGTGGTGCCAAAGAACTCCTGCCCGCCTTCGGCGGACCAGGGGATGGACAGCTCGTCCAGGGCGGCGGCGTAGTGCCGCAGCACCGGCCCCGGCGACCGCAGCAGGATGACGATATCCTCCGCCTGCACGGGCCGGCCCCCGATGGGCAGGCCTTCGTCCAGCAGCGCCCGGACCCGGCGGGCGGCGGCCCGGGCGGCCACCAGGTCCTTGTCCGCCCGCTCCTCCTCCCCGGCCTCCAGGCCGGACAGGTCCACGCAGTCCAGCTCCACGCGGTACCGGGGGTCGGGAGGCAGGTCCGACCGGCCGGGCCGCAGGGCCTCGGCCTGGGTGTAGTCCAGCTCCCCGGCGGCCTGGGTCATCACGTTCCGAAAGATGAAATTGACCCCATCCAGCACCTCCGGCCGGGAGCGGAAATTGGCCGACAGCAGGAGCTTCCGCCCCTGGCCGGGGGCGGCGTCCTCCGCCGGGGGCCAGCGGCGGTACTTGTCCAGGAAGATGGCGGGCTCCGCCAGCCGGAAGCGGTAAATGGACTGCTTCACGTCCCCCACCATGAAAACCGTGCCGCCCCCCGCCGCCAGCCCAGCGAAAATGGCGTTCTGCACGGCGTTGGTGTCCTGGTACTCGTCCACCATGATCTCCCGGAACTGGCTCCCCACGTCCCGGGCCAGGCCGGAGGGGGCGCCGTCCTCCCCGGTGAGCAGGCGCACCGCCAGGTGCTCCCCGTCGGCAAAGTCGATGAGGCGGCGCTTGCGCTTGAGCCGGATGAAGGCGGCGCCGAACTGGGCCGTCACGTCCAGCAGGGCGGCCATGGCGGGGCCCACCGCCCGCAGGTCGTCCACCGCCTGCTCCGCACCCGCCTCGAACCGCTCCCCCAGCTTCTTCATCTGCTCCCTGCACAGGTCCCGCTGGGCGGACATACGGGCCTTCAGGGCCGGGTCGCACTCCCCCCGCTTGACTCCGGGCCGGGGGAAGGGCACGGGAAAGCAGGCCGCCGCCGCGTCCCAGCCCTCCCGGAGGGCGTCCCGCAGCCGCTCCAGGCCGCCGATGGTCTCATCCAGGGTGGGGCCGTAGTTTCGGTCCAGCAGGCCGTCCCAGGCGATCTCATTGCGCAGGGCGGACATGGTCCCCAGCCAGTAGTCCGCCAGCTCCCAGCCGTCGGCCAGCAGCACCCGGCCCCAAGGGGTGTCCTCCGGGCCCATGCCCTTCGGAAGGGCGAAGTCCCGCTTCCGTCCCATCAGCCAGCCCGCCGGGTCCGCCTGGGACTGCACCTGGCTGTGGACGTACAGCACCATATCCTCCAAGGGCCGGTCGTCCCGCTCCCCCGCCAGGGCGTCCACCAGGGCGGCAAAGGGGGCGTCGTTCCCAATCCCCGCGTACCGGGCCTCCAGCACCTCCTCCAGGGCCCGGCGGCGCAGCTCCTCCCCCTCGGCGCTGTCGCACACCCGGAAATCCGGGTCCAGGTCCGCCAGATGGCCCCACTGCCGCAGCAGGTCCAGGCAGAAGGCGTCGATGGTGCAGATGGGGGCCTTGTACACCAGGGCGGCGTTCCGCCGCAGGTGCCGGTCCCCCGGCCGCTGGGCCAGCCGGGCGTGGATGGCGGCGGCGATGCGGTCCCGCAGCTCGGCGGCGGCGGCGTTGGTGAAGGTGATGACCAGGAAGCGGTCGATGTCCTCCCCCTGCTCCACATACTTCATCAGCCGCTCCACCAGCACCCGGGTCTTGCCCGACCCGGCGGCGGCCGACACCAGCAGGTCCCCTCCCCGGTCGTCCACCGCGGCCAGCTGTTCCCTTGTCAGTTCAACGGCCATGCTGATCCTCCTCCCGCTGGCTCATCCACTGCCAGAATTCCTTGGCGCTGACCCCCCGCCGGAACCGCCGGGCGTCCCCGCAGCCCTCCTCAAAGTGGCAGGCCGCCCGGTAGTCGCACCAGCGGCAGGGGTCGTGGTCCGCCCCCCGCCAGTAGGGGTCGGCGTCGATGTTGCCCGCCGCCAGCTCCCCGGCGGCGGCGGCCAGGGCGCCGGTGATATACCGGTCCAGGGCGTCCATCTGGTCCGGCGTGACCAGGCAGTCGGACCCGCCCCGGCCCGTGCCCACGGGCAGGAAGCGGTACTCCCCCCCCTCGGCCCGCTCCATGGCGGACAGCACCGCCTGGTCGTTCAGCACCAGCCCCTGGCGGCGCAGCAGGCGGTCCCGGGCCCTGCGCACCTCCTGGTCGGTCATGCTCCGGTCGCCGTCCACCAGGGGGGTGCGGGCGGGGACGTACAGCACCCCGGCGGGGACGACCTCCCCCGGCCCCAGCACCCGCTCCCCCTCCCGGCTGAGGGCAAAGAGGTACAACAGCATTTGCAGGCCCCGGCCGTCCTCCACGTCGGCGAAGTCGAAGCTCTTCTTCCCTGTCTTGTAGTCCACCACCCGCAGGTAGCGCTTCCCCTCGTGGAGCCACTGGTCCACCCGGTCCACATAGCCGGTGAGACGCAGGCGGACGCCCCGCTCCACCTCCACCGGGGGCAGCTCCTTGCCGGGGCCGAAGCCCAGCTCAAAGGCGGCGGGGGTAAAGTCGGACGCGGCCAGTTCGGCGCACACGCTCCGGGCCACCGCCAGCGCCGCCTCCTTCATCCGGCCGAACAGGCAGCGGAAGCGGGCAGGCTCCTCCTCTAAATTGGCCAGCGTCTCCCGCTCGCAGCGGTCCGCCGCCGCCTGGGACAGCCGGGCCACCTCCGCCCCGTCGTCCAGGGAGACGCCCGCCTCCCGGGCGTCCCGCAGGGTGCGCTCCAGCACACCGTGGACGAAGGTGCCGTAGTCCGAGGCCCGGAAGGCCGCCCGCCGGCGGGGCTCCGCCTTCAGACCGAAGCGGAGGAAATAGCTGAAATGGCAGGTGTTCACCAGGTCCAGCTTGGTGGCGGACATGGGCACCACGGTCCCGAACAGGGCGTCCACCGCGGGGCGGGACAGCCGCCCCCGCCGCCAGCTGGCCGCGTTTTGGATGCGCTCCACCCGGGGGGCCAGGCCGGGAACCCCCCGCAGGGCCTCCGCCAGGTTGGGGTCCCGGCCCGCCAGCTCCAGGGCCGCGTCCGGGGCGGACAGCCGGGCCAGCGGGTCCCCGCCGTCCAGCACGGGCCCCTCCGGAAACAGCAGGCCCAGCCGGTCCCACAGAAAACAGGGGGCCCGCTGCTCCCCAGCCGCCCCGGCGGCGGCATAGCTGACGTACAGCCGCTCCGAGGGGCGGCAGCAGGTCTCGTAGGCGATGGTCATCTCCCGGCGGAGCTTGTCCTCCTGCCGGGGGGCCAGCTCCACCTCCAGGGCGGCCAGAACGTCCCGGTCCCGGTCGGAAAACAGCCCCGGCGGCGGGGCGCAGTCGGGGACGGAATTGCTGTCCGCCCCCAGCAGGAACAGCGCCTTGACCTCCTTGTGGGCCATGCGGGGGGCGTCGCCCACCGCCACCGCGTCCAGGGACACGGGGATGGCCCCCACGTCGTACTGGCCCAGCACCAGGGTGAACAGCCGGGAGAACTCCTCCAGCTCCAGCGGGGCGTCCCCCAGCAGCAGGGCGCACTGCTCCAGGCCCTTCACCACAATGTCCCACAGCTGGCGGTATTGGGCGGCCCCGGTGCGGTCCCCCCGCCGGTCCAGGCTGTCCGCCCGCTGGGCCAGCCGGTCCGGCAGGCCGATGTCCTCCAGCAGCCGGTACAGGGCCATGGCCCGCCCCCGGCCGGTCTTGTCCGGGTTTTTCCGCAGGGCCTCCAGAGGCGCGATCACCCGGCGGCGCAGGGCGTCCAGCCGGGCCACCTGGCCGGCGTCCGCCTCGGTGAACTCCCTCCCATACCCCGCGGGGTGCATATCCCAGGGCTTTTTCCTGGTCCAGGCGGACCCCTTCAGGTCCCAGGTGAGGACGTAGTTCTCCAGCTCGTCCCGCTCCCCGTCGGTGATGCCCGCCAGCCCCGTCTTCAGGTAGCGGAACAGCTCCTCATAGGGGTAGTCCTCCGCCGCCGCGGCCAGGGCGGCGGTGACAAGGGCCAGTACCGGCTTTTCCAGCACGTCCTCCATGGCGGAACGGAACACCGGCACCCCGTAGCGCTCAAACACGCTGCCGATGAGCTCCCCATAGCCGTCCATCCGCCGGGCGCACACGGCGATATCCCGGCAGCGGTAGCCCTCCTCCCGCAGCAGCCGCAGGATCTCGGCGGCGCACCACTCCGCCTCCTGGCGGGGCGTGGCGCAGCGGACGCGGGCCACGGCGCACGCCCCGGCCCAGGGGGATTCCGGGGCCGGGCCGAACAGGTTTGCCTCCAGGAAGGCCAGGGAGGGGTGGCGGGGCAGGGGGCGGTCCAGCGTCTCCTCCCGGACGGGGACGGCCCTGTCCTTTGCCAGCCGCGCCAGCCGCCGGGCGGCCCGCAGGGCGGGCTGGAACACCCCGGAGGGGTCGTCCCCGGCGCCGCACACCAGGGCGGCGGTCAGATCCCCCTGGGCCATGAGGGCGGACAGCACCCGCTCCTCCTGGGGGGTGAAGTCGGTGAAGCCGTAGATGTAAAAGGCCATCCCCGCCCCCCAGCGGGTGTCCTCCAGCTGGCGGGCCAGCCGGTCCAGCCGCCCCCGGGGGTCGGCCCGGCCCTCCTCCTCCAGCGCCCGGTAGGCGGCGCAGATGAGCCCCAGGTCCCGGAGCTTGTCTCCCTGGCGGCCCCCCAGCTCCTCCCCGGCGGAGATGAGGGCCTCCGGCTCCACCCGGTAGGAGCGGCACTCGTCCACCGTGGCCAGCAGGCCGGTGAGGAAGGCGGGCTTCCGGGAAGGGGCCCGGTAGGTGGTCAGGGCGTCGGACACCTGCCGCAGGGCGGCGTACATCAGCAGCATCCGGCCCCCCGCGTCCAGCATGGGGGCGGCGCCGCCCCCGGCGGCGTCGGTGAGCCGCCCCGCCAGCCGGGTGAAGGACAGCACCTCGCAGGACATGGACGCCCCGCCCCCCAGGGCGGCGCACATGGCCCGCTCGCTCTCGTGGGAGAACTGCTCGGGCACGATGAGCAGGCGGCGGCGGGCGGCGGAAGCCCCCATCCGCTCCAAAAGCTCTCCCCGGATGTCCCGGCCCGCCCGGGCGTACAGCAGCGTCAGCATGGCAGGGTCCCCCTTTCGCGGTTTTTCCCTATCATACCACACGGGGGCGGGGAAAAAAAGCTGTTGACAAATCCTCCCCAGTCTGGTATGATATTCGGGCAAAAGGAAGCAGGAATGGCGCCGCCGTCCTCACCTCCCGCCGCGGGCGAAGGGGTTAATCATGGTGAACTCCGCACGGTAGGTGCGGGCTTCGTTGTGGACGTGGGTGCCGTTGCGCATCCGCGTATTTTATTTTTTATCTGGAGGTGCGTGACCATAGCTAATACGGCTCATCAAATCAACGAGGAGATCCGCGACCGGGAGGTGCGGCTGATCGGCGCCGACGGCGCCCAGCTGGGCGTCATGTCCGCCCGGGAGGCTCAGGCCCGCGCCGACGAGGCCGGGCTGGACCTGGTCAAAATCTCTCCCACCGCCGTCCCCCCCGTGTGCAAGCTCATGGACTACGGCAAGTACCGCTTTGAGCAGGCCAAGCGGGAAAAGGAGGCCAAGAAGAACCAGCACGTGGTGGAGATCAAGGAAGTGCGGATGTCCCCCGGCATCGACATCGGAGACTTCAACACCAAGCTGCGCAACGCCCAGAAGTTTCTGGCGGAGGGCAACCGGGTGAAAGTCACCGTCCGTTTCCGGGGCCGGGAGATGGCCCACACCGACATCGGCCGGAAGCTGCTTCTGGACTTCGCCGAGCAGTGCGGCGAGCTGGCCGTGCTGGACAAGGAGCCCAAGCTGGAGGGCCGGCACATGAGCATCTTCCTGTCCGCGAAAAGCGCGAAGAGCAACAAACAGTAAGCAGGAAGCGCGGAACAGGCGGCTGCGAGGGAGCTTGGAGCGAAGCGAGGCCGGGCGCAGGGGCGCACGGCGCCCCACAGGCCAGGCCGGGTCGGAGCGAAAGCGACCGAGCGTCCAGCCGCGTGCGAAGCGTGACATCATCAACTACGAAAAGGAGACAACCGCCATGCCTAAAGTGAAAACCCACAGCGGCGCCAAGAAGCGTTTCAATTTGACCAAGAACGGGAAGGTCAAGCGCGCCCACGCCAACAAGAGCCATCTGCTCAACGGCCACGGAAAAACCCGCAAGCTCAAGAGAGGCCTCCGCAAGGGCGGCTACGCCGACGTGACCAACGCGGCCACCATCAAGCGCATGGTCCCCTATAAATAAGGGATAACATCATATTTCACTCAACACAGGAGGCTGAACAACAATGGCACGAGTCAAGGGCGCGATGATGACGCGCAAGAGAAGGAATAAGGTCCTCAAGCTGGCCAAGGGCTACTGGGGCGCCAAGAGCAAACACTTCAAGATGGCCAACGAGCAGGTGATGAAATCCCTGCAGTACGCCTACGTGGGCCGCAGGCTGAAGAAGCGCGACTTCCGCCAGCTGTGGATCGCCCGCATCAGCGCCGGGTGCAAGATGAACGGCATGAACTACTCCACCTTCATGCACGGCCTGAAGCTGGCCGGCGTGGAGATCAACCGCAAGATGCTGGCCGAGCTGGCCGTCAACGACAAGGCCGCCTTCACCCAGCTCACCGAGCTGGCGAAGGGCAAGCTTGCCTAAATATCCGCAGGTAGAAACAGGGGGCTGTTCAAGCCCCCTGTTTTTTGTTATAATACCAGGGAATCTGTCCAAGGAGTGACATACCATGCGCGAAAATCAGCTGGCCGCCCAGGTGGCGGGGGAAGTGAAAAAGGCCGTGGTGGGCAAGGACGACATTGTGGTCAAAACCCTCCTGGCCATCCTGGCCCGGGGCCACGTTCTGCTGGAGGACATCCCCGGGGTGGGCAAGACCACCCTGGCCATCGCCTTCTCCAAGGCCCTGGGCCTGAAATACAGCCGGGTGCAGTTCACCCCCGACGTGATGCCCTCCGACCTCACCGGCTTCTCCCTATACAACAAGGCCACGGGGCAGATGGAGTACCAGCCCGGGGCCCTGCTGTGCAACCTGTTCCTGGCCGACGAGCTCAACCGGGCCACCAGCCGCACCCAGTCCGCCCTGTTGGAGGCCATGGAGGAGGGCAGGGTAACGGTGGACGGCGTGTCCCGGCCCGTCCCCGACCCCTTCCTGGTCATCGCCACCCAGAACCCCGCCGGGGCCTCCGGCACCCAGCTGCTGCCCGACTCCCAGCTGGACCGCTTCGCCCTGCGCCTCACCATGGGCTACCCCGCTCCGGCGGACGAGCTGGAGCTGCTCCAGCGCAAGCTGCGGGGCGGCCTCATGGACGCGGTGGCCCAGGCGGCGGACCGGGAGGAGCTGGCCCGCCTGCGGGGCCAGGTGGACCGGGTATTTGTGGACGACGCCGTTTTGGACTATATCCTCCGGCTGGTCCGGGCCACCCGGAGCCATCCCCAGCTGGCCCAGGGGGCCAGCCCCCGGGCGGCCATCTCGGTGGCCGGGCTGTGCCGGGCCTGCGCCTTTCTCCGGGGCCGGGACTACGTGGTGCCCGACGACGTGGGCTTCCTCTGGGTGGACGCCATCGCCCACCGGCTGGTCCTCCCCGCGGGGGCGGCGGACAGCGCCCGGCGCGCCCGCGATATCGCGGCGGAGGTGCTGGGCTCCGTCCGGCCCCCCCGCCTTCGGTAGCCCCATGGCGGTCCGCCGCGCTGTCTACGCCCTCGCCCTCGCGGGGGTGCTGCTGTTCCAGATCACCAACGAGAACTATCTGGCCCGCTTCCTCCTGGTCCTGTGCGCCGCCCTGCCCCTGCTGTCCCTGGCCCTCTCCCTGCCGGGGATGCTGGGGTGCCGCCTGGCCCTGTCCGCCGCGCCCCCCGCCCTGGACCGGGGCGGCCAGGTCCGCTGGCTGGTGTCCGTGGAGTCGCCCAGCGGCCTGCCCCTGGCCCGGCTGGCCCTGCGGGTCACCGGGGAGAACCTGCTCACCGGCCGGACGGAACGCCGCCGGCTGGCGCTGTCCGGGGTGGCCCGCCGCCGCCCGGTGGAGATCACCGCCCCCGCCCCCCACTGCGGCCTGCTGGAGCTGCGGGCGGACCGGGTCCGGGTATACGACTGCCTGGGGCTGATCGCCCTGCCGGTGCCCCGGCCCAAGCCCGCCCGGCTGCTGTGCCGCCCCGTGCCGGTCCCGGCGGAGCCCCCCTCCCTCCCGGAGGGCCAGGGCGCCCGCCCCTCCCCCGACCACGCCGCCCGGCTGGGCCCCGGGGAGGACTATGACCTGCGGGACTACCGCCCCGGCGACCCCATGCGGGCGGTGCACTGGAAGCTGTCCTCCAAGTGGGACCAGCTCATCGTCCGGGAGCGGGCCGAAACCCTCATTCCCCTGCCCCTGCTCACCCTGGACCTGATGGGGGAGCCGGAGGAGCTGGACCGTCTGCTGGACAAGCTGCTGGGGTTGAGCCAGGCGCTGCTGCGCTTGCAGCGGCCCCACGGGGTGCTGTGGCTGGACCGGGAGGGCGCCCCCCAGCTGCGCGTCATATCCGACTGGAAGGAGCTGGAGGAGTGCCTGCTGGCCCTGCTGGGCGCGCCCGCGCCCCTGGACGGGCCCCGGCTGGATGGCCGCCCCGAGCTCCTGCGGGGGCCGGACGGCCCGGTGTTCCGCGTTCACGTCGCGCCGGAGAAAGGAGGGGACTGCCATGGCTGACCGGGAACCCCGCCTCTCCGCCGCCTCCCTGCTGGGGGACGGCCTGCTGCTGGCCTGCGCCCTGACGGGCCTGGCCGGCTCCTTCCTGTCCCTGTACGGCGGCTATTCCCTCTGGCCGGAGGCCACGGCGCTGGACCGCTGCGCCGCGGACGCCGGACCGCTTTTGGCCTGGGCGGCGCTGTTCTCCCTGGCGGCGCTGGCGGTGTGGTCCCTCCCCAGGTTCCGGGGGGCGGCGGCGGGGGGGCTGGCCGGGCTGTGGGCCCTGGCCCTCTGGCGCCATTGGGACGCCGTGTCCACCGGGGCAGTCCTCACCTGCAAAGCAATCTCCGGCCTCTTCGCCGCCCGGGTTTCGTGGGGCCGGACCTTCGATTACGCCTCCCAGCTCACCCCCGCCCAGGACGCCCAATGCGTCAGGCTGTTCCTGCTGCTCTCCCTGGTCCCGCTGGCCCTGGCCCTGGGCTGGGCGGTGGTCCGGGCCCGGCGGTGGTGGCTGGCGGCGCTGCTCACCCTGCCCCCCCTCCTCCCCGGCCTGCTGGCCGACCTCTACCCCAGCTGGCCCCCCTTCATGGCCCTGTGCGCCTGCTGGTGCGCCATGCTGCTGTGCGACCTGTGCCGGTGGTCCGCCCCCTCCCGCCGGGGAGCCCTCACCCTGGCGGCGCTGGCCGGGTCGGCGCTGGTGCTGGCCGCCGTCACCCTGGCCTTCCCCCGGGAGGGCTACACCCGGCCCCAGTGGGCCCTGGACGCGGAGAAAAAGCTCCAGGCCGCCTCGGAGGCGGCCGTCCAGTTCCTGTCCCGGTTCGACGGGCCCTTCCAGAATACCATCGTCTATGTGGGTTCGGCGGAGGAGGCCGACCTGTCCTCGGCGGGCCCCCTGCGGTACACCGGGCGGACGGTGCTCCGGGTGGCCACCGACTACGGCGGGCGGCTGTACCTGCGGGGCTCCTCCCTGGCGGTGTACCGGGACGGCCTGTGGTCGGCCCTGCCCCAGGGGGCCTATGAGGAATACAGCTCCCCGGACGCCCCCCGCACCTTCCCCCTGTACTTTCCCGCCATGGGCCGCGGCGGCGGCCCGGACTACACCGTCACCGTGGACAACGTGGCGCAGACCGGCTCCTGCGTGTACGCCCCCTACTTCCCCCTCCCGGAGGACGCGGGGGACACGGGGGCGCTCCCGGTGGAGGACTCCTATCTGGCCCGGCGGCGGGGGCAGTGGGTGCACACCCTGTCCTTCACCGACCGCTCCCCTCCCCTGTACGGCTCCGTGTCCGGTGGCAGCGGCGGCGCTCCCGTTGCCAGCGTCGAGTTTCCCGTTGCCAGCGCCGGATCTCTGAATCTCGGGCAGGCCGCCGTGCGGCGCTACTCCAGCTTTGCCTACAGCCACTACCTGGACGTGCCGGAGGAGCTGCGCGGGACACTGGAAGAGGTGTGCCGGCAGTACGGCCAGTTTGCGGACGACCCGGTGGGGGCGGCCCTGAATGTGTCCGATCTGCTGGACGGCCTTTGCGCGTACGACACGGAGGTCCCCGCCGCCCCCGAGGGGGTGGACCCGGTCCTCTACTTCCTCACCGAGAGCCGCCGTGGCTACTGTATGCACTTCGCCTCCGCCGCCGCGTTGACGCTCCGCTCCCTGGGCATACCCGCCCGGTATGTCAGCGGCTATGTGGCGGACTGCGTCCCCAACCGGCAGGTGAGCGTCCCCGACCGGGCTGCCCACGCCTGGGTGGAGGTGTGGCTGGACGGCTTCGGGTGGTATCCGGTGGAGGTCACCCCCGCCGCCGCCTTCGGCTGGATGGTGGGAGCGGACAGGCCGGAGGACTCCGCCCCCATCCCCTCCCTGCCCCCGGCGGAAACCGCGCCCCCCACCCCTAGCCCCACGCCATCCCAGGCCCCCGCCCCCTCCCAACCCCCCGGCCAGACCCCGCCTCCCCAGGCGGGGGACGAACCCGGCGGGGCCGGAGTGAGTCCGGCGGACCTGCTGCCGCTGGTCAAGGTGCCGCTGGCGCTGTCCGGCGCTGTGTTCCTGCTGTGGCTGGGGCAGCATCTGCTGAAAAAGCACCGCGCCCGGCGCCTCAGCGGCCCCGACCCCAACCGCGCCGCCCTGGCCGCCTACGGATACCTGCGGCGGCTGGAGCGCTGGGGCGGGCAGGTGGACGGGCGGGCGGTGGAGCTGGCCCAGAAGGCCCGGTTCAGCCAGCACACCCTCACCGAAGAGGAGCTGACTGAGCTGCGGGCCCTGGTGGACCGGGAGCGGGTCCGGCTGTACGCCGCGCTGGGTCCCCCGCGCCGGGCGGTATTCCGCTGGTTCTGGGGAATTCCCCGGAAAAAACCGGGAAAATCCCCGGAAAACCCCCGCCCGCCCCTTGACAAACCGTAGATTTCGTGTATACTAAATTAGTCTGCGCCTGTGCGCGCCGGACGTAACATCCTTGCCTCCGGTGCGGCCGGAGGCCATAAGACCATAAGGAGGTGCAAACACAATGGCTAAAGTGAGTGGAAACTACGAGGTGCTCTATGTCCTCAACCCCAGCCTGGGCGAGGAGGAGACCGCCGCCCTGGTGGCCCGCTTCAAGGAGCTGGCGGAGGGCCATGGCACTGTGTCCGAGGTGGATGAGTGGGGCAAGAAGCGGCTGGCCTACCCCATCAACGACCTGGAGGAGGGCTACTACGTCCTGATGACCTTCTCCTCCGACCCCGCGTTCCCCGCCGAGCTGGACCGCCTGATGCGCATTAACGTCAGCGTCATGCGTTCCATCATTGTCAGCAAGGACGCCTGAGAAGGAGAACACCATGCTCAACCATATCGTCATCATGGGCCGCCTGGCCCGTGACCCGGAGCTCCGCCACACCCAGAACGGGACCCCTGTGGCCACTTTCCGCCTGGCGGTGGACCGGGATTTCAAGGACAAAAACACCGGCGAGCGGGCCACCGACTGGATCGACGTGGTGGCCTGGCGGGGCACCGGCGAGTTCGTCAGCCGCTACTTCTCCAAGGGCCGCATGGCCGTGGTAGAGGGCCGGCTGCAAATGCGGGAGTGGACCGATAAGGAGAACAACCGCCGCGTCACCGCCGAGGTGGTGGCGGACAACGTCTACTTCGGCGACTCCAAGCGGGACGGCGACGGCGGCGGCAGTTACGGAGACCGGGGCGGCAGCTACGGCGGCGGCTCCTACAACAACCGTCCCGCGGCCCCCTCCGCTCCCGCCGACTACGGCATCCCATCCGGCGGCGACCAGTTCTCCGACCTGGCCGACGACGACGGCGACCTGCCCTTCTAAGGGAAAGGTCCATCTCACATAAAGGAGGTCTGCCAATATGGCTATGGATAATGCGAAGCCCCGCGGCAACCGCAAGCGCCGCAAGGTGTGCGCGTTCTGCGTGGATAAGGTGGAACAGATCGACTACAAGGATTCCCAGAAGCTGAAGCGCTATCTGTCCGAGCGGTCCAAGATTCTGCCCCGCCGCACCACCGGCACCTGCGCCATGCACCAGCGCCAGCTGACCGACGCCATCAAGCGCGCCCGTCACGTGGCCCTGCTGCCCTACGTCACCGACTAAAGCGCAACGATCCCCCCGGAGCGCGGCTCCGGGGGGATTTGCGCTTCTCAGGCGGTTCCTAAAGGAATCTTCATGATTTCTGAAGGGAACCTTTGTTGCTATTTTCCATTTTGACGCTATAATAGCCGTAGACTGAACACTGCGGAAGGCAGGGGCTGTTATGGAAAAGAAGCCAATCAAAATTTTGCTCTGGGCGCTGACCATCGCCATTCTGGGGGGCAGCGTGTGGGCGCTGTACACCACCGGCTTTTTCGAGGCGGCGGGCTCACAGGAGAAGCTGGGCGAGTACATCGCCCGCTGCGCCCCCTGGTCCCACCTGGCCTACTTCGGGGTGCAGCTGGTGTCCGTCATTGTGGCCCCCATCCCCAGCAACCTCACCGCCGCCGCCGGGGCCTACCTCTTCGGGCTGTGGCCCTCCTTCCTGCTCACCTGGGGGGCCGTAACCCTGGGCTCCGCCATTGTGTTCGCCCTGGCCCGGGCCCTGGGCCAGCGGTTCGTCAGCCAGTTCGTCAGCGAAAAGCTGTCCGGCAAGTATCTGGACGTGATCCGCCGCAAGCGGGACGTATTCCTGGCCCTGGCCTTTCTCTTCCCCTTCTTCCCTGACGACATCCTGTGCATCCTGGCGGGGCTCACCGACATCTCCTTCCGGCGGTTCTTCCTGCTGGCGGCCCTGGCCCGGCCCTGGGGGCTGCTGGTGTCCTGCATGGTGGGCAGCGCCACCCTGTCCATCCCCCTGTGGGGCATGGCCCTGCTGGGCGCGGGGGGGCTCATCCTGTTCCTGCTGGCCATGAAGTACGGCGACCGGCTGGAGGAGGCGCTGCTCCGGCGGCTGGGGCGGTAGTTGCGCCGCGTCGAAAATTGTGGTATGATATCACCCGACAACATCACAGGAGGGCATCAATATGAAGCTGATAACCCCAAGCCACGAGTTTTTGCAGGAGATCGACGGCGAGGAGATGCTGCGGCGTCTGGAGCGCATCGGCCGGGTCTGCTATAAGAGCGAGGGGCGGATCACCGATACGTCTTACCGCACATTTCTGGCCGATCTGCTGGCGCGGGGCCATGAGTCCGTCATCGAGCACGAAAAGGTCAGCGTCCGCCTCATCTGCGACCGGGGCGTGACCCACGAGCTGGTCCGGCACCGCATTGCCAGCTACAGCCAGGAGAGCACCCGCTACTGCAACTACAGCCTGGACCAGTTCGGCCGGGAGCTGACCTTCGTCAAGCCCTGCTTCTGGCGGGAGGATTCCCAGCTCTATGGGATCTGGGAGGACGCCATGCGGGCGGCGGAGGACACCTATTTCCGTATGCTGGACGCGGGCGCGTCCCCCCAGGAGGCCCGGAGCATCCTGCCCAACAGCTTGAAAACGGAGATCGTCGCCACCATGGACCTGCGGGAGTGGCGGCATTTCTTCAAGCTGCGCACCGCCCCCGCCGCCCACCCCCAGATGCGGGAGGTGGCCTGCGCCCTGCTGGCGGATTTCCAGCAGAAGATCCCGGTTCTGTTCGACGATATATCGCCGGACAGCGCGCCGTAACCTCCCCCGCCGCCGGCATCCGCCCGGCCCGGGGCCGTTCCAATCAATCAGGGCCAGGGCGGGGCGGAATAGCCCCGCCCGCCCAGGGCATACTAGCCCCATTCCGGCGCGGCCCGGCCGCGCCCATTCAGGAGGTCAATCATATGGAACAAAAATTTTTTACCTGCCGGCACTGCGGCAACACTGTGCTGATGGTCAAGGACGCCGGCGTACCCATTCAGTGCTGCGGGGAGCCCATGACGGAGATGGTCCCCGGCGCCACGGAGGGGGCCGGGGAGAAGCACATCCCCGTATATAAGGTGGAGGGCAACCGGGTGAGCGTATACGTTGGCTCCACGGCCCACCCCATGGCTGACGAGCACTCCATTGAGTGGATTTCCCTCCAGACCAGGCAGGGCGGCCAGTACAAGGTCCTCCGCCCGGGCCGGGCCCCAGAGGCCAGCTTCGCCCTGTGCGACGGGGACGACGTGGAGGCCGCCTACGCCTTCTGCAACCTGCACGGCCTCTGGAAAGCGTGAAAGAAGCGGGGGGGGGGGGGGCGGGGGGGGGGGGTTTTTTTTTGGGGGGGGGGGGGGTGGGGGGGTAGGGAGAGGGGCCGCCGCCCCCGCGCCGCGGGGGGGGGTGGGCAAGGAGGGGGGGGGGGGGG
>CAMNQF010000038.1 GCA_946548895.1 uncultured bacterium | reverse complement strand
AGTCCGTGGCGGCCACGCGCTGATCCCGCTCGGCGCGCAGGCGGGCATAGCGGGCGGACTCGCTGTTGTACTCGGCCAGGCGCGCGGCTTCCTCCTTCTCCGCCTCTTCGGCAAGACGCGCTTTTTCGGCCTGCCATGCCTGGACAAACGGCGCGACATGGGACTCGTAGTCGGCCGCGGTCAACGCCTGATTCGGCCGGCCCTCCGTGAATTCCAGATGCCCGGAGGCGTCCTGCCATTGCAGGGCGTGCAGACCCTCCGGGGCGGCAAAAGCAAATTGCAGGCCCTCACCGTCAACAAGAATGAGGCGGTCAGCAGGAACAACGGTAACGCGCATAAGAGACTCCTTTTTTTGCTGTTTTTTTGTTTGCTACAGTCTTTCCGGCACTGTCGGGGCCACGACGCTGACCACGGCGCAAATGCCGAGTCATAATCATGGAGTAGGATCAAAGGCATATTTCTCTTCCGGCAGTGTGCGTGAGCCGCGTTACCCACAAGCAAGTAATGAGTGCGTGTCGACATACAACGGTTCGTCTCAAGAGCATGCCCACGCTTTTTCCGCATCTGCCGTCACGGCCGAAAACCTGCCGCCGTACTATGCGGCGACATACATCATGCGATGCGCATGACCAACGTCAAAGTATACCAGGGCGGCAATGATGAGGCCGCGTCGCTGGAAGCCGCGAGGTCATGCGCATGTGGTTGGGAACCTCCTGTCGCATAGGTATTGATAGGTGATCCCCAACTCCACCCGCCGATATGACTGCCGGACGTATTTTTCCCCGTTTGATTGGGAACAACATGGGTATGGCTCGCCAATTGATTAACTGTCAGCGTTGTGGCCCCGACAGTGCCGGAAAGACTGTGGGTATGGGTCTCCGAGCCGCCGGATTCGCCGGCCGGGTGGGCATCGGACGCGCCCATAATCATGCGCCCGCGCAAGTCAGGCACAATGCCGCCGGCCCCGTCCGAACCGCCGTCGCACAAAACGTAATTTTCGTCAGCTTCGGTTTCGCCCCAGAAAATCGGGCGTCTGCCGTCACTACCGCCGAAGGTCACGTTGTAGTAGGCTGCAATGCCGCCACGGCGCAGGCCTGCGGCATCAGTTTTGGGAGTGGCATTGCGCCAATACTCATTGGTTGCATCAGTTACCGGATCGACAGGCCCGACAAATCCGCCACTCCCTTTCGGCACATTGGGGCCGGACGGATTAAGGGCTATGTATTCTTGTCCGTTGCTGCCCAGCACATGCGCGCCGGCCAGGTAATCAAGGCCGGGAAAGTCGCCGTTGGCTCCCTGCCAGGGGTAGACGCCCCCGGACTGAAGAAAAAAAAGATGCTGGCTGAGAACATAAAAAATTCCCTGAAAATCAAGTCCATATGGCGGCTTGCCGCCGGCCTGCTTGTTGATGCGCGTCACCGGCGGGAAGCCTGTGGCCCATGAGGCGTCGGCGGAGCCGGGAATGGTGTTGTTTTCGAGAATGTCGCGCCGTTCGCCGTTCTGCGCGAACGGCATGGGTAACAGCGTGGGAATGGCTGGAATCATGCGGATACCTCCGTGTAATGCGTTGTCCAGAAAGGCGCGCTGTCAAAGGGTTCGTAATTGGCCTCGGCAAAACCAAAAACAGGCGTGGGAATCTCGACCCATTTCAGGCCAACGCCCGCGCCTTTTGCCAACAAGCCGTAATTGCGCAGAATGGTGCGCTGCCACGGGAGCAGCGGGAAGAAGATATACAGTTCCAGGGCCATGACGCCCCATTCATGGATAACGACGTCCTGTCCCGGATAGAGCGCCAGCAGCAGATGATTCAGTGAGGCCGCGTCCGCCGTGGCGATGTTCGCCATTGCTTTCCAGAGCAGCAACTGACGGTAGGAGTCATCACTCAGGTCGTAACGCTCCGTCGCCCCTTCGCCGGTGTAAAACGGGCTGGTGTCAAAGGGGTCGTAATCGGCCGTGTTGAAGCCGAAATACTCACGCCGCGCCTCGACCTCAATGCTGCGGCCAATGCCGAGGATGCGCCCCCAGATGTCCAGCCCCACGCCCTGCGCCGTGGCGATGTCAAAAATGTTCTGATAGAACAGGGCGATGTCCGCATCCGGGGCGATGCGGATGCGCGCCGATTCGGCCAGCGCCCGGATGGTCGGGCTGGCCGCGTACTGGCTCTGAATGGTTTCTCCGGGTTGCAACATGGCTAGGCGTCCCCGGCGATGACTATGCTGATGTCGTCCGCGCTCAGCACCGGAGCCTGGTCGGCGTTGACTGTGGCACTCGGCCCCCATGTTCCGCCGGATGCGGGCGCCGCGATCTCGATGCTCACAAGGTTCTGGACGCCCGCCCCGATGACCGCGCAATAAAAGCGCGAGGCATAGACCTCCTGCGCCGTGCCTACGCGCAGATTGTCATGCGGGCCAGCACCGTTGAAATCCGCCAGAATGGCATCCTTGACCCGCTGTTCAATATCCTGCGGCGTGGTGGGCGTGAGGCGCAGCGTGACCCGTACGCCAAAGGCCAGCGGCGTGGGGCGCTCGATGCGGTAAGTATAAATGGGCATGCCCGGCAATTCCGCATCCTGATAGCCGATCTGCGTGTTGCCCGCCGTGCCGCAGCCCGCGTCCTTTTTGCGGTAGATGGTTTCGGCTATCTCGCTGTCCGTTCCGCCGGTGACGGCGATCCACACGCTATGACCGGGGATGGTCACGCCCCACGAAACAATGGGGTCATTGCCCACATTTTCCAGCACCACCACATCCAGCACGTCCGGAAGATTGGCGATGGCCCCGTAGAGCGCCGCCACGCTGCCGCGCGCGTTGGCGGCCACGCTGTTGTAGCGCCGCGTCTCGAACTCAAGCCGGCTTTCCACGTCACGGCCAACGGTGGCCACCGCCGGATTGGTCACGCTGTCCCAGCCGGGCGTGACGGTGACGATCTCCGTCAGGGTATTGGCCTGCGCCGCCACAGGACCGGGCGTCTGTGAGCGAAAGCGCGCCTGCGCCGTGCCGCCTGCGGGGATGACAATCGCCTCCATACAGACCCATTCCGCCCCGTCCGCGCTGGATTTGATGCGCGCGCCCTGCGTGATGACCGTTCCGGCAAGCCCATTACACTGGCATACGGCTTCCGAAGCCTGCGCCGTCTTGCGCGTGAGAAAATAGATTTTGCCCAAGGCATCCTGCCAGATGCCGGAGGCCGTCAACGGATTGAACTGGTTGGCAAGGAAGAGCACCTCATTGTCCTTGTCCACAATGGCGGCGGTCTGGCTGTCGATAAGCTGGCCGGCCGGGGTTTCCGGCTCAGTGTTCAGTTCGGGGAGGCCTTCACGCCTGAAGGCCGCCTTCCAGTCTTCGCGCACGGCCTCGCGCACCGTGCTCACGGAATCGGCGCTCAGGCCGGTCTGGGGGTCAAAGTGCAACATCGACCGTATCTCCCTCGCTGGTGGTCAACTGGATATTTCCGGTGAGCACCCGTTCCTCAAGGTCAAGATTTTCCACCTCGACTGTTGCCACGCCCTCCACACCCCGCGCGGCCGCGCCCACGCGGGAGCGCACCACGCTTTCCTGGGGCAGAAAACCGAGGTCAACGATGAAGTGCGGAATGCCGCGTTGCGGGTCATAAAAGGCGTCGTTGGTGAACAGGCGCACGGCGTTGGCCACGTTCTGGGCGATGGCATAGGGGCCGGTCGCCGTGGCGATGTCGCCGCCCGCGTCCAGCGTCAGATCCCAGTTGTCCAGATCAAGCGTGAGGGAATGCCCGATTGCCATATATGTCCCTACTGCGGTTTGCCGGTATCGCCGCTGCCGGGCTGGACGCCGGTGTGCGTGTGGTTTGTCTGGCTGATGCCGTTCGCCGTCTGGTCGCCGGTGCTGGTGAGGCTGCCGTCAAGCTGGACGTTCCCGGTCATGCTGATGGCGTTGCCCTTTTCGCCGGTGGCGGTCAGATTGCCGGTGATGGTGGTCTGCGGCGTGTCCAAAACGATGCCTTCCCCGGCCTTGATTTCCGCGATTTTATCCGTCTTGATGGCGCAGCCCTCCGGCGCGTGAATGATGATGGTCTTGTCCTGCCTGATCTCGATCCACACTTCCGGGGCCTTGTTGCTCACCGTCGCCACCAGCATGCCGTCCGCCTGGTCGAAATTGCGAAAGCTGCCGGGGCGCTGCGGCTCGCTGGTTCCCGGTTTGACGGTGGAGGAATCGGACTTGCAGAACGAGGCCACGCCGATGTCGCCCGGCACGGGGTCAATGATGAGCGCGGCGATGCCGCCCTGCACGCGCCCGTGCGGCATGGACGGGATTTGCGTCATGGGCAGGGCGTTGCCCTCGGCGTCGGTCTGGGCCACCAGCGGCGTGGCGCTCACCGTGCCCGCCGGACCTTCCGGCCCCTGCGAGGTGCAGCCGTCCACGCGCACGATGGCGGAGGTGTTGACCATCTCCGAAATGATGCGCCGCACGATGAACTCAAGCTGGTTGTAGCCCGATGCCAGCATGTACGGGTCGCGCAGGCCGCGATTTTCCTTCCTGCTCATATCTTGCCTCCCGCGCCGCTCATGCTGGGGTAATACGTCGTCATCTGGCTTTCCCACGGGCCGCCCTTGGGATCAAAGGCCGCGAGGTCGTGGGTCAGCTTGATGATGCGCCAGGTTCCGGACGCCTTGGGCACGATGCTTTCCACCCGCACCAGTCCGCCCAGGCGGAAGGCGGGATTGTAGAGCGCCTGCAACTGGATGCCCTCGTTGGACAACACGGGATAGCCGAGCATGCCTGTGGTCTTGCTCAGCAAAACAGCGTTGCCGCGCCCTCCTCCGGCCTTTGTGCCCGCCCCCCCGGCGGGGCTGAGAATCATGACGTCGTCGTCGATAATCAGTTCCGCGCCGATCTGCCGCGCGGCCGCGCGCGCCTGCGCCACGGGCGAACCGTTAAAAATGGCGTTGTTCAGTTGCGTGGTTACGCCATCGTTCTGAAATGTGAAGCCCGCTTTTTTGGCCTGCATGGCGATAAAGTCCGCCGCCGGCTGCGCGGCCCTGACAGCTGTGGGACTTTGCGGCGTGATGGCCCCGAAATAGCCGGTCATGGCCTCGATCTTGAACGACACGTCCGGCGCGGCGTTGAAATCAGCCGAAGCCTGGGTGATGGAGCCGGAAAAGGCCCGCGAAAGGCCGTCGCGTTCGTCTCCCGCGAACACGGCCACGGAATTGCGCGCAGAAAACAAAGGCCGGAAAGCCAGGGTGGACATCTTCTCCATATCCTCATAACGCAGGCCCCGTGCCTCGATGCTGGCCTTGCAGAAGTCGGGCGGGCCGGTCTTTTCGATGCGCACCTTGAGCGGCACGTCCTTGATAATCTTGGTGTTGCCGCCCTCGAACTGTCCCGCCTGAAGCGTCACATGCACTTCCAGCAGCTTTTTGGTAAAGGAACCGTCAGCCATTGAGCGCCGCCTCGAAATTTGCGGTTTCCACTTCATCCACCTCTTCCGGCGTGAGCCAGTAGAGCCGCCATCTCGTGCCAAGCCCCGTCCATTGGGGCGCTTGCTGCTGGTCAGGACGCGAGCGCTCGTCCAGCATGTAGAGCTGGCCCTCGAAGGTGTCCGTTGCTGCCTGAATGATGCCTATTCCTGGCTGGCAGATGGCCCCCTGACACACGGTTACGCCACCCACGCGCAAATCCAGATACATGCCCGCGCCGCGCTGATAGAGGGCCACAGTGCAATCCTGCTCGCCCAGCGTGACCAGAAATTCCTGATTGACGGTTGCTTCCAGCGGCAGTTCCAGCATTACTTGCCCCCGCCGATCCATTCGCTAAGGCCTTTGAGCGCCGATTTTTCCGTGGCCTGCACCTTGCCGCGCTGCTTGCGGCGCCCCACACGCGCGTTGGTATATTCGGCCTTGACCTGCTTGACGCCCACCAGGGAGAGATCCACCCACAGCACGCCCAGACCATCCTCACGCCTGCGCCTGTAACTAAAGCCTTCCAGATTCAGATCCTGGTATTCCGCATTGGGCGTGACCAGGCTGAGCAGTTCGGTCCCGGCCTGAAGCTTGTCCAGCGTATCCAGCGCCGTTTGCAGGGTGGCGTCGTCGCCCTCAATGCCCAGGGAAACATCCACCTCCAGCGGCGTTTCAACCTTGTTGTATGTGGCAAAACCGCCCTCCTCCACAGGGCCGGACACCACAAGGCTTTCATTGCGCAAATCCAGCGAGAGAAAGGACGTGAACCGCACCACCGCTTCGCCTGACGCGTTGTTCAGCGTCCAGTTGCCCGTGACGCGTTGCGGAAACTGACTCATGGCCGGACGCCTCCTTCAGCGGCAAGCGCGCCAAACTGGGCGTTCTGTTGCCGCATCTGATTGCCGAAAGCGTTGGCCATTGCCTGCGGGTCCGCGCCGGGAGCATAGACGTTGGTGTTATAAGTGGCGTCAATTTTCTGATTTTTGGTATTGTTCACCGTGGCGGAGGGGGGAACGGCGGTGCGGGTCAATTCGGCGTTGGTGGGCGGGAGCGCGGTGGGCGTTCCAGCCTTTGCCTCTCCATTACCGCCCAACAGACCTGCGCCAAAATCCTTTATTCCTTTCCATGTTGCTGCCGCGCCTGACTTGATGCCCTCCCATGAAGGCATCATATCCAGCAGACCGGCAATAGCGTCCCTGATGGTTCGGATAATCCCCTTGAATATGCCTAGAATATACTCAAAAGCCCCAGTGAACGCCTGACGCACAGCGGCCCCGGCGTCCTCCCAGTTGCCCGCGAAAACAGCCTTGATGAAATTGATGGTTCCCTGCACCACCCCCTTGAGGCCCTCAAAAGCGTCGCCAAAATTGGCGATGAACGCTTTGCCCGCGCTGAGGAGGCCGTCAAATAGAACCTCGCCGACAGACTTCAGCCATTCCCAGGCTTCGCCAAGAGACCTAGCGATCTCCTCACCCGTGCCGAACTGCGACCACAGGCCTTCCAATTTGGACTCGCCGCCCCGGATGTAGGTCACAAGGTCGTCAATAACCAAGGCCAACAGCAGGATGCCCGCAATGATCAGCGTCAGGGGATTCATCAGCATTGTTTTGGCCAGCCTGGCAAAGGCCGGTATCAGCACCGCCGTAATCGTTCCGGCCAGGACGGCGAAGAAACGGATAATGTTCGGCTCGTTGCGGCGTATCCAGTCCGCCAGCGAGGTCAGCAGATCTATGCCGAAGCGGATGGCCGGGGACAGTGCCCGCATGATGGTGGTGGACAGCCCGGCCATGGCAAAATTGAAGTCCAGCAGGGCCAGCTTGCCCTTGCGGTACAGCTCCACATCCTCCCGGCTGATGCGCGACAGCAGTTCACGTTTCTTGCGCCACTCCTCCATTTGTGTGGAGTAGCGCCCGGTCATCTGCGCCACCTGGGACACGTCGCGCATATAACCGCCCACTATGGCCCCGGCGGAAAGCGCCCCGGCCAGCGGCGCGGCGAAACGGGCCGCCATGCCGCCCAGAAACGCGCCCCACTTGCGCCCAAGGGTCTGCATCTCGCCGCCTGTCTGGCGGGCCGCCGCTCCGGCCTGGCGCGTTTTGGCGGCAAGCTCTTGCATGCCTTGTCCGCCATCCTTGCCGGCCTTCTGGAATTTGTGCCCCGCTTCTTGCGCTGACTCGCCCGCCGCGTCCGCCTGCCGCGCGGCCGCGTTTGAGGCCTGCTCCACGGAGTTGGCGGCGTCGTTAAAGCCTTGCTGGAAGTCCCCGGCAAACGCATTGACGCGTTGCACGAACTGCCGCAGCATGGCTTCCACCTGGCCGAGCGCCTGCCGCAACTGTTGCGGGTCAAGCCCCAGAGATATGACGAGGCTGTCCACTTCCATCAGTGAGCCTTTTGCGCTGCCTTGGCCGTTATGTATTCATTATGCGCCCGTATCTGGATGACTTCGGCCATGTTCAGGGCGTCCTCATAGCTGTAATATGTTTCCAGTTCTCGCAGGGTTGCCAGCCGTTCGCCGATAATCAGTCCTGCGAGCGGACTGATATTTTGGGTTTGCGCGAGTACTGGCCCTGGTTCCCGGATGCCGGGGAGCCGGACGGCCCGGCGCTGGCGAAAAAATCAAAATTGAGCGCCAACGCCTCCTTGCGAAGCGTGAACAGCGTGCGCACGTCCTCAATGACGCCATCCGCCGTCTCGGGCGTGAGGGGCGCGACGGCATCAGCCGGGGTGCAGCAGGCCAGCAGTTCATCGAGCAGGGGGCGCGCCTTTTCATACTCCACAGCGCCCAGCGCCCGGAGCAGGTCGCCGCCCTGTGTGACAATCTTTCTCGCTGCCTGCATGACGTGCGCGGCGTCCAGCGGTTCATCGGGCTTTTTCCCGCCCAGCATCCCGTCCGCCAGCCCGGCCCCTGCAATGAGCAGGCCCGCGCGCACGATGAAGCTTTCAAGCTTCGTGGCCGGCATTTCCCGCACCACAAAGGCCAGTTCACGGCCCCGGTCGTTGACGACGATCTTCTTTTCCTTCCGCATTTTCCCTCCCTAGCCCTGCATTTCCAGCTTGCCGAAGTCGAATTTCCAAGTGGTCGGATCCAGCACCTTCTTGCCCGCCGGAACCGGCGTACCGGATTTGAGCACGCCCTGCGACCAGATGAAGGTTTTGCCGATGCTCGGCACAGCCGCCACCAGCCCGCAGCGGTAAAAACCGCGCTTTTGCTCACAGGCGCGGTAGAGCTGCGCCATTGACTGATAACTGGGGCTGGACGCCTCCAGCATGATGGTCACAGACTTGATGCTGGGAACCCAGCCGGCCACCAGATTGCCGTCCACGCCCATGCGGTCCTCGGCAATGGTCAGTTCATCCATGCTGTAGCTCTGGTCGGTGGCGAACTGCTCCAGACGGATGCCCGCCGGGAACAGAAAATCCACAGTCAGAACCAGCGTCGCGTTGGCGCTGGTGATGTCGCCTACAAGTTGGCTCATGCTTCATGCTCCTTCATTTCGGCTTTTTCCGATGTGCTTTTGAACTGTTTTCAAAGGCTGTAATCCATTGGCAGTTTTCAGGACAATAATCCCCATCGGGATCAATCCGGTCTATGGTCAAACCCGCCTGATATCCATTCGCCAATGCCCACGCCTTGAAAACCGCATAATCATGCGCCCATTCCTCGCACACCTTGATGCCTTTGCCTCCGTAGTATTTCCACACATCAACGTGAGGATCCATGCAGCGCCGACGCATGGTACACCATATCCCGTAAAGACGTTGACGCCGTCTGTAGGTCGCATCTCCATGTTTCAGCTTGGCATTTGTGGCATTTTCAAGTCCCAGACATCCACATGATCTGGTTTCTCCGGAAACCAGTTTGGCTGAACATGTATGCGTCATATTGCCACACTTACACTGACATAACCACTTTGCCACACCACGTTTTGCGCCTTCCTCTTCCGTCAATCTCCTGATGACCGTCAAATAGCCGAAAACCTTCCCGGTTAAATCTTTCAATTTGGGTGAAGGTTTGCCAGCATAACGTGTACGGATGCGCGTCGCTGCTTTTTCGCGGGCCAAGCAGCCACACGATTGCGTCATGCCATACCGCAAGACATCACCGCGCACGTTTACCTTATTTCCGCATTCACACTGACATTCCCACATGGGGAGACCTTTTTGATTGTTTTCCACACGCCGAATAACCGTAAGCCTACCGAAAATCTGACCGGCCAAGTCGATAAGTCTTTTGCTCGGCTTGCCTCTGTTCTTTTCAGCCGTTTTCAAAACGCCATCAGCATGAGCGCAGCCACAGGATTTTGTATTGCCACTTTTTAAATCCGTGGCTCTGACGATTGCCGTATTTCCACACTCGCATTGGCATTTCCAGGCGACGCGGCCTCCCAGGTTTTCGGCTTCGGCAATCACTGTCAATTTCCCAAATTTTCCACCAACTAAATTTTGTTTTTTCATGCGCTTACCCCAATTATAGAAGTAAGCGCAATTTACTATACAAGGGCGGTGCTTGCAATGGTTAATTTGTGAACGCTTCCACCATAACAGTACCAACAACTTGCCTCCGGGCTTTCCCGCTTCTGTCGCACCGTCGGGGCCGGGTCGTTGACCTGGATGACGTAGCCGTCCGTGAACAGTTGGGCGGAAATGTCGCGTCCGGCCTCGCGCGTCAGTTCCGCCTTCTGCGATTCCGAAAGCGTGACGCCGGTGTCGATGATGCCGGAGTACAGGGCGCGGTTCACCGGGTCCTGCATCCAGGCGCGCACAAGCGCATAGCCCTCGTCGTTGTAGGGCACGCGCGGCGTCTGCTCGAAACCGGCCATGCACGCCACCTGAAGTGCGTTGTTCAGCCAGACCGCATTGAGGTAGGTGTCGATCCACGTCCATTGGCCGAACATGCGCCCCGGATAAAGGAAAACGAACTGATCGTTGCGTGTGGCGTAATCGCCCATGAAGTTCATGTTCTGGGCTTCAAGGTTGATGGCGTCGGTTCCTGTCACCACATTGGCGGCAAGTCCGTCCTGGCTTTTGAAGGCGAAGGTGATGGTTCCGTTGCGCCGTTCCCAGTCGATGCTGGCCGCCGTGCCCATGATCATGGCGGCGTAGGCCAGGCTGTTCCACACGCCGCAGGTGGCGCCCACGTTGGCCTCGGTGAGCGCCGCCGCGATGGTGGACGTGTTGTTGGGCTGGAGCAGCTTGGGGTCGTTGTCCCAATAGATATAGAGGTAGGCCACGCCGTTGCCCGACGCCCATTGCGCCAGCCCTAGCGCGTCCGCCTCCGTGGGCTGCGCGACGGTGGTGAAGCAGACGAAATTTTCCGTCAGGTCAAGAATGGCCTCCATGTTGGCCGCATGGCTCATGGCGTCCAGCCCCGGTGACAGCACGGCCCCGGCCTGCTCCGTGAGATTGAGCAGCCCGGCGAAGTCAACGCCGGTTTCCGGCGCTTGCGCGTAGGTGATGGCGGATTCCGCGCCCGTAGTGGGGCTGGTGATGGTCCACGCCTTGGTCAGGCTGGAATAGGCCACGGTAATGCCGGGAACGCCCACGGGCGGCACGGCGTCCGCGCCGTTCACGCTGTCCGCGCCCGTGGCCGAGGTGAGCGCCAGCAGGGTCGAAACGTCCGTTCCGGACGCCGGGACCGCGGCATAGCCGATGCTCGCCGCAGCGCCTGTTTCCGTAGTGGTCAGCACGAGGCCGTCCGCGCTTGCGGACACCATGACGCCGGGAATCTTGCCTGTTAGAGCTGTGGCAAGCTCCAGCGGCGACGTAACGGCGGAGAGGTCCAGCCCTTCCACTTCGTGTTCCGTACCGTTGACTTCTATGGCAAAACCGCCGTCCGTGATGGACTCCAGCCCGGAAAATGTGATGCTCCCGCCCGTGAGTACAGCGGGCCGCGCCGGAGTGCCGGGCGTGGAACCGGCATTAAGCGCGGACTGGAGGACCTGGGCCACGTCGCTCGGGCTGGCGGCCGTGGCAAAGGATACGTTTTGCGCCCTGACCGTCTCGCCATTGACCGTGAGCGTCAGGCCGCCTATGCCAGCCTGTTTCAGGGCGGTCAGCGTGCCGTTCCACGCGCCGCCGCGCAGCCATGCGGCAGTGGCCTCGGCCACACGGCTGGCAATGTAGAGCGCGCGCGGCTTTTTGAAGGAATTGTTGTAGCCCAGGAAGTAGACCTGGGCGGCCTGATATTCCGGCGATTCCAGACCAAAATACTCTCCCACACTCGCCGAATCCGGGAAGGGAAGAACGAGCTGCGACGCCGGAATCAGCGGCGAATCGGAAAGCAGCAGGCCATTGAACTCAAGGTCCGTGCCGCCCGGCGTCAGAAGACGCGGATTAACCTGGACGATTTGTGAAGCCGGAATGCTCACTATGGCATCTCCTTTGCGGTTATGCTGGCGTGGGCGGGATGGTGCACGTCCACGTCCTCAATTCTGATATTCACGTCCCGGAAGGCGTCGCGGGCAATGTCCGCCGCATTCCAGGCTGACAGGCGCAGGGTCACGGAATAGCGCACCTCCCACTGGTCCACGTCGTTGGAAAACGGCAGGGAACGCGGGTCGTCCGCATACTGGCACGACAGCCCCCGCGCCCTGAAAAAATCCACGGCCACGGCGTCGCGCGCCAGCATGACGAGCCGCGCGGCCTGCGCGTTGACTGCGGCCTCATCCAGCCCGCAGAAGTCAATCTGCACCTCATAGAGCGTGAGCATGCGCACGCTTTCGGTGATGCCGTCGCCCGCGTTGTCGTTTTCCCAGATGTGGACGTTCGTGCCCCTGCGCGGCGCGTTGATGAGCGTCAGCACCACATAGGACGACACATTGGGCAAAGCGGCGCGGTTTTGCCAGCCGCGCACGATGACGGCAGGCGCAATGTCGATATGCGCGGCCAGAAAGTCATGAACAGCGCCCAGCACGTCCAGAGGGGCTTCAGGCGTCGGCATTTCCGCCCCCCGCATCAGACGCGCTCAGGTCCGGGCCGTCCACCTGCTGGGTGATGCCCACGCAGACCCAGCCGGAGGCCGTGAAATCCTCAATCATGGCCGTCACCAGCCACCATGTGCCGTCAGCGCGCCGGAGCATGTCCCCATTGCGCGCAAGAGGACGGACAATGCCCTGCGGGGGAAGTGCCGGATTCGGAGCGTAGAGGTAGGCCTTGCGGTCAACCCGCGTGTTGCTGGTCTGTTCCGCCTGCGCGAGGTCATTTTGCCCAAGACTCTGGATCTGCGCCTGCACTGTCTGCTCCGGGGCATAGACTGGCGTGATGCGCCCGCGCACGTTCTGCTGCCCCACGGACTGCCGCAGGGCTACGGCTTCGTCCGGGTGCAGACCGGTGATGGCGGAACGGACGGCGGCGTGGAGGTTGATCATGCCTGAACCTCAAAATTGATGGACTTTTCCAGAGTGCCAGTATCCACGAGCGTCCCAGCGCGACCGGCTTCTTTTTTGTTCTTCCTGGCTATGGTGGACGCGGCATTTGCCGGTTCCATATTGCTCAAAATCTTGTCCTTGATATTTCTCGCCATGCGCTCCCCCACCCGTCGCAGGGCTTCATCCGGTGTGCGTCCGGCCTTGAGCAAGGCTGAAAAGCCGTTGATCCATGCCTGGCGCTGTTCCGTTAATGTTGACCGCATAAATGGCCGCGCAGGAATGCGGGCTGTGCCAAATTCGTTGTAGGCGGCATACTGAGCAACAGACTGCCCCTCCGTAGTCGTGGCTCCCTCCAGCACTCCGGCCCGCACCTGAACCTTTCGGGCCAGACGCTCCAGCGCCTTCCGCCATTTATTGCCGCCGCTCACCGTAATGCCCGCCATGACGCTCCTCCCGACTTTGAAAAACACTCTATCACAAATCCGCTGCAAAAATTGCTTTTTCCATGTGGGTATTTTAGGACAATTCAGGCCATTTCATGCCCGCATCATTTTGCCGTCAGCAGAGCACGGGCACATATGCGAAAGCGGATGCGCCGGATGCGAGTCTGCGCCACTCTGTAAAGTCTGTACTGGAGGGAGAAAAATGGACTTTGAAGAACGCATTTTCGAGCTGGCAAAACGTGTCCGGCTGCACCCCCGTAGCCAAGGCGTTCCGGCGCTGGGTTCTGGATGTGCTGGATAAGCTCGCGGAGGAAGAGCGGGCGCGGCTTGCTGAACCTGTCGGAAATCCCGACACGTTGCCTTCCCCCCTCTCCAAGCGTACCGACCCGGAGCGCAAGCAACTGACGGCCATCATCAACACCTGGGTGGACATGGCTCCTGTTCACTACGCTTCCGCCCGCGCGCAGGTGAACGCGCATTTCGGCGTTGCCTCCGTGGACGCGCTCACCGTCGCGCAGGTGAAAGAGGCCATTCAGTATGTGCAGGGCAGGATCGACGCCCTGCCGCCTTCTCCGCCAACCGACAAGGAATCCTTGACAGTTGCCCCGGCCATTGAGCCCGCGCCTGAACAGGCATTGGCCGTCACCACGCTTGACGCCAAGACCTATGCGAACGGCAAGCAGTTTTTCGACGATGTGAACAAGCTCCGGCGCAATGCCGAGGGCATTCGGGAAGCCCTGCACATTTTTGCCCGCCCCGGAGGACGTAGCGCGTTCCTGCCCCATGAAAAACAGATGCTCTACGACAACGCCAACGAAGCCGCCAACGTGGCCGTTACCTCGCTCAATCAGGCCATCTACGCCCTGCGCATGATCTACAACATCAGGGCGCACGTCAGCTTCAGCAGGTAGGGGGCGTGATGGAGATGCAGCGTATCAACGAGTACCAGCGTCAGGCCATTCTGGCCCTTATCCGCGTCGAAGCCTATCGGGCCGGACGGAATCCGCGTCACCGCAGGGAGTGCCAGCACGCCCTGTTCGCTCTGATACGGGAACGGTTCGGCTGCAAGTATTCCACCATCCCGGGGCCAAGGTTCCGGGAGGCCGCGCACTGGCTGCTGGATGAGCCGTTGAGGTAGGTGGCGTAGGCCGGAAAGCCTGAAACAATGGAAGGGCCGGGAGAAGTCCCGGCCTTGTTTTTTTCTCAGTGGATGGATATAAACATACAAGGAGAGTGTACCATGTTTGATTTATCTCCGGCGAAAGATATCATCTCAAAATATTGGGATGAAGGCAGTCTTCCTGTTGACCCTATTCGCATCGCCGGGAAAATGGGCATTCTGGTAATGGCGGACGCCAGTCTGGAGGGCAGTGGGCATTATGAACCTACGGCATCCAAGAATGGCGGTCCGCTCATTACCTATAACCCTATGGAAAGCCATGTGCGGCAGCGTTTCACCATTGCCCATGAACTGGGACACCATGTCCTTGAACATGGGGTGAGTGACCGGGATACGCCCGCGAATTTTACCATGACCTCCAGTGACCCCAAAGAAGTAGAAGCCAACAAATTTGCGGCGGATTTATTGATGCCATCTCAATTTGTGCAGGCGGTGGTCGAGGTCAAGAATATTCGTAGCCTGAGGCAGCTTTCCCATCTCTTCAACGTCTCAACGGCGGCGATGGGCTACCGACTGAGGAATCTGGGCTATGACCTCTGATAATCAAGAGAAAAACCAAGAAACTTTTGCAATGGATTTTTCCAATGGAAAAGACATAAGCCTCCCTGCCAATGACAGTAGTGTACGCCTTGAAACACAAAAAATATTCCACCGCAGATTTCTTTTCTGGACATGTCTAGGAATTTGCGCTGTTCTTTACCTCCTCTTCGGTATCTTGGTCATTCGCGCCTGGTGGAGCGACGCTTTTTTCCAAATCCTACTTGCGCATAAACATATCGGCGCGTTTATTCTCGCCCTCCTCATCGTTCCCTCTGCCCTCCTGTGGGGTCTTCTGCGGGCTGCCTACATGCCTGAAACTGCCCCAAAAGAGGCGGATAACCTGGTAAAAACAGCCTCAAGTCTGCACCCCCTGGGTGACGGCTAAATTCTTTTCCTTGTGAGATGGTGACACACAGCATAGAATAACCTATGCGGCGTTCCTGCTTCTTCCCCGCCCTGCTCTGCGCGCTTCTCTGCGCCGCCACGGCTCACGCCTTCCCGGCGGAGGTGCTGTCCGTCCATGACGGGGACAGCATTACGGCCCGGCGCGTGGAACCGGCGCGGCAGAAGCCGCTCAAGATCCGCGTGTACGGCATCGACTGCCCGGAACTGGGCCAGCCTTACGGCAATGAGGCGCGGGAACTCGCGGCCCGCATTCTGAACGGAAAGGCCGTGGACATCGTTCCCGCGCAAAAGGCCAAGAGCTACAGGCGCGAGGTGGGCGGCATCGTTCTGCTTGAGGACATGCTGGTCATTCAGGATGCGCTGGTCAGCGCGGGGCTGGCCTGGGTGGATGACCGCTATTGCAAGCTGCCGGTCTGTGACCTGTGGCGGCTGCACCAGCGCGAGGCCAGAGCCGCCGGACGCGGGCTGTGGGCCGACCCTGACGCCGTGCCGCCGTGGACGTGGCGGAAAATGCAGCGAACGAAGCACAAAAAATAGCCGGATTTCGCCAGCACACGCCGGAACGCCCGCAAATGCCGTTTTCAGACACTTGCGGGCGTTCCGCTTGCCGTGGGTCAAAAATGATTTTTCAGATGCCCATATCGCCACCTATCCCCACGGGTGATAATGGCGCACTCCAAAATAGCGCCCGCCCACCACATAAGGTTGCAAGGCCTGCCAGAAAGTCTGGCCGCAGGGCGTGGAGTTCCAGAAGGCCTTGCCCGTGTTCTGCGGCAGGCTGAAGCTCACGCTCACGCTTCCTTCCGTGGCGCTGGACATGGGGCCGCTCTGCCCCACAGGCCACAGGGCCAGCGTGGCCAGATGGCAGACGATGAGCCACAGCAGCGTGCGGCGGATCATGATGCCCCTGTCCGGGTCATAGGGCACGGGCGAGGCGTCGCTGTTGTCCAGCAGCAGGCAGGCCACCTCGAACGCCTGTTCCAGTTGCGCGTTGGTCAGCAGGGGCTTTCCACCCGGCGCGAAGCGGGGATACGCCTCCAGAAACGCCTGCGGGTCAAAGACGACCACGGCCACGGGCTATTCCTTGCCGTCGTTGGGTCTGGTGGCCGTATTTTCCGGGTCCACAGGTTCGATGCCGTGGCGCAGCGCGGCCCGCTCGTCGGCCATGTCCACGGCGTCGGCCTTGCGTTCGGCGGCGAAGAGCAGGCCGTTTTCAAAGACCTCCATGCCGCCGTAGGTCTTTTTGATGTACTCCCAGTCCTCGGCGGCGATGGTGGTCAGGCCGAAGCCGCCCACGGGCAGCACGCCTTTTTCCTTGCCGCGCAGATGCGCCGCGTTGCCGTTGATGAGTACCTTGCGGCCGTCCGGCATGGCAAACTGGATGCCGATGGCCCGATTGAGGGCCACGACAACGGTGGGTTTGCTTTTGGCCTGCGCGGTCTGCGTCGCGGCCTGCGCGGTCTGCGTCGCGGCCGGGGGAGCGGCGTCTGCCTGTGTGGTCGTCTGTGCGGGCTGCCTGTCGTTCTTCTTATTCGGTGCCATAAAGATTTGCCTCCTGAATCCGGGCCCCGCGCCCGCGTGGGAGCACAGGGGCCGGGCATTCGTTGTTGGTTACATGCCGGTCATGGACGCGAAGGCATACGGCTGCAAGACGATGCCGCCGTAAGTCGAGCCGACGAACTTCTGCCGCATGCTGGACATGTCCGGCACGATGCGTCCTGCCCGGATTTTTTCGCCAAAGGCCAGCAACCCGGTTTTCTGCCCGGCCACTTCGGGCGCGATGAGCATCACCGTTTCGCCCGCCGTGGCGCTATGCAGTTCGGGCACGGTCACGATCTGGAGGTTGCGGAAATACTTGGTCAGCATATCCAGCACGGACACGTTGAAATCCGTGGCCGCGCCCAGGCGCACGCTCATTTCCGGCGAGAGACAGAGCTTGAGCGGCGTATCCTTGTCGATAAGGCCGCTGGATTGCTCGGTGAGCTGCGCGAACAGCGCCAGAATGTCGTTGTAAATCTGCGTGGTGGTCTTGTCGGCCCATTTGGTTGAGCCTCCCGCGCCCGTGGCGGCCGCCGTGATGGAGGCAGGCAGGTTCGGATCGTTGAGGATGCCGTAAATCTCGCGGCCCTGCACGCCCAGCAGATAGAACTTGTTCTGGTCGATGTCGATGACGCGGGCTGCCGCGCGCTGCTTGGAGGTAGCCAGATTGACCTTGGCCGCGCTGGACATGGCCACTTCCATGTCCCCGTAGGTGATGGACGTCTGGAAGACGTACTGCGGACGCGTCTGCCATTCCGAGTTCACGCCGCTGGTTGTGCCGTTGGCGTAGTCCGAATACGGCTGCGTGCTGCCCGTGATTTCATCCACGCGCCACTTGGCGTAGGGCGTGGTCCAGTCGCCTTTTTTCTCCTCGCCGAAAATCTCCCGCGCACGACGAGGCGCGGTCATGATCTCGATGACCATAGGATCAATATAGGCGAGAAATTCCGCCGGAACAGTGGTGTTGGGCGTGGTGATGAGCGCCGCGTCCTGGGCGATGCGGGCCATGTTCTCCTTGCTCGCCCACATGCGCGCCCCCGGAAAAATGAAACCAAGGGCGGCGACCTGTTCAAAGGTGGGGTTCATGATATCCTCCTTTTATGCGCCAGGCGTAGCCGTTGCGGGCTTGACCATGGAATTCCAGTTACTGATGATAATGGGTTCGCCCGCCGCGCCGGCGGTCTTGACGATCCAGCCGGTGTCGATGTGGGTGGCGTCCGGCGTGCCGGTGCTGATGCTGCCGTCGGCTGTGGAGGCAAGGACGGACTGCCCCACGGTGGCGGCGGTGGAAGACACGGCCCAATAGTCGCCGCGCACGGCCACGGTGAGGGCCGAACCCTTGGGAACCATGAGCGTGCCGTCAGAAAACACGTCATAATTGACGTAATTGATGACGCGCTCCACGAAACCGAGAACTTCGGTGGCGTCCCCGGCCACGTTGGTGGCGCGGGAATTGTCCTGCGCTCCCCCCTCGATAACCGGAAACACGAAACCGCCCACGGGCAACGCCACGGCGGCCAGCGGATTGAGCGGGGTATAGACGCTCTGATCAGGCGTGGCCTTGTCGCCGGCAACGCCAGGGGCCACGGAAAGGTCTACTTTGGTCTGCAAGGGCATGACAGCCTCCTTTTAATCGCCAAGAGAAATGTTGTTGAGACCCGCGAACTGGCCTTTCATTTCACCGGGGGCCGCGTCCTGCGCCAGATGACGCCCGGACGGCGCGCCGGACTTCTGCCGCCTGAGCATGTCCACCATGCCTCGCCATGCCTCGCGGGAATAGCGGCGCGCATCTACGCCGCACTGTTCCAGCGCATAGCCGTAGACGTTGGCCGCCGAATCAAAGGCCAGCAGATCCAGCTCGCCCACCAGCGGGCGCACATCGCGTACGGCGGCGGCAATGGCGCGCATGTTGTCCTGCGCGCGGGCCACGGCGCGGGATTCAATGAGCGCGGCATCCGAGGCCATGAGGGCGCGTGAGGTACGGCGGGCAAAGCCGTTGCCCCGCAAGGCGCGATCCTGCGCCGTGATGTCCTCGTCCCCGGTGGCCGGCGAATAGGCGAGGTCGGCAAGGCTGTTCCTGAGCTTTTCGCGCTGCTCCGGCGTGAGGTCCGGAACGGCGGCAAGGATGCGCTCAATGGCCGCATTTTTGTCCTCATCCTTGCCCATGGCCTTTTTCATGCCCGCGGACTCGTGCTCGCGATCAAGCTTGCGGCGTTCTTCGGGGGTGCGCTCCAGCTTTTCACCGTATTTCACCCCTTCGGCGAAGGCGCGGCTTTCCTGCGGATTCTCGGCGTCCAGACCGCAATCGCCCATTGCTTTTCTGAATCCTTCCGACTCATGTTCCCGGTCGAGCTTTTCCCGCTCCGCCGGGTCGCGCATGAGACCCTCGCCGTACTTGACGCCTTCGGCGAACGCCCTGGAAGCATCTTCGTCATCGGCATCAAGGCCGCAAGCGTCCATGGCCTTTTTCACGTCCTCGTCCATGACCGCGCCCCTGTCGTCCGGGTCGGCGTCGCCCGTGGCCTTCGAGTAGGCCAAATCCGAAAGCGCGTCGGTCAGGCGCTTGACTTCGGCGGGGTCCAGCTTTCCGGCAAGCTCCCCGATGAGCTTGCGGATTTCCGCCGCCTTGTCCTCATCCTCGGTGATGTCCACAATTTCCCCGGTTTCGGGGTCCACCTTGTGCAGGTCAATGATGGCCTGCGCGAGGTCGACTTCCTGCCGCTCGATGTCCGGGCTGGCGTCACGCGCGCCCCGGAACCAGTTTTTGAGTTTGCTCATGAGTCCTCCTGTGCGGTTTACTTTGATCGCCTTTGACCATATATTTTTCCCAGTACCTCCGGCGTATGGCAGGGGAAACGACTGCCTGTCATCGAAAGTCAGGACACAGGTTCGACAACCATCCTGAGCGCCGGGGACTTCTCTTTTTATTGGGTATGCAGTCACCATCCAGTTCCGTTCCTTGCCATTCCAGTCCAATCGTATGGCGGCCTCCATTTTTTCGTGAACGATGTACGCGCGCCCCGGATAACTTTCCCTCTTTTCAATCTTTCCTTCTTTCACCAGTGTGGGAAGCTGCCGTACAAAAGCCTCACCATTCATGCCCTGCGCATTCCTGCGTTCAATAATATGCGCAAGGCCAAACCCCTTTTTGCCGCCTTCGCCGTACGGCAGATCAATGTCTCCCAGACCTTCCTTGTGGAACGCGCCGGGGACATGGCCTTTTTTTTCTTTCAGGAGATGCTCAATGGCTTCTGAGGGCTTGCCTCTGAAGGCTGAAAAGACAGGCCCAAAATGTTCGTCATCCTTCTGCCCCAGATTCCCCTTGGTTATTTCCCCGGTCTCGACGTCGATCCGGTACTTCTTGCCGTTCTTCGCCGTGCGCCATTCGGCGGCGTCTTCAGCCAGCGCCGCGTCCGCCACCACCACATCCGGCCCGGCTCGGCCTTCTTCCACCAGCGCCACATGGTTGCCCCGAATGTTGCGCATGATGAAGTCGTACTCCACGCCCTCGTACTGGCCAGGCGTAAAGTCCGGCTCATAACGATAGGCGCAGGAAAGCTCCCGGAATGAACCGTCCTCGATGGCGTCAATGGCCTCGCCGTCCCAGACTGTCAGCGGCGCGTCGACGTAGGGCGCGTTCCAGACGGCCTTGCCCACCGCGCCCACGCGGGTGAGTTTTTCCGGGGCGTCCGCGCTGTCAGGGTGATGCTCGATGTGCAACGGCAGACCTTCCCAGGTGGGCAGCGACCGGCGCAGTTCCTCCGGGTCGCGGAAGCCGTAGTAGATGCGCTCCGGGTCAAGGCCCAGACGCTCGCAACCGGGAATCTCGCGGCCATAGTAGGGGTTCACCGTGGCCTTGGTGATGTGCGAGGAAGCGACATGCAGAAAGCCGTTCTCGTCCACGCTGCGGGCGCTGGGGGCCGTATCGAAAGTCAGGGATGCGTATTTCATGCGTTGGTCCTTTCCAGCAGCTTTTGAATTTCCGGCGTTACGGTATCGCCGAACTCAGGGACGAAAGCCCGGTATTCGCATTGGCATGCCACCAGTTCGCCCGGCAGCACCTTGCGCCCCACCGCGCTGTCGTACAGGCCCTCGGAGAGCAGGAAAGGCTTGCCGTGCATGGCCCTGTGCGTGGCGCGGCTGGTGTATTTGCCGGGCACATGCACCCAGATGCCCACCTTGACGCCCAGGCGCTCGTCCTCCACTCGCTTGATGGCCTCCGTGGCCTTGTTGGCCTGGTCGCGGGCTATGAGGTCCGCACGACGGCGCGTGACGCCGTAGCGCTTTTCCAGCTCGTCGGTGAGAAAACCCAGATCCCGCCCGGTGCTGACGGAACGCTGCACAAGGCCGTTGACCTCCGTGAAATAGTGCTGCGGAATAGACTTGATGAGGTTCACATTCTCAGCGATAAGAGCCTGCACCACGTCATTGCGAACGCGGCTGGGGTCCATCTTCACGGTGAACCCGGCGGCCCTGAACGCCTGCTCATAACTGCTGGTGGTGCGCTGCTGCGTCTTGTGAACGAAGTCCCCGGCGATTTTCGCGGCCTCGTCGCTCCAGCGGCGCATCCAGTACCGGAACAGACGGTTGAGCACCTTTTGCAGCATGCGCGCGGGGGAAGCGTCCTGCGCGAAATCGGGAATGATCCGGGCCTCGTCCTTGCGGTAGGCCGCGCGTAACCACCAGACCGTGGAACGCTGCATCTCGTCGACGAGTTTGCGCAAACGGCGCTGGTAGGCGGCGCGAACCCCGGCATTGGGGTGGACGGCACGGAGGAGTTTAGCCATGCGCTCCCTTCCGTACGATTTGCTTTATCCTCTGCATAAAGGATCCCACGACTCCCATGTGGGGACGACGGTGGGCATCCAGCGCCGCGTCGTACACAGCGCCGGCCTTGTCCACGTCATCCAGTTCGTCGCCGCCTTCCATACCCGGCGGCATCTCGCTCGGCATGCCGGCGCTTTCGGGCAGGTCGTCCGGGTCGATGTCCGCGAAGCCGCTGTCAGGGTCCGCCGCGATGGCGGCCCGCCCCTCCTCGGTGCTGATGACGCCACGATCCAGATACACGGCGATGGTATCCGCCCTGGTCTTTTGCTGCGTAGCCAGCGCGGCCCGGTCTTCCTCGCCCAGCGGGGCGAAATCAAAGCTCGGGGAACGGGCAAGCTCGCCAAACTCCTTCACCTGGATGCAGTCCAGCGCCCGCTGGACGCCCGCGCGCAAAACCTTCTCCTGCTGGCTCCTGATGTGGTCGTAGTAGTTGCGGATGTCGCTCTCGCCTGTGGCATTGAAGCCCGAAGGCGAAATGCCCAGCAGCTTGACCGCCGGAGTGCGGTTGAGCGCGGCCAGAAATTCCAGCGTCTGGCGCACGATGTCCGTCACGCCGGAAAGCGGCGTCTCCAGCTTGATGACATCTTCCATTTCCTTGTCCACGGCCAGAACGCCGTCATTGGTGGCGGCCTGCACCATGTAGCGGATGCGGGCGTCAAGGTTGGCCGTCCCCTGCGCGGAGGTGAGAATCTCCGCCATGTTGGTTTTGAAGACCGTCAGAGAAAACTTGGTCAGCAGCCGGGCCTCGGCGGCGCGGCATTGCTGGAAATGCAGAACGTAATCCCACAGGATTTGCGCCTGCGGGATGCCCATGAAATTGTACGCCGGGCGCAGCAGCACCGGCACCTCGTTGGCGACGAGCCGGATGAGGCGCGACGCATGTACGCGCTCGCCCAGAACCCACCACCAGGAAGGGCGAAAATAGTCGGGCCGGAGCGGCGAAATGCTGTTGTAGTCGCCGGGAAAGACGTTGACCGGATCCACAACGGTAAAGCGCAGCGGGCGGCCCAACGCAAAATCGGCGCTGTACTTGCCAAGATGCAGCGGGGTCATCAACTGGTCGCCATCCGCGCCCGTGTCGATGAATACAAAAGCCCCGCCCTCGTAGCCCACCAGTTGGGCGGCTTCGTGGAACACCGCCTGAAGGCCGCACTTCTTCTGCGCCTCTTCCAGTTTTTTCAGGCAATCATCCCCGCCGCCGGCAGCGGGCCTTTCCCCGCCCTTCAGAGAAATCCACGCGCGGGTCATGTCGTCGGCCACGGTATCGATGCAGGCACGGATGAGGCCGTTCTGGGCGATATTCTGCAACGCCCCGTAGCCCATGAATTGCGGCGCGGCCCCCTGGCCAAGCTGGATTGTGTGCTGAAGCAGCGTGAAAACGCCGTCAGCCTCCAACTGGTTGTCCATGGCTAGGCGCTCCTTGTCCGTAGCGCCAAGGGTGCGGGCGGACCCGTAGCTGTCGCGAATCTCGTCCGGCGTCAGGGGCGCGGCTTCGGAAATCCCGCCGCACACGTCCGGGGAAAGGCGCAGACGTGGCGGCGGGATCGGCCGGGAAGCTCCGGCCTGCGGCGGGGTGGTGGGGAGGGAAAAACGACGCTTGCGGCGGCTCACAGCATGCCCCCGAAACGCGAAATATTGCGCGGCGCGGCGGGCCGCAGAATATCCGGATTGATATTCAGGACGCGGCGGCGGTCCATGTCGCGCAGGGCCTGCGTGGTGGCGTCCACCTGATCGTCATGGGCCGCGCCGGGGAACTGCGTCAGCTCGGCCACATAGTCTGACGCCCAAGGGCAGTGTTGCGGGTGCGGGATGTGGACGTTCCCGGCCTCGAAAAGCGCGGTCACGGCATGGGCGCGGGCGGTCTTGCTGCCGTCCGGCTCCACCGGGATAATGCCCGGAACATGATGCCTGAGACTGTCGATGACCGCCGGGCCGTTGGCCTTGTTCTCCACGAGCTTGCGGGTCGCCTGGGGCCATTTGTCGGCCAGGGCGCGGAAGGCCGCCAGCGTGGCCGTGAAGCCCATGCGGGCGCGCGTCTGGTCAAGCAGATAGCGATCCGCCCCCTTGCGCCCCCAGACCTGCCCCACGACGTAGTCCGTGTCGTCGCCGTCCTTGAAGGTCATATCCCATGAGATAACCATCTGGTCGAACGTTTCCGGCAGGTCTTTGGGCAGCCAGAAGCGCAGCCATTGGACCTTGAAGATGTTGCCGCCGTCCGGCGTGGGGTGCTGCTGGTAGAGCGCTTCCCAGTCGCGCGTTCCGATGGCGGTGCGGATGGCCGCAAGCTGCTCCAGCGGATAGCGCTCCGGATGCAGGGCTTCGCCCCGCCCGCGGTGTGGCTCGTCCTCCTCGGCGATGGCCGGGAAGTTGACCACGCGCCACTGGTCGCCCTCACCCGTGCGCGCGGCCTCCAGCAGCCTGCCGGAGAGGTCGTCCATATGCCAGCGGGTATTGATGACCAGGATGCCCCCGCCCGGCGCAAGGCGCGTGTACAGGGTGGAGGTGTACCACTCCCACACCTTGCGCCGGATGGTGGGGCTGTCGGCCTCGGCACGGTCCTTGAACGGGTCGTCGATAATAAGAATGTCGCCGCCCATACCGGTAATGCCGCCGCCCACGCCCGCGCTGCGGTAACTCCCTTTGTGACCGACGATTTCAAACAGGTCGGAATTGCGTAAATAGTTGCGGGAAGCGACGGTTCGTATGTTTTTGGCGGAAAGCCGCGTTTCCGGGAAGATGGCCTCGTATTCGGGCTGCTCGATGACGCGCTGCACATCGCGGTTGAGGCGGCTAGCCAGGTCGGCGCTGTAACTGGTGCCGATGATGGACATATCCGGATAGCGCCCGAACACATAGGCCGGGAAGCGCCGAGAGGCCAGTTCGCTCTTGCCGTGTCGCGGCGGCATGCAGAGCATGAGCCGCGGGGAGCGTCCCTGATGCACGGCTTCAAGAAAGGCGTCCAGTTGGGTGCAGATTTCCTTGTGCACCCAGCCCATCATGTAGCCCGGTGTTGTCTCGCGCACAAACGCTTCAAAGTTTCTGCGGGCGAGCTCCTGCCGCAAGGCAAGCAGGGTCGTTACGGCGCGTTGTCTATCCATGCTCCGCCTCACTGTAGGCCGCGTCCACCAGCGCGGCTATCTGTGCCGAATCGGCATGTGACAGGTCCACAACAACAGAAACATCAGTCACGCGGCGCGTCTCTTCCGAAGTCTCCTTGATACCCCACGCCTTCCGCTCGCCCTCCTGCCGGATTTTCAGCGTTTCCGCCGTTATCTTCGCCAGCTTGGCCTTGTCAAAGTCGTCGGCGGCCAGCGCCTCGTCGATGATCCTCTGATGCTGCACCCATTCTTCCTTGTGCCGTACCATGACGGCAGCCTTGGCGTCTGCCGCGCGGTCAAGCGCTTCGGCCTTTTTTTGGGGGGTGCAGCCTGCAACCACGCCCACAACCTTCGCCTCCGCCAGTCGGTTGATCGTGCCGGACACGTCCTGTATCCAGCCCTCGGCCCGGATGCGTTTCTGGATGGCTGTACGACTGGGACCATGACGCCGGGACAAGTCGGACTGACTTGCCCCCGCCTCGTACTCAGCGCGTATGGTTTCCCAATCGTAGCGTGCGGCCATTTTTCTCATTCTCCATTCAAGCCCCCCGAAGGGAACGTGGCGGCGGCCTTTCTCAACCGCCATGGGGCTTACCCTGCGCGAATTATCGGGCCTGCGGATGCCATCCCGACCGCTTCCCTGTGAGGGGCGCTGGCTTCTCGTCGTCAAAATGCCAGCCTTTCAGACCGCGCCCGTTTATCCGTTACGCCCGCCCTGGGGCCGATCGGCGTGTGGGGGGCCGGACGCCGCGCAGGTTGAAAATCCTTTTGTTCTGGCGTCTGCCACGCCTTATCCCCGTTTGTTGAGGTGCCCCACCTCGTTTTCCATGACCGAAAGACGGCGGTCATGCTCATTGGTGCGCGCAAAAAGTTCGTCGTGGTCGCGCTCGTTCTTGTCCAGATGGCGCTTGAACTGCCAGGCCATGATCGCGCCCTCAAAACCAATGAGGGCCAGCAGCAACGGAATCAGCGTGGAGGAAATGGCCGCCGCGTGTTCCATGCCCTACATCTCCACGGCAAAGAGCCTGACGACGGCGGACACAAAGCCGTCCAGCAGGTCAACGGCGTTGCGTCCCGCACCGGGGAAAAACAGCATGACGCAGAAGGCGAACGCCAGGGCCACGGCAATGATCACCTTGGCATACTTCCAGGCATGCGCCGCGCTGATGCGTCCTGTGCGATGAAAGCCGCGGATGTCGGCCTGTTCGGTTTCCGCGCGTATTTCTTCAATCCTGGCCGCGTTGCCGTTCAGCTTGTCCAGCATCCTCCCGCCCACACCGGGCAGCCATTTCAGAATTTTGAGCAGCCATGTGGGCATGATTATTTCCCCTCCCGCAGTCCTTCAAGGCACATCCGGCTTTCCGTTCTGCGGCGCATCACAAGTCCCGGCAGCTCCTTGCCTCCGGCTGTCCTGTAGATCTGGGACATGCGCCGGCAGGCGCGCTCCCATTCTCCGGCGTTGGCGTAGCGCGCCACGCTGGAGGAGCAGAATGCGCCTGTGCCGATATTGTAGGCCATGCTGACCATGGCCGCCTTTACCTTGTCCGGCTGTCCGGAAAGACCGGGAATGCACTTGAGGATTGGTTTGGCGTGAGCGACGACCTGTCCGTTCAGGGAGCGGACGCACTCGTCAAAAGTGTACGAGGCTCCGGGCGTCACGTCATGGGTATCGCCAAAGCACTTGGTCCAGATGCCTACCGGATCGAGATAGGCGGACGGCACATAGCCCTCGAAATCGGCCACAGTCTCAATGCCGAGTTGCGCCGCGCCCACGCCAAGCAGGGCCACAAGGGCCGCGCCAGCCACAACCTTGCCGGGTATTTTTCGATAGGGAATTTTTGCCACGGGCTTGTCCTCAGCTTTGAGGACAAGCATAACGCAGCAAGCCGCATGGGTGTTATGGGTATTTTAGGACAATTCAGGCCATTTTCACTTTTCTTCTTCCCGCGGCACACAAGTGCGCGTTCGGGCATGCCGCAAAAGTTCCCCGCGGACAGCAAAAACATTCCTGCGCTGCTCTGTGTCGCCTCCTTCAAAACGGATGGGATAGCCATTACGCAAAATGGCCTTCCGCTTCATGCGCAGATAGGCTTCGATTTCTTTCCATCCTCGCAGGATATCAGTCATGTTCATGCCTCCTGTTCATTCATGCTCCCGCCCCACGAAGCGCATGGCCGTGCAGGCCACATCCAGGGCCTCGTCGCGCTGGCGTTCCGGGCTTTCGTGCTCCACCGCATGCGTGAGCTCCGCCCATTCTTCGCCGATAACGTCCACGGCCTGTGCCGTGTTTTCCGCAAAAATCGGATGCTTTTGCCGCGCTTCCTCCAGCCGCCTGGCCAGCATGAAGATGAGTTGCCGTCCGCGCCCCATGTCGCCATTGCCAAAGGCCAGACAGGCGCGGACATAGGACATGGGCCGCTGTTCAGACTTGCTCATTTACGCCTCCCCTCCCGCCACATCCTCCGCAAGGGCGGAATACCCGGCGGCGTCAACAAGGTTATCCCGCTTGTGCGCGTGGGCCTCGCGTCCGATTTTAAGCAGGGCCATCATGCAGGCCACATCGCGCGGATGAACCGTGATGTCCAGATACGCGCTCCACAGCCCGGCAATCCGCCGGAAGCTGGCATGGGGCGGTCCGTATTCCCGCTGCCGTTCGGCATTGATGATGGCCTTGGCCTCGTCCAGCAGCGTTCCGTTCTTCACAGCTTTTTTTGCTTCGCATCTCTTGTATTTCCAGACTTTTTTCATCGTCATTCCTTTCCGGTTTTCAGGCCCAGATAATTTTGAATCTTCTCCCGCGCCTCTTCCCAGCCCCGGCAGACGGCGGCGTCATAGCCGACAGACCGCAACGCGGAGAGCATGGCCAGCTGCTCTGCGCTGGCATAGCCATGCGCCCGGCGTTTCATTTCGATCCACAGGCCGTGATATGCCCCAGCGGGATAGGCCAGACACAAATCCGGCACGCCACGGCGTACGCCTTCGGCCTTGAGCAGCGCGCCAGTCGCCAGATTGCGCGCCCCGCCATTGGGGATGGCGAACAGCAGGGGACGCAGATCACTTTTTGCGTACTGGAGATTCCACCAGCGGAACAATGCCGCCTGCTCCGCGTGCTCAGACGGGATGACCTTGCGGGCCCTACCAGTTTTCGGCGTCGGCATAGGCCGCCTCCCGCAGATGTTCGATTCGCGGCTTTTCGCTGTGTCCTACGGCTTTGCGGGCCTCTGGAGGCAGATGCCGCGGCGCGGCGCGACCGTCCGCCGCCGGATCGCTGAGCCGCAAGCCGGCGTCCAGGGCCATGCGCGGCGTCCAGGGCTGGATATGGGCCAGGTCTGGCCGTGAGTTACAGGCGCACTTGAGGCAATAGCTCTTGCCATCAGCCTCCCAGGCCCAGAAAAACCCGGCCATGTCCGGCGAGCAGTTATTGCACCGGCTCTGACTTTCCGTGGCTTTGAGCCGCGGATGCTTTTCCAGGTATTCGGGCCAGAGCACATGCCGCAAGTGATATCCCAGATTTTTGGGCATATCGGGCTGATTTTCCAGACGTTCCAGGGAGTAGTCCATGAAGCCGTCAGGCATGGATTCAACGCGCCGGAAAATCGCTTCGGCCACGGGCGCTGCCGGATACGCTTTGCCAAAAGTCGCATATATGCCGCGTAACTTGTCGGAAAAATAAAACTTGTTCACTGCCGCATCCCTCCCTTGCGCGCCTTTTCGGCCTCATAGCGTGCGGCCTCTTGCAGCGCGGCGGCGTAGTTGGCCTCGTCCTCTCGCTCCTGCCAGGATTTGACCTGCGGCGATGCGCGGGCCTGGATGGGCGCAAGCCATGTGCGGGTTTTCAGGTAACGGGCCAGCCCGATTTCGTATCCGGCGTGCCAGACGCCAGCCGCCTTTCGGGCCGCAAGGTCGTCCAGCAGCCGGGACAGGCCAGGAAAGGCCGACGCCCCCGTGGAATCGCGCGCCGCCTTGAGTTGCTTGTACTCGGCAAAACCGTCGAGCGGGCCTTCCGCCCGGATTTCGCGGCTGTAAAAGTCTCGCAGCTCCTCGAACTCCAGGCCCGGACCGGAGAGATCCGCGGGCATGGGAGGGCTTTCCGGCTCCTGTCGGTTTGTCGCTGCCCATTCCTGGCAAGCGGACGCAGTTGCCCCCCTCCCCTGCGACGCCTCGCGCGCGCACGCGCGATCTTGGTTCACAAGACTCTCTACAGGGGGGGATGTATTTATATTCTTATCTTCTCTTCTCTTCTCTGGGGGCGTTACACTGGCGTTACATGGCGTTACACTGGCGTTACGCTCGTCCACATTGGCGCTGTCCGTGGTTTCAAGGCGTTTCAATTCACGGTGGCGGCGCACTCTGGCGGCGCTGTCGTCATCGCGCTCCCGCTTGGGCTGTCGTTTGTCCCATGCGCTGATGCGGCCATCACAAATCAGCCCCTTTTCCCTGAGCGCGTCGAACACGGCTTCTGTTGTTCCGTCCTCATAGCCATAGAGGGCGTCTACGGTTTCCGGGTCAAAATTCGCCACGCTCCCCCGCTCGGTTGCCTGACTGGCCGACTCAAGCAGTACCAGCCAGACGGAAACAACAACTCCCACGGAAACCTTTGCCTTGCGGGCAACTATGGGCCATTTCGCGTCAGAGCAGATGCCGTGGTACGCGCGGAACCATTCCATCAGTTCGCCCCTATCCGTTGTAGTTGACAATCCATAGTTGTTTCAGGCATACTCCCCTCATCTATTATTGTTTGGGCGGTTGCCCATTGGCCCCGGCGTCCCCCAGCCGGGGCTTTTTTTATTTTTTCTTCCCGGACCGCTGCGGCCTGGTTGCGTTCTCCTGGCACTCCCTGGAGCAATATTTCCGCCGGGGATGGTTGGGCGTGAAAACCTGTTTGCAAGCCGGGCATATCCTGTCCCCCGGCTCCATAACCACGTCCGCGCCCAGACGTGCGCAGGGCGTGGGCTTGCGGCACTGGTCATACTCGCCACAGGGCAGATGTACGGCCTTGATCTTGAGTCGGGCGCACTCTTGCAGCGGCGGCAGACCGGCCTGCTCAGCTATCTTTTCCACAGACTCCGGCGCGGATTTCACGGGCCGGGATTGCCGGGCGGCATGCAGCGCAGCCAGCGCCTCGTCCCGTTCGCCCATGACGCGCGCAAGCTCCTGTTTGGCCTTGTCCCGTTCCGCTCTGACGTGCGCCAATTCCGCGCCCGCTCCCTTCAGCCGTTCCACTTCCGCTTCCAGTTCGGCCACACGGGCCACAAGTCCGGCAAGGCGCTCTTTCCTGCGCGCCCGACAGCCAGCGTCTGCAATTCGCTTCAGGTTCACCCGGCGCTTTCCCCGGCAAAGATCGGAACATGTGACCTGGTTCGCGTAGAGCGCCTCAAAGGGATTCCCGCAGGCCAGACAGGCCCGCTGTCCATAAGAGCTTTGCAGCATAATTACTCCTTCCCCGTTGCCCGCTTCAGCAGGCTGTCGCGTATTTCCGCCTCATGCTGACGCACATAGGCCGCAATTGCATCCGGACCGGCATGCCCCGCCGGCATTTCAATTCGCACCCAGCCTTCCGGGCGCTCCGGCGTTGCCGGCATGGGCGTCAACCTCACACGCGGAAAGCACTTCGCCATGATTTCAGATGGCCGCATTGTCTAGAGATACCCTAGTAATACAAAGATATTACTTACTTTTTTTTGCGCCTGGCACATACTCCAGCTCAATGGCGCGCAATTCTGGGCATTGCATCAGCAGCGCCGAACCCAGCTTCACCGATTTGCATTTCAATCCACGCCTCCGCGCGGGAGGCGACTTCCCGTTTTTCGGCCATACAATTACCCCTTTCGGGAAATATGCAGCCACAGACAGACCAGCGCGATGAAGCTACGCAGCATCCCCGCCCCCTTCGCCCTGCCCGGCTCCGGGCGGCGTGGTGGGGGTGGCTGTGACGGAGCAAAATTCATAAGCCTTCAAAATAATATAATTCGCCGTGCGAGGGGGGATATTCGCACGCCCATTGCGTATTTTTCGATAGTGGTCAGGGGATATCCCAAGCTTTTTTGCGACGTGAGAGTGGGATCCATATTTTTTTAGCAGGCTTGCAAAGGCTTCTGTGAGATCAGAATTCATGGTTAGCTCCTCTGTATGACTTATTAAGCAATAAGCTTTTTAGGCCGATTGCGCAAAAAAGCTCCTTTATAGGGCTATTGGCCCGCGAATAAACATCTCCCGCAGGCTCTTTGGAAAATCCTGCGGGCTGATAGCGGCCATACAGCCCAAAATCATCATTTTCGCCGCAACTTCATACCTGACGCCACCTGTGCCGGTTCCCATACCTGGGAATGCCATGGTATCCATTTCATGGTCGATAGCGCATTTCATGGCAGCCCGCGCCGCGAGAAAAACAGCCGTACTGTCCAGAATTTGCCCTGGAACCCGCATAGTTGGCGCTGCAATGAGCCAGGGGATCTGCCCATAATCTGTTTCCACCGCCAACGCCTGCCCTACAAGCAATTCCGAAAATTCCATTGTCTGAATAGCTTTTTGCAGCCGCTGCTGCACATGCCAGCCAAAATGGCGCGAATAGGCCAGGTCAACCCCTCCATCCATAAATCCGAATGAGTTGGCTGGAGAGACCGCCGCCGTGCACTCAAGGGTGACAATATCCTGATGCCTGACGTCCCAGGCTATCGGCAACGGCGTTGACACAATAGCGTTTTCCCATGCCCTGCACAGCGCGTGGTCAAGTCCGCAAAAAATAATCTTGGGTTCTTTCAATATCATCTCCTTTCCTTTCTCTCTGAGAGAAGGTTTTCTCTGCTCCGGCTGGTTGCTGCTTGCCGCGTTCAAGAATATTTACACTCAAAACACAAGCAAGTCAAAAAATCTTATTTTTCTATTTACAAACAAGTCATATTGACTTATTCTGCCTTTGCCAACGGGGACTGGCGTCGAACACGGGCCACGGCCCAGAGTAGCCAAAAGCCGGACCCCGGCGGCAACCGCCAGGAGCAAGATTCCAGAGGCCCGAACGACACACGGCCCGCGCGGCACGGTGGATCAGTAGGAAACCGCGAGAGAAGCTCAGAATGGCGGGGAAAACAGTAGACAGCGCGTGTGCGAACGGTTCGGCTGATCCGGGGCTGATGAAGGTCCGGGGACGTTCGGCAGGAGGTGACTAACTGCCCGGCAACGCAAGCCGCAACCATGCGGACAAACAAATTTTTGTTTCACACCACCATCTTGCCGACAGCGGCAAGGTGGTGGAAATGGAGCAAAATTTAAAGAGGGGGATATCCATGCGTAAGCTTTCCAAAGAGAAACTTGATATTTTACAGTGCCATTTGGAGTGGGTCCATTTCATGGGAGAGAAAGGCAAGCGCGCTGACCTGAGCGGCGCTGACCTGAGCGACGCTGACCTGGGCCAAGCTGACCTGCGCGGCGCTGACCTGAGCGGCGCTGACCTGAGCCGCGCT
>CAMNQF010000037.1 GCA_946548895.1 uncultured bacterium | reverse complement strand
AAATGACAAAATTTCTTCGGCGTTTTCTTACAATTTCATATCGGCGTTGACAGCCTATGTGCTCCTCAGCCCCATTGCCAAGCGGCTGTCCAAGGATACGCGGATCTCCATGACTACCATGGCCATCGCCACCTGCATGGGCCTGCACGCCACCCATATGTTCGTCCCGCCCACGCCGGGCCCGCTGGCCGTCGCCGGCATTTTGAACGCGGATCTGGGCAGCGCCATCCTGTTCGGCGCCCTGGTGTCCATTCCGGTGACCATCGTGGCCTATTTTGCCGCCAAGTTCGTGGGAAAGAAGTATTACTACCTGCCCCATGTTGAGGAGGAGGAGAGCGGCACGGAACGGCCCCTCCCCAACGCCTTCATGGCCTTCGCCCCCATTCTGGTGCCCATCGCCCTGATGCTGCTCAAGACCATCCTGAGCATGACCGGGCTCACCGGCATCGCCGTGGACGTGGTGAACGTGCTGGGCACCCCGCCGGTGGCCCTGCTGGCCGGCCTGATTATCGCCGCGGTTGCGTACCACCAGATCTGCCCGGAGGACAAGACCGCCTGGGGCTTTGACGGCGTGCTGGCCGAGGCCCTGCGCACCGCCGGCCAGATCGTTCTGATTGTGGGCGCGGGCGGCGCCTTCTCCGGCGTGCTGAAGGCCTCCCCGCTGCAGGACATCATCACCAGCAGCTTTTCCGGGCTGTCCATCGGCATCCTGGCCCCCTTCATCATCGGCGCGATTTTCCGCACCTGCGTGGGCTCGGCCACCATCGCCATGGTCACTTCCGCCACCATGGTCTACCCGTTGCTGGACGTCCTGGGCTTCGCCTCCCCCATGGGCCGCATCATCGCCATGCTGGCCTGCGCGGCCGGTGGCATGATGGTGTTCCACGGCAACGACGACTTCTTCTGGGTGGTCACCACCACCTCGGATATGGACACCTCGGTGGCGTACAAAACGATCCCCATCATCAGCGTATTGCAGTCCCTCACGGCGCTTCTGTGCGTGTTCCTCCTCAGTCTGGTATTCCTGCACTGAGCGTCCGAACAGGGTCCGGCGGCCCTTCCGCCACATTCCCGTAAAGCGGGCGAACGGCGCTTTCAGGACGGTATCCGTCTTTGAAAGCGCCGTTCCGCGTTGTGCCGCGCCAAAAATTTTACTTGAAAAGAAGCGCCGCACGTGATACCCTGTCAGCAAAGGAGGTGTCGGCAATGCCCGATATCCAGCTGGGAGAAAAAATCAAGGCCATGCGCGAGGAAGCGGGGCTGGGCCTGCGGGACCTGGCGGCAAAGGCGAACGTATCGCCGTCTATGTTGAGCCAGATTGAAAACGGCTCCGCCAATCCGTCCATCAATACGCTGAAGAACATCGCGGTAGTGCTGAACGCGCCGCTCTACCGTTTTTTCCAGGAGGACACCAGCCCGGAAGAGCTGGTTGTGCACAAGGACTCCAGAAAGATCATCGGGTTTGTGGGGCGGGAGGTGCAGTACGAGCTTCTCACCCCGGATGTCAGCGGGCAGATTGAGTTCTGCCTGATGACTATCCCGCCCAACAAGGCGTCGGCAGGGATGCCGGAGGGCCACGTGGGGGAGGAGACGGCCTATGTGGTCTCCGGCTCCATCAACATTTTGCTGGAGGACACCTATGTTTCGCTTTCCGCCGGGGATTCGCTGCGTATCCCGCCGATGACCCAGCACCGATGGATCAATTCCACCGCGGAGGACGCGGTCATCATTTTCGCGGTGTCCCCGCCCAGTTTCTGAGCGGAGGCGCGGGAGCCCGCGCCAACGATGTGACGGTGATTTCATCCGATTGGGGTTGATTGTATGTACGCTATGTCCGACCTTCACGTTCATTCCACCGCTTCTGACGGCCAGTACACCCCCGCGCAGCTGCTGGTTATGGCAAAAGAGCGGGGCATAGAGGCGATTGCCCTCACAGACCACGATACGGCGGATGGGCTGGAGGAAGCGGCCCAAGCGGGAGAGCGGTCCGGCATATGCGTCATACCGGGGGTGGAGCTGAGCGCAAAGGAGTATCCGACCTTTCACATTTTAGGCTACGGGTTTGCGCGGGACGCCCCCCCTTTGGCGCAGCTGTGCCACAGAATGAAGGCAAGCCGCGGCGAGCGGGCGGGACGTCTGCTGGCGTTTCTGAGGAGAAAGGGCGTCGGGCTCACCGCGGCGGAAGTGGAAGCGCTGGCCGGGGGCGGCATAATCGGCCGGCCTCATTTTGCCCAGGCGATGGTCCGCCGGGGTTACGTGGCCACCAGCCGGGAGGCGTTTGACCGCTATCTGGACACGGAGGAATTCCACCGGGAGGTGGAGCGGGGCAAGCCCTCCGCGATGGAGTGCATCGCGGCCATCAAGGCCTCCGGGGGAAAGGCGTCGCTGGCCCATCCATATCAAATCGGGCTCGGCGGGGATGAGCTGGACAAGCTGGTCGGAGAACTCGCCGGCCAGGGCCTGGACGCGATCGAATGTTATTATCCCAAGCACACGCCGGAGCAGCAGGCGTTTTACATCCGCCTGACGGAGAAATATCACCTCCACCAGACCGGCGGCAGCGACTTCCACGGGGAAAGGGTGAAGCCGGACGTAAAGCTGGCGCTGTTACGCCTGGAGCTGGACTGGCTGCTGGGGCGTTAACGCGGCGGGCCGCGGGCGCATCGGGAACGGCGGCGGGGGACGGGTTAAAACCCGTCCCCCGCTTTCGCTGACTGCCCGCCGCTTTCGGCCGCGGGCCCGGGTTCCCGCGTGAGCGGGAGCGTAACGGAAATGACCGTGCCTTTTCCGGCCTCGCTTTGCAGGCCGATGGTCCCGTGATGGTACTGGGCGATGTGCTTCACGATGGACAGCCCCAGCCCAGTGCCGCCGGAGGCCTTGGACCTGCTCTTATCCACCCGGAAGAACCGCTCGAATATCCGGGACTGATACTCCGCGGGAATGCCGATTCCCGTATCCCGGACGGCCACCACGGCCTCGTGTCCCCCCTGGGAAACCTCGATTTCCACAGACCCGTTTTCCACGTTGTATTTGACGGCGTTGTCGCAGAGGTTATAGATCATCTCGTGCAGAAAGCTGCGGACGCCCTCGATGGAGACGGGCTCCCCCGTGACGGAGATTTGGACGCCTTTTTCCGCCGCGCCGTCCCGCAGGACGGACGCCACATCCTTCGCCGTCTCCCAAAGGTCCACGGTTTCCCGGGCCGGCGCGATGCCCTCGTCCAGCTGGGAGAGGTGAATGATGTCCTCCACCAGCGTGACCAGCCGCGCGGCCTCCGTGCGTATGAGCCCGATAAACTGCGGAATATCCTCCTCCTTCACAAGCCCGTTCTCCAGCAGCTCGGCGCTGCCGGTGATGGACTGGAGGGGGGTTTTCAGTTCATGGGATACGTTGGCGGTAAATTCCCGGCGGTTGCGCTCGGCGAACGCCTGCTCCGTCACGTCGAATGCCAGCAGCACCGCCCCGATCACAGTGCCCTCCGATTCAATGCGGCTGATGTCAAATTGTATTTCACGGCCGTTCCGCCCCGCCCGTATCTCGCTGTGCCCGTTTTCCAGGGCGGCCAGAATCGCCTGGCTCATTTCACAGCTGTGGTCCACCGCCAAAAAATCCTGCCGGATACAGGAGCGGTCCGCGCCGAACAGCTTCTGCGCCGCCGGGTTGATGCTCAAAACCGCCCCCTTCTGGTCCAGCACCACCAGCCCCTCGTTCATGTGTCCCGTGATCTGCTCAAACTCGTCGGTCCTGGCCCGCAGTTCCCGCAGCTGGTCGCTGATCTGCCCCCGCTGCTGCCCGATCCGCCGCAGCAGCGGGGACAGCTCCTCGTAGGCGTCGTTTTCCAGCGGGTGGTCCAGGTCCAGGGAGTTGAGCGGCTGGACGATCCGCTTGGCCATTCGGTTGGCCAGGACGGCGGAGAGAACCACGGCCAGAACCCCCACCAGCAAAATGGGCTGGAGGATCACCAGCACCAGGGCCAGCACAGTCACCTGGCGGATGGAGATACGCAGCACGGTCCCGTCGTTCAGCGCCCTGGCGTAGTACAGCGTCCGTTCCGCCCAGGTGTCGGAGTAGCGGACGCTGCTGCTCTCCCCTTTGGCGAACGCCTCCCGGACCTCCGTGCGGTTTCCGTGGTTCTCCATGCCCTCCGCGGGCTCGTCCGTGTCGAACAGCACGGTCCCGTCCGAAGCGATCCAGGTCAGCCGGTATTCCGGCGTCCAGGCATAGCGGTAGTCCTGGGCGGTCATCCGCTCCAGATAGTTCTGCCCGCTCTCCTCCACCGCGTAGGCCGCCAGCCGCAGCTCGTCCTTGAGCTGGCTGGCCTGAACGGCGCCAAAGTAGTCGTACAGGCAGCCCAGTATAATCACAAGGCTGGCCAGCAGAACAGCCGCCGCGGTTGCCACGGCCGAACGGAAAATTTTTCTGCTCATGGATTCACCTCCAGGCGGTAGCCCACGTTTCGGACGGTCTCGACCATGACCCCATAGCGCCCCAGCTTTTGCCGCAGGGTCCGAATGTGCATATCCACCGTCCGCGTCTCGCCGGAGTACTCTCCCCCCCAGACGCTCGCCAGGAGCCGTTCCCTTGTAAACGCCACGCCGGGGGCGGAGAGGAACAGCCGGAGCAGCTCAAATTCCTTGAAGGTGAGGGCGATCCGCTCTCCGTCCGCCGTGACGGTGTGCTCCGCCAGATCCATAACCAGGCCGCCCGCCGCCAATACCTCCCGTTTCTGCCTGGGCTGGCACCGCCGGAGCACCGCCTTGACGCGGGATACCATCTCCATCATGCCAAAGGGCTTGACCAGGTAATCGTCCGCGCCCAGGTCCAGACCTTTGATTTTGTCGTACTCCGCGCCCTTGGCCGTGGCCATGATGACCGGGATGTCGCGGGCGCAGGCGTCGGCTTTCATCTGCCTCAGCAGCTCCACGCCGTTGATTCCCGGCAGCATGACGTCCAGGATGACAAGGTCCGGCCGCTCCGCGCGCATCGCCTCCCAAAGGGAGCTGCCGTCCGTGAAGCCGCGGGCCTCAAAGCCGGCGGCGCGGAGGGCATAGAGTTCCAGGCTCTGAATGCTCTCGTCGTCTTCTACGCAAAAAATCATATCGCACCTCTCTCCATGGCTGAACCGCCGCGGCGGGCTGGCACAGCTGTCCTGTCCGGCTTCATCATAGCACATGAACCGGCCCCGATCAACGGAAACCCCGCTGCCGCCGGTTCCCGCGTCATTTCAGAGCAGCGAATACTTGCGGGTATACTCCCTGTAGCGCTCCCGGAATTCCTCGCTGTCGCTGCGCACCGCCCGCAGGGACTGGTGCAGGTTCATGGTGTCGTGGGCGGCGTCGATCACGCACCCCGCGATGTTGGAGCAGTGGTCCGCCGTGCGCTCCAGGTTGGTCAGCAGGTCCAGCCAGGAAAAGCCCGCGTCAATGGTGCAGTCCCCCTTTTGCAGGCGGAGGATGTGGCGCGTGCGCAGCTGTTCCTTCAGCTGGTCTACAACCTGTTCCAGCGGCTCCACCCTGGCGGCGGCGGCCAGGTCGTTTTCCAGGAAGGCCGTGAGGGACAAGTCCAGAATCTCGCTGACCGCCGCGGAAATCGTGGCCAGCTCCTTTGCCGCCGCGTCGGTAAGCCGCAGCTTCTTGCTCCGCAGCTCCTCCGCGGACTCCAGAAGATTGACCGCGTGGTCGGCAATCCGCTCAAAATCGCCGATCAGCTTCAGCAGCTTGGCTGCCTCCCGGCTGTCCGCCCCGCTGATCTGCCGGGCGCTCAGGTTCACCAGGTACGTGCCCAGGATATCCTCGTAATGGTCGGTTCGGTCCTCCTTCTCCCGAATGGACGCGGCCAGCTCGGGAGAGGGCTCCTCCAGGGCGGACAGCGCCTCCTTCAGCGACGTCACGGCGTCCCCGGCCATGTGGTTGGCCACCGTATGGCACCGCTCCAGCGCGATGGACGGCGTGGCGAGCAGGCGCTCGTCCAGCTCCTCGAACATCTCCGGCTGCCGGGTGTCGGGCACCAGGAAGGTGACAAGCCGCTCCAGCCCGCCGGACAGCGGCAGCATGAGGAGGGTGCACAGGATGTTGAATACCGAGTGGGACACGGCGATGCCCACCAGGGAGGCGGGTTCGTCCAGCAGCGCGGGATGGAGTATGGCCCGCAGCAGGCAGAACGCCGTCAGCCACACCGCCGTGCCGATGATGTTGAAGGAGAGGTGAACCAGCGCGGCCCGCTTGGCGTTTTTATTGGCCCCCACGGAAGAGATCATGGCGGTTACGCAGGTGCCGATGTTCTGCCCCATGATGATGGGGACCGCCGCGCCATAGGACACCTGCCCGGTGGCGGCCAGCGCCTGCAAAATGCCCACGGAGGCGGAGCTGGATTGAATCACCGCCGTGAGGACCGCCCCGGCCAACACGCCCAGCACTGGGTTTTTGAACGCGAGGAACATCTGCTGGAAAGCCGGGATATCCCGCAGGCCGGATACCGCGCCGGACATGGCCTCCATGCCGTACATCAGGGTGGCGAATCCCAGCAGGATCATGCCCGTGTCTTTTTTCTCCGCGCTCTTGAAGAACATATAGAAGATGATCCCAACCAGGGCCAGCACCGGCGTGAAGGAAGATGGCTTTAACAGCTGCACGAACAGGTTTCCGCCGTCGATTCCCGCCAGGCTCAGGATCCACGCCGTGACCGTGGTGCCGATGTTGGCGCCCATGATGATGTTGATGGCCTGCTTCAGGGTCATGAGGCCGGAGTTGACGAAGCCCACCACCATCACCGTCGTGGCGGAGGAGCTCTGTATGACCGCCGTGACCCCCAGGCCCGTCAGGAGCCCGGCCAGCTTGCCGGTGGACAGCTTTTCCAGCAGGGCGCGGAGCTGTCCTCCCGCCCGCCGCTCCAGGGCCTGCCCCATCAGGGTCATGCCAAACAGAAACAGGCTCAGGCCGCCGGCCAGGGAAAGCGCATCAAAAATGTCCATGGAATCAAAGTCCTTCCATATCGTTTTTTTACGCTTCCATTGTAGCAGGCGGATGTAAAATCCGTTATCAGGGTTTTGTAAAATCTGTGTAAAACCGGCGGCCAGCGAGAAAAAACGCCGGCCCTATCCCGCGGAAGGGCGGGGAAAGGGCCGGTTTGGACGGCGGGCTGTGGCGGGAATGGCCGCCCTACCCCTCCTCCAGGAAGGAATGGCTCATGATATAAAACTCCTCCTGGCTGGGCCGCCGCTCCTTCGCCATGGGTTCCAGCGTGCCGTCGTAGCGCCGGGCCGCCTCCTCGTCAATGTCCATGACGGGGCTGTGCCGGTATACCCACCTTCTGCCGTCCAGCGCGCCCTCTCTCAGCTCCTTCACCAGCATGGCCGACGGAAAACGCCCGTTCTCCAGGCATACATTGAATTTTTTGCAGCTTTTGAAACCGAGGCCCACATAATTGGCGGGGCTGCCAAAGATGACGACCACGTCCCAGCCCAGCTCCGCCGCCCGCAGGAAGGAGCGCTCCAGCAGCAGCCTGCCATACCCCTTGCGCTGATGCTCCGGGGCGATGGAGACGGGCCCGAAGGTGAGGATATCCTTGACCTCCCCGGTCTGGCCGGTGAGCGCCGCCTTGGTGTACATCACGTTTCCGATCACCTGGCCGTTCAGTTCGGCCACGAAGTCCAGCTCCGGGATGAAGTCCGGGTGTTCCCGCATGGCGCGGACCAGGTAATGCTCGGTGCAGCCGGGAGCGTAGACGTTGTAGAAGGCCCTCCGGGTGACCGCCTCCACGGTCCGGCGGTCTGCCTGGGTTTCATTTCTGATGGTCAGCATGAAATGCCCTCCTCCTCTATGTTTTCCACGATTTTACCATAAAGGATGCCCAAAGTCGAGGCGTCTTACTGGGCAGCGGCGAAAAAAACGGCCATTTTTCGTCATTTGAGCCGCGCCGGCGCCCTGATGCCGGCAACAGCCGGGCCCCTTGTCGGAGCCCGGCTGCCGCTGAATGAGGAAGTTATAGAATCACCGGCGTTCCGGCGTCCTTTTCACGGTCCGAAGGCGCGGTCAGTTTCCGGCCTTCTCCTTCTTCCAGCGCTTCACGATGGCCGCCACGCCCCAGGCGGTGAGCCCCGCGGCCACCACGGCCTCCCCGATGAGGATGAACCAATAGTTGGCGAAGGGCAGTTCACCCACGGAGGTGCCGTGGACAATGCCGTTCATGGCGTTGGAGTTCACGGTGGTGTACAGGATGTGCTTGATGGCCTGCCGGGCAAAGTACTGGGAAGCGGGATTGCTCACGTCGATGGGCGCGTTCACCTCGAAGCCGGTGAGCTTCAGGTCGCCGCCGGCCCGGACGCACTGCTCGGTGTCCATGGTGCCGCCGCCGTCGTAGTCGGTGATGACGGTGCCGTCGAAGCCCCACTCACGGCGCAGCACCCCGGTGAGCAGATTGTAGTTGCCCCCCGCCCAGGTACAGCCGATGCGGTTGAAGGAGGACATCACCGCCATGACGGCGGGAATCTCCACCTCTTTTTCGGTGTAGGACTTGGAGCTCTCATCATACTCCTGGACTTTGATGGGGGTGGTTCCCCGCTCCTCGATGCAGGTCTGGAAGGGCTTCAGGTAGATCTCCCGGATGGCCTGCTCGTTGGAGAAGGTGGCCACGTGGCTGCGGTGGTCCTCCTGGTCGTTGAGGGCGAAGTGCTTGATGTAGGCGTACACGCCCTTCTCGGCGCAGGCCACGGAGGCCTCCCGGGCGAATTCGCCGGACATGAAGCCGTCCTCGGAGTAGTACTCAAAGTTGCGCCCGGCGAAGGGGGTGCGGTGGATGTTCATGGCGGGGGCGTACCAGCCGGTGATGAGGCCCACATACTGATGGCTGCCCCAGTTGCCGTCGGCGGCCAGGGCGTCCTCGCCCACGTAGTAGCCGTGGTCGTAGGAGTTCTGCCGGTCCCAGCTGGCGGCCAGGTTGGTGGCGCAGGGATAGGTGATGGAGTAGGGCTCATGGGTGATGCCGCCCTCGTTCAGCCCGGAGGGGCCGTCGTAGTCGATAGCCCGGGGCTTGGAGACGTTGGCGGAGCCCAGGGTCTGGTAGCCGCCGTTGCGGATGATGGCCTCCAGCTCGCTCACGTCCATCTGGTCGATAAGGGCGTCCCAGCCGCCCTCGGCTTCCACCTCGTCGAAGTCACGGCCCCGGAAGTCGATGAGCTCCAAATCGCCGTTCCTGCCGTACTGGCCCGCCATGGCGGCGGCCTCCTCCTCGGTCATGGGGTTCATGGACGCGCCCACGCCCTTGGCCCGGATGGCGTCCCGGATGGCGTCGGACACCTCCACCTCCCAAGTGAAGCCGTTCCTCTCGCTGAAGGGGCTCTGGCGCTTGCTGTCCTGGTTGCCGTGGGTCTGGGGGAAGGTGCCCGCCCAGTCCTGGCGGGTCAGGTACTGGTCCCGGGGGGTGAGCTCGTCGTACACCGCGTGGTCGAACTGGTTGGTCACCTCCACGCCGGCGAGGGATACGGCGTAGGTTGCGTTGTCCACCCCGCCGTTGCCGCTGTAGCTGTAGGTCCACTCGCCCACAAAGGAGGCGTCCGCCCCGCCGAACAGGGGCTCCACCTCCTGCCCGCTATAGGCCAGGAAGTTGTCGGCGGCGGCGTGGGCGTTCTCCGCCGCGGTGAGAAGATAGTCCCCCGCCTCCAGGATGTAGGTTTTGGCGTTCACGTCGTCGTAGGAGATGAAGTCCTTGCGGTTCACGGCGACAGTGACTGTCTCGGACTGGCCGGGCTGAAGCTCGCCGGTCTTTTCAAAGCCCACCAGGGAGACGGCGGACTTCTCAATGTGGTTGGCCTTGTCATAATCGGTGTAGGGCGCGTTGAGGTAGACCTGCACCACGTCCCGGCCCGTAACCGCGCCGGTGTTCTTCACTGTTACACTGAGCTCAATATTGCCGTCCGCGTCCATCTGACCCACCTTAAAATCAGACCACTCAAAGGTGGTGTAGGAGACGCCGTAACCGAAGGGGTACTGCACGGTGGCCGCGTAGTCATAGTCCCCGGGGTTGCCCTGGTTCAGCGCCTTGTCGAAGTAGCGGGTCTCATAGTACTTGTAGCCCACGTAGATGCCCTCGTCATAGAACACGGCGGCCTCCACATCCTGCCCGCCGTTGACCAGCATCATATCCCCCATGTTCTGCATGGCGGGGGAGGAAAAGGCGTCATAGGCGAAGGTGTCCACCAGGTGGCCGGAGGGGTTGACCGCCCCGCTGAGAACGTCGGCGATGGAGCGGCAGGTGTCGCCGCCGGCTCCGGGGGCCCACAGCACCGCGCTGATGTTGGGGTAGTCGGCCACCCAGCCCAGCTCGAAGGCGTTGTTGGTGTTGACCACCAGGATCACGTTGTCAAAGTTATCGTTCAGGTACTGGATGACCTCCAGCTCCACGGAGTTGGGCTCCAGATAGTGCTTTTGGCGGTCCGCGGCCTCCTTGGTCCACTCACCCATGTAGCGGCCCAGGTCCCGGCCCTCGCCGCCGGTGCGGGCCAGGAAGAACACGGGGATGGTGCCCTCCGCCTCGCTTTTGGCGGCGCTGGGGATGGCGGAGACGGGGGCCTCCCGGATGGTCCAGTCCTCCGCGCCGCCGTACATGATGGAGCCGCCGCCCCGGGTGTAGGTGCCGTGGTTGTCGCTGTAGAACTTCCACAGCGCCTCATTCACGGAGAAGCCCTGCTCGGTGAGGGCGGTGCGCATATCGCTGGAGATGGTGGACACGCCGGAGCCGGTGCCGCCGGCCAGCAGGTCCACCGAGGAGGAGGAGAACAGGCTCAACTTGGATCCCGCCGCCACGGGCAGGCCCTTGCCGCCCTCCGCCTTGTTGTAGAGGAGCACGAAGCCCTCGGCCCCCGCCCTGCGGGCATAGGCCTGCTCGGCGGCCTGGAGCTCCTTGGAGTCCGCGATATCCCTGGTGTAATAGGCCGCGTCAACGCCATGGTCCGGGCCGCCGCCGCTGAAATCCGTCTCGCCGAAGATATCCCGGAGCACCAGGTCAAACCTGGAGGTGGTGACGACGGACAGCACAAGGGAGAACGCCAAAAGAACCGCCAGCAGGGACGCGACGATGGCGGTAAACGCCTTTGCGCTCAAGCGTTTTTTTCCTTTTTCTTTTGCCACAGGAAACCCTCCTAAATCATCGTTTTATTGGGATCTCGCTCACAGACGCTCCGCCGCCGGACCCACTCCGGGTTTGGAGCGCCCACATGGGGGATCACTTTCCACTCCAAGTTTCGGAGGAACAGCGCGGCCACGTCCAAAAATACGTTTACCAGCAGGAATAAGGGCCATAGCGCCACCGCCGCCGCCAGTTTGCCCGCCCCCACGTTTCGGATGCGGGCCCGCTCCAGGAAAATCAGCAGCACCGCGCCCAGCATGGTGAGCCCATAGGACAGCGCGAACAGCGCCAGGGATACCAGCCCGTAGACCCGCCAGACCCGCTCCGCGTCATACCCGAACAGGGGGCACAGGGCGACGCACCCCAGCTGGACCAGCAGCAGGGCCACGCTGATGACGCCCAGGGGCAGAATGCTGGCGGAGATATCGAACACGGAAAACCGTCCCTTCCCGTCCAGCCCGTTTCCCCTGGAAAACAGGCTTTTCATCAGCTCCCGGAACCGGGTGAAAAATACGATCATGTGTCCCCTGGCCCAGCGCAGCCGCTGGCGGAGCATTACCTTCACGGTGAGGGGCTGCTCGTCAAAGAACTCCGCCTCGTCGCAGTAGAGCACCTTGCTGCCCCGGGCCAACTGGTCGGCGGTGAACTCCCAGTCCTCGGTGAGGGTGACATATTCCCAGCCCCGTTCCACCAGCGCCGGGGGAAAGAGGTATCCGGTGCCGGACACCCGGGTGCTGCACCCGCACACCGTACGGCCCCGGGCCTCAAAGCGGCAGGCGGAGATGAAGTAGATGCCGTACAGGCAGGACATATAGTTGCTGCCGAAGTTGCGGGAGTTGCGGTAGGAGGTGATCACGTGCTCCCCGCCGGTGGCCACGAAGGCGTCGTTCATTTTGGAGATGTAGTCCGGGGCGAGGACGTTGTCGGCGTTGATGATGAAAAAGCCGTCGATCCCCGCGCCGCCCCACTCGGCGTTAATCCTGTCGAACAGGTAGCGGTATGCGTAGCCCGCCGTCCGTTCCGCCGGGTTGTCATACTCGTAGACATTGGCGCCGTGCGCCCGGGCAATCTGGGCGGTGCGGTCGGTGCAGTTGTGGGCGGCCACAAATACCACCAGCTTTTCCTGGGGGTAGGCGTTTGCCCGGATGCTGTCCAGCAGGGGGCCGATCACCGCCTCCTCGTTCCTGGCCGCGATGACAACACCGTATTTCAGCAGGCGGTCCGCCTTGGGATAGGTTTTCCGCCGGAACACCCCAATCAGGGCAAACACGCCGTAATGGAACAGCAGGAGGAAAAAACAGCACCAGATGGCAATAAAAACAATTGCAAGAGTTGTCAAATATCCCATGTTATTCCACACTCATCCAATTCTTTTTTGGGTTCCCGCCCCCGGTTTGGGGCGGGAACCCCGATGTCTATAACAGGCCCGTCAGCCGCCCAGGCTGACGCCGGTGGCGGTGGTCTTGATCCACTGGTAGTCGGCGGTGGCGCCGTTGAGCGCGTACTTGCCCATCCAGCCCTCGGCGTCGGGGGTGCCGCACCAGTAGTTCATCAGAATACGCCCCGGGGTGGAGGGCAAGGGCGTGTCCGCGCCGGCGGTGACGGTGTACACCTCTTTGCCGTCCACCAGCCAGGAGATGGAGTCCTCCCTCCAGCGGAAGCCGTACTCGTGAAACTCCTCGGAGGCGTCAAAGCCCAGGTCGTACCAGTACTCGTGGCCTCCCTGGCCGTTGACAAAGTAGTTGAACTGGACGCCGGTGGTGTCCTTGCCCAAAAACTCGATGTCGATTTCGTCCCAGGGGTTGGGGTTGCCCTCCGCGTTGATGTCGTAGGGGCCGGTGCAGGTGAAGAAGGTGCTGGCGGTGCCCTCCGCCTTGGCGGGCTTCATTTTCACGATGTAGTCGCCGTAGCCGTAGTAAAGCCCCGTGCGGGCCTCGCCGCCGTAGTAGCCCTGTTCCACCTCGCCCTTGGCGTCGGCGATGCCCAGGTGGAGCTGGTTGTCCGAATAAGTGACCATGTCGCCCTTCCACCACACGTTGAACACGCTGCCGTTGGACCAGCCGTCAGAGGCAAACACGCTGCCGTCCGCCGCCGCGCCGTTGGCAAAGTTCACGTCCAGGCCGTCCATGGTCCCGTCCCCGCTGCCGCCCTCGGTGGGCACCAGCTCCCGGCCCCGGGCGGAGGTCTTGACCCACTGGTAGTCGGCGGTGGCGCCGTTGAGCGCGTACTTGCCCATCCAGCCCTCGGCGTCGGGGGTGCCGCACCAGTAGTTCATCAGAATACGCCCCGGGGTGGAGGGCAAGGGCGTGTCCGCGCCGGCGGTGACGGTGTACACCTCTTTGCCGTCCACCAGCCAGGAGATGGAGTCCTCCCTCCAGCGGAAGCCGTACTCGTGAAACTCCTCGGAGGCGTCAAAGCCCAGGTCGTACCAGTACTCGTGGCCTCCCTGGCCGTTGACAAAGTAGTTGAACTGGACGCCGGTGGTGTCCTTGCCCAAAAACTCGATGTCGATTTCGTCCCAGGGGTTGGGGTTGCCCTCCGCGTTGATGTCGTAGGGGCCGGTGCAGGTGAAGAAGGTGCTGGCGGTGCCCTCCGCCTTGGCGGGCTTCATTTTCACGATGTAGTCGCCGTAGCCGTAGTAAAGCCCCGTGCGGGCCTCGCCGCCGTAGTAGCCCTGTTCCACCTCGCCCTTGGCGTCGGCGATGCCCAGGTGGAGCTGGTTGTCCGAATAAGTGACCATGTCGCCCTTCCACCACACGTTGAACACGCTGCCGTTGGACCAGCCGTCGGAGGGGAAGAACGCCTCCACCGCCCCGGCGGAAAAGTCGGCCAGCATGGGGGCGTCCACGGGGGCGGCGCTCTCCCCGCCGCCGGCCCCGGAGGGCGTGCCGGTAGGCTGGCTGGCGCTGGGCTGGCAGGCGGCCAGCGCCACGGTCATGGCCAAAGCCAGCAGCATCGCAAGAATCTTCTTTTTCATCGCTCGTTTCTCCTTCTCACATATTTATTCACAGCGCGTCGCCGCGCTTTGTGACCACGTTCGCAGGCCGCCGTGCCCGGCTGGCATTTTTTTACGTTTGCTACAAAGGATTCACGCCGCGTACCGCTCTTTCTGTCGATAATATAATAAAAGGAACGCCCGCTGGCAATGGGCGTTCCTTAAACTGCACGATTTTTACTTACTTTGCACACCAAAGGGCGGCAGGGAACAAATTTCTTCCAAATCTGTCATTTATGGGGCGAGACTGAACAAAATATTCAGGTGGAAGATGCCGTCCGCCACATGGGCCGTCAGTTCCCCCTCGTACTTGTGGACGATCATCCGAATGCTCCGCATCCCGAACCCGTGATAATTTCGGTCCGCCTTGGTGGTGACGGGCAGGCCGCCCTCGAAGGCGCGTTCCCCGTCAAAATAATTGTCCGACTGGATCACGAGCATATCGCCCCGGGCCTTCACCACCAGGTTGATAATGCGCCGCTGCTGGTCCTCAATGGCCTTGACCGCTTCCAGGGCGTTGTCGATGATGTTTCCGAACAGGCAGTACAGGTCGCCGTCGTCCATAAAGGTGAGCCTGGCCCCGTCCGCCATGCAGGAAAACGTGATGCCGTTTTGCTCGCAGTAGAGGCTTTTTTCCGTGAGCAGGACGTCTAAGAACTGGTTGCCCGTCTCCACCTTGGCGTCGTAGATGGAGATGCTCTTTTGAAGGTCGGCCACCGCCTCGGGCCGCATCCGCTCTCCCTGCGCCGTCAGCGCGCCCAGCTTGTACCGAATGTCGTGGCACTTGACGTTAATCAGGTCGATGGTGTCCCGGGAGATTTCGTATTGCAGCTCGCTCTGATGCACCGCGTGCTGGAGGTATTCCACCTCCTGCTGAAGTTCCCGCTGCTCCACGGTCCTGGATGTGAGGAGCAGGACGATGGCGCAGCACATCACCGAAAACAGGTTGCCTGACTGCCGCAGGAAGAAGTACGCCGGGACCTCAAACCGGTTTTCTCGGCCCACGCACAGCTGGGCAAAATAGACGTCCTCCACCGAGCACAGGATGACCGTGATGCTCAGTACCAGGACGGCAATGGCAAAGGTCTGATAATTCAGCCGCCCGCCGGACATATGCCGGAGCAGGGGGCGGATAAACGCCCAATAGACCGCCGTCACCGCCAGGGCGAAAAAGCTGTAGTACATCAGGTGGTAGTTGAAGTCAAACCGCCAGCCCCAGCCGTCATACCAGCGCAGCGCCTCCCCGCCGCACCATAGAATCAAGTACAGCTTATAACACAGGTTTTGGGCGGCGTAGGCCACATTGCAGCAAAACAGGACCGTGGGGAAGGACTCGTCAAAGCACAGCCGCGCATGGGCCACGGTGGCGGCGAACAGGGCGATGTAAATGCCGATCCGTCCCGGGGCCGTGTTTCCAAAGGAGCGGTAGAGCAGGGCCGCGCCATAGGCCAGCGCCAAAACCGCGCCGGCGCCGCCCAGGGCCCGCGCCCAGAACCGGGGCGCCCGGTTCAGCTTTCGCGTGGTGAGGGCGTAAAACACATACAGCTCAAACAGGAATTCCAGGATAATTTTTTGGTAGATTCCATTGACCTCAGCCATGGCTCCCACCCCCCGCCCCGGCGTACCAGTTGGTCAGCCCCTCCATAAACGCGGCCCGCCTCGGGCGGCTGATCTGGAGGGTGCGGTCCCCCACCTGCACCTCGGAGCCCTTCACCCGCACGATGAACTTTGGGTTGACCAGGTAGCAGGTGTTGCACCGCAAAAACCCGTAAGCCCCCAGCTCCTGTTCCACATTGGACAGCACGCCGGTCATCTCGATCACGTCGTCGATCAGGTGGTAGTGAAGCCGGTGGCTGATGATTTCCACATACATCAGCTTGTCCGTGGAGATGCGGCACAGCCCGCCGGGGGCGTTCACCGTAAAGCTCCGCTCCTCGTTCATCAGGTAGATGTCCAGCGCCTTCTTGAATTTCAGGGAGAAATCGTAGTAGTTTACCGGCTTGAGCAAAAAGCTCACCGCGTCCACCTCGTAGCCCTTCAGGGCGTACTGCACCAGGTTCGTGATGAAAATGATCGAAACGTTTTTATCGTGACGGCGCAGTTCCACGGCGGCGTCCATGCCGTTTTTCCGGGGCATCTGGATGTCCAGAAACACCACCGCGTAAACTGTTTTGTAGTTTTGGAGGAAGGCCTCCCCGTCGCAAAACCGCGTGATATTGAATTGCTGACCAAACTCGGCGGCGTACCGCTGTATGAATGCCGTCAGATGCTCGGCGGCGGCGTTTTCGTCCTCCACAATGGCAATATTCTTCACTCCGCGCCCCTCCCGCTTCCTTTCCCAATCGTTCTTCCGCGTAAAATCCGCTTCCCGTGGAATTACCCTCTCCGCATATTCTATCATGGAACCGCCCCAAAGGGAAGGGCCAGTTGCGCGTTCGCATTGGAGTTGTAATTCTTGGCCCCGCCGTGTATAATGATTGCGAATCTAGCCAAAACGCCTCGCGAAGCCATTTGTCGCGGCAGGTCGCGGGCAGGCGCCCCGGCGCTTTTCCGGCGCGCGGGAGAGCGGTGTTTACCTCCGGGTACGGCCAGGACGTGAAGCGCCGGGTGGCGGAGCAGGCCGCTTACAGCCTGGACTGTTTCCTGAACGGCTACGGCCCGGACGGCTGCTGCGAGGAGGGCGCGGAATATTACCACCACGCGGGGATCACCCTGTGGGGGGCGCTGGAGGTGCTGGACCGGGTCTCCGGCGGCCATTTCGCCCCCCTGTTCCAGGAGGAAAAGCTCCGAAACATCGCCGCGTACATCGTCAACGTCCATGTGGACGGGGATTATTACCTGAACTACGCCGACTGTATGCCCAAGGCGGGGCTGCGGGGGGCGGGGGAATACCTCTTTGGCCGCCGCACCGGGGCCCCCGGCCTGTGTGAGCTGGCGGCGGCGGACGTGTCTCGCCGGGAAACCCGGGACCTGCCCGGCAGCAAAAGCCTCTTTGAGCGCCTGCTGGACGCCCTCTGCGGGCAGGCGCTGGCCGGCCCGGCCGCCCCGCTCCCCCCCGGGGAGGAGGTGTTCTACCCCAGCACCGGGCTGTGGATCGCCCGGGACGAGACCTGGTGCGTCTCCCTCCGGGCGGGGCACAACGGCGTCAGCCACGGCCATTGCGACGCCGGGAGCCTCATCGTCTACCGCAGGGGACAGCCCCTGCTCATCGACGTGGGGGTGGAGACCTACACCGCCAAGACCTTTTCTCCCGAGCGGTACACCATCTGGACCATGCGCTCCGACTGGCACAATCTGCCCACCGTGGGCGGGCGCGTCCAGGGCAGCGGCAGGCAGTACGCCCCCGCCGGCGTGAAGCGGTACCGGGAGGGAAACACGTCCGTTATAGAGCTGGAGCTGGCCCCAACCTATCCGGGGGGCGGGTTCTCCTACACCCGCCGGGTGGCGCTGGAGCGCGGCGGGAAGGGCCTGACGGTGACGGACCGCTATCAAGGCGGCGAAGAGGCCGTGCTGTCGCTGCTGTTTGCCCGGCGCCCCGTCTGGCGCGGCGGTGTGCTGGAGACGCCGGCCGGCTCCATCCGCCTGGAGGGCGCCGGCGAACCGGCGGTGGAAGCCGTCCCCATCCAGGACCCCCATCTGCGGAAAAGCTGGCCGGGCACCCTGTACCGGGCGCGGGTTTCGGTAGGCGGCGCGTTAACATTGGAATTTTTGCCCTGACGCGGACCCCGCCTGTGCCGCGGAAAACGCCTCCGCGCCTGGGGGACGCTTCACGAAAAAGCGTCCCCCAGGCGCGGCAATTCTTATGAGGCGTGTTTTGCGCCGTTCCGCCTGTTTCGGCGCGCGCCCCCGCGCTCAGGCTTTGGGGGCCGACCCGGTGACCAGGGTTGTGAAGCGGTGGGTCCCCGCCGGCAGGGACAGCCGGATGGTGGGTATCCTGGTGAGGGGGTGGAACAGGTTGGTGTTGGGCCAAGCCTTCACCAGCACCGGCTCCCCGCCGCCGGACAGGCAGCGGATGGCGCTGGTCCCCCAGGGGGCGCGGACCGCCACCCCATGAGGCTCCCACTCCGCCATGTCCGGGGTGAGGGGCCTCCCGTCCCCATCCTCGGCGGGGAGGGCAAAGCCCCCGTCCGCCGCGTCGATGGGCCGGTCGGCGGTGATGACGTACTCCCGCCGGTGGGACGGGAAGTCCGGGACCACCGTCACCTCCACCGTCACCCCGGGCAGGGGTGAGAATTTCCGCCAGTACCGGTCCGCTTCCAGCCGGAACGCCTCAAAGCCCCGCTGCGTCCGCCAGCGTTCCGCCCCCGCCTCGGACACGGCCAGGCAGCAGTCGAAGGCCCCCTCCTCCAGGGAATCCCCCCTGGGGACGGAGAAGCCGAACCGGCTGGAGTACACCAGCTTCTCATACTTGGCGGCGCAGTTCCCCAGCTCGTTGACACAGTGCTGCCCGGCGGGAAAGAGCTGCACCTGGGACCCATCCCGGGCCGCCAGCATCCGGGCGGGCGGGATGGCGCGGAGCGGCTCCAGGCGGGGTGCGGCCTCCTCAGCGGCCCAGAAGGGGTGATCCTCTGGCAGGGCCAGGCATAAAAAGGCTTTCAGCGCCCAGTAGGGGGAGCCGGAGGCGTTGTACTGTTCGCTCATAAACAGGTTGGGGTAGCCATAGCCCACGGTGAGCAGCCCGCCGGAGTCGAAGACGGGCTGGGCCAGCCAGTCCCGCAGGTTGCCCAGCACCCGGGACTTCATCACGCCCCAGGGGACCGCCTCCACCCCCGCCAGGGCCAGGGCGGAGAAAAACGCCCCCTGGGCAAAGCGGTAGGTCTGGCTGCGGCCGAAGGGCACCGCCCGCCCGCCGTCCTCGAACCAATACAGAAAGTCCCCGGCGAACTGGGCCGCCCGCTCCTGGAATATCCGGGCGCGCTCCGGGTCGTCCCGCCCCATGGCCCAGGCGTAGATCAGGCCGTAGTAGTGCATCCCGAAGGGGATGTAGTAGTCCATCTGGGTGGGCTGGCCGTCGCAGTACCAGCCGCCGCCCAAATACCAGCCGTCCAGCTTGGCCAGGTCCTCCTCCAGCTGCCGCCCGTTCCAGTCCCAGCCCATGTGCCGAAAGGCGGCCTGGACCAGCACCCGGAAAAACAGCCAGTTGTTCTGGGGCAGCCTCAGCCCCTCCGACCGCGCCAGCCAGCCGTGGAGGTTTTCCGCCTCCCGGGGGGTGAACGCCATCCGCTCCCCGCACAGCAGCAGGGTGGTGGCGATGGCCGCCATCTCCACCACTTTTTGGTCGTAGTCGGCGGGCGTTCCCCAGTAGGCCGGGTGGTCCGGGTCGGCGCCGTTTGCCAGCCCCTCCCGGAACAGGGGGAGCCACTCCTCCCCGCCCCCGGCCGCCCACAGGGGGGCCAGCCCCCACAGCATCCGGGAAAACGCCTCCATTTGGGCGGTTTTGGCCCCGTAGACGGCGTTGTTCTCCCCCAAGCGCAGCCCCGCGCTGCCCTGGGTGAAGCGGCCCCTCACCGGCTCCAGAATCCGCAGGAGGGCGGCCTCCACGTCTCTCCGGGTCCGCAGGGGATTTTGATGGGCCGGCAGGTTAAAGCAAGCCATTTCACTCATCCTTTCAAGCCGCTGGTGGCGATGCCCTGGACAAACTGCTTCTGGAAAATCAGGAACACGATAATCACCGGAATGAGGGACACCACGCTGGCGGCCATGATGAGGCCGTACTCGGTGGAGTACTGGCCCATAAACATCCGAATGCCCAGCTGGACGGTTTTCAGCTCGGTGCTGTTCAGGTAGATCATGGGCCCCATAAAGTCGTTCCAATTGCTGACGAAGGTGAAGATCACCAGGGTGGCGATGGACGGCCCCATCTGGGGCAGCACAATCCGGCGGTAGACGCCGTACTCGCTCAAGCCGTCGATGCGGGCGGCCTCCAGCAGCTCGTCGGGGATGCCCATGCAGAACTGGCGCAGCAGGAACACCCCAAAGGCGTCAAAGGAGTGGAGCAGGACCAGCACGGCGTGGGTGTCCACCATGTGGAACACGTTGTTCATCATGGTGTACTGGGGCAGCATATACACCTGCCAGGGCACGGCGATGGTGGCCACGTAGACGAGGAACAGCAGGTTGCGCCCCCGGAACTTGCACTTGGCAAAGCCGTAGGCGGCAAAGGAACAGGTGAACACCTGGATGATGGTGGTGATGATGGTGACCTTGAAGGTGTTGAAGGTAAAGCGGAGCATGGGCACCTGGTCCCAGATGCGCTGGTAGTTGCTCCAGGCCGGGTCGCTGGGAATCCACTCGATGGGGATGCGGAACACGTCCTTGTCCAGCTTCAGCGACGCGGACAGCATCCACACCAGGGGCAGCAGGGTGGCGGCGCAGATCAGGATAAGGACCACATACAGAAGCGCCTTTTTCCAGACGGGCGTTTTGTTCAGCATAAGGCTCCCCCCTCAGTCAATCGGAGAATTTCTTTTCCAGCCGGAACTGGAACAGGGTGATGACCGCCACAATAGCGAACAGCACCATGGCCGCCGCGCTGGCCCGGCCGTAGTCCCAGGACACGAAGGACTGGTTGTAGATGTACTGGGGCAGCAGGGTGGTGGCGGTGCCCGGCCCCCCTTCGGTGAGGGCGTAGATCAGGTCGAAGGATTTGAAGCTGTTGATGGTGAGCATCATGGCCACAAAGAAGGTGGCGTTGCGCAGCAGGGGCCATTTGATGCGCCAGAACCGCTGCCAGGCGGTGGCCCCGTCGATCATCCCGGCCTCCACCAGGGAGGTGGGGATGTCCTGAAGCGCGGCCAGGTAGATAATCATATAGTAGCCCATGTTCTTCCAGATGTTGACCACGATGACGCCGGGCAGGGCCCACTTGGTGGAGGCCGTGCCCGCCCAGGCCGCCCAGGGGGATGAATTCGCGTTTGGCGGCGTGGTGTACGCCCTGCAAAGCCATCCTCTGGGCGGCCAGCTGACGCTGTCCAGCTGCATCAACCAGACCCAGCTTCAGGCCGACAACCACGAGATCCTGTTTTCCGCGGTGACGGTGATCCTGATGATTGTGCTCATCGCGGTGTTTGTCCTCAGCCTGCTCACCCATTACATCACCACCCCCATCCGCCGCTTTACGGAGAAGATCAACCGCATCGTCATGAACGACTACTCCTTCGACCCGGAGCTGGAAAAGCCCCGCAGCGAGATGGGGGAGATCGGCGCGCGGCTCAACGAGCTGGGCCTGGGCTTCCAGCAGCTTTTGTCCGAGACCATCGCGCTGCACGACGAGCGGGCCAAAATTGAGATGGACCTTCTTCAATCCCAGGTAAACCCCCATTTCCTCTATAACACGCTGAACTCCGTGCACTGGATGGCGGTGGTGCAGAAAAACACCGGCATTGAGAAAATGGTCAAGAGCCTGGTGAACCTGCTGCGCAACATCAGCAAGGGGGTGTCGGACAAGATCCCCCTGGAGGAGGAGCTGGCCCTGCTGGACGACTATGTCAGCATCCAGTCCATCCGCTACATGGGGGCCTTCCAGTACGTCTGCAGCGTCCCCCAGGAGCTGCGCCGCTGCAAGGTCATCAAATTCACCCTCCAGCCCCTGGTGGAGAACGCCATCTTCCACGGCGTGGTACCCAAGGGTTCCTTCGGCACCATTACGGTGGACGCCTTTGAGGAGGGGGAGATGCTGGTGCTCACCATCACCGACGACGGCGTGGGCATGACCGAAGAGCAGGCCTGCGCCCAGCGCTGCCCGGAGCTTGTGTTCATCATGCTCACCAACCACCAGGATTTCCATATGGCCCAGCAGTCCCTGCGCAACCGGGCCGTGGACTACCTGCTGAAAATCGACCTGGACGAGGAAAAGCTGGCCCACTCCCTCAGGCTGGCCATCGACGAATGCGAAAAGCGCCGCAGGCTCTGCGCCCCCTCCCTCCCCCAGCGGGAGGGCACCCTGGCGGAGGCCGCCGCCCGCCACGCCGCCGCCCTGCTCTCCCCGGAGGGCGGGTACGGGGCGGAGCGGGCCATCGCCGCCCTGGAGGGCCTGGGCGCGGGCAGCCGCTGCGCCGCCGCCCTGCTGCTCCTGGACCCCTCCGCCATTCCGGACATCGGCTCCTTCACCCGGGAGGAGCGCCAGCGCCTGTTCCGCTTCCACCTGAACCTGTCCCTGGATGTGGCCCAGAAAGTGTTTCAGGACACCGGGTTCACCCTTCTGCCCCCTGAGCCGGGGAGCGGCATGGCGGTGTTTTTCCTCATGCTGGGGTACGACAACGCCTATTACTTCACCAAGGTGTTCAAGCGGTACATGAACATGACGCCTACGGAATATCAGGCGGGATCCGCCCGGGAATAGGAACCGCTTGCGCCTGTGGGGCTTTCCGTCCGCCGCCAGCCCCGCCCCGGGGGTACGAAACGGAACGAGGGGGTGGCTCGCTTGAAACCGCCCCCTCATCGGAAAATGTGTCAGTCCGTATCCTGCACGTCGATGACCTCTCCTTCGATCACGGCGGCGCGGGTCAGCTTGGCCAGCCGGTGGATGCTCCACAGGTCGGACACGCTCTCATAGATGAGGATGATGCCGATGATTTGGATCAGCATTTCCGCAAACAGGCTGGGATTGAAGACTACAATGCACCCGAGGATCAGGATGAGCACGTCCAGGGCAAAGGGGACCCACCATCGGTCAAAGCCCACAGCGCGGAGTTCGAGATCCCGCCGCAGGCTTGTGGCGCCGTTCACCAAAATGGCGACGCCCAGGATGATAAAGATGATGTCGCTGACGCGGGTGGGCTGGACCAGGGCGTAAACGCCAAAGCCAGCGCAGATGATACCGATGACCAGCCCGATGACTGAGCCCCGCTCTCTCCCAAAATAGGCGATGATGTTGAACAGGCCATAGGCTGTGAGCACGCCGGCGACAATATAGCACAGGATCAGATTGCTGGTGTGGGGCCAGATCAGCAGCGCCAGGCCCAGGAAAAGGTAGAGCAGGGAGGCCAAGATCAGGCTCCATTTGATGTTTTTCAGCAGTTCTCTCATGTGGCGCCTCCTGAATCAAAAGGACACGGTGAGCTGCATCTTGAACCGCGTCTCACCGTAGACGGCGTGGGGGATGTCCTTGGGCATCACCAGCGTCTCGCCCTCACTCAAGCGGAACGCCTCGCCGCCCACGGTAAAGCGGCCGGTGCCCTCCAGCACGGTGACCATGGCGTCCCCGCCCGCCGCGTGGGTGGAGATCTCCTCGCCCTGGTCAAAGGAGAAGATGGTCATGCTGACATGGCCGTTCTGAACCAGTGTTTTGCTGGCCACCTGGCCCTCCTGGTAATCGACAAGGTCTTTCAGTTTTAGGCAAACCCGCTTTGGGATGTTTTTATACATGGTGCGACCTCCCTATCCTTTGTGAGCTTATCATGCCCCTTCGGCCAAATCTAATGAGCGTCACACCCCTTTTCCCTTGTAACAAAATCGGACAGGTCTCTGTTGTAAGGAATCGCTGTCATCCGGCGCCGCAAAAATACGCGCCGCCTGTTCCTTTGGCGCTTCTCCCTGACGGACAGGCAGGCGGACCGCCAGGAGGAAATCGCGGGCCGTCCCGTCCTCCTTAAAAGCCGCGGCTGTCACAGGTAAATATCACTTTAATCACCGCTCCTTATTATAGCAGGGGCGGTGCGCTTTGGCAAGGAAATGATTTCCACAGAACCTAACCCCGCCCTCAGCCGCGGCGAGGGCAAAAGCCCTGTCAATGTCACCCGGCCCAATCAACGAATGGGGCGAACTGGATTGAACATTGGGCACTACGGTCCCGACGCCCATTTTCAGCGCTATAATAGGGCCTCCACCTCGGCCCGCTCGGGCATGGAGCGGATGGCCCCCCTCCGGGTGGTGACCAGGTAGGCCGCCGTGTTGGCGAAGGAGAGCATCGCGGTGAGGTCATCCCTGGTCAACCCGTCCAGCCCCCGTTCCAGCACGAAGTTCAGCACGCAGGCGCAGAAGGTATCCCCCGCGCCGGTGGTCTCGATGGTGCCGCCCAGCGTACACGCGGGAACGAAGACTCTCTCGTCCCCGTAGTAGGAGTAGCTGCCCTCTGCCCCGGCGGTGACGTTGAACAGCTTAATGTTGGGGTACTCGGCCCGCAGGATAGCCGCGCCCCTGTCAAAATCCGTCTCTCCTGTCATAAATTCCAGCTCATTGTCCGCGATTTTCAGAATGTCGCAGTGAGCAAGGCCGTAGGAAATCCGCGTTTTGGCCTCGTCCAGGCTGTCCCACAGGGGCGGGCGCAGGTTGGGATCGAAGGAGATCAGCGCACCCCCTGCCCTGGCGCAGTCCACGGCTTTCTCCGTGGCCTGCCGCACCCTCTCGTGGGTCATAGACAGGGTGCCGAAGTGGAAAATGCGGCTGCCGGCGATGACGTCCAGGGGCAGTTCATCCCCGGTGAGCATCATGTCCGCGCCGGGGCTGCGGTAGAAGGAGAAGTCCCGGTCGCCGTTCTCCAAGGTTTTGACAAAGGCCAGGGTGGTGCGCGCGTCTTTGTCGAACGCCAGATAGTCCATACATATCCCGGCCTCCGCCGCCACGTCCCGGAGCAGATGGCCGAACATATCCTCCCCCACTTTGCCCACAAACGCGCAGGATCGGCCCAGCTTCTTCAGCATAGCCAGCACGTTGCAGGGGGCGCCCCCGGGGTTGGCCTCAAACAGGGTATTGCCCTGTCCGCTCCGGCCGTTTTCCGTAAAATCAATCAGCAATTCGCCCAAGGCGGTCACATCAAAACACCTGCCGGCCATGGTTTAGCCCTCCTCTTCAAAAGTAAGATCGTACTTCTCCACATCCACCAGCACCTGGCCGTCCGCCTCAAAGGTGATGGCGTCCGCCTCCTGGCGGGTGTAGATCACCGCGCTGGCCGCCGCCTCCCCGCCGTTGACGAATACCTCCACGCTGAACCGGTCCAGCACCACCCGGAGCTTGATCTCCCCGTCTCGGGGGCTCACCCAAAAGCTGCGGGTATTGACAATATCCCGGGGCAGGCCGCTGCGGCAGCGGTCAATCTTCACAGTGCTCTCATCCGGCTTGTAGCGGATGATGGTGTCATGCCGGCCGTCCTTGGCCACGTGGAGCCGGAACCAACGGTAGGATCCGGGGCTCATGGGCTTGACGGTGACGGTCATGTCCAGCGTCCGGCCCTGGATGCCGGGCAGGTTGGCCTCCCCGCTGATCAAAATGTGGCGGTGAACCACCGGGCTGCGCCGGTACGTCTCCAGCTCCCGCACGGGGCGCTGGTACAGCCGCCCGTTTTCAATGGACAGCTCCCGGGGCAGGGTCATCTGGCCGAACCAGCGGCAGTGGAAGGGCTTCGCCCCCGCGGTGTCCCAGTTCTGCATCCAGGCGATCAGGATCCGCCGCCCGTCCGGGGCCTCCAGCGTCTGGGGGGCGTAGAAATCCAGCCCATAGTCGATGGCCTGCACCCGCTCCCGGGTGAAGCCGGTTTCGGGGTCATAGCCGCCCATCAGGCACAGGGTTCCGTTGCCCGCGTGGAATTCCAGGCCGATGGGGGTCATGTCCTGGGGGCTGGTGAGGATGATATGCTTGCCGTCCAGATGGAAGAAATCCGGGCACTCCCACATCCGGCCGTACTGGTTGCGGCAGCGTTCCAGGGTTCTCACAAACGCCCAGTTCAGCCCGTCAGCGCTTCGGTAGAGCAGGATGGACCCGCTGCCGTCCCCGGTGCGGTTGCCGATGACGGCGTAATACGCGCCGTCCTTGTCCCGCCACACCTTGGGATCCCGGAAGTCGATGGTGCTGCCCCCCTCGGGCAGGTCCTTCCCGTCCAGCACCGGGTTGCCGCCCCATTTCTCGTAATCCACCCCGTCCCCGATGGCCACGCACTGGGTCTGGACGTCCTCTAAAAAGCCCTCGGCGTTGTGGCGGCGCCGGACGCCGGTATACATCAGCAGCTGCCGCCCGCCGGGCAGCTCCACCGCGCCTCCGGAGAAGCACCCGGAGGCGTCGTACTCCTCGTCCGGGGCCAGGGCGCAGGGTAGGCGCTCCCAGCGGATAAAATCCTTCGTCTTGAGGTGCCCCCAGTGCATGGGGCCCCACTCGACGGAGTAGGGGTGGTACTGGTAGAACAGGTGGCACTCCCCTTTATAAAACGAGAACCCGTTGGGGTCGTTCATCCAGCCGATGGTGGGGGTGGCGTGAAAGGCGGGGCGCTCGGCATCGGGTATGTGGGGGCCGTACTGGGCTTCAAAGTCCCGGGCTTTTTGCAGGGCTTTACTGGTCATGGTGCGCAACCTCCTTGGCCATTTCATCAAAATGATTATAAACCGGGCCTGGCGCAATGGCAACATCCATTTTGCAAAGGGGCGGCGTGAAGCCGCCCCTTTTCGCCTGTATACGCCTGCGCGGTTATTCCGCCGCGGCGTACCGCCCGTAGGCGTCCTGATAGGCCTGGAGCAGCCGGTCCATGCCGCACTTTTTGGACAGGTATTCCTTGTACTCCTCCCACTCGGCGTCGTCGGGCCCGCCGTCCCGGAGCCACAGGGCCTCCCGCTCCTTCACGGTGTTCTCGAAGTCGGTGCGGTACAGGTCGATGGTGTCCAGCTCCTCGCTGGTGAACACGCAGTCCACGGGGTAAATGGTCTTATCCTCCACATAGTTGAACCAGAAGTTTTCCAGATCCTCCAGGCGCTGGACGGCCCGGTCCTCCATGTGGAACACGTCGGTGTAGTAGCCGGACAGAATCAGCTTAGGGCCGGCCACCTCGGAGGCGCTCTTTAATTCGCCTGCGCTCTTGCCAAACTGGGCCTGGGCCTGCTCGTCGGTGATGGACATCCACATTCCGTCCGCGTCCTTTTCGGTGAAGTACACGCCGATGGGGCCGTACTGGAGCTGCATCACGTGCTCCCCGGTATACCACTGGTCATAGAACTTCAGCAGGTTGATGGGGCTCTGGCAGTCGGCGGTGATGGACAGCTGGCCGGAGTTCACCGCGCTGCCCGCGGATTTCAGGGTAACGGTGCATTTGCCGTCCGGCCCCTTCAGCGGGGGCAGGTAGACGTAATCCCCCGCGTAGTTGCCCGTCAGCTCGGCGATCTCCCACCAGGTGGCCACGCCCACATAGCCCTGGGTGCACTTGGCGATGTACTGGGTGTCGGTTTGGCTGAACACCTCCAGGTCGATGAGCCCCTCCTCGTACCAGTCGTGGTAGTAGGTGATGGCATCCCGGTACTCGTCGCTGACGCAGTCGAACACCACCTGTTTTTCTTTGGTGAGCCGCAAATCCATGCACACATCCGACCAGTTGGTGACGCCGAAGGGGGCGTAGAAGATGTTCTGCCCCCAGCACCACTGGTCAAAGCCGAAGGTCATGGGGATGGTGGTGCCCGGGTCGTTGCCGTACACCTTGTGGGACATATCGTTGTCCTGGAAGGCCTGGAGGGCCGTTTTCAGCTCCTCCACCGTTTCGGGCACGGGGAGGCCCAGGTCATCCAGCCAGCGTTTGTTGATCATGGAGAACTGCTGAATGGAGTGAATGGACATATCGTCCTCCGCCCCGATGGCCCCGGTGCCCATCATCTCGGCGGAGGGCAGGCCGTAGATGCCGCCGTCGTCCTGGGTGATGGCCGCCCGGATGGAGGGGTTCTCTTCCAGAATTTTGTACAGGTTGGGCATGATCTCCGGGGTGATGTAGGGGGTCAGGTCCAGGAAGGTGCCGCCCCGCCCATACCGGGCCAGGTCGTAGTTGGAGAAGCCCACCGCCTGGAAGGCGTCGGGCAGGTCGCCGCCGGTGATGCGGATGTTCACCTGCTCGCCCAGGGAGTCGCTCATGACCTCCCAATTGATCTTGACGCCCGCGGCCTCCGCCATCTCGTTGAGGACGGGGTTGCCGTCATAGCCGGAGGACAGGGCGGAGATGCCGCTGACCACGTGGAACTCGGTCTGGTCGGTGTTCATATTGACCTCGCCGTTGTTGACGCTGCCCACCCTGCCCAGGCCGCAGCCGGACAGCAGGCCCAGGCCCAACGCCGCACACAGAGCAGCGGAAACTAATTTCTTCACATTCATTGTCGTATGCTCCATTCTAAAACTGTTCTAAAATTGAAGCGTGTCGTGGCCGGCGCAGGACTTTGCGCTCACAGCCGTGTCCGAAGCGAGTTTCAAGCTCTTTTTCGGTTCCTTTTTCTCTCGAGAAAAAGGAACTCAGCCTTTGACCGCGCCGGCCATGAAGCCCTTCTCGAAATACTTCTGGACAAAAGGATAGGCGATCAGCATGGGCAGGGCCGCCACGATCATGGAGCTGAATTTGATCATCTCGGTGAGCTTGTTCAGCTCGGCGAAGCCGCCCTCGATCATGCCCGCCTGCTCGGTGGAGGCGGCGCTCTTGATGAGGATGCCCCGCAGCACCAGGGGCAGGGGCTGGCCCTTGCCGCCCAGGTAGATCATGGCGGTGAACCAGTCGTTCCAGTAGGCCACCATGGCGAACACCGCCTGAACGGCCAGAATGGGCATGGACAGGGGGATCACGACGCTGATAAAGGTGCGGAACTTGGACGCGCCGTCGATCCCGGCGGCCTCCACCAGGTCGTGGGGGATGCTGTTCTGGAAGTAGTTGCGCACGATAATCATATTGCCCACCGCCACGCCGCCGGGGAGGAACAGCGACCACATATTGCCGATGAGGCCGGTCTGCTTGACGATCAGGTAGGTGGGGATCATGCCGCCGCCGAAGTACATGGTAAACACGAAAAAGAGGCTGAGAAACTTGCGCCCCGGCAGGTCCTTCTGTGCCAGGGGGTAGGCGGTGACGTACAGCATGACCACGGAGAAGATGGTGCCGACAACGGTATACTTCACAGAGTTGAAGAAGCCCGGCATGATCTTGGGGTCGGCGAACACCGCCTTGTAGCCGTCCAGGGTGAAGCCGCTGGGCAGCAGGAAGGTCTTGCCCGCGTACACGTCGTAGGGATTGGAGAAGGAGGCGATCACCACGTAGTACAGCGGGTAGGCCACGATGAGCAGCACGATGACGCAAATCGCCGCCAGGATGACGTCGCTGGTGCGGTCGGACATACCTTTTGCCTGTTTGTTCATGCGCCCACCCCCTTAAACGAATTCCACGTCCGAGGCCTTGGACGCGATCTTGTTGACCACCAGCAGCAAAATGATGTTGACAGCGGTGTTGAACAGGCCCACGGCGGTGGAGTAGCTGTATTTGGCCTGCTCGATGCCCTGCTGGTACACGTATACGGCGATGACGTCGGAGGTGGCCTTGTTCAGGTCGGTCTGGAGCAGCCATACCTTTTCAAAGCCCACGTTCATCAGGCCGCCCGCCGCCATGATCAGGTTCAGGATGGCCATGGGCAGCAGCTCGGGCAGGTCAATGTGCAGAATCCGCTGGAACACCGACGCGCCGTCCACCTTGGCGGCCTCATACAGGCCGGGATCCACATTGGCCAGGGTGGCCAGGTAGATGATGCAGCCCCAGCCAGCGTCCTGCCAGATGCCGGAGGCAATGTAGATGGTGCGGAAGGCGGAGGACTGGGTGAGGAAGTCGATCTGTGTGCCCAGCAGCAGGTTCAGCAGGCCGCCGGTGGGGCTGAGGAAGATGCGGATCATACCGCAGATAATCATGGTGGAGATGAAGTGGGGGGCGTAGAGCACCGTCTGCACCACCCGCTTGAAGCGGTGGAACCGCACCTGGTTGATGATCAGGGACAGAATGATGGGGATGGGGAAGCTCCACAGCAGGCTGAACAGGCTGATGAGCACCGTGTTCTTAATCATCCGGAAGCAGGTGGGGGCGTTGAAGAACCGGGCGAACCATTTCAGTCCCACCCACTGGCTCTCCAGGAAGCCCAGGTTGGGGTCGAAGTCCCGGAAGGCGATCTGGATGCCGTACATGGGGATGTACTTGTATACCACCGTCAGCACCACGGGTATGGCCAGCAGGGCGTACATCTGCCAGTTGTCCGCCAGCCGCCGCCCCAGGGGCTTGGCGCGGGACGGGCGGCTGAGGGCCGCCGGTCCCGCCGCCGGGATCCGCCCGCCCTGGGAAACGTCCGGCGCGGCGGTCCGGCCCGGGGATGCGTTTTTGCTCATTTGCGCTCACTCTCCCTTGAAAACTTGTTCTCCATATAATGTTTCACGGAGCGGTTTCGGTAATAAGGTACCCGCCAGCTTCATGCCGCTATGTGAAACGTTATTTGAGACGTGCCTTTATGGTAGCAGGGGTGCGGAAAGATGTCAACCCTTTTTCAGATAAAATTGGGTATTTACTCTAATTTTATTGGAGGTGCACAAGAATTACTTCCCGCTTCTGTGCAAAACGGATAAATGTATCGTTTCATGAAGAAACGGTGAAATTCCTCTTTACAACCGCCGCTTCCATCTGCTATGATAGGGCTGGCAAGGAAAACCGGGAGCGAAACCGGCCCGGTTTATGAAATGTTTCATCTGGAGGGAACGCAATGAAGGGAACAACGCCCACCATGAAGGACGTGGCCCAGGAGGCCGGGGTGGCCCTGGGCACGGTGTCCAAGGTGTTCAACGGCCTGCCCGTGGGGGAGAGCTACCGGATCAAGGTGGAGGAGGCGGCCAAGCGGCTGGGCTATCAGGTGAACCAGTACGCCCGGGGCCTGCGCTCCGGCAAGACCTACACCGTGGCGGTGATCCTGCCGGGGGTGAACCACCCCTTCTTCGCCGCCCTGGCCCAGCACCTTTGTACCGCCCTCATGCAGCGGGAGCACCGTATGCTGCTGTACGTCACCGCCTCCCACCCGGACGCGGAACGGGAATGCGTGGGGATGGTGCGCCAGAACAAGGTGGACGGCGTCATCGGCCTGACCTACAACCCCTTGACGCTGGACGGAGAGCTGCCCTTCGTCAGCATCGACCGCTGCCTGGGGCCGGACATCCCCTGCGTGGCGGCGGACAACTACGGCGGCGGGCGGCTGGCCGCGGAAAAGCTGATCGAGCTGGGCTGCGCCCGGCTGGCGTTCCTGCGCACCGGCTCGGCCAGCCCCAGCGAGACAGACAAACGGGGGGACGGCTTCGAGATGGCGTGCCGGAGCAGAAACGTCCCCTACGACGCCCTCCGGCTCAACGACGGGGAGGATTTTGCCCGGTTCCGGGCCTTCTTCCAGGAACACATGGCAGCCGGGCGGCTGGACATCGACGGCATTTTCTGTTCCACCGACCTGCTGGCCTGGCAGGTGCGGGGGATGCTGTCCGAGCTGGGTGTCCGGGTGCCGGAGGACGTGCAGATCATCGGCTTTGACGGTGTGCGGCACTTTGACCAGGATAAGCTGTACTGTTCTACCATCGTCCAGCCGACCCGGAAGCTGGCGGAAACCGCCGTGGATTTGCTGCTGGCCAAGGACCGCTCCAACATCCCGGCGCTGGTGTGCCTCCCGGTGAGCTACGCCCCGGGCGGCACCACGAGGGAATAGGCTATGGCCAGCGAATATTTGAAGTGGAAGTACCGGGGCGTGCAGCGCCGGGAGGCCATCGCCATGACCCCGGCGGAGAAGCGAAAAAACTGGTGGCACTACCACAAATGGCACGTAGCCATCGGCCTGACGCTGGCTGTCCTCTGCGTGTATCTGCTCTGTCAGGCCCTGGGGGTCGGTCAGATCAGGCCAGACTACCAAGTGGCCTACGTAGGGACGGACGCCCTGCCGGAGGACACCGCCGCCGCCATTGAGCGCGCCTTTGCCGCCCTGGGGGAAGATCTCAACGGCGACGGCCAAGTGGTGGTCCGGCTCAACCAATACGCCTCCGCCGGCGGCGCGGACACCGGGGCCGCCGCTTCCGCCGGGGTGACCTTGATGGCCGACCTGCTGGAGTGCGAGAGCTACTTCTTTCTGCTGGAGAATCCAGCGTGGTTCCAGGCGAACTACCATTCCCTGTGCCGCCTGGACGGCTCCCTGCCGGAGGACGGCGACTACTCCGCCGATGGAATTTCCCTGGCCTGGGGCGATTGTCCGGCGCTGGCCGGGATGGAACTGGGCGGGTACTCCTATGATCTGCTGGGCGAGACGGCGGAGGGAGACAGCGGCGAGCTGGTTTCCGAACTCTGCCTGGCCCGGCGGGGCTTTTGGACAGAAAAAACCGCCGCATACCCGGACGGGTGCGCGGCGCTGTGGGAGAAATTGACGGAAGGGGCGGTTTCATGAACCGGACAGCGGTATGCTTGCTCATCGCGGCCCTGTGCCTGGGGCTGGCGGGCTGCGCGGCCCGCCCCGCCCCGGAGAAGGCCGCGGACGGCGCCGAGTGGAGCGAGGGGTGGGTCACAGTGGGCGGCGTAGTGGGCGTGGACACCCCGGACGGCATGACAGCCCGGGAGAACAACGAGGCGCTGGCGGCCAGCGGGATGTATTACGCCACCTGGTCTATCGGCGAGGGGGAACCCTGCGCCAACGGGGACGGCGGGGAGGCCACCCTGTACGACGCCCAGGCCTATCTGCTGCTGGGCGGCTACAAATCCGGGGAGGAGGCCCGGGACACCATGGCCCAGTGGCGGGAGATGGCCCAGGCGCAATATACTGTCAATGAAACGGCTGAAGCGGTCCACAACGGCCAGGATTTCAGCCTCATCACCTACACCTTTGACGGGGAAGCCAATCCCTACGACCGGGGAACCTCCGCTTTCGGGGTGTATCGGAATTACGCGATCAGCGTGGAGTTCGTCTGCCGGGAGGGGTTCGGCGGCGACGCGGGGGAACTGCTGGCCCAATTTTTAGACAGCTGCCATTACGCCATGCCATAAGGGGGGCTTATTCATGGGAATGTTCGTTCGGGAGGATCCCGGTTATGACGAGAGCGTCCGCCAGACAGGCTTCAACCGCTACAAGCAGCTTCTTGGCATTCGGTTCGGCCAGTGGTGGAAGGTGAACCTGCTGACGCTGCTGGGGTGCCTGCCCCTGGCCGCCGGGATCGTCTATTCCATCGGGGTATCCAGTGTGCTGGTGCTCCTCCCCAGCTCCGTCCTGGGCGGGATGATCGCGGGCCCCTTTCTGGCCGGGCTGTATGACGCCATCCTCCGGGGCCTGCGGGACGACCCGGTGCCGTGGAAGGACGCCTACACGCGGGCCTGGAAGCAAAACTGGCGGGGAAGCCTGCTCCCGGGGGCAATCTTGGGGCTGATGTCCGGGCTGTACGCGTTTATGGCTATGCTGTTTTGGTGGGCGGAGACGCCGCCCAGCCTGGGCACACTGCTGCTGTACCTGTTTTCCCTTCTACTTCTGCTGGTTCTGTGTACGCTGTACTGGCCCCAGCTGGTGCTGTTCCGCCAGTCCCCCGGCATCCGTCTGCGCAACTGCGTTTTGTTCTGCGTAAAGCACTTCTGGCGGGTGATGGGCACAGGCCTGCTCCAGCTGGCCTATATCGCGGTACTGGTGCTATTTGCCCCCTGGTCGCTGTTTCTGCTTCCAGTTACAGGAGCGTGGTATATTGTTTTCCTGGCGCAGCTGTTGATTTACGATCAGATGGACGAGGCGCTGCAAATTGAGGAGCAGTTTGATGGGAACGCCAGCGGCGAAAAGGGATAATGGAGGCGTGCGCACTGCCTTAAAGGCCAGATATACACTCCGACGGCCAAAAAACGCCGCGTATCCAGGCGGCACCCGGACTGTCCGCTCCACGATATCCCGCCTGTGGCATAAATAAAAATCGCGGGAATAAATGCAATAACGCATTTCCTCAAAATGCAACGAGGGGGGGGGGGGGGGGGCCCCCCCCCCCCCCCCCGGGGGGGGGGGGGTGGGGGAAAAAAAAAAAAAAAAAAAGGGATATATTGGGATGGGCAACCCCCCCCCCCCCAGGCGGCGAAAGGAAGAAG
>CAMNQF010000036.1 GCA_946548895.1 uncultured bacterium | reverse complement strand
CCACCTTGAAGTCCATCTCGCCGTGGAAGTCCTCCACGCCCTGGATGTCGATGAATGTGGTGAACCCGCCGTCGTCGTCCTGGATCAGGCCGCAGGAGATGCCCGCCACCGGGGCGGAGATGGGCACGCCGGCGTCCATCAGGGCCAGGGTGGACCCGCAGATGGAGCCCTGGGAGGTGGAGCCGTTGGAGGAGAGCACCTCGGACACCACCCGGATGGCGTAGGGGAAGTCCTCCACGGAGGGGATCACGGGCTCCAGGGCCCGCTCGGCCAGGGCGCCGTGGCCCTTCTCCCGGCGGTTGGTGGACCGGGCGGCCCGGGCCTCGCCGGTGGAGTAGGCGGGGAAGTTGTAGTGGTGCATATACCGCTTCTCCTCCTCCTCCCAGATGGTGTCCAGCTTCTGGGCGGCGGAGAGGGTGTTCAGCGTGCAGATGGACAGCACCTGGGTCTGGCCGCGGGTGAACAGGCCGGACCCGTGGACCCGGGGCAGCACCCCTACCTCGGCGGCCAGGGGACGGATCTCGTTTTTGGCGCGGCCGTCCACCCGGTGGCCCTCCAGCAGCCAGGCCTTGACGATCTTCTTCTGGAACTTGTAGGTGATCTCCTCCAGATACTGGTCCATGTCGGGGTGGTCGTCCAGGTACTTCTCGTGCCACTTCTCAATCATGGCGTTCCAGCGCTCTTCGCGGACGTTCTTGTCGTCGGTGTCCATGGCGGCCTTGGCCTCGTCCATGAAGTCGGCGGTGATCTTGTCAAACAGCTCCTGGTCGAAGGCGGCGTGCTCGTAGGCCATCTTCTCTTTGCCGATCTCGGCCACCACCTGGTTGATGAGGGCCACCTGCTTCTGAATCTCCTCGTGGGCCTTCACAATGGCGTCATACATGATGGGGTCGGGCAGCTCCTTGGCGCCCGCCTCAATCATGATGACCTTGCCCGCCGTGGCGGCCACGGTCAGGTCCAGCTGGGAGCTGTGCTTCTGCTCGGTGGTGGGGTTGTATACCAGCTGGCCGTCCACATAGCCCATTTCCAGGCAGCCGATGGGGCCCGCCCAGGGGATGCAGGACACCGCCAGGCAGGCGGACACGCCGATCATGGCGGTCACCTCAGGGGAGCAGTCCCGGTCCACGCTCATGACGGTGCAGGTGCACACCACGTCGTTGCGGAAGTCATAGGGGAACAGGGGCCGGATGGACCGGTCGATGACCCGGCTGGCCAGCACGGCGGGCAGGGAGGGCTGGCCCTCCCGGCGCATGAAGCTGCCGGGAATGCGGCCCACGGCGTACAGCTTTTCCTCAAAGTCCACGGACAGGGGGAAGAAGTCCACGCCGTCCCGGGGACGGGGGGCCACGGTGACGGCCACCAGCACGGTGGTCTCGCCGTAGGTGACCATGGCGGAGGCGGTGGCCAGCTCGGCCACTTTGCCCATCTGAATCGTCAGCGGGCGGCCGCACAGGTCCATGGACCAGGTCTTTTCGTTGGTAAACTGCTTGTGGGTGATGACGGTTGACATTGGGGTGCGCTCCTTTCGGTTTGTAAAATTATTATGGGAAAACCGACACCCTTTAGCACTTGAACACAGGCCCAGCCGATTGGCAAGACCCATGTTCAACTGCTAAAAACGCATCGGCTTTGGAGGGGGACGGCGGCTTTGCCGCCGTCCCCTCTGTGCAACTTACTTACGGATACCCAGCTTGGCGATGATGGCGCGGTAGCGCTCGATGTCCTTCTTCGCCAGGTAGTCCAGCAGCTTGCGGCGCTTGCCGATCATCTTGTACAGGCCGCGGCGGCTGTGGTTGTCGTGGATGTGCACCCGCAGGTGCTCGGTGAGCTCCTGGATGCGGGCGGTGAGAATGGCGATCTGCACCTCGGGGGAACCGGTGTCGGTCTCGTGGGTGCGGTTGGCCTCGATGACGGAGGTCTTTTGGTCCTTGCGGATCATGGGAAGTTCCACCTTTCTGTTTGATTTGCCCTGGCCGCTGGGTGATGGGCGGGCAGAAGCACCGCGCGCGGCGCGGCGTTGTCCCAAAACTAAGCAGGCGGGCGCGCCCGGACTCGGGCGTTCTGGCAAACTATATCATAGTCTGGCCAATTTGTAAAGGAAAATTTCCCGAATTGCGGGATTTCGATATCATGTACAAGGAAAAGGGGCGGCGTCCCCCCACCTTATTATAGATATGGACGGGAAAAGCCCGAGCGGAGCCCCGCCCGGGCCGCTGTCAGCGCGGTTTGGGATAGCCGAAGGTGACCTGCTCCACCCCGGGATGGAGGGGGGAGAAGGTATAGCCCGCCGCCTGGTAGCCCTCGATGACGGCGGGGAGGGCGTCCACGGTGGTGCCCCGGGCGGCGCTGTCGTGGGCCAGCACCACCGCCAGGTCCTTGCCCACCCCCTTCAGGCAGTCGGCGGCGATGTCCCCGGCGGGGCGGGGCTGGACGGTGGCGTCCTGGGCGGAGGCGTTCCAGTCGTAGTAGGAGAAGCCCCGGCGGGCCATCTCCGCGATGATCTCCTGGTATACCCCCCGGTCGTAGCCGTTGATGCTGCCGCCGGGGAAGCGGTACACCTGGGGGTATACCCCCGTGACCTCGTGAATCCACTGGTAGAGCTGGTTGAACTCCTCCAGGAAGGCCTCCACCGAGCCGTATATCTTTTTGTAGTCGTGGCTCCAGCTGTGCATCCCGATGGAATGGCCCGCGGCCACGATTTTTCTCATGCGCTCCTGGCTGGCGGCGGAGACGGAGCCGCTGCCCACCACGAAGAAGGTGGCCTTGACGCCGTAGCGGTCCAGTATGTCCAGCACCCGGTCGGTGTTGGCCGACGGCCCGTCGTCAAAGGTGAGACAGCACACCTTCCCGCCGGCAACCGCCTCCCCCTGCCAGTCCGGGGCGTAAAAGCCGGGGTACAGTTGGGTGTACTCGGGCACCGTGCCGTCCGGCGCGGCGTAGGAGTATTCCTCCAGCAGGGCGATGGCGTCCTGGGCCGCGTCCAGCTCCGTCTGGGCCTGGGCCAGCCGCTCCTCCGCCTGGGCCAGCGCCTCCTCCTGCCGGACGGTCAGGGCCTCCAGCTCTTCCAGACGCGCCTCCAGCCGGGCGCTCTGCTGGTCCAGCGACCCGGTCCGGGCCAGGGCGGCCTGGCGTTCCGCGGCCAGCCAGCCGCACAGCCCCGCCAGCGCCGCCAGCAGCAGCAGGGCGGCGAAAAACAGGGGCTTATAGGGGGCCCGGGCGGGGGCGGCCTGCCCCGCTCCGGCCAGGGGGGTGGTGATAGTGTGCTCCATGGGTGATCCTCTCCCGATTCTCGTCCAGATGCTTTTCAGTATAGGTCGAATTTTGTCGAAAATCAAGAGGTTATGTCAACCTGTAATTATTTGTCACCGGGCTGTTACCGCCGCGGAAAAACGCCTCCCCCAGAGGGGGAGGCGCGGCACGCTTATGATTGCTTATCGTATTTTACCCGCCCAAAATACCAGCCAGTTATCCCGTCCTTCTTCGCCAGGAACCCCCGCCGGGTCTGGCGTACCAGGGCCAGCGGGTCCCCGGGGGACACGGGCAGGGCGTAATCGGTGGCGTCCTCGGTGTGGGTCCGGCCGTCCCGCCAGGTGCTGACGAAATCCCGGGGGACCCACAGCTCCCGGCCCGAGGACTGGTGGCGCACCAGGGTGCAGTCCCCCTCCTCCCGGAGCACGTCCACCGCGCTGTCCGACCAGCGGATGTTCAGCGGGTCCGCCGAGGGCTCCTGGCCGTCCAGGGCCTCGGCCTGGCCCAGCCCGTCGTACCAGGTATAGTCCAGCCGGTCCCCGTACACGTCCGGGATGAGCAGGGCGTTGAGCTGGCCGCCCACCTTGAGGACGCAGCCGCCGTCGATGGAGGCGATGCGCCGGTCCCGGTCTATGAGGGGGGCGGAGCGCTGAATGGCGGGGTCGTACAGGGTCACCGGCCAGTGGCCCACCACCACCCACTTCCGAAAGCTGCGCCCCTGGCCCAGGAAGTCGTCGTTCTTCATGCAGTCGTAGGCGTCCAGCTCCTCCAGCCGGTCCTCCCGGGGGACGCCGCCGTGGACGAAGAGAAAGTTCCCCGCCTCCATGATGTGGGGCAGGTTCAGCAGGAACCCCGCCTCCGCCGGAAGCCGCGACCGCAGCGCGGCCCGCAGGGCGGGCAGCTCCTCCACGCGCCGGGGCGTCTCCCCGATTTCCGCCGCCATCTGCATCAGCACCGAGCGCCCCCGCCAGAACTCGTTCAAAATGGGCCACAGCTTTTCGTCCAGGCCGGGGCCGGACAGGAAGGCTTGGTCGATATAGTCGCAGTTGCCGCACAGGGGGTAGACGGTGTGGGTTTTTTGCAGCTCCATCACATAGCGCAGGGTGGCCAGGCTCTGCTCTCCCTTTTCCAGCAGGTCGCCCACGATGACCAGCACGTCGTCCGGGGTGAAGCGGGCGGCCGCCAGGGCGCCCTTCAGAAAGGGCAGGTTGCCGTGGACGTCGCTGAGGGCGATGACCCGCCGGCCGGGCTCGATATGGGGCCGGATCACCCGGGCGGGGCGGAAGCCGGGGGGGCGGAGGGGGGGAAAGGCACGGGGCATGGGCGGACAGCTCCCTTCAAAATATGCGGCGCAGGGCGGCCCGCGGCGGCGGGCCGTACTTTTTTAACATTGTAACACAAGGAACGGCCCGATTCAACCCGGCATATTATTTACAATTTCCTCTTTTTTCTGCCAGGGGGTTGTGATATACTGGTTCGAGTTTAATTTAAGGAAGCGCGAGGATAGCCGCGCGGCCAATCCGAGCGTGACAACGCAGCTTTATAGGAACGATTCAGAAGAGAAAGGACACAGTGCTATGGGTCTGTTTTCAAAAGTGTTCGGCACCCGCTCCCAGCGGGAGGTCAAGGCGCTCAACGCCACCGTGGACAAGATCGAGGCGCTGGAGGAGGAGTACCGCGCCCTCAGCGACCACGACCTGCGGGCCAAGACCGGCGAGTTCAAGTCCCGGCTGGCCGGCGGCGAAACCCTGGACGCCATCCTCCCCGAGGCCTTCGCCGCCTGCCGGGAGGCCGCCGACCGGGTGCTGGGTATGCGCCCCTACCGGGTGCAGCTCATCGGCGGTATCATCCTCCACCAGGGCCGCATCGCCGAGATGAAGACCGGCGAGGGCAAAACCCTGGTGGCCACCCTCCCCGCCTACCTCAACGGCCTGACCGGGAAAGGCGTCCACATCATCACCGTCAACGACTACCTGGCCAAGCGCGACTCGGAGTGGATGGGCAAGGTGTATAAGTTCCTGGGCCTGTCCGTGGGGCTGGTGATCCACGGGGTGGAGAAGGCGGACAAGCAGCGGGCCTACGCCGCCGACATCACCTACGGCACCAACAACGAGTTCGGCTTCGACTACCTCCGGGACAACATGGCCATCTACGCCTCCGAGCTGGTCCAGCGGGGCCACGTGTTCGCCATCGTGGACGAGGTGGACTCCATCCTCATCGACGAGGCCCGAACCCCCCTCATCATCTCCGGCCAGGGGGAGCAGTCCACCCAGCTCTACCAGCTGGCGGACCAGTTTGTCTCCCGCCTCAAGTGCAAGCGGGTCAAGGCCGTGGACGCCAAGGAGGAGGAGGACACGTCGGACGACGCGGACTATATTGTGGACGAGAAGGCCCGCACCGCCACCCTCACCTCCCAGGGCGTGGCCAAGGCGGAGCAGGCCTTCAACGTGGAAAACCTGTCCGACCCGGAGAACACCACCCTGTCCCACCACATCAACCAGGCCATCAAGGCCCGAGGGGTGATGAAGCGGGACATCGACTACGTGGTGAAGGACGGCGAGGTCATCATCGTGGACGAGTTCACCGGCCGCCTGATGTACGGCCGCCGGTACAACGAGGGCCTCCACCAGGCCATCGAGGCCAAGGAGCACGTCACCGTGGCCCGGGAGTCCAAGACCCTGGCCACCATCACCTTCCAGAACTACTTCCGCCTCTACGACAAGCTGTCCGGCATGACCGGCACCGCCATGACCGAGGAGGAGGAGTTCGGCACCATCTACAACCTGGACATCGTGGAGATCCCCACCAACCGGCCCCTGGCCCGGGTGGACCAGCCCGACCTGGTGTACAAGACCAAGGAGGGCAAGTACCGCGCGGTGGTGGAGCAGATCAAGGCCTGCCACGAGAAGGGCCAGCCGGTGCTGGTGGGCACCGTGTCCATTGAGATTTCCGAGCTGGTGAGCAAAATGCTCACCCGGGCGGGCATCAAGCACAACGTCCTCAACGCCAAGCACCACGAGAAGGAAGCGGAGATCGTGGCCCAGGCGGGCAAGTTCGGCGCCGTCACCGTGGCCACCAACATGGCCGGCCGCGGCACCGACATCATGCTGGGCGGCAACGCCGAGTTCATGGCCAAGGCGGAGCTGCGCCGCCAGGGCATGGGCGACGAGCTGCTGGCCGAGGCCACCGGCCACGCCGAGACGGATAACCAGGAGATTCTGGACGCCCGGAAGGCGTTCAGCCAGGCGGAGGCCAGGTACAAGGAGGAAATCCGGGAGGAGGCGGACAAGGTCCGCCAGGCCGGAGGGCTCTACATTCTGGGCACCGAGCGCCACGAGTCCCGCCGCATCGACAACCAGCTCCGGGGCCGCGCCGGCCGCCAGGGCGACCCCGGCGAGAGCCGCTTCTTTCTCTCCCTGGAGGACGACATCCTGCGCCTGTTCGGCTCGGAGCGCATCCAGAACATGATGGAGCGGCTGGGCGTGGACGACGACACCCCCCTGGACCAGAAAATGCTGTCCGGCGCCATCGAGAACGCCCAGAAGCAGGTGGAGTCCCGGAACTTCCAGACCCGTAAGACGGTGCTGGAGTACGACGACGTGATGAACACCCAGCGGGAGGTCATCTACAAGCAGCGCCGCCAGGTGCTGGACGGCGAGGACGTGCACTCCGCCGTTGAGAATATGCTGTCCACCATGGTGACGGGGCTGGTGGCGGGCCACGCCGGGGAGCAGGGCCATATCAGCGCCGAGGACTTCAAAACCGCCACCGCTCACCTGGCCGGGTCGGTATTCACCCCCGCCCAGCTGGACAAGTTCCGGGGCGAGGCGGAGAACACCGCCCCGGACAAGCTGTCCGGCGAGATGCTGAACACCGCCCGGGACAACTACGCCCAGCGGGAGCGGGTCATCGAGCAGGCCATGGAGGGCCGGATGGGCCCGGGCAAGTCCGCCATGCGGGAGCTGGAGCGGGTGATCCTGCTGCGGGTGGTGGACGAGTACTGGATGGACCACATCGACGCCATGACCGAGCTGCGCCAGGGCATCGGCCTGCGGGCCTACGGCCAGTCCGACCCGGTGGTGGAGTACAAGCGCGAGGGCTTCGATATGTTCGAGCAGATGATCGCCGCCATCCAGGAGGAGACCGTCCGCCGCCTGTTCACCGTCCGGGTCAGGACCAACGAGGAGATCCGCCGGGAGCGGGTGGCCAAAATCACCGGCCAGTCCGCGGGCAGCGACGGCACCGTGAAGAAGCAGCCGGTGAAGAAGGTGGTCAAGATCGGCCGCAACGACCCCTGCCCCTGCGGCAGCGGGCTGAAGTGGAAAAAGTGTACTTGCCCGGAGTATCATAAGGACATTTAATTCCCGACCTGCGACACACCATTTGGGATAAGGAGCGCCTATGAATATCGTTGAGCAGACCCAAAACGGCGTCACTTTCTTTTCCGCCGACGGAATCACCGCCGCCGGGGGCGCGGCCCACGGCTTTTCCACCCGCCTGGGCGGCGTGTCCCAGGGGATGTGGGCGTCGCTGAACCTGGGCGTCAGCCGGGGGGACGACCCCGACCACGTCCGGGAAAACTACCGCCGCTTTTTCGCGGCCATCGGCGGGTCGGCCGGAAAGATCGCCATGACCAATCAGGTTCACGGCGGCGTGGTGCGGTGCGTCACCACCGCCGACCTGCGGGCCGACCCCTACGATAAAGCGGGGTATGAGGCGGACGGCCTCATGACCGACCTGCCCGGGGCGGCCCTGGTGGTGTACTCCGCCGACTGCATCCCCATCCTGTTCTACGACCCGGCCCGCCGGGTGATCGCCGCCGTCCACGCCGGCTGGCGGGGTACCGCCGCCGGCATCGCCACCGCCGCCGTGGGGCGGATGAAGGACGTGTACGGCTGCAATCCGGCGGACATCCTGGCCGCCGTGGGCCCCGGCATTGGCCCCGACTGCTTTGAGACTCACGAGGACGTGCCCAACGCCATGACCGCCGCCCTGTCCACCGCCGTCCTCCGGCACATCAAAATCAAGGAGAACGGCAAGTTCTCCGTGGACCTGAAAGCCATCAACGCCATGCGCTTGGAGCAGGCCGGGCTGGACCCGGACCACATCGCCGTCAGCGGAATCTGCACCGCCTGCGACCCAGACCGCTTCTGGAGCCACCGAAAGCAGGGCACCAGCCGGGGATCCATGGCCGCCGCCATCCAGCTGGTATGAGGCGCGCCCTGGCCTTGCTGCTGGCGGCCTGCCTGGGGCTGGCCCTGACGGCCTGCGGGCAGGAGGGGCCTCCCCCCCAGCCCACCCCCACCGCCGCGCCCTCCGCCGCGCCCACCCGGACGGCGGAGACGGCGCGGTTCAGCCTGGGCTACGACCCCGGCGCGTCCCGCCACCCCATCACTGGGGACAGCCAGGTGAACCAGGAGCTGACGGGGCTGGTGTACCAGGGGCTGTACGAGCTGGACAACGAATTTGTCCCCCGGCCCCTGCTGGCCGCCTCCGGCGCCCCCGCCGAGGACGGGTACAGCTGGACCTTTACGGTGAAGGCCGGGGCGCTCTTCTCCGACGGGACCCCTCTCACCGCCCGGCACGCAGCCGACTCCCTCAACGCCGCCCGGAGCGCCCCGCTGTACGCCGCCCGGCTGTCCGCCGTCACGGCGGTGGCGGCGGCGGACGACGCCACCCTGACCATATTCCTGTCCGAACCCAACGGGAACCTGCCCGCCCTGCTGGACGTGCCCATTGTGCTGGAGCAGGAGGAGGGCCCGCCCCTGGGCACGGGGTGCTACCGCTACGAGAGCGCCGGGGAGCGGCTGTTCCTCCAGACCAACCCCCACCACGGCGGGGCGGCGGCCCTGCCCTACGACGCCATCCCCCTGACGGCGGTGGGGGACGCGGGGGAGCGCATCGCCGCCTTTGACAGCGGGGAGATCACCGCCGTCACCACCGAGTTCTCCTCCGCCTACGCCCTGGGCTACTCCAGCAGCTATGAGGCCTGCGACTACCCCACCACATCCCTGGTATACGTGGGCTTTCAGGCCGGGAAGGGCCCCTGCCAGTCCGCCCAGGTGCGGCAGGCGTTCTCCCGGGCCTTCGACCGGGAGGCGCTGGTGCTGGCGGAGCTGTCCGGACACGGAGACCCCGCCTGCCTGCCCATCTCCCCCCTCCACGGGGAGTACGGCCAGGAGGCCGCCGCCCTGCTGGATTATGATTTGGAGGAGGCCGCCGCCCTGCTGGCCCAGGCCGGGTATGAGCGCGATGAGGAGGACGGCCTGCTCTACCGCCGCAGGGCGCCGCTGGCCGTCACCCTGCTGGTGAATAGCGACAACGAGCCCCGCCAGGCCGCGGCGGACGCCCTGGCCGCGTCCCTTCGGGGGCTGGGGGTGGATGTCACGGTAAATACCCTGCCCTGGGAGGGCTACACCGCCGCCCTGGCCCGGGGGGACTTCGACCTGTACATCGGCGAGGTGCGGCTCACCGGGGATTTCGATCCCGCCCCGCTGCTCACCGGGGCGCTGAACTACGGCGCCGCCGAGGATTGGGAGCTGTCCCAGGCCCTGGGCGCCTGGAGGGGCGCCTGGGGGGAGGCCCGGGCCCAGGCCGCCCAGGACCTGTGGGCCCGGTTCGCCCAGGCCGCGCCCTTTGCCCCCCTGTGTTTCCGGCGGGGGTCCCTGCTGGTGCGGTGGGGAATGGTGTCCGACCTCCAGCCCACCCGCGCCAACCCCTTCTACCGCATTGAGGAGTGGACCACCACAGTGAATTGATTATCTTTCCGGCGGAAGGTTCGCCGGATGAAGGAGAAATAGACCATGAAAAGCCAAGTTTTTCGCTGCTTTGTCCGCAAGCGCCCCGGCTTCGACGTGGAGGCCCAGGGGCTGTGCCGGGACCTGCGGGAGCAGCTGGGGATCGGGGACCTGGACGGCCTGGCCATCTTCCACCGCTACGACGTGGAGGGGATCAGCCGGGAGGTCTATGAGCAGGCCAAGGGCACGGTGTTCTCCGAGCCCCAGGTGGACGCCGCGTACGATGAGGACTTCCCCCGCCCCGCCGGAACCCACAGCATCCTGGCCGTGGAGGCCCTCCCCGGCCAGTTCGACCAGCGGGCCGACTCCGCCGCCCAGTGCGTCCAGCTCATGACCGGCGGGGACCGCCCCCTGATTGCCTACGCCAAGGTGTATGTGCTGGAGGGTGTTCTCTCCGTGCCCCAGCTGGCGCGGATCGCCGGCTACCTCATCAACCCGGTGGAGTGCCGGGAGGCGGCCATGGACAAGCCGGACACCCTGGCCCAGGCCTACGGGATTCCCGACCGGGTGGCCGTTCTGGACGGCTTCAGCGATCTGGACGAAGCGGGTTTACAGGCGGAGCTGGACCGGCTGGGCCTGGCCATGGATCTGGACGACCTGAAATTCCTCCAGAACTACTTCCGGGACTGGGAGCGCCGGGACCCCACCATCACCGAGGTGCGGGTGGTGGACACCTACTGGTCAGACCACTGCCGCCACACCACCTTCTCCACCCACCTGGACGGAGTGGATATCCAGGACCCCCGGGTCAAGAGCGCCTATGAGCGCTACCTGGCCGCCCGTGAGGAGGTCTACGGCGCGGAGAAGGCCCAAAAGCGCCCCCAGACCCTGATGGACATCGCCACCATCGGCGCCAAGGCGCTGAAAAAGCGGGGGGAGCTGCCCGAGCTGGACGAGAGCGAGGAGATCAACGCCTGCTCCATCCACGTCAACGCCGACGTGGGCGGCGAGGAGCAGGACTGGCTGCTCATGTTCAAGAACGAGACCCACAACCATCCCACCGAGATCGAGCCCTTCGGCGGCGCGGCCACCTGCATCGGCGGCTGCATCCGGGACCCCCTGTCCGGCCGGGCCTACGTCCACCAGGCCATGCGGGTCACCGGCGGCGGCGACCCCACCGTCCCCCTCTCCGACACCCTGGAGGGCAAGCTGCCCCAGCGGAAGATCGCCCAGACCGCCGCCGCGGGCTACTCCTCCTACGGCAACCAGATCGGCCTGGCCACCGGCCATGTGGCCGAGCTCTACCACCCCGGCTACATCGCCAAGCGGCTGGAGTGCGGCGCGGTTGTCGCCGCCGCCCCCGCCAGCCATGTCCGCCGGGAGCGCCCCGCCCCCGGGGACGTTATCATTCTGCTGGGCGGCCGCACCGGCCGGGACGGCATCGGCGGGGCCACCGGCTCCTCCAAGAGCCACAACAAAAAATCCCTGGCCACCATGGCCAGCGAGGTGCAGAAGGGCAACGCCCCCGAGGAGCGCAAGCTCCAGCGGTTCTTCCGCCGGGAGGATGTGTCCCGGATGATCAAGCGGTGCAACGACTTCGGCGCGGGGGGCGTGTCGGTGGCCATCGGTGAGCTGGCCGACGGCCTGGAGATCGACCTGGACGCGGTGCGGAAAAAGTACGACGGCCTGGACGGCACGGAGCTTGCCATCTCCGAGAGCCAGGAGCGTATGGCGGTGGTGGTCTCACCCGAGGACGAGGAGCTGTTCATCGCCCTGGCGGAGGCCGCGGAAAACCTGGAGGCCTACCGGGTGGCGGTGGTCACCGAGAGCCCCCGGATGGTGATGAAATGGAAGGGCCAGGTCATCGCCAGCCTGAGCCGGGAGTTTCTGAACACCAACGGCGCGGTAAAGCACGCCCGTGTGTCCGTACCGGAGCGGAGCTATTCCGTAGTCGGGCACGATTTTTCCAACCTGCGGGAGATGGCGGCCAGCTTAAAGTGCGCCTCCCGCCGGGGGCTGGTGGAGCGGTTTGACGGCTCCATCGGCGCGGGCTCCGTGCTGATGCCCTTCGGCGGCAGGACCCAGACCACCCCCGCCCAGGCCATGGCGGCGCTGCTGCCCACCATGCCCGGCGAGGAGACCGACCAGGCCAGCGTCATGGCCTGGGGCTGCAACCCGGAGCGGCTGTCCGCAGACCCCTTCGCGGGGGCCCGGGCCAGCGTCACCGTCTCCCTGGCCAAGATCGTGGCCGCGGGGGCGGACTACCACGACGCCTACCTCACCATGCAGGAGTTCTTTGAGAAGCTGCGGGACGACCCCAAACGCTGGGGCAAGCCCTTTGCCGCTCTGCTGGGCGCGCTGGAGGCCCAGCTGGACTACGGCTGCGCCGCCATCGGCGGCAAGGACTCCATGTCCGGCTCCTTCCTGGATCTGGACGTGCCGCCCACGCTGATCTCCTTCGCCATCGCCCCTGTCAAGGCAGCGGACGTGCTCTCCACCGAGTTCAAGGGGGCGGGACACCCGGTGTACCGCTTCACCGGAAAGGATCCGGCGGAGATCAAGGCCGGGTGGGAGGCTTTCCACAGCCTGTGCCAAGCGGGCCGGGTGAAGGCCGCCTGGGCGGTGGAGGACAGCTTGGCCGAGGCAGTCATGAAGATGTCCTTCGGCAACGGGATTGGCTTCCGGGGGGTCGACGGGCTGGACGAGGGGTGGTTCACCCCCCTCTACGCCACCATCGTGGCGGAGCTGACAGAGGAGACCGACTGCCTCTATGCCCGGCGCATCGGCGTCACCACGGAGGAGCCGGTGATTGAGCTGGGCGGCGACTGCGCCCCCATCGACGAGCTGCTGGCGCTGAACGAGCAGACGCTGGAGGAGGTCTACCCCACCAAAGCGGGCACCTCTGAGAAGGTGGAGCCCATCACCTGGGAGCGCCGCTCCCCCGCCGTGTTCGACGGCGAGATCGCCCGGCCCCGGGTGGTGATCCCCGTGTTCCCCGGCACCAACTGCGAGTATGACTCCGTCCGGGCCTGCCTGCGGGCCGGGATGGACGCGGAAACCGTGGTGATCCGCAACCTCACCCCCGACGGGCTGGCCCAGTCCGCTTTGGAGCTGGAGCAGGCCATCAAGAATGCCCAGATCCTGTTCCTCCCCGGCGGCTTCTCCGGCGGCGATGAGCCGGAGGGCTCCGCCAAACTCATCGTGTCCTTCTTCCGCAATCCCCGGCTCACCGACGCGGTCCACGACCTGCTCAAACACCGGGACGGGCTGATGCTGGGCATCTGCAACGGCTTCCAGGCGCTGCTGAAGCTGGGCCTGCTGCCCACGGGCGGCATCACCCCGGTGGACGAGAACAGCCCCACCCTGACCTACAACCTCATCGGGCGGCACCAGAGCCGGTACGTCACCACCCGGGTGGCGTCGGTGAAGTCCCCCTGGATGCTCCTGAGCCACGTGGGCGACCTCCACACCGTCCCCGTGTCCCACGGCGAGGGCCGGTTTGTGGCCCCCCAGCCCGTGCTGGACCAGCTCATCGCCAACGGGCAGATCGCTACTCAGTACGTGGACCAGAGCGGCGCGCCCTCCATGGACATCGCGGTGAATCCCAACGGCTCCATGCTGGCCATTGAGGGAGTGTTCTCCCCCGACGGCCGGGTGTTCGGCAAGATGGGGCACTCCGAACGGCGGGGGGAGTTCGTGGCGAAAAATATCCCGGGCGACAAGCTCCAGCCCATTTTTGACAGCGGCGCGCTGTACTTCCGCTGACGGAACAAGAACCGCCCCCGCCGGACTCCGGCGGGGGCGGTTTGTTTTGATTCCAGAAAACGGCGGGGGCCCAAAGCGTCAAGCTCTTTTTCGGTTCCTTTTTCTCTCGAGAAAAAGGAACTCACCCGTTGGGCTGGTTTACCGCGCCCACAAAGAGGGGCAGGCCGCTGTCCCCGGTGACGGCGAACAGGAAGGGCCGGTCCAGCACAAAGTCCACTTCCTCGTCGGGGGGCATGGCCGCGCCGCACTCCGCCATGATGACGGTGTAGGCCGCCGCCTCGCAGCCCTCCTCATCCACCTTCACCCGGGCGGCGTGCTTGGCCTGGGATACATAGATGGGGTCGCCGGTGGATGCCCCCAGGGGGTCGAAGTTGGAGACGGTGTAGTCGAACACATCGGTGACGCCCAGCTCTTTCAGGCCCGCGATCAGGTCCAGGTCGGAGGACACGTCGAACTTGGGCATGGACAGGTTGATGTTGAGGAATTTTTGCCCGGTCCAGCCCTCCCGCGTCACCTTGCCGTTTTCGTCGTACTGGTCGTATTTGGGGGAGAGGAGGAAATCCATGGCCTCGCCGCTCTGGAGCAGCTCATCCACAGAGCATTCCTCGTCGGGGAGGACCAGCCACATGGAGCCCCCGCGCTGGAACTGGAGCTGGACGGCGGTGAAGCTGTCCCCCCAGTAAAAGCTACTCTCCAGGGTCTTGCGCATGAAGTCCGCGTCCACGTCGCCGGACGGGGCGTGGAAAGTATCCGTTTCGGTGAGCTCCTTGCTGAACTCGTTGTCCCAGGCGGCCTTGAAGTAGATGGTGGAGGCCAGGGCCAGCACCGTCTCCGGGGCCATCTCCAGCCCCTGGGCCTGCTCCGCCAGCAGGCCGTTGGTCTGAGCGTTGATCCAGTCCCGCAGGGCCTGGTTGTACTCCTCCGAGCCCATCGCGCCGGAGAAGGAGGAGGCATAGTAGTGCTCCGCCAGAGCGTCCAGGGTGCTCTGGCTATAGGTCATGCCGTCCCGCAGCCACAGGGAGTTGGCCAGCAGGGAGGTGACTGCCCCGTCATCCCGGTAGTTGTCCCGCCAAAGGGTATACGCCCGGGTGCGCAGCGCCTCGATGGAGTCCACCCCCAGCAGGTCCAGAATCTGCGCCCGGCTGTTTTCCCCGGCGGTCTCCGCCAGCATGGACAGCGCCATATAGACGTTGATGGGGGAGTACACCCGGTTTTCCCCGTCCGCGCCGGAGAGGAATTGGGTGGTGGTGCTGGAAATAAAGCCGTCCAGCAGCCCGGTGTAGTCCGTGCCGGAACGCAGGGCCTTCTGGCTCGCGGACCAGGCGTCGTAAGCCTCGTTATAGGCGCGGCTGGCCTTCTCCCAGGCGTCCCCGCTGTCGCCGATGTCGGAGTAGAAATCCTCGTCCTTGGGGTAGGGGGCCGTCTCCGGGGCGCTGGCCAGGGCCAGGGCGTGGACCTCATAGGACGTGGGCACGCCGTCCGGGCCGCAGGTAGTCCCCTCCTCCGGCGCGGACCGGAGGAGGCCGTCCTGCCCCTCCCCGCCGGCGGGGGGCTGTTTGTCCGAAACGGGGCCGTTCCCGCCGGCGGTCAGGAGCATGGGAGCTCCCTCCGGGCCGCTGCTTCCGCCGGGCCACATGGCAATCCCTCCAATCAGCGCCGCCGCCAGCACCGCCGCCACCGCCCCCGTCCAGCGGGGGACGGAGCGGTTCCCGGCGGGCCGGGCGGCTTTTTCCTTCAAATCCTCGGGGGCGTGGATGCCCTCGTTTGCCTGCTTGTACCGCTTCATAGCTCTGCCTCCTTCAGCATATCCCGCAGGAGGGCACGGCCCCGGCTGAGCTGGGACTTGACGGTGCCCTCCGGCACTTCCAGCATGGCGGCCATCTCGGCCACCGACAGGCCCTCGAAGTAGTGCAGGTGGATGACGGCCCGGTATTTCCCGGGCAGGGAGAGCACCGCGCTGTATACCTCGCGGTAGTCGTCCTCCACGCCCACCTCCTCGGCGGTTTCCAGCGGCACGGTGCGCCGCCGCCAGGGGGAGGACAGCACGCTTTTGGCCCGGTTCACCGTGCAGCGGATGAGCCACGCCTTGCGGTGCTCGTCGGACTGAAGCCGGTCCTCATGGCGGAAAAAGCGCAGAAAAACCTCCTGAAACACGTCCTCCGCGTCCGGGACGCTGGCGGTGCGGGCCAATGCCAGCCGCCATACCATATCGCCCCAGCGCTCCACCGCCTGGGTGCGCTGCTCCTGTGTCAAGGCCATCGCCTTCTTTCCTCCGCGCCTCGGCCGCGGCGCGGTTGTTGTGCCTGTCTACTGATAACACCCCGGAGGAGGCAAAACCGTTGCGTCCGGGGTGAAAAAAGGCCCGCCGTCCCGGCGGGCCCTCTGCTCATCCTTGCGGCGGTTGGGAGCCCTGGCCCCCGCCGGGGCGGCGGCGGTGGTGCGGGCGGTACCGCCGTTTGTGGTTCTGGCCCTCCTTGGCCTGCTGGCCCTGCTGGGGAGGCTGCTCCCGCTGGGGAGCGGCGGGCTGCTTGGGCTGGGCCTGTTTCTGCGGCTGGCGGGGCGCCTGCCCCTGCTGCCGGGGCTGCCCCTGGGCGGGACGGCCTTGCCCGCCCTTGCGTCCTCCCTGCTTCTGCCCGCGGTCGGCCTGGCGCTGCTGGGGGGCCTCCCCCAGGTAGCGCTCCAGTACCTGGTTCAGGTCGGAGGGGCCCTCTATCCGCCCGCCGGAGCGGACCCGCTCCCCCTCCTCGGTGCGCAGCTTGTCCAGCTCCGCCTGGGGGGGCGCCTCGTAGCCCTCGGGCCGCCGGCCCTTGCCGTTGCGGACCACCCGGATCTCCTCCGCCAGGTAGCTCTTGGGCTGCTCCGTGGAGTCCTCCAGCCGCACCTTCACCTGTTCCTTCAGCAGGTTGACGGCGGACACCGTCCCCACCCCGTCGGGGCACTCCACAAAGGACTCCGCCTTCGGGCAGCGCTTCACCGCGTCCTCATAGGCCCCCTGCTCGTATTTGAGGCAGCACATCAGCCGCCCGCAGGTGCCCGAAATCTTGGTGGGGTTCAGCGAGAGGTTCTGGGTTTTGGCCATCTTGATGGACACGGGCTGGAACTCGTCCAGGAACTGGGAGCAGCAGAAGGGCTTGCCGCAGATGCCGAAGCCGCCCAGCATCCGGGCCTCGTCCCGCACGCCGATCTGCCGCAGCTCGATGCGGGCCCGGAAGATGCCCGCCAGATCCTTCACCAGGGCGCGGAAATCCACCCGCCCGTCGGAGGTGAAGAAAAACAGGATTTTATTGCCGTCGAAGCTGTACTCCACCTGGACCAGCTTCATGTCCAGCCCATGGCGGGCCACCAGCTGCTGGCAGACGCGCAGGGCCTCCTTCTCCTTGCCCCGGTTCTCCCGCACCTGCTTTTCGTCCTTCTCCGTGGCCAGCCGGACCGCCGGGCGCAGGGGCTGCACCACCGCCTCGTCCTCCACCATGGTGTTGCGGGTTACGCAGACCCCGTATTCCAGGCCCTTGCCCGTCTCCACGATGACGCTCTGGCCCTCCGCCACCGACAGGCCCGCCGGATCAAAATAGTATTGCTTGCCGCCCGGCCGGAACCGGACGCTGATGATCTCCGTCATAAGCTTGTCCTCCGTATGCTTGCAGGTTCGGATGTTTCACGTGAAACATCTGTTTGTACATTAGAATAACTGTGTCACAAGCCAGCCCAGGGTGTGCCCCGCGCCGGGACGGTAGACCGCGTTTTCCCGGCAGGCCTTGAGGGCCCGGAGCACCTGGGCCCCCCGCCGGGGGTTCCGGGCCAGCCGGGCGGACACCTGGCTCTCCACCGCGGTGAGCAGGGCGGACAGCTGGTCCGCCTTGGGCTTGGACAGCTCCAGCTCCACCAGGGCGCGGGCGCAGTCCAGCTCGCCGCCCCCCAGCAGCAGCTCCGCCAGGGAGGACGCCTGGGCCGCCAGCGCCGGGTCGGGCTCCGGCTCCTCCGGGGGCAGGGCCAGCAGCTCGCACCGGGAGCGCACTGTGTCCAGCAGCACCCCGGGCCGGCCGGCGGACAGCAGGAAGGCGGCGTAGGCGGGGCCCTCCTCCAGCACCTTCAGCAGGGCGTTCTGGGCGGCGGGGTTCATGGCGTCCGCCGGGTCGATGACGTACACCTTGCGCCTGCCCTCATTGGGGCGGATGTAGGCGTCGGACCGCAGGGCGCGGATCTGGTCCACGCCGGTCTCCTGCTTGCCTGGGGCGGGGCCGGTATAGGACACATCCGGGTGGACGCCCGCCAGCACCTTCCGGCAGGGGGCGCAGCGCCCGCAGGGAGGGCGCTCTCCCTGGCATAGATAGGCCGCCGCCAGCCGCTTCACCAGGCCGGCGCGGCTGTCCCCGCTCCCCCCGGTGATGAGGTAGGCGTGGGACAGCGGATGAGGCAGGTCCAATTGGGGTCACTCCTCCCTGAGATGGATCACGTCGCAGCGGTCCATATTATACCCTATTTCCGCCAAATAGGCCAGATGTTTTTTTTGGATGCGCTCCCCCGGCGCGATGACGGGCACGCCGGGGGGATAGGGGGCGATCTGCCCGGCGGCGGTCCGGCCGGCGCTGTCCGCCAGAGGGACCCGCTCCCGGGGGGCGAACAAGGCCTGCCGGGGGGTGAGCGCCGCCTCCGGCGGCTCCGGCGGGGCGGGCAGGGGGGCGGGGGGGCCGGAGAGGCCGCTTTCCGCCAGCGCCGCCTCCAGCCAGTCCAGCTCCGCCGGGCCGCCGGCACAGGTGAGGATGCACACCACATGGCCCCGGTCCGCCAGCTCGGGGTAAATTCCCCGGGCCCGCAGGGCATCCGCCAAGGCGAAGCCGTCCGGGCTGAACAGGGTGAGCCGGGCGGGGTCCAGAGCCAGGCCCTCCCGCCCCCGCAGGGCGGGCCTCCGCCTCCGCAGGCCGTCCAGCCGTTGGGCCGTCTCCCGGTACCTGGCCGCGCCCTCCCCCTCCATGTAGTCCCGGACCGCGTCCAGGGCGGCCATCAGCACATAGGACGGCGACGAGGTGCCGTACACCGAACCCCACCGCTGAAGGTCCCCCAGCCCGAAGCCGTTGGCCAGCAGCAGGGCGGTCTGGCCGGGGGCGGGGAGGGTCTTGTGGGCGGACATCACCACTACGTCCGCCGCCTGATAGCCCCCGTACCCCAGAAAAGGCAGGTGGGCCCCATGGGCCCCGTCCACCATCAGCTTGGCCCCGTGGGCCCGGCACACCGCCGCAATGGCGGGAATATCCGACAACACGCCGTAATATGTGGGTGAGACAATACAGACTGTTTTGACCTCCGGGCGGGCGGACAGGGCTTCCTCCACCGCCTCCGGGGAAATAGGCCCGGACACCCCCTCCTCCGCCAGCCAGGGCCGGGGGAGGAATACAGGCTTCAAATCCAGCAGAGCCAGGGCGTGGTAGGCGGAGCGGTGGCTCCCCCGGTCCAGGGCGACGGTCCCTCCCGCCCCCGCCAGCAGGGCCAGCCCCCCGTGGACGCCCTGGGTGGAGCCCCCGGTGAGGAACAGGCAGGAGTCAAAGCCCAGCCGGGCCGCCCAGAGGCCCTCCGCCGCCTGGATGGCGTCGGGCTCCCCGCCGTACAGGTCGCCGGTGGCGCCGTTTTCCGTGAAGTCCAGCTCCGACGGCCAGGGAAAGCCCCCGGCCACAGGGCCGCCCTGGTGCCCGGGCATATCCAGCCGCAGGGGGCGGGTTCCCGCCAGCGCCCGCAGGCGGTCATACAGAGGCGTGGGCATGGGTCAGCGGCCCTCCAAAAAGGCGTGGGCCTTTTGGAGGGTGTCCCGGTCGGAACCGTGGGTCAGCGCCGCCAGCGCCTCGCCGAAGGGCAGGAAGCGGATGGCCTCCACTTCCTCGGGCTGGCAGACCGGCTCCCCGCCGGACACCCGGGCCAGAAAAAACACCACGTCCTTCACCCGGCCGGGGCGGGGGGAGTAGGTGATGACCTCCCGGAAGCCGTCCACAAAGTCCACCGTCAGGCCCGTCTCCTCCATGATCTCACGCACCGCCGTCTCGTGCTCCGTCTCGCCCCCCTCCACATGGCCCTTGCACAGGGTGGTGTGGCCCAGGGTGCTGGTGAGAATCAGATAATTACGGCCGGTATTTTCTCCGCGGAAAATTACCGCGCCGCAGCTTTTTTCCCGTTTCATGCGATCAGTCCTTGTCTGTAAATTCCTTCAGCTCCTGCAAAAACTCCTGGTAGTCCTCCTCCGTCCAATAGAAGGTGAGCTCGTCCTCGGTGAACGCCTGCCCGGAGGTGTCCATGAAATGCTCCCCCACGTCGTAGCCCAGCCGGTTCAGCACCGCCTGGGCGAACTCCCGGAAGAACATCCCGATCCCCGTAATCACGTTCCCGTCCTCCACCACCGGGCGGTGGACAAAATGAGCGGTGTCAATGAAGGGGAACGTCTCCGCCATCTGCATGAAGAACCCGGCGGTGAAGTCCTTCCCTTCCAGCAGCCCCGCCCTGGACAGCAGGGCGGGGGCGGAGGAAATGGCGGCGAACAGAGTGTCCGTCCCCCTTCCCCGGCGGAGAAAAGCGGTCAATTTTTCGTCGAACAGGGCGGGCAGGGGGTTGACGGTGCCGGGGAGGATCACGCAGGTGTAATCGGACGGCTCCGCCTGGTCCACCGTTTTCGTGGGCGTGACCTGGAAGCCCTCCTCGCTGGCATAGGGTTTGTGTTCGCTGGCGATGACGTCGATCTTCTCCCCAAACCACACCGTCAGGGCGGAGGTGAGGCAGGTGACCTCCTGGAGGGAGAAGCTGGGGTAGATCAGCACGGCGTACTTGTTCTTTTGTTCCATGGGTTCTCCTCTACAAATCTCCATGCTCCTTGGCATAGGCGTCCAGTTCCGGGGTGCGGGACCAGTACCGCGCTCCCCAGTTCTCAAAGCTCCACTGGTCCATATAGGGGTTGCACTCGTAGTCCACGTAGTAGAGCGTGTCCCCGCCGGGAATGAAGTTGGTGGGGAACCAGTCGATGTTCCACCCTGCCTCCCGGAGGGTTTGGGACAGGGCCCGGACTTGCTCCCAGTGCCAGGGCTCCACGGCGTTCCGCAGGGCCAGGCGGTAGACCGTCTCCCCGGGGAGGAGCTCCTTCAGCAGGCGCTCCCCCGCCCGGTCCGCGTCCAGCAGCCGGGGCATGGGCACGCCCAGGGCGGACAGCGTCTCATAATCCCGCAGCTCGGCGGCCAGCTTGTCCCCGAACTGGTAGTAATCGCAGGGCTCGTGGTGGATCTGCTTCAGCGCGTAGCGCGCCCCGTCCCGCTCCGCCAGCCAGGTATAGCCCCCTTTGCCCTTGCCCAGCAGGCGCAGAAGGGTGTACGCCCGCCCGTTGACGGTGAGGGTCTCCGGCGCATCCATGGTCAGTCCCCGTCCGTCTCGTCCCCGGCCAGCTCCAGAAGCCGCATTCCGGCGGTGCCCGTGACCGGCAGGGAGAACACGATGGACTTGGCGTCGGTGTTCATCCCCGCCTTGTCCATGATGGCCCGCATGATGCGGTTCTTGGTGGCGGTTTTCACCACGATGAACACCATCTCCTTCTCGTTCACCAGGGAGAAGCCCAGAAATTTCTCCGCCTTCTCCATGCCGGTACCCTTGGCGTGGAGGACGGTGCCGCCCCCCGCCTGCTCCTCCCGGGCGGCGTCCATAATCAGCTCGGTGTGGCCCTGGTTGGCGATGACCACCAGCAGCTCGTATTTGGTGCCCCTCAAGGCGCTCTCCTCCCCTGCTTCAAAATCCTGGCCGTCGGTGAGGAAGGCCAGGGGCTTTTTTCCCCCGATGCTGCTCAACGGGACGATAAAGGCGATGCCCGTGCCGGGCACGTCGATGCGCAGCTCCTTCTGCATGGCGGATTTCACCGCCCGCCAGGAGGACCGGGTGACCACCGAAAAGGTGACCACCTTCTCCGATTTTTCCAGCCCGAAGTAGTCCAGCAGCTGGCTGCCCGCCGTCCCCTGGCCCAGAGTGCTCAGGGTGACGGCCACATTGTGGCGCGCGAACAGGGCCAGGAACTGCCGGGCAGAGCCCCGGGGCGCGATGGCGATCATGAGATATAATTCATTCATAAAACGTCTTCTCCCCACTTCGGCTGCCGTGTGGATACGTTGCAATACGGTTTGCCCGCGGATTCAAGTTCTTTTTGATTCTTTTTCGTTCAAGAAAAAGAATGAACAACAATACCCGGCGGTTACAGCTCAATAATGGCGTCGTCGTCCAGGCCGTCGAAAGCCGGCGCGGCGGCCCGCTGGGCCTTGGCGGCGGAGCTCTGGCGGAGCTGGTAGACCAGGCCCAGCACCTGGATGGCGATCAGCGGGGTCATGGCCACCATGGCCACCACCCCGAAGGCGTCGGTGACGATGTTCCCCCCCACCGCCGCGCAGGCGCCCTGGGCAAAGGGCAGCAGAAAGGCGGCGGTCATGGGGCCGGATGCCACGCCGCCGGAGTCGAAAGCGATGGCGGTGAAGATCTTGGGCACAAAGAAGGACAGCGCGATGGCAATGGCGTACCCGGGGATGAGAAACCACAAAATGGATATCCCGGTGAGCACCCGGGCCATGGCCAGCCCGATGGACGCGGCCACGCCCAGGGACAGGGCCGCCCCCATGGCGGCGGAGGATATGGCCCCGTCGGTGATCTCCTCCACCTGCTTGTTCAGCACGTAGACGGCGGGCTCCGCCTTGACGATGAAATAGCCGATGGCCATGCCCACCGGCACCACGATCCAGCGGTAGGGCAGGCCGGCCATCACCTGGCCTAAGTAATTGCCCGCGGGCATGAAGCCCACGTTGGCCCCGGTGAGAAACAGCACCAGCCCCACATAGGTGTACGCCAGCCCTACCCCGATCTTCTTCAGCGTCCGGGCGGACAGCTTTAAAGCCGCCACTTGGAAAATGCCGAACAGCGCCGTGATGGGCAGCAGGGATACCGCGATCTCCCTCATGTAGGTGGGCAGGCCGCTGCGGAACAGCGCCCACAGCTCCACGGAGTCGGCAATCTCCGGCAGCACCGGGGGCGTGTACGCCCCGTCCTCCGGCCGGAAGATCATCCCCAGCACCAGTACCGCCAGGATGGGGCCGATGGAGCACAGCGACACCAGGCCGAAGCTGTCCGCGGCGGCCCGGCGGTCGCTGCGGATGGCGGAGATGCCCACGCCCAGGGCCATGATGAAGGGCACCGTCATGGGCCCGGTGGTGACGCCGCCGGAGTCAAAGGCCACCGCCAGAAAGTCCGGGGGGACGAACAGGGCCAGCGCGAATACCACGGCGTAAAAAAACACCAGCATGGGCGCCAGGGGCACGCCCAGCAGCATACGCAGCAGGGCCAGCACCAGGAACACCCCCACCCCCGCCGCCACCGACAGGATCAGCGTCATGCCGGGCACGGCGGGCACCTGGCCCGCCAGCACCTGGAGGTCCGGCTCCGAGATGGTGATGAGCACGCCCAGCAGGAAGCCCATGCCGATGATGAGGGGCAGGCTCCGGCTGCGGGTGACGGCGGCGCCTACCCGCTCCCCCATGGGGGTCATGCTGGCCTCCGCCCCCAGGGTGAAGAACATCACGCCCACGATGATCATGGCCGCCCCCAGCAGGAAGCACAGCAGGATGCTGCCCGAGATGGGGGCCACGCTGAAGCACAGCGCCAGCACGATGCCCACGATGGGCAGCACCGCCTTCAGCGCTTCCAGCAGTTTCTCCTTCAGTTTCGGCAGCGATCCCCGCACCTGGGCCACCATCCTTCCCGCCGGCGGACAATCCGCCAGTTTAATCCTTATGGCTCAGTAGTATATCAAAATTTTGAAAGATTGCCAACAGAAAACGGTAAATTTTTAGAACTGTTTACAATTCGACAAAACAGGCAGAAAAATACGGATTGCGGTTGTTTTCGGCGGCTGGGCGTGGTATACTAAAATACAACATGACCACAACGGGCCGGGCCCGCCCGGCCGCGCGCGAGGAGGCGGAGCATGGAGGATAACAGACGGATCTTCGGCCATATGCCCGACGGGACGCCCGTGGAGGAGATCACCCTGCGGGGGAAAAGCATCCTGGGCGAGGACATGACGTGCAAGATCATCACCTATGGCGGCGCGGTACGCTCCCTGGAGGTCCCCGACGTCAAAGGGAACCCGGTGGACGTGGTGCTGGGCTTCGACACCCTGGAGGACTACATGGCCCAGGATAAATATATGGGCGCCATTGTGGGCCGGTACGCCAACCGCATCGGCGGGGCGAAGTTCACTTTGAACGGCGTGGAGTACCGGCTGGCCGCCAACGAGGGGCCCAACCACCTCCACGGCGGGAACGTGGGCTTCGACAAGCGGGTGTGGACGGTGGAGGGGCTGGGGGAGCACTATGTCAGCCTCTCCCTGGTCAGCCCCGACGGGGAGGAGGGCTACCCCGGTACGCTGAAGACGGAGGTGACCTATATGCTGCGCGGCGGGGACCTGGTGATCGACTACAGCCACAGCAGCGACAAGGACACCATCTGCAACGTCACCAACCACAGCTACTTCAACCTCTCCGGCCACGACAGCGGCAGCGTGGAGGACCAGCATATCCTGCTGTACGCCGACTACTATACGCCCGTCGGCCCCGGCTCCATCCCCACCGGGGAGGTCGCCCCGGTGGAGGGCACCCCCATGGACCTGCGGGAGGATATTGATATCTGCCGCGTCGGGACGCCTATCGGGGCCCGCATCGGCGACGGCTTTGAGCAGCTGGTCCTGGCGGGGGGCTACGACCACAACTGGGTGCTGAACCCCACCCATGGCGGACTCAGGAGCCCGAACAGCCTCGCCGCCCACGCGTGGTCCCCCAGGACGGGCATCCGCATGACGGTATCCAGCAATATGCCGGGGGTGCAGTTCTATACGGGCAATTTCCTGGACGGCTGCCCCAGGGGCAAGGGGGGCGCGGTGTACGGCAACCGCCACGGCTTCTGCCTGGAGACCCAGCACTTCCCCGATTCCCCCAACCGGCCGGAGTTCTCCCCCTGGCCCCCCGGCGCGTCCTGCCCCGGTCTTGTGTCCTGCGTGGTGGACGGCTCCGGGAAGCGGGGCTTCAACAGGAGCACCACGTTCTCCTTCAGCATCTGCGAGCCGGAGGAGGTCCTGGAACATTTCCACGACCGGTGGGTGCTCCGGCCCATCGTCCCCCCTATCTGGCAAAGAAAGAAGGAATATGATGACTGACAACGAAAAAAAGGCGCTGATGGTCAACGCCTGCAAGGTGCGCATCGGCATCATTGAGTCCACCCACGCCGCCAAGGCGGGCCACCCCGGCGGGAGCCTGTCCGCCGCCGAGCTGTTTGCCTACCTCTATTTCAAAGAGCTGAACGTGGACCCCGGGGACCCCCGCAAGCCGGACCGGGACCGCTTCGTCCTGTCCAAGGGCCACTGCGCCCCCGGGCTGTACGCCGCCCTGGCCCTCCGGGGGTTCTTCCCCTGGGAGGACCTGAAAACCCTGCGCCACATCGGCAGCTACCTCCAGGGCCACCCGGATATGAAGTCCATCCCCGGCGTGGATATGTCCACCGGCTCCCTGGGCCAGGGCATCTCCGCCGCCTGCGGCATGGCCCTGGCCGCCAAGCTCCAGAACAACCCCTGCCGGGTGTACGCCCTGCTGGGGGACGGCGAGATCCAGGAGGGCCAGGTGTGGGAGGCCTTCATGTTCGCCCACCACTACAAGCTGGACAACCTGTGCGCCGTCATCGACAACAACGGCCTCCAGATCGACGGGCCGGTGGACCAGGTCATGAGCCCCTACCCCATCGGCGAGAAGCTGCGGGCCTTCGGCTGGGAGACGGCGGAGATCGACGGCCACGACTACGACGCCCTGGAGGGGGCCTTCGCCCAGGCCAGGGCCGTGAAGGGCCGGCCCTTCGCCATCATCATGAAGACCGTCAAGGGCAAAGGGGTCAGTTTTATGGAAAACCAGGTGGGCTGGCACGGCAAGGCCCCCAACGACGAGCAGGCGGAACTCGCGCTGAACGAGCTCAACGCCCAGCTGGCGAGACTGGAGGCGGTGTAAATGGCGGACGTGAAAAAAATCGCCACCCGGACCGGGTACGGCGAGGCCCTGCGGGAGCTGGGCCAGGCCCATGAGGACATCGTGGTGTTCGACGCGGACCTGGCGGGCTCCACCCAGACCGGGGTGTTCGGCAAGGCCTTCCCCAACCGGCACTTCAACTGCGGCATCGCCGAGGCCAACATGATGGCCGCCGCCGCCGGGGCCGCCTCCATGGGCATGACGGCCTTTGCCTCCTCCTTTGCCATGTTCGCCGCCGGCCGGGCCTATGAGCAAGTGCGCAACTCCATCGGCTACACCGGCCTCAACGTGAAGATCGGCGCCTCCCACGGCGGCATCTCCGTGGGCGAGGACGGCGCCTCCCACCAGTGCCTGGAGGACTTCGCCCTCATGCGCTCCATCCCCGGCATGGTGGTCATGTCCCCCGCCGACGCGGTGGAGGCCAAGGCCATGGTCAAGGCCGCTTATGAGCACGAGGGGCCGGTGTATATGCGCTTCGGCCGCTCCCCGGTGCCCGTGTTCCACGACGGGGAGAGCTTCCGCTTTGAGATCGGGAAGGGCGAGGTCATGCGGGACGGCACGGACGTGGCCATCATCGCCAACGGCCTGCTGGTGGCCGAGGCCGTGGAGGCCGGAAAGCTGCTGGCGGACCGGGGCGTATCCGCCCGGATCATCAACATGGCCACCATCAAGCCCCTGGACGGAGAGCTGGTGCTCAAGGCGGCGGAAGAGTGCGGCAGGATCGTCACCTGCGAGGAGCACTCCGTCATCGGCGGCCTGGGAGAGGCGGTGTGCGCCCTGCTCTGCGAGAAGTGTCCCACCCCTGTGCGCCGCATCGGCATCAACGACGTGTTCGGCCACTCCGGCCCGGCGGCGGCGCTGCTGGAGGAGTTCGGCCTGTGTGCCGCCAACATCGCCAAGGTGGCGGAAGAATTCACAAAACAATGACCACCGGGTCCCGGCCAAACGGCCGGGGCCTGTTGCATACCGACGTCCAGGGTTTGTCAAGCCCTTGGACGGATTTTTTTGCCCCGGCGGATAAAATCGTGGATTTAACCGAAGAAATCCGGCGGAAATCCTTTATGTAAACCGCCCAATGCAAGAATTCCGCCGTGCAACCTTGCACAAGGGTGTGGAAGTTTGTGTGGAAGTTGTGGAAGTCCTGGGGCGCAAGGGTTTTCCAAAATCAGGAATGCAGGATGCGGGAGGGGAGCATCGGTTTTCGATTTTTTCAATCTTGGTGCTTTTGCCAAAAATGATTATGCGGAAGAAAACGCCGGACCCATCCCGGAACATTGTTCCGAAATGGGCCCGGCGCCGCTTCAGCGCAGGAGCGCGTTCTCGCCGCTGACGGCAGACAGGGAGCCGTCGGTGGAGAAGTATTGCGACAGGATCCCCGCCGCCAGCTCCGCCAGGCTGCCTCCGGCGTCGCCGCCCTCCGCCACCAGGCACAGGGCGATCTGGGGGTCGTCATAGGGGGCGAAGCACACGAACAGGGCGTTGGTGGTGGCCGCCTTGGAGGAGGTCTCCGCGGTGCCTGTCTTGCAGCCCACCTCCACCGGGAGGGGGGCGAACCAGCGGGCCATGGTGGCCGTCTTGGACAGGTCGTACATCCCCTGCTTGATGAGGGCCAGGTGCTCCGGCTGAATGTCCACGGTGTGCAGGGGGACCGCCTCATAGGTTTCGGTGACCTGGCTGTAGTCGCTAGACTTGAATTCCTTCAGCAGGTGGCAGGCGTAGTGGTTGCCGCCGTTCACCAGGGTGGCGATATAGTTGGCCAGCTGGAGGGGGGTGAAGCCGTTGTTCTCCTGGCCGATGGCGGCGTACATGGTGCTGCCGTCAAACCAGGACCCGCCCAGGGCCTCGGAGGTCTCCGGGCCGGCCACCCGGCCCTTCTCCTCCACCAGCTCAATGCCGGTGTACTCCCCCAGGCCGAACTTCTGGGCGTACTCCCGGATGGTGGCGATGCCGGTGCGCCGCCCCACGTCGTAGAAAAAGACGTCGCAGGAGTCCTTGATGGCGTCGGTCACGTTTTCCGTCCCGTGCCCGTAGGTCAACCAGCAGTTGGGCTGGTCGGCGGGGTTGGGGTAGAAGCGGTATTTGCCGGTGCACTGGATGCGCTCCCGGGTGGTGATGGTGCCGGAGTCCAGGGCCGCGATGGCGGTGAGCATCTTGAAGGTGGAGCCGGGGGCGTACACCCCCTGGGTGGCCCGGTTCAGCAGGGGCTTGCGCTCCAGGTCCCCGGCCAGCTCGGCGTAGTTCTCCCGGAAAGTGGACAGGTCGTAGCTGGGATAGGAGGCCAGGGCCAGCACCCCGCCGCTCATGTCCACCACCGCCGCCGCCATGGGCTTGGGCTCCTCCTGGCGGGCGGTGTACTGGGCCAGCAGGTCCTCCGTGGCCGCCTGGAGGGCGATGTCCAGGGTGAGCACCACGTTGTCCCCCGGCTCCGGCTCCTTCCGCCACTCCTGGCTGACCACGTTGCCGTCCTGGTCCCGCTCAATGAGCCGGGTGCCGCTGACCCCATGGAGATGCTCCTCAAAGGCCAGCTCCACCCCGGCCTGGCCCACGGTGGCGTTCATGGGATAGCCCAGCTCCTTATAATGCTCCGCCTGCTGGCCCCGGTTGATGGAGCCGGTATAGCCCAGCACGTGGGCGGCGTAGCTGGTGCCATACTTGCGGGAGGTGGCCGTCTCAATGCGCACCCCCGCCAGGGCGTTCTCCTTTACCTTGGAAATAAAGGTGATGTCCACCCCCCGGGTGAACACGTAGACGTTGTTGTTCAGGCCGGTATTGCGCAGGTACAGCTCATACAGCACCCCGGCCAGCTCCCGGTCCCGCTGGGAGGGGACTTCCCCCGCCTCCGCGTCGATGAGGCCGAAGGTGCCGCACATGGCCGCCAGCAGCCCGGCGGCGTCCGGCACCGGCTTGCCGTCCTCCAGCCACTTGTACTGCTTCCGCCTGGCCAGCTGGCCCAGCAGGGTGTCCCTGGTCACGGGCTCCCCGTCCTCGTCCTCGTCCTGATAGGTGAAGGGAGAGGCCACCGTGTAGGTCCAGGGGGCGGTCTGGGAGATGGGCAGGCTGTCCGACCATTCCACGCCCTCCTCCTTGCAGATGGTGAGCAGCCGGTCCAGAATGGCGTTGCGGTCCGCCCCCATGGCGGTGGTGTCCAGCTCCACGTTGTAGCTCACCACGTTGGACACCAGCACCCGGCCGTAGCGGTCCAGAATCTCCCCGCGGACGCTGTTCACCTGCTCCGGCTGGACATTGCGCACGGTGGAGTTGGACAGGTAGTCGTCCCCCTGGACGATCTGGGCCTGGTAGAGCACGGCCACAAAGGCGGCCAGAAGGACGCAGAAGATGGCAATCAGCAGGTTGGAGCGCAGCCGGAGGCGGCGGGCCTCCCGGTCGGCCTTTTCCTCCTGAATGTGGACGGGGTCAAAGGGGTTATTCATGGTAGATCCTCCCGTAATGGACGCAGCAGAACCGGCCCAGCCAGTACACCGGCAGGATGAGGGCCAGGGACCAGCCCAGCTCTGGCAGCGCCACCCGGAGCAGCGCCTCCGGCGGGGCCAGCCGGGCCAGCAGGCGGTGGCCCACCTCCCACAGTTCCCAGCAGAACAGGACGGCGGCGGAGCAGATGAAATGGCCCCACACGTCCCGCCGGAGGAGATACTGGGCGGTGAGCCCCGCCGCCCAGCCGAACAGGGCCAGGGACGCGATGCAGCCGGGGCCCATATGGCCCAGGCTGGACATCGCCGCCCCGCAGGCCCCGCCGTAGACCGCCCCAAAGGAGGGGCCCTCCAGCGTCCCGCCCGCCACCGCCAGGATGGGCAGCAGCAGGGGCAGGGAGATGGGCAGGGGGCCCAGCACATAGTAGTTGACCACCGCCGTCAGCGCCAGCGCGGCGAGGTAGGCGGTCCATTTCAAAATGATATCATGTCTTGTCATAATTCACCGAATAACGCCCAGGTGGAGCAGCCTGTGATTCGAACGTCCGCGTACTGCCCGATCAGCGCCGGGTCCCCGTCCAGATGGACCAGCCGGCCCCCCGCCGTCCGGGCGGTGAGGCTGTGCCGGGGGTCCTCCCCCGCGCCGTCGATGAGGCACCGCCGCACCGTGCCGATATAGGCCCGGTGCTTTTCCAGGGAAATGCGGTTCTGGGCCTCCACCAGCCGGTCGAAGTTGGCGGATTTCTCCTCCCTCCCCATGGGGTCGGGCAGTTCCGCCGCCGGGGTGCCCTTCCGGGGGGAATAGATAAAGGTGAACAGGGCGTCGAAGCGGACCTCCTCAATCAGGGATAGCGTGTCCTCAAATTCCTGGGTGGTCTCCCCGGGGAAGCCCACGATCACGTCGCTGGTGAGCACCACCTCCGGGATGCGCGCCCGCAGCGAGCGGACCTTCTCCAGGTACTGCGCCCGGGTATACCGGCGGTTCATGGCCCCCAGCACCCGGTCGTTCCCCGACTGGAAGGGCAGGTGGATCACCGGGGCCACCTTTTCGCATTTGGCCATCACGTCGAACAGCTTCTCCGTGGCGTCCTTGGGATGGGAGGTCATGAACCGCAGGAGAAAGTCCCCAGGTATGCCCGCCGCCGCTTCTAGCAGCCGGGGGAAGTCCCATCCTCCCTCCAGGTCCCTGCCGTAGGAGTTCACGTTCTGGCCCAGCAGGGTGATGTCTTTATACCCCTGCTCCGCCAGCGCCTTGACCTCGTTCAGAATGGCCTCCGGCTCCCGGCTGCGCTCCCGCCCCCGGGTGTAGGGCACGATGCAGTAGGAGCAGAAGTTGTTGCAGCCGTACATGATGGACACCCAGGCTTTCAGCCTGCCCGACCGCCGCACCGGCAGGCCCTCGGCGATGGCGCCGTCCGACGGCTCCGTCTCAAACACCCGGCCCCGGCGCAGCATCACCCGGCGCAGGAACTCCGGGAACCGCCACAGGGCCTGGGGGCCGAACACCAGGTCCACATGGCGGTAGGACTGGCGCAGGCGCTGGGCCACGTGGGGCTCCTGGGCCATGCAGCCGCACAGGCAGATGATCTGGTCCGGCTTCTTCCGCTTGCCGTGGACCAGCGCCCCCACGTTGCCGAACACCCGCTGCTCCGCGTGCTCCCGGATGGCGCAGGTGTTGATGACGATCACGTCCGCCCCCTGGTCGGTGTCCGTGATCTCATAGCCCATTTCACACAGCATCCCCCGCAGAAGCTCGGAGTCCGCCTCGTTCTGCTGGCACCCGTAGGTGTCCACATAGGCCAGGGGGGGCGTGGGGCGCCGGCTGTTCAGGGAACGCAGTTCGGCGCAGTATTCTTTTTGCCGCTGGATGTCCTCAGCGGGGATGACGGGGGTGGTTCGTTTCAAGAGTCTGGACCTCCATGGAAAAGTTTGTGGGATAAGCCGGGAAAGTTTCCCTTGACAGCCGTTATTTCAACCTCAACACCGTGGAAAAGGATTGTGGAAAACTCTGTGCAACTTGTTGAAAACTGTGGAACGGTGGGGATTCCCGCCGCTGGCCGCGGGAGAGGCCGTTACAATTTTGTAACTTTTTGAGGGCGGAAAAGTGGACAAAGGCCCGGCGCCGCGCTGGGCCGCCGTTTGGGGGCCGCCTCCGGCGGCCTCATTGGTTCAGCCGGGCGGCCACCACCCGGGCGGCTTTGACGCCGGAGGCCCCCGCCTGGGCCAAACCTCTCGTTACCCCCGCGCCGTCGCCCACGGCGAAGAAGCCGGGCAGGGCGGTCTCCAGCTCATGGGACAGCTGGATGCGGGCGGAGTAGAACTTCACCTCCGCCCCGTACAGCAGGGTGTCATAGTTGGCGGTGCCCGGGGCCAGCTTGTCCAGGGCGTAGATCATCTCAATGATGTCGTCCAGCTGCCGCTTGGGCAGGGCCAGGGACAGGTCCCCCGGCACGGCGGCGGTGAGGGTGGGCCGGACAAAGGATTTGGACATCCTGTGGTCGTTGGTGCGGCGGCCCCCCACCAGGTCCCCGAACCGCTGGACCAGCACGCCCCCCGCCAACATATTGGACAGGGACGCGATGTGCTTTCCGTAGCGGTAGGGCTCGTTGAAGGGGGAGGTGAAGCGGTTGGACACCAGCAGGGCGAAGTTGGTGTTCTCCGAGCGCAGGGCCGGGTCGGAGTAGGAGTGGCCGTTCACCGTGTTGATGCCCTCCACGTTCTCCGCCACCACGTGGCCGTAGGGGTTCATGCAGAAGGTGCGCACCTGGTCGCCGTACTGCTGGGTGCGGTAGATCAGCTTGGACTCGTACACCACATCGGTGATGTGCTCAAACACCGCGGCGGGCAGCTCCACCCGCACCCCGATGTCCACCTGGTTGTTCAGCAGCTCCAGCCCCAGCCCCTTGCACTGGTTGGCGAACCACTCCGCCCCCGACCGGCCCGGGCCCGCGATGAGAAAGGGGGCGGTATACCGCGCCCCGCCCTCCGCCACCAGGGTATACGCGCCGTCCTGGGCCTCGATGGACTCCACGGCGGTGTCGAACAGGAAGGTGTGCTTGCCCCGGATGGCCTCGTAGATGCTGGTCAAAATTTTGAGGTTGTTTTCCGTGCCCAGGTGCTTGCACTGGGCCTGAAGCAGGTGGAGGTCGTACTTCAGCGCCTCCCGTTCCAGGGCCCGGGCCGCCGGCGTGGCGGTGGAATAGACCTCCGTGGTGGCCCCGTGCTTCACGTTGAGGGAATCCACGTAGCCGATGAGGTCCATGACCTCCTTCTCCTCCAGAAAGTCGGTGAGCCAGCCGCCAAAGGCGGTGGTGAAGTTGAATTTGCCGTCGGAAAAGGCCCCCGCGCCCCCAAAGCCGCACATGGTGCCGCACACCCTGCACTGGACGCAAGCCTTCACCTTCCCGGCCACGATGGGGCACTGCCGGCGGTAGATATCCGCCCCTTTGTCCACCACCAGGACACGGGCGGCGGGGCATTTCAGGGCCAGCTCATAGGCGGCGTAGATACCGGCCTCGCCGGTGCCCAGGATCATCACGTCGTAATTGGTGTTCATAGGGGCGGCTCCTTTATCAGTTTTTTGCGCCGTTGTGGAAACGGACATTATATTATAACATCAACGCCGCCGATTGTACAGACGCGGCGCATAATTTACGTTTCGTTAAGAAATAATGGGAAGTGCGTAGAAGCGGGCAGTGAGGGAGCTTGGAGCGGAGCGAGTTTTGCAAACCAAAGAAATACGCAGTATTTCTGTTTGTAAAGCGAGACGAAGCGAAAGCGACTGAGCGTCTTGGCCGCTTCGCAGCATGACAACAAGACCAGGAGGCGAAACCATGGGCATCTTCGGCGCGAAAAAACAGACGCCGCCCCCCCATCCACGGCGGGAGCCCCGGTTCAGCTCCCCCCTGACGGCGGACAACGTGGCCAGGGTGTTCGACCGGTGCGCCGACTTCAACCGGCGGGCCCTCTACCTCAACAACGATCCCGCCCGGCAGGTGGAAATGCTGTATATCGCCGGACAGGTGCGCAACGAGCGGGCCTGCGACTACGTCCTGCGGCCCCTCGCCCAGAACGAGGCCCTGCGGGCCGCCCCCGACCTGGACGCCGCCTTCGACCTCATGGCCAAGGGCGGGCTGTACTCCCTGTCCGTCCAGGCGCGGGACGCCATGGACCAGGTGGTGTTCGACCTCATCGACGGCTCCGTGGCCCTGTTCTTCCCCGGCAAGACCCAGGTCCTCACCCTGTCGGCGGGGACGGAGGAAAAGCGGTCCGTCTCCAACCCGGAGAACGAGCCCGACGTGAAGGGCGCCCGGGACGCCTTTGTGGAGTCCCTGCGCACCAACACCTCCCTGGTGCGGCGGCGGTTCCGGGCCCCGGAGCTGAAAATCGAGGAGCAAACCGTGGGGCGGCAGTCCGTCACCCCGGTGGACGTATTATATGTGGAGGGCATCGCCGACCCCGCCCTGACGGAGCAGGTCAAGGCGCGGCTGGAGGGCATCGACATCGACGCCCTGCTGACCACCGGCAGCCTGGAGCAGTATGTTGTCAGCGAGAGCCGCACCGCCTTCCCCCTCACCGCCTACACCGAGCGGCCCGACCGCTTCTGCACCGGGCTGGCGGAGGGCCGGGTGGGGGTCCTGGTGGACGGCATCCCCATGGGCTGGCTGTTCCCCGCCACCCTGGACAGCTTCTTCCGTACTGGCCAGGACCGCAGCACCAGCTGGGCGGTGGCCGGGGCCCTGTCCGTCCTGCGGTACGTGTGTATGCTCATCACCCTCTTCCTGCCGGGGCTGTACGCGGCGGCGGTGCTCTTCGACCCGGAGCTGATCCCGGTGAAGCTCACCCTGTCCATCATCGCCGCCAAGGCGGACGTCCCCTTCTCCACCCTCACCGAGGTGCTGGTCATGCTGCTGGCCTTTGAGGTCCTCCAGGAGGCGGGGCTGCGCCTGCCCTCCTCCATTGGCCAGACCGTGTCCATCCTGGGCGGCCTGGTGGTGGGCTCGGCGGCGGTGGAGGCCAAGCTGGTGTCCCCCGCCGTGCTGGTGGTGGTGGCCACCGCCGGCATCGCCGGGTACACCGCACCCAGCCAGGATTTCGCCGGGGCCCTGCGCATCTGGCGGTTCCTCATCACCATCGCCGGGGGCATCCTGGGCCTGACCGGGCTGGTGCTGGCGGGGCTGGCGCTGGTGTACCGGCTGGCCCGGCTGGAGACCTTCGGCGTGGCCTACCTCACCCCCTTCGCCTCCAACGCGGGCAGGCAGAAGGAGGGCCACACCGTGCTCCGGGAGCCCCTGCCCCAGGTCAAAACCCGGCCGGATTACCTCAACACGGAGAACAGGAGGAACCAGGGATGAAAAAATGGCTGGTGCTGGCCGCCTGCGGGGCCATGCTGCTGGCGGGCTGGCGGCCCGTCCCCCGGGAGCCGGAGGGGCTGGCCCTGGTGCGGGTGCTGGGGGTGGACGGGGCGGACCCCCTGACGCTGACGGCGGTGTGCGGCGGGGAGGAGAACGGGCCGGAACGGGGCCGGTGCGCCGGCGGAAGCTTTGAGGAGGCCCTGGAGCAGCTCCCCTGGTCGGGGGAGGAGGAGCTGTCCCTCACCAGCGTCTCCTATATTATAGTGGGGCGGGACGCGGACCTGCGGGACGTTTTGCTGTCCGCCCTGCGCAACCGGGAGCTGGGGGCCTCCGCCACGGTGTGGCTGGCGGAGGAGGGGGCGGGGGCCCTGCTGGACGGCTGCGCCGACCCGGCCGGCCGGCTGGAGCTGCTGGCCCGCCGGGGCATTGAGGCCCCCACGGTGGTGGAGGCCCTGGCCTGCCTGGAGGGCGGGGAGATCCTGACCCTGCCCCTGCTGGCCGGACGGGAGATGGAGCTTATCGACTGGGAAGAATGGAGTGGGTCCCTTGAACAGTGAGAAGCTGTCCGCCCGGCAGCTGTGGGTGGCCGTGCTGGCGGGCGGGCTGTCGGCGGGAGCCGCCGCCGCGGGCCGGGCGGACTGGCGCTGGCTGCTGCTGGCGGCGGCGCTGGGCGTGGGGGCGGGCTGGCTGCTGCTCCGGCGGGTGGGACGGGCCCCCCTCCACCCGGCGCTGCGGGCGCTGTACTGTGCGTGGGGGACGGTGCTCATGGCGGACGTGCTCTCCCGGGCGGCGGACCGGGTTCAGCAGGCGTCCGGCGGCGGGGAGAACACCGGCTGGCTGCTGGCGCTGCTGGCCCTGCCCCTGGTCTGGATGGGGTGGGGGAAGTCCGCGGCCTTTTTCCGGGCGGCAGAGATCGTCTGGCTGGCCCTGCTGGCCACAGGGGCGGCCATCCTCCTGTTGGGCCTGCCCCGGGTGAACTGGCAGTGGGCGGTGGAGCCCGCCGCCGGCTGGAAGAGCTCCCTGACGGCCGGAGGGCTCGTCATGTCCACGGGGCTGTTCGTTCTGCCCCTGCTGGAAAGAACAGAGCCCCCGCCGGATGGGACCGCGTCTGGCCTGGCCTGGCTGGGGGCGCTGGGCCTGACGGCCGCCGCCCTGGCCGCCCTGACGGCGGGACTGCTCAACCCGGCGGTGGCCGCGGAGCTGGACGCGCCCTTTTTCGCGGCGGCGGGCCTGCTGGGGGACAGCGCCAGGCTGGAAGGGCTGGTCTCCGCCCTGTGGCTGCTGCCCGACCTGACCCTGGCGGGGCTGCTGGCCCGGTGCTGGGGGGAGGGGCGCCGGCCCGCCCTGGCTGCCGCGGCGGCGCTGGGGCTGGCGCTCACCGGGGTTATGAAGGCCCTGCCCGAGGGTATCCTGCCCACAGGGTGTTTGGCGCTGGCCGTTTTGACGGCGGTGCTCCCGGCGGGGCGGGATAAATAGTGGTGGGCGAGGCCGCAAAACGCAACATTTTGTATCCGGGAAAAGTCTTTGAAAAAAGGCCGGAAAAATACGAAAAAAGGTGTTGACAAAGGGCTTAGGGTCTGGTATATTAGCAAAGCGCTCGGCGCGAGGGGCTCCGCGGAAGCGGGG
>CAMNQF010000035.1 GCA_946548895.1 uncultured bacterium | reverse complement strand
GGCGATAGCTGTAACCTTCTTCAATATGCAGCCGTAGGATTTCCTCCACTACCGCTCGTGGTGTGTTGTGGCTGCCTGGTTGCTTCGACATACTCCCCTGCCTCCTTTTTCCTCTCTAATTTTACTGCTTCGCACTCCTCGTGTCTATTGTCCACTTTTTACGAACCAGTGCAAAAAGTGGGTCAGACGGGGCGACCCACAACTTGACCCACACGGCGAAATGTGCGGAAAGGTTTAGAGAGTTCCGGGCAGGAAGCTTGGCCTTCCTGCCCGGTGCTTTTGGCGGTTTTGGGGTGGGGCTACATCACCTGGCTCATGAAATTGCCCATGGTTTCCGCCGCTTGATCCTGCATCTGGCGGGTGGCGTGGGTGTAAGTCCGCAGGGTGAACCCGGCATCGTAGTGGCCCAGCATACTGGAAACTGTCTTGATGTCCACTCCGTTTTGCAGGGCCAGGGTTGCGAAGGTGTGCCTCAGATCGTGGAAGCGGATATGCTCCAGTCCGGCATCCTTGAGGATCTTTTCGTGGAGTTTTACTACAGAGTCGGGGTAGTACATCTCTCCGGTGGTGGATGAGGGGAACATATACGGATTCTCAGGGTGCTTCTCATGCTCGTGAATCAGCAGATCCACCGCCTCCTGGGGGATGGACACCCTCCGCACCGAGGTCTCAGTTTTGGGCCTGGAGAGGGTGAGTTTGCCGCTGGGGTTCTTGATGTACTGCTTGCTTACGGAGATCGTCCGATTCTGGATATCCAGGTCGTCCCAGAGGAGAGCCACCAGTTCCCCTTTCCGAAGGCCGCTCACCAGCTCCAGGTAGAACATAGGGAGTGCGCCACGGGCATCGGCGGCGTCCAGGTAGGCCTTGAGATGCTCAGGCCGGAGGGTTTTCATCTCCACCTTCTGCACTTTGGGGGCAATGCAGTCATCAGTGGGGTTGCGGGGAATCAGCCGCTCCTTCACCGCCCGCTCAAAGGCACTGTGGAGCATGAGGTGGACACTGCGTACCGTGGTGCTGCTCAGACCGGGGTTTCCGTGGCCGCTTTTCGTGTTCACCCGGCCATGCTCCATCAGGTTTTTGTACATCTTTTGCAGATCCCGGGAAGTCAGCTTTTTCAGCTTGATCTTCCCGATGCGGGGGATGGTGTAGGTCTCGATCATGAGCTTGTAGCGGTCTGCTGTGGCCTGCCGGACGTTGGGTTGGGCGTAGAGGTCGTACCAGGTGCGCAGCCAAGTGGCCACGGTGTACTCGTCAGTGCGGGTGACATCTACCTGCTGTGCCTGCTCCACCGCAGCTTTGAGCTTTTCTTTCGCTTCTGCCTGGGTGCGGCCCAGCACATTTTTGATGATGCGCTTGCCGGTGTCGGGATCGTAGCCCGCAGTATACCGGCCCTCCCAGCGGCCATCGGAGCGTTTCCGCAGGTTTCCCTCGCCGTTGGCGCGGCGCTTTGACATGGTTTATCCACCTCCAGTTCTGATATCGCCGTCGTTGTCATCCATGCACTCGGCCATGATCCGAACGCCCAGCCGGAAGCCCAGGATGAAGTTTTCCAGTGCTGTGATGCTGTCGATTTCCTGTTGTGATTCGATCAGCTTTGCCAAGACCGCCTGTCCAGCCTCGTCGAGCTGCTCTGTGAGCTGCTTTTCGAAACGGGTCACACGATCCGTCGCCCGTTTCAACTCTGAATTGGGCGCCATGTCCTGCGTGTTGGGTGTGATGTTGCCGTAATAGAGATCTTCCAAAGTGTTTCGCATGATTCTCGCCTCCTGTAGCGACACACCATACCATAGGCTGGCGGGAATATCCACGGCCAACGGCGAGAGTTATCAGAATAGACACATATTTTTGACGCTGCGTGACAGGGCTTTTCTTTGGTAACACTGGTGCAATTCACAGCCGCTCACAATGGCCTACAAAGGGGCCAACACCGCGCCTCACTGGCGTAAGGTGTATGGACGCCCTCTGCTCTATAGGATGGGCACAAACTGCTCTATACAGGGGCTAACACGGGGGAAACAACTTGGGCGGCACCCTGCGGACGCAGGGCGCCGCCCATTTGTGCCTGTGAGTGCTTATTCCGGGTAGCGGGTATACAGCGCATACCCAGGCTGTTCCTCCAGCCACCACTTGAAATACTGCCCGCCCCAGCGAGCATGGTTATTGAGACCGCTCTCGGTGACCTTGACGTACCCATCCGTTTTGCTGATCACAACTACCACGTGGCCATTACTGCTGTTATCGTAGCGGATCAAATCCCCGGAGCGGATCTGTTCCCAACTTGGGTTGTCGATCCTCCGCCATGGGAGGTTGCCAAACGCGGCGTCCGAACACAGCGTGGCCCAGCCGGAGCAGTGGGTGCCCCGGCGATAGGGGCCGTTGCTGGTGGAGCGGTAGGGTGTGGGGTACACTGTTCCGGTGGGATAGGTTTCCCGGAGCTCCGCCAGGGTGGCCTGCACACTTTCTTCTGTAGGGCCAGACGGTGCTGTGGGAATCTCCTCTTGGTACGGCTGGGCGCTGTCGATGTGGACGGAGTTGGTGGCGGCGTCGTAGGTCACGCCGAAGTCCACCGCTTTGCCGATGTCCCGGAGCCGGACATAGTTGTTTCCGCCGATGGAGTAGGCGGTCATGCTCACTCGCTGACCGTCCACGTAGATAGGCTGGGTGCTCAGTGTGGCGGTGATGCTGGCGGACGCTTGCGTTGCTGGGCCGCTGAGGGTGAGGCCGGCGAGGATGCCGAGCCCCATAAAAATTGCTTCCCGTTTTCTGCTCATGTTGTGACGCTCCTTTCGGTGTTGTTGTGTCTGTGGCAAACACAACCATGCCGAAGGAGTGCCGGGAAGTCAAGAACAATCGGGGGAACAGTGTGGAGAAAAACAACGGCGGGAACGAAGCAGATTGCACAACAGGGAATTCCCCTATTGTTTTCTGTAGCGTAGATTTTACAGGGGGTCACATGGCCTGTTTCCAGTGGCTGTACTGTCTGCCTCAATCGAACCCGCCGTTGTCATGTTCCTGCAGCACATCTTTGAATTTGATACCTCCGTTGGTCTTCTTGACCTCCTGGACGCACCGCCAGCGGAGATCGTCCAGCTGGCTGTTGTCGATCTCCAGTCCTGCCGCCAGCACGTGCATCATCATGCCGATCTCCACGGTGAGCTTGAACAGCAGACGGCAGGTGCGATCCTCGCTGCCTTGGAGCGTAGCTCTCATTGCGTGGAGGAAGATAGGCGGCAGGAAATTTGTGACCTCCTGCATTGTTACGTAGTCGCTGTAGAAACGGATGGCTTTTTCCACGAATTCGTTTTGGCTGCGGCAGTTGGCCCTGGGGAACGCTGCTTCCATTTTGCGGTGGGTATCCGGCGAAATGCGGGTGTGAATGCGGGTCTTTTCTTCTGTCATTTTAATCCTCCATAAAAGAATTTTTTGATGGTGTTTTCTCGGGGAAAGCTGAATAGGAGCCATATTTGAGCCATTGAAAACGGCTCAACGGCGGGCATTTCCGGTGAATAAGGAGCCATATGTGTCCAAAATCCCAAAAGATGATGTCACTTGACTTGCCTGGAAAAGTACCGTGATTTACTAAAATGGCCCTTGAATTGCCCTTCCGGCCCGCATTGCGGGACGGTGTGCGAAGCGGTGGAGCCACCGCTTTATCCTGCGCAAAAATCGAACGCCTGGATTGCCCTAAAAACCGGGTGGAAAAGTGATGAGTGGGCTGGAGCTGATTTTCAGCCCTGTGCAAATCCAACCCCAGGGGCGTTCTCAAACATGCTCACGGCGGGCCACACGGGGGCCAACGCTGTGTTTTACGGCATCGGAGGGGTACGGATGCCACCCTGCCCACAGGAGGGCAACAAACGGGCTTACAGCGCGAAACGCGGAGTGACCCATTTTTGATGAGGAATGTGGGGGACGGAATTCGGTTTGATGGCTCATGGGGCAGGGGTTACGTTGGCGGAAACTGAGGCAGTTTCTTGGCGAGTGCGGCATCCCTGTCGTCTGCGGAGTTTCCTGTGCTGGGCTTCCGCCTCCAACTGGCAGAGCTGCCGCTGGTGGAACGCATCCATTGCTCTCTGCATTGGAAGAATGGTGTAGAGGTTGTTGCCGTTCCACTTCAGCCCATGCTGGTCAAGGTATTGGCTGTGCTCCATCATGACGAGGTGCTTTTCCAGGAGGGTGTCGATGGATTTTATCACAGTGTTCCTGGACATCCCCGTGGCGGTGGAGATGGTGTTGTAGCTGGGATGGCAGGTGTGTGTTTTGCGATCCTCGATCAGCAGAAGATAGGCGGACACCATGAACGCAGAGGGCGGAAGGTTCAGCAGGAAGATTTCATTGGGGAGGGTGAAAAACTTCCCGCCATCGGCAGACCAAAAATCAGCAGTGAGGGAGCATCCTTCCGTGACCAATCCTGCATTCGCCAAGACAGACAGATGCTTTTTCACAGTACTTTCTGACTTGTGGACGCCCTTCGCAACCATCTCTGGAGACAGGCTTGCACCGCCATGGGAGTGCTGGCAGCACAGGTAGGACAGAATTACGAACGCGGTAGGTTTGAGCCGATGCTCCCACACTATGTTGGGAATCGGGAAGCGGGAGTGGCGCGGATTACGCCGGGGCCAGCTGATGGGAATGTGGTGTTTTTTCATTGACTGATACCTCCCTGCGTATGCTGCTCCACCCACTGGATAAATTTCTCCTTCGGAATTACCAATCGGTTCCCGATTTTCAGAACAGGGAAATCTTCCTCATGTAGCAACTCGTATGCGCTGGACGGAGCAATGCCCAGCACTTTTGCTACCATTGCAGCGTTGAGGAATAGCGGCAGCTCATCGTAACTTTTGTACTCAGAAATTTTCACTTGTTTATCCTTTCGATGAATTTTGGGCGCAGATGGAAGGGGGAATGGATTCCATCTGCTTTTGTTGGGCCACACACTGTACCCGTTCCAGCTCCAGAATCTCACTGCAGCGTTTTCACCTTGTTGACACGCTCATCCTATGCGGAGGTCTTGGCGTACTTTGCCCAAGGAGTATGATCTTCGGCGGTGGGTATTCAATTATCAAGGTGCAAAACATTTCCCGGAAATGGCCCGTAGCATCTTGACTATTTTTAGAATTGTGTTATAGTCTACTTGCGAGCAGCTTCATAGTAACACACTCGAATAGAGTTGTCAACCGTTTCAACAAAATAATAGTCTACTGCGAGAGGAGATATTTCCATGAGCTTTCCTAGACTGACATTTCCGTTGACCGCCGATTTTGGCAGCGATGGATATTGGATCAACGATGACGGTCCCTTCCAATATGGCGCCGCTGTGACGGAGTTTTTCTGCGGGAATGATTTGGCGGACAACGTGGGCGATAGCCTGCTGCTGATGCGGAGGCTGGAGGAACTGCTCCAGGCATTTGGCGGGCATCTCCATCCATATGCACAGGAGCAGTCGGTATCTCGGGGGCCCTTTTCCTGGCTGGAGGAAATGGCTGTGGAGAGTTCCGTCCGCTTTGTATCCCGCCCTGCTGATGGGGGCGGGAACACGATGGCAGAACGGTGGACAGTGTCCTGTCTGCGGGACTTCCTCTACTTGGAGCTGGGCAAGGCCATCGAGCACGGCAACGCTCCACGGCAATGCCGGTTGTGCGGGCACTGGTTCCTCCATGAGCAGGGGGACAAGACGGTGTACTGTAATCGGATTGCCCCAGGTGAGACGGAAAAGACTTGCCGGGAGGTGGGGGCGCGTGCCGTCTTTGAAAACAAGATCCGGGCGGAGGAGACGTGGAAGCTCTATAAGCGGGCGTACAAAAAATACTACGCACGGGTGATGAAGGGGAACATGAGCCGGGAGGAGTTCAACGCCTGGGTAGAGCACGCCGCCGCCCAGCGGGATTTTACCATTGAGTTGCTGAAGGCAGCGAAGTCGGAGGAGGAGCGGGCGCGGCATATCGAAGCGCTGCGGGAGGATCTGAACCGGCTGTAAGGCCCGCTGACAGCGGCGGCATTCTCTTTGTAGACAGTGGTGCAATTCACAAGCGCCATTTGAGGGACAATTGGGCAAGAAAATTTGCTGAAAGCCCCTCCCAATTCCCGGTAGGATATGATATACTAAGATTTAACAGTATTCCTCTGTGGAGGTAGAAGCCCATGACAGATACACAGCGCCGCGCCGCCGCAAAACAGTTTGCCGCCGATTGGCAGGGCAAGGGCTACGAGAAGGGCCACAGTCAGACCTTTTGGCTGTCCCTGCTGCAAAAGGTCTACGGGGTGGAGGAGCCGGACAAGTTCATCACCTTTGAAGATCAGATCATGCTGGATCACACCAGCTTCATCGACGGCTTTATCCCGTCTACCCACGTCCTCATTGAGCAGAAAAGCCTGGGGAAAGAGCTGAACAAACCCATCAAGCAGTCGGATGGTTCCCTGCTGTCCCCGTTCCAGCAGGCAAAACGCTATGCGGCCGAGCTGCCCTACTCCCAGCGGCCCCGGTGGATCGTCACCTGCAACTTTGCCGAGTTCTATGTCTACGACATGGAGCGGCCCACCGGCGACCCGGAGGTCATCAAGCTGTGCGACCTGGAAAAGGAATACTACCGCCTGCAGTTTTTGGTGGACACCGGGGACACTAACATCAAAAAAGAGATGGAGGTCTCCCTGCAAGCGGGCGAGATCGTGGGCGTTCTCTATGACGCCCTGCTGAAACAGTACAAAGACCCGGAGGCCGAGGACACGCTGAAAAGCCTGAACGCCTTGTGCGTCCGGCTGGTGTTCTGCCTGTACGCCGAGGATGCCGGTATCTTCGGCAGCAAGAGTATGTTCCACGACTATCTCCGAGATGTTCCCGCCAGCGGCATCCGCAGGGCGCTGGTGGAACTGTTTCGAATTTTGGATCAGAAGTCGGAGCAGCGGGACAAGTACCTCGCGGACGACAACCCGGCGCTGGCGGCCTTCCCCTACGTCAACGGTGGGCTGTTCAGCGACGAGAACATTGAAATCCCGCCCTTTACCGAGAAGTTGAAATCCCTCCTGTTGGAAAAGGCCAGCGAGGACTTTGACTGGTCGGCCATTAGCCCCACCATCTTCGGGGCGGTGTTTGAGAGTACCTTGAACCCGGAGACCCGGCGCTCCGGCGGGATGCACTACACCAGCATTGAGAACATCCACAAGGTCATTGACCCGCTGTTCCTGGACGGTCTGCGCTCTGAGCTGGAGGAGATCAAGGCAATCGCCGTGGACAAGACCCGCAAGGCCAGACTCAGCGCTTTTCAAAGCAAGCTGGCGGGGCTGACCTTCCTTGACCCTGCCTGTGGTTCCGGCAACTTCCTGACGGAGACCTACCTGTCCCTGCGGAAGCTGGAAAACGAGGTCTTGCGGTGCTCCACCGATCAAATCAGCATGGATTTGGACGGCATTATCCAGGTGTCTATCGGCCAGTTCTATGGCATTGAGATCAATGACTTCGCCGTGACCGTAGCAAAGACCGCCCTCTGGATCGCGGAGAGCCAGATGATGAAGGAGACCGAGGACGTGGTGCATATGTCCTTGGATTTTCTGCCACTGAAATCCTACGCTAATATCACCGAGGGCAACGCCCTGCGGCTGGATTGGGAGAGCGTGGTGCCAAAGCATAAGCTGAACTACATCATGGGCAATCCGCCGTTTGTGGGGAAAAAAGAACGATCTGCTACACAGACAGAAGATCTTGTTTCAGTTATTGGGAAAGAGATTAAAGGCGTTGGCAATTTAGATTATGTAACAGGTTGGTATGTCAAAGCAGCTGAATATATGCAAACTACTGAAATTTGTGCTGCTTTTGTGTCCACAAATTCAATCACGCAAGGTGAGCAACCGCCTGTTTTGTGGAGTAGGCTATCTCCATTACATACGAAAATCATATTTGCGTATAGGACATTTAAGTGGGAAAGTGAAGCAAAAGAAAAAGCTGCTGTACATTGTGTGATAATTGGATTCACTGTTGGGCAAACGCAACACACATTGTGCTTATATGATGGAGGGCGTCCCCAGAATGATGTGAAGAATATCAATCCATACTTGGTCGATGGGCCTGATGTGCTGGTCGCAAGTTGTAGCCGCCCCCTTTGTGATGTTCCAGAGATTGTAACCGGGAACCAAGCAACAGATGATGGAAACCTTTTTATCGCTCCAGAAGAATATGATGCGTTTATTTCGCGTACACCGGAAGCGCAGAAATACATTAAAAAGGCTTATAATAGCCAGGGCTTTATCAACGGGAGGTATCAATTCTGCCTTTGGCTGGTCGGTATTTCGCCGGCTGAATTAAGACGGATGCCCGAAGTTTTGGAGCGGGTTGAAAAAGTACGGCAATATCGTTTAGCCAGTCCAAAAGTGGCGACCAGGAAACAAGCCGATATATCGACCCTGTTTACAGAAATCCGCCAGCCGGATACAAACTATATTGTTATTCCAAAAGTATCTTCTGAAAATCGAAAATACATCCCACTCGGCTTTTTGAATTCGGATGTAATTTGCAATAATACGATAAAATTTGTTCCGAACGCTACGCTGTACCATTTTGGGGTGCTCTGCTCTAATGTCCACAATGCCTGGATGCGTGCCGTGGCTGGACGACTAAAAAGCGATTATCAGTATTCTAACACTATTGTTTACAACAACTTCCCCTGGCCCACCCCCACCGACGCCCAGAAGGCCAAAATCAAGCAGACCGCCCAGGCTATCCTGGATGCCCGGGCCCTCTACCCGGACTGCTCCCTTGCCGACCTCTACGACGAGATCGCCATGCCCCCGGAGCTGCGCAAGGCCCACCAGCAGAACGACCGGGCCGTCATGCAGGCGTATGGGTTCGATGTGGCGACCACTACCGAGACAAGCTGCGTGGCGGAGCTGATGAGAAGGTATCAAAAGTTGATAGAGCAGTGAGGATAGTATATGCAGCGAACACAAATAAAAACTGAGGTTTCTTGCCTGAGTGACTATCTCAAAATAATTGAGAGATTGAAAGAGGACTATCCCACTGGTCCTATGCTTAACAATCCAACAGAAACAGTTTTCCTCTACCGAGGGATGGCAGATGAAAGCTATAAATTGATTCCCTCTGTGTTTCGGGAGCAGGAGAACGAATTAGACCCAGAAGAGCCAGATCGGGTGGTTAAAAATAAAACATATTGTGCTTGGGCAAGTGAAAAAGAGATTCTGCAATCGTTCATACAGGAAGCAAGCTGCTATGTTTCGCTGCCATCAAATCAACTGCTCCAATGGGCGGAGTATGCCCAGCATTATGGTGCGCCTACTCGCCTTTTAGACTGGACCAGTAATCCTCTGGTAGCATTGTATTTTGCCTGTCGAGATAAGAAAGACTGCGATGGAAGGGTTTGGCTATTACATCTTCGGAATTATATGATCTTTACCAAATCCGGGATTCCTAAAGAACTGCAAAAGCGACAGCTTCAAGATATTGTGTCTGATATTATTAACAGTGGGAATAAAGAGAAGTCAGAGGATTCCGGTTTTAAGTGTCCGATCCCGTATATTCCATATCATGTTGACACGCGCATGAGTGCACAAAGCAGTTGGTTTATGGTATGGGGGGCAGAGGAAACTTCTTTAGAAGAACTAATTAAAGACCCTAAATATCAAATGGACTATGCGGAATGCCCGCCATCAGTCAAAACTTTTGGAAAGAAGGAAGAGACTGAGTTTTGGCATTGTTTCTTTATTTACGCAGGTCGAAAGCAAAGTATCCTTCGAGAGCTTGACACAGTTGGAATCAATGAAAAAACTCTGTTCCCAGGGCTGGACGGAATCGGACGGTATATAGAAAAGAAATACCGCCTTGACTATCATGAATTGCTTGAGTGTTTGTAAATGGCATTTTTCTTGACCAGTGGGATGGTATCTGCTAAACTAAATGTGGAATACTGCTTTTGTGACCTTACTTGGCTGGAAGGAGGTGCCTTGATGCAGGCAAGAGTAAATGTTTCTGATGATATTTTACAATGGATCATGGCACAGGTTCGGCTCGAATCTTTGCCGGATAGGATTGCAAATAATTTAGCAATGTGGTGTAAAAAGGAAAAAATCCCAACATTCAATCAAATTGAAGATACAAGTCGGGCAACAGGGATTCCGCTGGGATATTTTTTCCTTAAGACTCCGCCCAAAGAAGACCTATCCTTGGTGGAATACCGCACAGTTGATAGCGCGGAACTCACGAATCCAAGCCGGGAATTAATGGACACGATGCACGATATGGAACGAGTGCAGGAATGGGTACGCAGTCAACTGATCGCAGAGGATGCTTCGAAATTACCTTTTATCGGTGCACAAAGACGAGAGAAAGATGCAGACCGATTTGCAAATTATGTGCGGGAAATTTTAGGCTTAGAGATTGACTGGTTTAGAAAGTCCAAAGGAGCGTGGGCCTCCTTTGGACGCCTTCGTGCGGCAATGAATGATATTGGCGTTATTGTGATGACCAGTGGAATCGTGGCGAACAACACGCACAGGCCCCTTAATGTCAATGAGTTCCGCGCGTTTGCTATGGAAGATGATATTGCGCCGCTTATTTTTATCAATGGGAATGACTCTGAAAACGGCAAACTATTTTCCCTTTTGCATGAATTTGCACATCTCTGCCTGGGGGAGAGCAGCCTTTATAACGAGAGGTACTATTCTGGACAGCAAAAAAGGCACACAGAAACGATATGCAATGCGGTGGCTGCAGAGATGTTAGTTCCGCAGACGCTTTTTGTCCAGGCATGGCAGACCGAGGTCAAAAATGCAGATGAAGAACAAGTGATCCGAATTTTAGCAAAAGATTTTAGGTGTGGGTTAACAGTAGTTGCCCGACGGGCTTTGGATAACGGATTTATTGAACAGAAGCTGTATAATAAGATGGCTGAACTTGCGATAAAGCTATATAATGAACAAAGAAAACGGCAGAAAGAGAGCGGCGGGGGAGATTTCTATAAGACAGCGGCCAATCGCATTGATGCTCGTTTCTTGCGGATGCTTGCGGGGAGCGTAGCAACGGGGAAAACCCTGTACTCTGATGCCTTTCGTCTGACTAATACGAACAGGTTCACCTTCGCAAAATTGGTTGAGCATATGGGGGGTGGACGGAATGAGTAAAGAAATATTTCTGATTGACTCTAATATTCTGATTAGACCCCATGCGGAATACTATCCGTTCGACTTTGCCCCAGGTTTTTGGACTCAAATGGAGAATTGCATCAAAAATGGCTCCATAAGAATTCTTGATATGGTTGAAAATGAGATCCTTCGAGGAAATGAAACTGACGATTTAAAAGTGTGGATGGAAGGGCTGGGAGCTGAAAGCATTGATCACAGACGGCATGAAATTTTAGAAAAATACGCAGAAATAATTCAATACTTGAGAGACTGTAATCTGTATAAATCGAGCGCACTTGCCGAGTGGTCAAGAGAATCTGTTGCAGATCCGTGGCTAATTGCGACAGCGGCTGCTTATGACTACACTCTGATTACATTTGAGGCACCGAGCGGAGGTATGAGCAAAAGGAATCCTAACAAGTTTGCAAAGATACCTGATGTTGCAACCGTGTTTGGTGTAAGAACTCAGTCACTGTACTATTTGATGCGATCACTTGGTTTTAAATTATTGTGACTGACCCACAACCTGACCCACAATAGGAAACGAGCGGGTGGAGGCAATGGAGCGGAAAGCATCATTGTCTCCACTTTTTCGGAACAAAAATGCCCCCAAAGCGCCATATGGAGGCGTTTCGAGGGTGGGCAATCAGTTGGTAAGGATGAGGTCTCCAGTTCAAATCTGGATAGCAGCTCCACAAAGTCCGCTGTTTTCTGCTGAAAATGGCGGATTTTTTTTGCTTTCAGCACTTTTCTTTGCAGTTGAATTTTTGCAATTCGGTTTTGACCACATAACACGCCACAGACAGAAAAATAGCCCATCGGGGTGTCCCCGATGGGCCATGGATCTTTGTCAGCCAGCTTTCGGTTCGGCTTTCAGCCGCTCCTTCTCCGCGGCGATTTCCGTTTTCATCTCCGCGATCAGTTTTGCCAACAGTTTTTCGCATTCTTCCTCGCTGTGAGCGTAGATGTTGCGGGGGTGCTTTTTGCCATCCGGCCAGACGGGGGAATATCGCCCCTCCCAGAGTTTCTCGTTGATCTGGGTAACACAGCCCGTGCCAGCTTTGCGCCGCTGGCCCTTGCGGGCCTGAAATGTGCTGGGGGCGGGTTTCCGGGGTGCCACTCCACGTTCTATCGGTGGATCAGCTTTGCCGATACCCTGGTCAATCTTCACCGCCGTCCGGCGCATCTCATCGGTGACGTGGGCATAGACGTTCAGCGTGGTGCTGCTGGACACATGCCCGATGATGGTAGAGAGGGTTTTGATGTCCATTCCATGTTCCAGAGAAATGGTAGAAAATGTGTGTCTAAGCTCGTGGAAGCGGAAAATGAGGCCATACCCGTGGAAGTGGAAAACGGAACATGATATAATTCCCTCAAGGGCTATGGTTTGTGCCATAGCCCTTTTCGTATAAGGGAGATGTTATCATGGCACGAAAAAGTAGAAAGCATCCTGAATTGGTTGTTTCAGTCAGTAAAGATACCGTAGGCTATATTCGACTATCTGTTCTTAACAGAGATCGCCATGGGTCTGTAGAAAATCAAAGACTTATGATTGAAGAATGGGGACAACAACATCAGATTCCCATTATGCGCTACTATATCGACAACGGTTTCAGCGGTAAACGCTTTGACCGTCCAGCATTCCAAGAGATGCTCCAAGACATACAGCAGGGCGAAATCGACTGCGTTGTTGTAAAAGACCTTTCCCGCTTGGGTCGGGACTACATCACGGTGGGTTATTACCTCGAAATGTTCTTTCCAAGCAATAACATTCGATTTGTATCAATCAATGATCAGTTTGACACCACCGATGGCATAACCAACAGAGATAAATCTACATATATCCAATCCAGCACACGAGTACCGCTCATTAATCTATTCAACGAGCAGGTATCCGTTGAAACGAAAATGAAAGTTGAGGTCGTTTTAGATATGAAAGCACAGCATGGTGAGTTTATCGGGCCAAGAGCCCCATTCGGTTATCAGAAATCCAATGAGAATCCCATCCAACTTGTTCCCGATCCGGTGGCCGCTGTTATTGTTCGGAAGATTTTTGAGATGGCGGCAAGTGGCGCTGGTGTGACTGGTATCGTTCGGTATTTGAATGAGCGGGAGCTCCCCACACCGATCCAGTATGCCAAGGCTCACGGTTTGGATGGGAACTTTGATGATGGTAATGGTAGTTGGAATAGTAGGTCAGTGAAATACATCCTTACCAATCGCACATATACGGGAATGCTGGTACAGGGAAAAGAGAAACGGGCGGTGGAAGCTACCCATGAACCATTGGTCGATTCCGGCACGTTCGATTCCATTCAAAAGGCATTTCAAGCCAGAGCATACAATGTAGTTCCGCAGGGGCAGTCGGCAGACAATATTCTGAAAGGCAAGGTAATATGCGGGTGCTGCGGCGGGAAGATGCAGCGTAAGCGCGGCACAGGTCACGCCGATTGGCACTTTTTTACCTGCATCACTAAAAATCGTCTGGGGGCTGATAAATGCACTGGGATGTACGCTCGGGAGGAAGATATTTTCAATGCTATCTATCGGCAGTTGAAAGACTATGTAAATGAACACTATATTACAAATTCAGCATATAAACAGCGGATTCAAGAGTACACGAGCCAAATTTCTGATCTTACACAGCGCAAGACAACGGCTTGGATCAACGCAATGGAGCACTATGAAAGGTATGTGCAGGGAGAGGTCAGCAAAGAAGAATTTCGCACAGTACAGGATATTGCAAGTCAGGCAAAAGAAACTCTTATTCAGGCCACAAAGGGCAAGGCCGCCTATGAAAAGCAATATGCTGTGTTCCGTAAGCTACTCTCTGCTAGTAGCAGAGATATTTCGCTTAGTGAAATTGTGGACTATATTGATAAGGTTGTAGTAGACAAGAACGGGAAAATTGTAGTAAAATGGCATATATAGTCTCATTGGTTTTATTTAACTTGCCCAAAACCGATGAAATACATTACTTCGGCAGGTGAAGGAAATGCGAATCAAAGCGGTTCACATAACAAATTATAGGAAGATCATAGACGCTAAAATCAATATGGAGGATAATGTTACAGTCATTGCTGGTGCAAATAATAGCGGGAAAACATCACTTGTAGAGCTTTTCAATGCGGTTTTTGGAAGCCAGAAGGGAAAATTTCGCAAAGAAGATATTCCTGTTGAAGAGTGCCACAAATGGAGCAAGGGGGTCTATCCTATATTTGCTGGTGCATTTCAATCCGGAAAGAAACAGGAAGAAAACTTGAAAGATATTTTCGATCAGATAGAGTCTATAGCGAAACCAGAAGATGCACTTTTAATCCCGCCGATTACTCTAGAAGTCCAAGTGGATTATGATAAAGATCGAGATGATATTCGCTGTTTTGCGGATTATATCATGGAATTTTCACCCGAGAATACTAGCTTTTACTTTATCTACCGCTATGAGATCAATCGTCAGGCTTTTAGGAAAGCAGTCGATGCTGCATACGAGAAACTCCATACTAGATTTCGGGAATTGACTGGTAACGCAGATGAAGATCAGCGGATGACCTATGTGATAAGAGAAATGCTTATAGATCTTTATGCAAGTGCCTGTGAAGAAACAGTATGGTTTGCAGATCATAACTATAGAAATGCCGTCAAAATGGAAGTATCCGCTTTCAAAGGACTGTTTCATTATCAACATATTGTGGCTGGACGGAATCTGGCGGATGAGAGTTCCGATAAAGCGGGGCTCTTGGGCCGGGATATGATTTACATTGCCGAGCAGGAAGATCAATGGAAAACTCTAATGCGTGAACTACCGGACAAAATTGTCCAGCCAATTCAGGGCTTGCGTATACAAGAAAAAGTTCGGGAAGCGTCTGTAGAATCACTCAATAGAGCAATTGGTGAGATATCCAAAACCAATGGGGGGCAAGCGGGAAACATTGCAATCGATATGGATGTTTCGGAGGATGCTATCAGTTCTTTGCTGAAAAATATCACCCATGCAAAGGTTCAGACGGGTGATTACTATTTGAGTGAATCCTCACAGGGGCTAGGCTACAGTAACCTCATCTATATCCATCTTCAGTTGGTGAAGTTCAAGAAAGCAATTGATCCGCTCATTGTCAATTTTTTTGTGATTGAGGAACCAGAGTCTCATATGCATCCTCAAATGCAAAATGTTTTTGCCCAGTATTTGTTTAAATATTATAAAGAAGAGAATCAGATGCAGGGAATGTTGACGACGCATTCTCATGAAGTGGTAAGGACAGCTTTAATCTCTCAGCTTAGGGTATTACGTCAGTTGTCTCCTTTTCAGTGCAGGCTGTTTGACCTGCATGAGTTTTATGACACATTGCAGACAGATGCGAACAAGGATCTTTTGGAATTTTATGATTGGTTTTATACAATCAATTTCCCTGATATCATTTTTGCGGATAAGATTATTTTATATGAAGGCGATACTGAAAGAATGTTGATCAAGCATATTCTTCAGTTGACTGAATTTGAGGCGTTAAGGAACCAATATGTGTCCTTTGTTCAAGTGGGCGGCGCATACGGATATAAATATTGTCCGATCATCGACTTCCTTGGTATAAAGTCTGTGATTATCACTGATTTGGATTATCACAAAGCTGCATTGACTGATCGTAAAGTTTTGGCTTCTCATTCAACAAATTCAACCATTAAACAATTTTCCGATTCTGTTTTTTCAATTCCCTCTCCTACAGTACGAACACTGTATGCTTGTAAAGCACAATTCGGTCCCATTATCAAAAATAACACCATCTATCTTGCGTTTCAAGATAAAAACGATGGGTTTGCACGTACTCTTGAAGAAGCCATGTTGGCAAAACGCTATCAAGTAACCGTTTTAGAGAAGCAAGCACAAAATGTATGGAAGAAGCGCCGAAAAGACGATGGCCTTAGGTTCGTTATTCCTCGAGGTGCTGAGTGTAATATTCGCTCTATTGTTTCTCACACCTCAGAGTCAAAGACTGACTTTATGTATTCGGTCATTTTAAGTGATTTAGCGGAGGTTATGCTCCCCAATTATATCAAGGAGGCGCTATTGTGGCTGATGCAGTAAAAAATTGCTTCTTGATTAACGCGCCTGCTGGCAGTGGAAAAACAACCCAGATCAAATCCATGGTGCGCGGATTCATGCTTGAAAATCCGAAAGACAATATCCTGTGTATTACATATACGAACCGGGCGGCTGATGAATTGACAGGAGATTTAAAATCCGAACATATTTTTGTCGGAACAATTCATTCTTTTCTCCATAATTTTATGCAGCGATACTTCACGCACTCCGACATTTTAAACTTATATTTTGAGCGATATGGAGAATTCATCAAACAGCGAATTGAAAATGCGACAGGTGATGCTCATATTGCGGATAGCAACGAGAAATACAAGGAAAAGTATGGGCAACTGGATTATGAAGCGGTCCAACGGAATATCACTGCAATTTTCTACAATGAATCTGCCTTCAATTCTTTGTACTATGGTGGACTGGGTCACGATGATTTAATAAGTTTCTCAAAGTGCATTTTTGATCGCTTCCCAATTATCCGTAAGAGAATTTCGCTGCGTTATCAACGTATTTTTATTGACGAGTATCAGGATACTATGGCTGATGTCCTTAACATTTTTTATGACGCTGTGGCAAGTACGAACAGCCAACTTTATCTCTTTGGCGATCGGATGCAGCAGATATACATGAATTATGACGGGAGTTTCGAGGAACGGTTTACATTGTTTAACACGGTAAAAATGACTACTAATTACCGTTCCGTGACAGAAATTGTTACTATCTTAAACCGGCTTTATCATGATCCAGAATTTGTTCAGGATAACTCGGACGCTATGAAGCAGGTAAAGCCGGATTTTCCACCTCGGGTGATCATTACTAATGATGTATCTACTGTATTAGATAAATTGCAGGAGGAAGATTCTGACACGTTGGTTCTTTACCTTTTTAATAAAGAACGCTTTTCCGCCATCGGCGCGCCGAATTTGTTCCAGGCCTTTTCTAGGATGAATAAATATTCTTTTGGACGAAGTTATTCCGCTGTAGATGTTTTGACTGCTCCTTATGAGGAGAATCCTGACCCGTTGCTCAGATTATCGTATTGTGTAGTAAGGATGGCAGAGAACTTTCAAAAAGGACAGTATGGGCCGATTATTCAAACTTTAAAATTAAATAAATCCATGTTCTGCCAGGAAACCTGCGACATCAAAAGACACAGTGATAAAATGCAGTTGTTTCAAAAGTTGACCTTGGTTTTTGCTGCTATTCAAAATGAAGCAAAAACAATATCGGATTTACTGCTGTCTTCAGTGGAAACCTCACTGGTGGACAAAGCCTATGCGGAAAACTTATTTGCCGACACAGAGAATGAAGCTGCACTTGCAGTCCCTGCTATTGAACTAATGCGAGTATTGGACTATCTTGATGATCCCAAGGTTTCTACGCAGCACGGCGTAAAAGGTGAGAGCCATAACAGTGTGGTATTTGTAGCAGACAACAGCAGTCGAACACCCAATGTTTTTATGTATAGTTTTTTTGATCTACTGTGCCGAGTACCTGTTTCTCTCCAGTCCTTCAATCAATTTTACTATGCATATTCTGGAGAATTGGCCGACTTGCAGAACACAATCAAAACGAAAATCAGCGAATTAAAAAGTGCTGATTACAGCCAACATGAGCATGAGATTCTAAAAAAAGCAAACTCCATTGTGGAGCAATTTTCTGATAACCCATATTTTCAGCATATTTGTCAAGCCAAATATGCTGAATATCTGAGTAAACCAGGAGTAACAAAGGCCAAAGACTGCTTAAAGGAAAGTAGCGTTCTAGGGATACTCAGTGCATACAAACTGTTTTATGTTGGATGCTCACGTGCCAGAAAGAATTTGACGATATTGTTAGACCGTTCTAAGCTACAAGGGGATACGCTAAAGCAAAAAGAGAAGTTTAAGGAATTGGGGTTTTTTGTTGAAGAAATTGTAGTTTAGGAAAGATTCTTGTAATATAGCGGACAAAACTAATGATTCCGAATTTCAAAAAGTTTGTGTCTTGGGCTTGACATTTGGGTGTCTGAGGTCATGAAATCTGACTTTTTTGCACTTGGCTCGTTGTAGGACTGTCTGCAGCCGCTTTCGGACAGTGGCTGGATCTCTGGGCGAGTTTTCGTTGACTGGAGAGGGGAATATCCACTTGGAGCGTACGTCCTCTTTGTACGACTTAAGGGCACTCAGTACAGGCGCAGGGAGGATGATGCTTCGGTTGCCCGCTTTGGTTTTGGGCGGTGAGACCACCAGTTCTCCTTTGATGCGGTGAACCTGCCGTTCCACCCGGAGTTCCCCGGTGCGGAAGTTCAGGTCGCCCCATTGGAGGGCGCAAATTTCGCCCCGGCGTAGGCCGGTGGAGAGTTCCAACAGAAGGAGTTCAAAGCAACCATCCTCTTTGGCCTGGATCAGCAGGCGCTGGATTTCTTCCGGGGTTAACACCTGCATTTCCCTGGCCTTGGCGGGAGGGAGGCGGCAGCCATCTGCAGGGTTGCGGAAAAGGAGCTTTTCAGAAACTGCCTTGTCCAGTGCGGCATGGAGGGTGGTGTGGATGCCCCGGACAGTTTGATCGGAGAGGCCCTCGCCGTAGAGTTCAGCCCGGAGAAGCCTGCCACCTTGCTTGAGCATGGTATAAAATTGCTGAATGTCGTTGGTGGTGAGCTTGTTCAGCTGGGTGCTGCCCAGCGCGGGGATGATGTGCTGGTAAATACGTCGTTCGTAGGACATTTGGGTATTGGGGCGGAGGTTGGGTTTCTTGTAGCTCTGATACCAAAAATCCAGCCAATCAGCCAGGAGAATGCCGGGTTTCGGCTGGTCGGAGGTGGGAGTCTGGATGCTGTCTTGCAGAACCTTGAGCTTTGCCGCACACTCACTCTTGGTTTTGGCGAGGACATTTTTCGTAACAGGGAGACCCTTATCGTCGTAGCCGATGACCGCTCGCCCTTCCCAGCGCCCATCCTTTCTCAGGTGGACGCTTCCTTCGCCCCGTTTTCTGCGCTTTGCCAAGGTTTCATCTCCTCTCCGAGATAGTCGGTCAGGAAGCCGCCCACGATGTCGGCAGCCCGTTTTTGCATATCGCCTGTGGTGTGGGTGTAGGTGTCCAGCGTGAAGGACGCCTTGGTGTGTCCCAGGATGCCGGACAGGGTCTTGGCATCCACGCCGCTGGCCAGTGCATGGGTAGAAAATGTGTGACGGCAGTCATGGAAGCGGATGCTGGGCAGTCCGGCCTGGGCCAGCAGCTTCTTCAACTGATGGTAGGCGGCACTGGGGTTCACGGGGGCCTCCGGGCGAAGCGGATCGTGAAAAATCCAGGGGGAGAAGGACTTCTTCTTCCTTGCCCATAACAATTCCGCTGTGCTGGGCGGAAGGACGATTTTCCGTGTCCCAGCATAAGTCTTGGTATCCCCGGCCACCAGTCTACCACCCTTTTCCCGGTGGAGGGTGCGGCAGATGTGGAGCGTCCCCGCTTTGTTGTCGAAGTCCGTCCACATGAGGCCGCAGATCTCGCCCAATCGGAGGCCGGTGGTCAGTTCAGTGTAGAAGAAATCGTGCCAGATGGGGTCGGCTTTGATGGCTTCCATAAAAGTATCCAACTGTTCTTCGTTCAAGATGTTCATGGGCTGGCGGATCACCTTGGGCGGTTCCACCTCATCGGCAGGGTTGGCGGGGATAAGCCCCTGTTCCACCGCCGCCCGGAGTGCGTGGTGGAGCGTGGTGTGGATGCTATGGACGGTGGTGCTGGACAGCCCACGATCCTGGCCGGAACGGGGCTTCACCCGACCACTCTCCTTCAGGCTATCGTAAAGTTTTCTCAAGTCTGCCGCCGTCACTTGGGAGAGCATTTTCTTTCCCAGATAAGGCACAACATGGTTTTCCATATCTCGCCGATAATGCTCCAGGGTGCCGGATCGAAGGGTAGCGGACATCTGCCCCAGCCACTTCTCCAGCCATTCCGCAAGGGTCATTCTACTTTGCTCTGTCAGGTCGATGCCCTGGTAGATGTCGATGTTCTGACGGAGCTTCGCGGTCAGCTCTTTCTGGGTGTCGGCGTAGAGGTAGCGGAAGATGGAATCACCGTTTTCTTTGTGGCCTATCACGATCCGCCCCTCCCAGCGGCCATCGTCCCGCTTGCGTACCATGCCGTCGCCGGATGGCCTGCGCTTTGCCATTTGCTATTCACCTCCCGTTTTAATGTCGCCATCGTTGTTGTCCATGCACTCCATCACGATTTTGGCGCCCAGCCGAAAACCCAGAATGAAGTTTTCCAGGGCTGTGATGTCGTCGATCTCGTGCTGAGATTCTATGAGTTTTTCCAAGACCGCTTGTCCGGCGTCATCAAGAAGTCCCGTGAGTTGGCTTTCAAACCGGGCCACCCGGTCTGTCGCCCGTTTTAGCTCCGAATTGGGCGCCATATCCTGTGCGTTGGGTGTGATGTTGCCGTAATAGAGATCTTCCAAAGTATTTCGCATTGTTTTCGCCTCCTGTAGCGACACACCATACCACAGGTCGGCGGGAATAGCCATGGCCAACGACGAGAGTTATCAGAACAGACACATATTTTTTGCGGCGTGCTGCTGGGCTTTTCTTTGTATACACCGGTGCAATTCATAATTCGCCGCAGCGGCGCACAAAGGGGCCGACACCGCGTTTCATACGCGCGAGGGGCATGGATGCCACCCAGCCCGCAGAATGGGCACAAACCGCCGCACAGGGGCCAACACGGGCGAAACACTTGGGCGGCGCTCCGCAGATGTGGAGCGCCGCCCGCTTTTGTTTGAGAGCGCCTATTCCGGATAGCGTGTGTAGAGGGCATACCCAGGTTGTTCCTCCAGCCACCACTTGAAGTACTGCCCGCCCCAGCGGGCATGATTGTTGAGACCGCTCTCGGTTACCTTGATGTACTCGTCCGTTTTACTGATTACAACTACCACGTGGCCGTTGCCGCTGTTGTCATAGCGGATCAGGTCGCCGGGGCGGATTTGCTCCCAGCTTGGGTTGTCGACCCTCCGCCACGGGAGGTTTCCAAACGCCGCGTCTGAACACAGCGTGGCCCAGCCGGAGCAGTGGGTGCCCCGGTGGTAGGGCCCGCCGCTGGTGGAGCGGTAGGGTGTGGGGTACACTGTCCCGGTTGGATAGGTTTCCCGGAGCTGCGCCAGGGCGGCCTACACACTTTCTTCCGTGGGAGCGGATGGTACGTCAGGGACTTCTTCCTGGTAGGGTTGGGTGCTGCCGATGTGGACGGAGTTTGCGGCGGCATCATAGGTCACACCGAAGTCCACCGCTTTGCCGATGCCCCGGAGGCGGACATAGTTATTGCCGCTGATGGAGTAGGCGGTGAGGGCTACTTGCTGACCATTGATGTAGAAGGTCTGGCTGCTGGGCCGGGCGGTGAGATAGTCCGCCGCCTGGGCAGCGGGGCCGCTCAGGACGAAGCCGGCGAGGATGCCGATCCCCATAAAGATCGCTTCCCTTTTTCTGTTCATGATCTGATCCCCTTTCGGTTTTGTTGTGCTTTTCGCAAACACAACCATGCCGAAGGATCGTTGGAAAGTCAAGAACAATCAGGGGAACCACGTGGAGAAAAACTACGGCATGAACGAAGCACTTTGCACAGCAGGTGACATCTTTTTGTGTGTCTGACCGCCCCTTGCTGATTACAGCGTGGAAGATTCTTTCGGACCCGGTTCCCACAAACTTTGTTTCTATGAAACGGGAACTAACAGTTGTTTTCTTCCCGGCCCCATGTTAAAATGCATATACTAAAACTGTGATTGTTTGCGGGAGGTGCTGTGTATGAGCCAATATGAGTTTTCGCTTCGACAGGAGGTTCTGTTGGAAAAGGGGGCCGCAGTGCTGGGCGATCTTTTTCAGTATAAGCGGCGGCAGCAGATCGTAGAGGAGACGCACCCGATTGCGGTCATGTACTCTTTGGTGTGGGCGGCAAAGCAGGATATCCTGACAGCCAAGACGGAAGCGGCCCTTGAACAGATCGACGGGCAGTTCAATCTTGCCAACCGCTTTTTGGCCGGGGTAGAGGCTGGCGCAAATGTCTGAGGACACGAATAGCTTGGTTGCATTTGAGGCTCGTGACGTTGAGGCCGTTGTGCAGGACGAAGTCAAACTGGCGCTGAGCCGCTATCAACGTCAGGCAAGCCCGCGTGCGATCCTTTTGGCTGGACAGCCCGGTGCGGGGAAGACGGAATTATCCGCTATGCTGAGTTCTGAGATGGCCGGGGATGTTGCGTTTATTAACGGGGATGATTATCGCCGCTACCATCCCCACCGCCGCCAGCTCTATCAAAAGTTCGGCGCGGATTCTGTTGGGATGATTTCCCCCTTTTCCAATGCTGTGACGGAACAGTTGATTGCGGCGCTTGCCCGGCGCCGTTTGAATTTGATCATCGAAGGAACCGGGCGCACTGTGGAGGTACCGAAAACTACGGCAGAACGGTTGACGGCTGAGGGTTATGCAGTAGAGATGGCAGTGATCGCCACCAGGCCGGAGATATCCCTGATCAGCACGTTGCTTCGGTTTTACCAGATGGAGGAACGCGGAACGATCCCCCGGGCTACAGCCATCAGCGCCCATGACAGTATTGTGGCCGCGCTGCCCGGGAATCTTGATACGCTGGTTTCACTGCCATGCATTTCCCGGCTGTCCATTTGGAACCGTGATTTGCAGCAGCTTTTTGACTCCAACATTGATACGGTTTTGCCGTCTGAGGTTTTGGCTGACTACTGGGAGAGCCCTTGGCTCCCAGAGGAGATACAGTGTGCGCGTGATGACATTGACTGCTTGCGCGAAAAAGAGCGGCGCAGCCAGCTTGGGCAGGGAAGCGCGATTGATGAACTTGTCCGGCGTGTTGAAGCCGTGCAGTCAGGGACACCGACCGTTGGCATGGATATGCTGCAGCTGTGATCCCTCCCGCGCGATTGCGGGAGGGATCTTTTGCAGCTTTCTGGGCAGGGTAGCTCAATGCCATTTAGAAGTGGGGATCTGTCGTTCTTTGTTTATAGCGGCCCAAATCCTGGGGTCACATGGCTGGGCCGATATAATTCTGCTCCTCGTGGTCATCCGGCGTATGGCCCATGGCGATCTTCTTTTCCTGAATTCTCCGCCGCAGTTTGCGGTCAATGTGCTGGCTATGGGTTCCGTCTATGATGCGAGCATTATCTTGGAAGATACGCCCTATCGAATGGAGCAGACTGTTTACCGCCAGGATGGCGGAGGGCAGGGAGGGGCCGTCCTGACGCTCTAACAGGAGCTGGGCGTAAGGATGCCCCTGTTCCGCCGCCTGGGTCAACCAGTAGACAGCCTGCCCCATGTCCTGGGGGATGTTTTCACCCGCCCAGTACAGCTTGCCCAGCAGATATTCTGCGTAGGGGTTGTCCGCTTCCGCAGACATTGTGAGCCAGGGCAGGGCTTCCGTCACATTTCCATCTTTCAAAAGCTCCTTGGCCAGACGGTAGGCGGCGAACTCGTTTCCTCTTTCAGCGGCCCGCGTCAGCCAGCGGATGCCCTGCTCACGGTCATGAACCTCGACGTCATCGGACAGCAGCAACTTGCCCAGCGCATACTGCGCGTCCGGCAACTCCCGCGCCGCCTGCTCAAACCAATACCGCGCCTCCACCCAGTCCGGCGTGACCAATGGGCCGTCCCGGTACAGCTTGCCCAGTAAAAGCTGGGCGTAGGGATCGCCATCCTCCGCTTGTGTCCGAAGCCGCTCCACCCCTTCATCACGCAGGTCAAGAGGGAGACTGTTGTCACAGACCACCGACCAAATCCGTCCGCAGATTTCACTGCCTTGGAGAATATCATCCGGCTCATCGTACCGCGCCATATTCCTGTCCTCAAAAGTGAGATGCTCCAATCGGAGCGCAGCCTGGATGACGGCATTGTGTATGGCGCGGAACTCTTTCTGCTGAGACAGCGGGACGCTCTCCATGGGCTTGTCCGAGTAGAACTCATTCACCTCATGCTGAAGCTCCAGCCATTTTTCGTAGCACGATTTTACCGAGGGCAGCCGCGCCATCTGATCCACAATTTCATCTACTTGCTTTTTCGTATGTTTGGGAAGGTACCCATACTGCTTTTTGCCCGTCACACTTTTGAGTTCGTGAGCCAGTACCAGGATCAGTTGCTCCGCTTCCGGGTGTTCGCAGACGCCCCGCTTCATTTCGTCAGCCAGCTCCCGCATAGTGCGGCGGGCCTCCGCCACCAGCTCATCCCGGAACTGACTTTTCTGCTCGTAGTCATGGAGCATCTCCTGGCGGAAGATATCGTTGGTGAGCATGGACTTGATTCTCTCAATGCCCGCCGGGCTGAGATATCCCGGAGCGTCCCCAGCAGACCACGCCATCATGTGGACATGAGGGTGGTCTCCTTCATCATGAAACGCGGCATACCAGCGGAACTCATTGGGCGGGATGTTCATGGCAGCGGCGATATCGTTGCGGTGTGTGAGGAGCAGGTTGCGCCACGTCCTGGCGTTGTCGTAACCCAGGCGGGCGGCGTCCTCCCGCTTCAGCGAGATGATGTGCGTCCACACATTTTTCTCACACGCCTGCAGTTCCGCCGTCACCTTTTTCAGATCCACATAGTCCTCATCGCCGAACAGGCCGTGGCTGCCCACGCGCTCTACGCGCGGACGGGTGGCAATGTACTCCGCGTAGATATCGCTCTGCTGAACGTCCGGCCAGTTGTCCTCCAACGCCCGCGTAATGAACACCGAGGCATTGACTTTTGTGGGACTGTCCCGGTAGCTGCCGTACTCCGGCAGCTTTTTCGCATCGGGAAAATCTTTCGTCAGGCTGTCGATGAGCTGCGCCTGCTTTTGCGTGGCGGGGCGTCCGTCAGGAACGAGTTCCACTCGTTCCCGCGTAGCGATGTACCTGGCGTGGCCGCCGGCGTTTTTGCCGCCCTTGATGTACGGGCTTTTGAGAATCAGTCGGGCCATTCATCCTTCGCCTCATTGGCTGCGCGAACCTTCTGCTCAAAGGGTAGCAGCCCATTTGTATTCTTGACGTTGCGCACACTCTCCGCCCGCCGGCGGCGCAGATCCTCCTCGGTGAGTTCGTAGCTGTCCGCCAGGATGCCCATCACCATGTCCAGCTCCACCGTATGCTTGTAGATCAGGGAGGCCATCCGATCCTCGAACATTCCCAGCCGCCCATCCAGGGACGAGAGTACCGCCCTGGGCAGCGTGCCGCTGTCATCCTGGACGGCCAGGTGATCCACGTAGAAATTCACCGCCCGCTCCACGAACTGGTTCTTGCTGCGGCAGCCCGCCGCCTTGTACCACTGCTCGATTTTTCGCTTGGTGTCCGGCCCCATCCGCAGGGCCAGACGATCTTTGTTTTCTGTACTCAAAGTGTCTTTCACACCTCCGAATCTTTGATAGACGCCGTCCCAATCCGTTGGGACGGCTGTATTTGTGGGAAAACAGACGCCATCGGCCAGATTTTCGCCGGAAACAGACGCCTGTTAAGAGCCCCGCAGGAAAGCCCCGGAAGCCCTTGAAACGGTCCGCACTGCGGGCCGATGTGACCTGCCGGGCGTCACTTGTGACGCCGGCGTTTATCCTGCTTCTCGTCGTCGCGGGCTTCATATCCCTCGCCCCGCCGCGAACGGCAGGGCTCACTCATTCCGCCGCTCCTCCTCTCCCCACGCGACCCGCCTTCGGCTGGGCTCGCGCGGGGGCCCGTCTGCGCTGCCCTTCGGCCCGTGCCCCTGCAGCCTTTTACTGATTACAGCGTGGTACATTTTTCCGCTGTCCAGCCAACCCTCCCACAACGGGCCACACGGGGGCCAACACCGCATTTTAGGGGGTGAGAGGTGTACGGATGCCACCCGACCTACAGGAGGGGCACAAACGGCCTCACAACGCAGAACGGGGGCTGTCACGCTGTTGGCAGCGCCGATCCCACCTGCGCTGGGCTTCCGCCTGCTTCAGTTCTGTAAGAAACCCTTTCTCGCGCGCCTTCAAAATCTGCTCAACTGGCTTGACCGTATAAAGCAGATTGCCGTTGTAGCTGTACCCATTCTTTCTGCGAACCGTAGTGTCTTCCGCTTGAATCAGGCTCTTGTCTACCAGCGAATGCACATTCCTCTGGACGGTTTTCCGACCCATCCCCACCGCCGCGCCGATGGTAGCATAGCTTGGCCAGCACTGCCCACTCCGCACACCTTTTTGATAGTGGAGGTAGATGTACACCAGCAACTCACCACACTCGAGGTCGAGCTGGAACACTTCGGCTGGCACAGGGAACACCGCTTCGAACACCTCGCCAGTAATCCAGACTTGCTTCCTGGATATCCAGCGGTTGTGGGGCGCTACGTTGCGAGGTTCACGCACTTTTCCCTGGATGGGGCTCAGCGAGTAGGAGAACGTTTGCCCGTGTTTCTTCACCTTGATGAACCCAGCGTCAGCCAGTGTGCGCAGATGTGTTCGCACGGTTTTCTCACACAAGCCCACCGCTTTGCCGATGACAGCACAGCTCATTTTATCCGCGCCGTGTTTCAAACTTTTGCGGCAGATCAGATAGAGATACACCAGCAGCGGGCCCTGCTTCAAGCCGAGTTCAAACACTTCGTGCGGCAAGCAGAACCCATCAGAGGATGGTGCTATCAATGGTCGCCCGCCTCTCATCGCTGTCTTCCTGTGTGCCGTTCCACCCATTCCACGAACTTCTCTTTCGGCACCACCATCCGGCTACCGATTTTCAGCACAGGGAAGTCCCCCTCGTGCATCAACTCATAGGCGCTTGACGGCGCGATGCCCAGCACCTTTGCCACAGTTGCCGCGTTGAGAAACAGAGGGAGATCGGCATAACTTTTGTACTCAGATAATTTCATTTGGAATCCTTTCGTTGAATTTTGGTTGCCACGCACCGTACCCCTTCCTGTCCCAGAGCTTCACTGGAACGTTTTCACACTGTTGGCACGCTCGTCCCTTGTTAGGAGTCTTGGCGCTGCTTCACCCAGTGAGTATGCTCTCCGATGGTGGGTATTCAGTTGTCAAGGTACATATCGTGTTGTTTGAAATGTCAGATTGAATACCGGCTTCAAATCTGCTATGATTGTAGCAGAGAGATTTTCCCAGTTCAATAGCCCCAGCTCATGTCGGGCATGGAACTTGATTTCAATCGGATACGGGAGGGATGCCCCGGTGTACGCCATCACCAACGACTATTTTGATTCCTTCTCAGCCATCTTTGGCCCCGGGGAATGCCTGTTAAACGGGAAGTGGTATCCGCTGGGGCATTTTGCTGTGGAGGCTTTGGAGATGGACAGAAGCCTTTTGTGGAAGCTGAAGGCAGCTGTAGCAGAGTTTAAGCCGGAGCTGGAGGTGTTTCTGGCAGCCTGCACCGCGTCCAGCGCCGCTGTGGCCCAGCAGAAGCTGGACGCGGTCTGGGCTATACTGGATCAGATTCCAGTGTACAAAAATCTTCGCGGGAGTTTCAGCGGCTCCCAAGGGCTGTTTCACTCCATGCGGGAACACCCAGACCGCACAGACGATTCCGTCACCGACGGGACGAACTTTCACCGTGCGCTGGCCTATTGGCTGGATCGGCTGGAGCGCCTGCCTGACGCAGTGGATGATTTTATCGGCAACACGTCGTTGATGTTGGGGGACTATTTTGAGGATCTTCCCGCCCGCTCCCCGGCGGCCTACGCGGAAGCCTACGAGAAATACAGGCGGACGATGGATGCGGCGTTTCAATACGCCGAGGAGGAGGACGAGGTCGACGAGGATCTGGACTCTATCCAGCTCGACTTCCCGGTGCGGCTCGGCTTCCGGGCCATGGCTGCGAAAGACGGCGGCGCGGTATTTGGCGAGGAGCTCACCTTTAACGAGCTGGCCAGTTTCCTGTACACCGATTTGTACAAAGGCATGGCGGCGGGGAATGTGCCGCGCCGCTGCCATAATTGCCGGCACTTTTTCCTGGCCATCGGCGGGCACGACACGGTGTACTGCAACCGCATTGCCCCAGATGAAGCGAAACGCACCTGCCGTCAGGTAGGTGCGCACAAGAAGGAAAAGCGGAAAAACGAATCGCCCATCCACAAGGAATATTTCAAGGCCTATAACCGCCTGAAGGGCAGAAAGAGCCGGGGTGCGATCAGCACGGACAAGTGGAACCAGCAAGTGGCCGTGATCCAGGACTGGCGGGATGCGGCGTTAAGGGGGGAACTCAGCGACGCCGAATTCAAGCAGAAATTGGACGGGGTATGACGGGGAAAATGAAAACCCCGGCAGGAGATTTGCTCCCGCTTAAAGAAACTATATTTTTCTTGATTTATTTTGAGCTGTATTGTAAGATATTCTCATGTTTTAGTGTTTTGAGAAGGCACCTGAGGTCAAATGAAAGATTTTTGGAGGCATTTATGTCACAAACTACCAAACGTGCGCTGGCCGCGTCGCTGAAAACCCTGCTGCTCCAAAAACCATTGAACAAGATCACGATCAACGACATTGCGGAGGACTGTGGCATCAGCCGGATGACTTTCTATTACCATTTCAAGGATATCTACGATTTGGTGGAGTGGGTTTGTGTGGAGGACGCCGCCCGGGCCTTGGCGGGCAAAAAGACCTACGACACCTGGCAGGAGGGGTTCCTCAACATCTTCCAGGCGGTGTTGGACAACAAACCCTTTATCATGAACGTCTACCGCGCCGTGGGCCGGGAACGGGTGGAGCAGTATCTGAACCCGCTGGTTCACAGCCTGGTTCTCGGCGTGGTGGAGGAGAAGTCAGCGGGGATGGCGGTGAGCCAGGAGGACAAGAATTTCATCGCCTATTTTTATGAGTACGCTTTCATCGGCATCGTGCTGAACTGGATCAATGACAATATGAGGGAGGATCCTGCCGTGATCGTGGAACGCACCAGCAGGCTGATCCATGGGAATGTGGTTCAGGGATTGAACGCCTTTCGCGCAGACTAATCTTACATTCGCCTTCAAATGATTAAAATTTGAGCAAACGAGCCGCCGTGATAAAAGTTTTATCACGGCGGTTTTTTTGTTTATTGTGGGGGAATTAAAAATGTCCTATGATAGGCCCATCAAACAAAAGAACCGCAAGACGGTTCGGGAAAGGATGTTATGTATGTATTATTCCAGCGGTAACTACGAGGCCTTTGCCCGCCCCCTCAAGCCCGAGGGCGTGGATCACAAGTCGGCCTACTTCATCGGCACGGGGCTGGCGGCCCTGTCCGCCGGGTGCTTCCTGGTGCGGGATGCCCAGATGCCCGGCAAGAACATCCACTTCTTTGACCGGGACCCGGTGGCGGGCGGCGCCTGCGACGGCTGGAAGTACCCCGAGATCGGCTACGTCATGCGGGGCGGCCGGGAGATGGACAACCACTTCGAGGTCATGTGGGACCTGTTCCGCTCCATCCCCTCCATCGAGACCGAGGGGGTCAGCGTGCTGGACGAGTACTACTGGCTGAACAAGCGTGACCCCAACTACTCCCTGTGCCGCGTCACCGAGAAGCGGGGACAGGACGCCCACACCGACGGCAAATTTGACATCTCCGACAAGGGTGCCATGGAGCTGATGCGGCTGTTCTTCACCCCCAACGAGGAGCTGGAGGACAAGCGGATCACCGACATCTTTGACGATGAGGTGTTCAACTCCAACTTCTGGACGTACTGGCGCACCATGTTCGCCTTCTACAACTGCAACAGCGCCCTGGAGATGAAGCTCTATATGCAGCGCTTCATCCACCACATCGACGGCCTGCCCGACCTGAAGGCCCTGCGCTTCACCAAGTACAACCAGTATGAGTCCATGATCCTGCCCATGGTGAAGTACCTGGAGGACCATGGCGCCCAGTTCCACTTCAACACCCAGGTGATGGACGTCCGCTTCGATATCCACGATGGCCGGAAGGTAGCCAAGCGGGTGGAACTGCTCCGGGGCGGCGAGCGGGAGTTCCTGGATCTCACCGAGGACGATTACCTGTTCATCACCAACGGCAGCAACGTGGAGAACTCCACCATCGGCGGCCAGGATAAGCCCTGCGAGTACATCCCCACTCCCAAGCCCGGCGGCTCCTTCGACCTGTGGCGGAAGATCGCCGCCCAGGACCCCGCCTTCGGCCACCCCGACAAGTTCTGCGGCGACCCGGAGGAGTGCAAGTGGATGGGCGTCACCGTCAACACCCTGGACGACAAAATCCTGCCCTATATCAAGAACGTCTGCAAGCGTGATCCCCTGTCCGGCAACGTGGTCACCGGCGGCATCGTCACCGCGCGGGACTCCGGCTGGCTGTTGAGCTGGACCATCAACCGCCAGCCCCAGTTCCACGCCCAGCCCAAGGATCAGTGCCTGGTGTGGCTCTACGGCCTGTTCCCCAACGCCGAAGGTGACTTCGTTAAGAAGCCCATGAAGGACTGCACCGGCAAGGAGATCTGCATGGAGTGGCTCTACCACATCGGGGTGCCGGAGGATCAGATCGAGGAGCTGGCTGCCCACAGCGCCAACACCGTGCCCACCATGATGCCCTTTGCCAGCGCCTACTTCATGCCCCGGGCCAAGGGCGACCGGCCCGACGTGGTGCCCGAGGGCGCGGTGAACTTTGCCTTCCTGGGCCAGTTTGCCGAGGTGGAGCGGGACACCGTGTTCACCACGGAGTACTCCATGCGCACCGCCATGGTGGCGGTCTACACCCTGTTTGACGTGGATCGGGGCGTCCCCGAGGTGTGGGGCAGCCTGTATGATGTGCGCGATCTGCTCAAGGCGTCCGTCAGCCTCCGGGACGGCAGGCCCCTCACCGAGATGGAGTTGGGCCTCAAGGAGAAGCTGGCGGTGAAGAAGCTGCTGGACAAGATCGAAGGAACCGACATCGAAAAGCTGTTGAAGGAATATCATGTGATCTGATGTGCCTCACCCGGAAGGAGGAATCCCCTTGAATGGGATGGATCAAACCGCAACAGCCCGGGGGGATGTAGATGACCTCATCTTTGCACAGGAAAATAATTGGCTGATCAGTGACCGATAAAAGCCAGGATACCGGCGTCGAAAGACTGCTGAAAGAGCACTATGTAATCTAAATCATCAGTGTGCAGGTGGAAATGGCGCCGGGAGCAGCATCAGTCTCCCGGCGCCATTTTACCAGTTATCCCACATCGGCCCCGGCATACAGCAGGGCGTTTACGATTTGTTCCATGGCGCGAAATTGTATGCGGGACATTCGCCGAAACTTGACGAGCAGCTCCGAAATATCGTTTTCATCCCTGTCGGCAAACAAGATGCTGTCGCTGGAAATACACAGCTTTTCGCAGATTGTCCGCAGCGTTTCAATGGAAATGCCGGAAACGCCGCGCTCCAGATCGGATATAAATTGGGGCGTCTTGTTGATCAGCTCCGCGAACTGCTCTTGGGTCATTCCGCTTTTTTCCCGCGCCCGCTTGACACGATCTCCGATTTGTATATTGAGTTCCTTTTTTGCTTTCATAGCACGATCTCCCATCATCAGTGATACACTTAGTTTAAGTAAAAATGCCATTGACAAACACAAAGCATTACACTTATAATTGTTAAGTGCTTTGTACCTAATTGATGGAAAACATTAACAAAAAGACAGAAAAGGAGAATCGCAATGATCCCGAAAACACTGAGCAAAATTGGTTTGAAAACCGCCTACGGCTACATTGAAAAGGACCCGGAGCGAAACCTCCCAAGGCTGATGGAGTGGGTGGATAGGCTGGCCGGGGACGGCCCCAACAGCTTTCCGGAGCAGCGCGCCGCCTTCCGAACCGTGATCAACGACCCGGACAACAATATGCACCAACTGATCATGAATGTTTTCCGGGAAGTGGACAACGAGGTGATCAAGGCGGTTTTTGAAAACTTCTTTTTGAACGCAAACATCATCGGCTGGCCCAAACAGGAGGAGCTGCGGGCAAAATACAACTGCAATATCCCCTGGGCCATCCTGCTGGACCCCACCAGCGCCTGCAATCTCCACTGTACCGGCTGCTGGGCCGCCGAGTACGGCAGCAAGCTGAACCTGACCCTTGAGGAGATCGACAGCATCATCCAGCAGGGGAAAGAATTGGGCGTTTATATGTATATCTATACCGGCGGGGAACCCCTGGTGCGGAAAAAGGATATCATCACGCTGTGCGAGAAGCACTCCGACTGTCAGTTCCTCGCCTTCACCAACGCCACCCTCATCGACGAAGCGTTCGCGGATGATATGCTCCGGGTGAAAAACTTTATCCCGGCGATCAGCCTGGAGGGCTTTGAATCGGCTACCGATGCCCGCCGGGGCCAGGGGGTCTATCAGAAAGTAGTCCAGGCCATGTCCATCCTCCGCAGAAAGCGTCTGCCCTTCGGCATTTCCGCCTGCTACACCAGCCAGAACCTGGACTCCATCAGCTCCGACGCGTTCATCGACCAGCTTGTGCGGTGGGGTGCGCGGTTCATCTGGTACTTCCATTATATGCCCGTGGGCAATGACGCTGTACCGGCCCTGCTGCCCAGCCCCCGGCAGCGGGAGACAATGTATTACCGCATCCGGGAGATACGCTCCACCAAGCCCATCTTTGCCATGGACTTCCAGAACGACGGCGAGTATGTGGGCGGCTGCATCGCCGGCGGACGGCGCTATTTACACATCAACGCCAACGGCGACGTGGATCCCTGCGTGTTCATCCACTATTCCGATTCCAACATCCGGGAAAAGAGCCTGCTGGACTGCCTCCGTTCTCCCATCTTTATGGCTTACCATGACGGCCAGCCCTTCAACGGCAATCATCTGCGCCCCTGCCCCATGCTGGAAAACCCGGAGAAGCTGCGGGAGATGGTTCACCGTACAGGGGCCCATTCCACCGACCTGCAATCCCCGGAGAGCGTAGACCACCTGTGCGACAAATGCGCCTCCTACGCCCAGTGCTGGGAACCGGAGGCCGAACGGCTGTGGGAAGGCAGCGAAGCGGGCAAAAAAGCAAACCGGGACAAAAGGTAACAGGGCCCATGCGAATCAAGATCATAACGGATTCGGCCTGTGATATGCCGGAAGAACTGCGGGCAAGCTATGATATAGCGGTTGTACCTATGCACATCCAAAAAGGGGACGAGGATTTTTTGGATATGGTGGAGGTCGCACCGCCGGACGTTTTCGAGTACGGGGAAAAGACAGGCAGGCTGTGTTCCACCATTGCACCCAACATCGCGGAGTTTTCCACCGTCTTTGCCCGGTACAGCGGGGCATATGACGCGGTGATCTGTATCAGCATCGGTTCGCGGTTCTCATCCTGCTATCAAAACGCCGCCATCGCTGCGGAGGAATATCCCAATGTCCATGTCATAGATTCCCGGAACCTGTCCTCGGGAGAGGCGCTGATTGTTTTGGAGGCGGCGCGGTTTGCGCAGACGGGGATGGCACCTGAAACCATATACGCCACTTTGGAGCCAGTGATCGCCAATACCGATTCCAGCTTTTTGATAAGCCGTTTGGACTACATGAAAAAGGGCGGACGCTGTACTTCGGTGGCCGCCCTGGGCGCAAATCTGCTCCAGTTAAAGCCCTGTATTGAGGTGTACGATGGGGAAATGCGGGTTTGGAAAAAGTTCCGGGGCTCTATGGAAAAGGCGCTGGAGCCATATTTGCGGGAACGGCTTGCGCGCTATGATCCGGATCAACCGTTCCGGGCTATCCTTGTCTATCGCCCGGAGGACGGTTTTTTACTGGATGGCATTCGCTCCGCGCTAAAAGCTCACGGAGAGCTATGGGAAGCCTCCTACGGCTGTACCGTGGCGTGTCATTGCGGTCCGGGAACGGTTGGGGTTATGCTTTTGCCGGTATAGCATACTGAAAAATGGCCGCAGATTGCACGCTCAACTGCGGCCATTTTCACAAAAGGAATTGAGAACATTTTATGTCAAAACAAGCAGGGAATAAAAAAGCGTTTACCAAACACGCATACAAGGTTATCCTGGCTGCCGTCTGGCTGGCAATTTTGATCCTGTGCGTACAAAACAGGAAATACTTTACCGTCGATGGTGTTTTGAACCTCTCGCCGCACAACACGGCGCTTGCCGCCGCCTTTCTGCTGTTTCTGTTCGCGTTGAAAAGTGTGAGCATTTTTATATACAGCGGATTTCTTTTTATTGCCAGCGGTATCCTTTTCCCGCTCCCTACTGCAATCCTGTTGAATGTTGCCGGCACCTGCATTATGGTGTCCCTCCCCTATTGGCTGGGGCGGCAGCTCGGGAAGGAGGCAATCGACCACATCGTCGGCAAATATCCCAAAGCGGCGGCGTTGAGACAGACTCGGGTACGCCACGAATTTGTGCTTTCTTTCATCACGCGGGCAATCAATATTTTGCCCAGCGACATATTGAGCCTCTATATGGGGGCGGCAGGGATACGCTATATAAAATATCTGCCTGGGAGCATTTTGGGTATGGCTTTACCAATCGTTACGTTTCCGATTATGGGGACAAGTATCACCAATCCTTTGTCACCGGCATTCCTGGGCTCGTTCGCGGTTCAAGTTGCCGTGAGTATGATTGCCATCGGTGGGTACTGCGTCTATCGAAAGAAAAACAAGAAAGAGGCCGCAGAAGATGAAACACAAAATAGGGATCGTTGATGTGGGCGGCGGTATGCGGGGGGTATATGCCGCCGGAGTATTCGATTTTTGCCTGGACGCCGGGCTCCATTTCGACCTGGGGATTGGAGTTTCAGCGGGCAGCGCCAATCTGGCCTCCTTTGCGGCTGGACAATCCCACCGCAATCGGCGCTTCTTCACGGAGTATTCTCAGCGGAAGGAATATATGGGGTTGGGAAATCTGATCCGTAAGGGTTCCTTCTTGGATTTGGACTATATATACGGAACCCTCAGTGTGTCGCAGGGAGAGGATCCATTGGACTTTCCAGCGTTTATGGCAAGCCCTATGGAGCTTCTGATGGTAGCTACCGAAGCCGAGAGCGGAAAGGCGAAATATTTTAACAAAGAGGACATTCGACAGGACGATTACGGGGTGCTGAAAGCGTCCTGCGCGATTCCATACATATGCAGGCCCCAGTTTATCAACGGCATTCCCTATTATGACGGCGCGTTGGGCGACACTGTACCGATTGAGAAGGCGTTTGCATTGGGCTGTGACAAGGTGGTTCTCGTCTTGACTCTCCCTGTGGACACAGTGCGCACCGCAAAAAAGGATAAATTTCTGGCTGATAAAATCCGTAAAACGTACCCTTTGACCGCAAACCGGCTGGAGCATCGGGCCGGACAGTACAATGTAGGCATAGCCCAGGCAAAGAAGTATGCCACACAGGGAAAGCTCCTGCTTGTAGCGCCGGACGATACCTGCGGCGTCACTACCCTAAAGCGAAAACCGGCTCACCTGGCACAGTTGTATGAGAAAGGATATTCTGACGGGCGTAAAATCGTTTCCTTTCTCTCTGACTGATACAGATTACGAAAGGGGGATAAACAAGTCGATGAAGCGGTTTGCCTGTGGCTTATTTGCTGTCATTGGCCTGCTGTGTGTTATTTTTCCCGCACAAATCACGGTAGGGCTGCCATATGTATTGGGCGGGGCCATGGTGGTTGCCGGTATATTGTATGGGGTATCTTATCTTTTGAACCGTCAATCATCGCTGGATCACTCAACTGAGTTGGCGAGTGGGCTCGTTTTGCTGGTGATCGGAATTGTATGTATTATCCACGGCGCGGAATCAATCGGTCCCATGGGAACGACCTGGGCCATCATCGGCATACGAAAGGCATCAAAATCCTTATCGCGCACGATTCAAGCAGTCCAGGCTCAAACAACATTTATCGCCGCTTTTGTAGAATTTCTAATTCGGTTGGTTTTTTCAATCATGTTGCTGCTTTACCCAACCGAAAAATTTGAAGGACATATTATCCTTCTTGGACTTGACTTGATTGCGGCAAGCATCCGGTTTACTAAACATCTTTCACCAACTTTGGATGGAGAAGGATAATTATATGCGGCTTAAACTATTTGATTAAAAAGGACGGATAATATGAAAAACATATCTCAAGACAACACCAAAAGGTATTTGCAGGCATCCGGCATTGTGATGGCCGCCGCCATGGCCGCATCGTTATCGACCTATCTCACAACAAAGTTTTTAGTGAAGGCGGCCATAGACAGGGAAGCGCCGAAGGCCATGCAGAAAGCGGGGGAGCTGCTTTCCGGCGTGCAGCAGGACAATGCCTTTTTGACCGAGTTGGCGGCCTCCGCAAAAAGGCTTGAAGGCAAACCGCATGAAACAGTTGAAATCGTCAGCCGGGACGGTACAAATTTAGTCGGTCACTTTTTCCCATCCAAAAACCCAAAACGCATTATTATTGCCATGCACGGCTGGAGAACATCGTGGGCATATGATTTTGGCACAATGGCTGACTTTTTAGAGGAAAATGACTGCACTGTCCTATACGCGGAGCAGCGGGGACAAAACAGCAGCGGCGGGGACTATATGAGCTTTGGGTTGGCGGAACGGTATGACGTTTTAGACTGGATCGGCTGGATAACGGAGAGATGCGGCGAGGAACTGCCAATCTATCTGGCTGGCGTGTCCATGGGAGCGACTACGGTGCTGATGGCGGCTGGCCTTGATTTGCCTGGCAATGTGCATGGGATCGCCGCTGATTGCGGTTTCACATCGCCGCAGGCAATTTGGAAACACGTCATCAGCAAAAATCTCCACCTGCCCTATGCGCTCCGGGGAATCATGGCAGACGCAATGTTTAGAAATCGGCTGCAAATGAGTACCGATGAATACTCCACGATTGACGCGCTGAAATGCAGCAAGGTGCCGGTGCTGTTTGCCCATGGCACGGAGGATCACTTTGTACCAATTGGAATGACCTACGAAAACTATGAGGCCTGCGCCGCGCCAAAGAAGTTGTTCATTGTCCCTGGGGCGGATCACGGAATGAGTTACTATTTTGATCGGAAAGGATATGAAGCGGCTGTAACGAATTTCTGGAAGGAGTTTAATTAGGTGAAATTGTTACGCCGCCACTAAACACGGCAGCCGATCCTGTCTGCTGCATAGCGGTAGTGTCCCCTCTACGCGGAGTTGACGAAACACGGTGAAAAGAATTTTAGCGCGGTTTGCCTTCCCAAATTCGATTCCCCTGCCCAGAGGCACTTGATTATGAACGAGGCGACGAATCGAATCTACCTATCTTGTCTGGCTTGGAGATGCTGCGGTGTAGTTCATACGAGGGAATTCTATTTCCGATGTGCGCCCAGCTTTCGCATCGTGACCCGCAACAGGAAATGGTCTCACCTGTGATTACAGCGTGGTAAATTTTTCCCTATTTTGCTTCAGGCTGGTTGAGAAAAAGCCCCTGCCAGCAGCGATTCTGCTGGCAGGGGCCTTGCAATGGTTTTAGTACTTGACCACATAACCAGCCACAGACAGGTGTGGAAACAACGGAGAGTGTGTTCTTAGAAAGTGCCGGAAAAGAATTGCGTTGGAGCGGAAACAACAAAAAATCACGGAAAAAGATTATAAAAAATTCCTTGCCGCTGTTGGTAAGGATGAGGTCTCCAGTTCAAATCTGGATAGCAGCTCCAAGAAACTCCTGAAATCGCTGGATTTCGGGAGTTTTTGTTCTGTTTTCCTTCAAAATAATGTGGGTCAAAAAGTGGGTCGGGTGAACTGCCCCAAAAATAGTGAACATGGTTAAAGGGTCAAGGAAAGGTCAGGAAACAGCAAGTGCCCGCATTTCCAGAGGGGACATACCAGAGGCGG
>CAMNQF010000034.1 GCA_946548895.1 uncultured bacterium | reverse complement strand
TAACCATACCCGGCTTCAAACCGTCTCTGGTATGTCCCCTCTGGAAATGCGGGCGTTTGCTGTTTCCTGACCTTTCCTTGACCCTTTAACCATGTTCACTATTTTTGGGGCAGTTTAAAGAACCCGCGATTCATCGCCGAGCCAGTGTACACTCAGACGCTGGACGACATGGCGGAGCACATCGTGAAAAATTATGCCGTAGGGCGGCTCATTGTAATCGGAGACAACCGCTACCTGTCCGGCGACCTGCTGGACTTTCTGGTCATGCTGTTGGATGCCCAGCAGGTACGCACCAAACGGGAGCGCACATTTTTCGCGGCCGCGCTCTCCAACGCCAGGAGTTTTCCGCGGGGTGCGATTTATGCCCCCGGAGCTGTCTATCCCCGGCAGGAGGTGTGTACCCTTCTGCGTAATCCGCACATCACCCGCAATGAGGAGATCCAGCTATCCTTCTTTGACGACAAGAACAATATGCGCCACTACTATTTCCACCAGCTTACCGATGTGGTGATAGTGGACTCCAACATACTGGCGGCGGAACGCTTGGGCGGCGCGGACTATGACGGCGACATGGTGAAAACCATCGCCGACCCGATCATCAACACCTGTGTGCGGCGCAACTACGACATTGATCGGTTCGAGAAATACAAATCATTGGAGAACCGGGAGAACATCCCTTTGCGGAGCCTCGGATCCGCTCCGCCCATGACTGGGAGACCCGGTTTGAGACCGTGCGGGACACCTTCTCCTCCCGGGTTGGACAGATCTGCAACGCCGCGCTGGATCGCAGCATCATCGCCTATAACGAGAACTCTGACGATGAGGAGCGCCAGCGGTGCCGGGAGGAGACGGAGCTGCTGGCCATCCTCACCGGGCTGGAGATCGACTCGGCCAAGAGCGGGGTACGGCCTGATTTAGAGGAATTTCTGAGCCGGCGGACGGTGAAGCGGACGCCGTTTTTGCAGTACAAATATCTGGCGGAACACGCCTCTTCCCGGCGGGCCTGGTACGAACCCACCCACGCCGCGAAGCTCAAGGCGTTCTTCGACAAGGTGGATTGGAGCCAGGTGGACTCCAATGTAGAGCGTCTGCCCTACCTGGCTCATCAGTTGAAAAAGCATACGCCGAAACTTAAAGCGATCCCGGCGCGGGACGGGGAACTGTTCGCCTTTGCTGCCCAGCCTGATTGGCAGAACAGCTTGGATAAGGGCATTTTGGACGCGGTGGCCGCCTTGCTCCGTGACTACGAGGCGTGTTTGTCCCGCATCCGGGCCTGCCGGGCGCCCGTCCGAAGCAAGGGCCGGAAAAACGACGTGGAGCGTGTCCTCTTTTCACGCGGACAGGAGGAGAACTGGGATGCGGACGAGCTGTATGCCCAGCTGGGTGAGCTGTCTTCGGAGCGGGTGGCGGAGGTGCTGGACGCCTTGCGCCGCGAAGGGTGGCAGTTCTTGGGCACCGACGTGCGGGAGCGGTTTTTGCTGGAATGGCTGCCGGAATTTGAGGAGCTGTTCGATCTGCTGACGGATTTCCGCTTTGGCGGCTACCGGGTGCTGTGGGACATTCTGCTGGACATCGACCAGGAGAACACCGCCCAGGATCGCAAGCGGCTGAACCGGGATGGAGACTCTCCTGCTTTTACTGCCATGATGGAGGCATACCAAAAAAAGGCGGCCTCCCAGTCCTACCGGGACGCCGCTGCCGCCAAGTGCCGGGAGTTGCTGGACGGGATTGTGAAGCCTGTGGCCGCGGTGCGGTATGTGGTGGCCCTGGGCAAGCGCGGGCTGCTGTGGGAGCTGCTGCCGGACGCCGTTCTGCCCAACGTGTTGGAGGTGCGCCATGCTGAATGAGTGGCAGGAGTTTTTGGACTACACCGGGCCGATGACCTACAAGGCCGACGGGAAGAAGGACACCACCTGGCTGGGGCGCTTTACCTTCGAGGCCCTGCGGGAGTTTGGCGGGCTGTCCCGGATTTTGACCATCCTGGCACGGAGCTTCCTGTTCCACAGCCCGGACGGGACAGTGTTAGGCAGCCACCCCAGAAAGCGGATGGACTATGTCCGCCGGGGACTATGTGCCTGGTGCAGTGTGCCGGAGCGGGCAGGCGCAAAGCCCGAGTGGCAATATCTGACGGAGTTTGGTTCGCTCCACAGGGAGTTCCCGATGCTGGTGGACGAGGATGGCCGGGGCTGGTTCTGCCGGCACTTCCACGCCGCCATGGCCTTCGCCCGGGACAACCCGAAGGTGGTTCGAAAGGCTTATTCCGAGGCCGCTGGGGAGCTGGACAGGAAATTCGACGCGGAGTGGCGCAAAAAGGTGCGGCAGTTCCAGATGCCGCTGTTTTCCTCCAACGCGGACGCCGCGTGGATCATCCGTTTTGACGATGTGATTGCCGACGCCTTGGAGCTTGGACCTCTGCGACAGGGCAAGCTGGAGCTTCCGAAGAAACTTCGGGCGAAAATTGAGGCTGTGCGGCCAGAGAAGCTGCCCGCCGAGGCGATTCACACACTGATTGCCTATTATGTCGTCAACCGATCCGAGGACAGCGATTGGGTGGTTCTTTCGGTGGCAAATTTCGACTGCTGGTTTGGAGACACCAATTTCGGGCGGAAGTATCTCAGTCAAATCCCGGAGGAGATCATCCAGCGGAGTAACAGCTTCGGCGTCAGCCGATACCGGGTGCTACCGAAATTTCTGCCATAACGGGGTGAAGGACTGAACCGCTTTCGGTTCAGTCCTTCGCTTTTTCAACAGGGGCCACCGCTTAGTCAACTATACTGTACTCCACTTTTTGCCCCAAGCTGTGGCCCAGCGCTCACAATAGAGGGCATCGTACGAAACACCATGCTTCTTTCTGTAGGTAGGCACCAAATGACGCTTGGGATGGCAATCACAAGCCAGTACAGAGGTCCGAGAAAAAGGCATTGTATCGCGTGCCCGTATTCATGGGTGCAAAGATTTTTACTTTGTTATGCACACTGAGAAAGATGAAGATGCCCAATGACAACCCTCCACGGTTCCCCGGCAGATAGGTAACGACACTGCTTTGGAACCTTGCGCTGGGAAATCGTTTGCGGCAGCAGAGAAACGAAATCAGGCCGACGAGATTGACTGGCAGCCCCTAAGTAAATTGGAGCAGGTAGAATATTATTCTGGACAAGCCGGTGGCAGCAGTCGCTTTATTCATATATGGAGCCTCTTTCATTTTAGTCGTTTCATGCAGCACTGCTACTGAAATTTTCAGAGGGCACTTTTTTGTTGCTTGTGTCTTGTTGATACAGTTCCTCTGTAGATTCTGAGGTGGGTTGCCGAAAAACTACTTCTCAGCAGAAATCTTTTCAATCAGTACCAGCACGTCAGCGGTAAAGTTCATATTGTCTGCAGCTTCGATATTGTCCAGGATCTGCTCCAGGCGGGAGACTCCAACCAGCACGCTGGCCACGATGCCGTCGTGCAAAACCCAGGCCAGCACCATCTGCGCCAGAGGCGAGAATGTAATGATGCCCTTGCCCAATTTGGCCGCAGTTTTCTTCAACCCGTTGTTTTTAATCATGCGTTCAAAAATTGAGTAACAGTTCTGGTTGATAACGAAGGGCACCTTCAACTCATTCAAAATCGCGGCGGCCTGCTTGGAGATGCTCACCGTCATAATTGGACAGCCCACATACAGCACTTTTTCAGACTGTACCGCAGAGGCCAGCGCCCCCATCGTCTCCTCCGAAGATGTCTTTAGGTCCATGCGGTGATAATAGAAAATATCCAAATATTCAAGGTCCATGCGCTTTAAGCTCTGGTCCAGGCTCAACAGCAAGCAGATACTTTCGGCTACCCCAGTCCCCGTAGGGGCCAGGCTGCATCTCACAACCTGCCTTGATAGAGATTATCAGCTCGTCACGATTAGGCCACCCAGATCCTCTTTCAGGATGCGTCCGAAGTTGATTTCAGCAGTGCCCGCAGGAGGACCGTAATTGTTGGCAAGGTCAAAGTGGGTGATGCTGTGATTGAACGCAGTACAGCACATTTACCGCATTGCTTCAAAGCGACCGGTATCTCCAAAATTGTGCCACAGGCCTAGGAATACGGCAGGCAATTTTGGGGTGTGTTTACATAAGGGCATCAACAATAAGATCAAAGTAGACAAAAGCCAAAAAGATAACATCAAGTTTATCATAGCGGGTAAAAATTCGGCGAAATCTTTTGAAACGGCGAAAGAGCCGTTCGACCTGATTGCGCTATTTGTACAACTGCTTATCATAGTCCCAAGGATTTTTGCAATTGCTTTTTGGTGGAACGACAGATATATAGCCAAGCACCTCTGCCAAAGCCTCGTCTTGTCCCCTTCATAGGCCCGGTCCATCAGAAGATAGACCGAATGGTCAACCGGGCCAAGCTGCCGCAGAAAGGTACGCCTTTTCGGAGTATTGCCACAGTTTCCTGCGGACAACGCAAACACTACCCCATTCCGGTCAGATGCGACGACCATATGAAGCTTGGTGTTCCATCCAGCCCGTGTCTTTCCCACTGATTGAGGGCCGTTTTTTCAAAGCACCTGCGCCGTCCGGATGTACTTTTATACAGGTGGAATCCAGGCTCACAACATTCACTTGGATTTGGATGATCCCCATCTGCTGCAAACGGACAAACGCCTCTTGCAACACACCCTTCTTCGCCCAGCGGTTCACTCGGACATAGATCACGTGCCAATTCCCATATTCTTTGGGCAAGCCCCTCCATTTGCACCCGTTCTCTACAAGATACAACACTGCATTTAATATGTCCAGATTACTGATTTTCACTTACTTTGGAAAGCAGTCTTTGATTTTTTCATATTGTTCGTTCTTTAGTTCCATTGGCACATTATATCATATCCCGTTGCTTATGTGAACACTACCTATACCGCTTGCATCTAAACGATGATAGGGCATTGTACCGCAACGCCTTTCAGAGGCAATTTACATACTGCACCTTGCTGTCATTACTTGACTGCAATAAGTTGCATCATAATATGATTGATGTCTGGCTTTGGAGAACTTGCAATTATGCGTGAGGACCCCCGCTGAAAATCAACGGAGGCCCTCACTAAGTGAATAAAGAGGAAAGCAAGTTTGGTTTTTCAACGGCACATCAGCCACACAACGCATCTACCCATTCAATCAATCCCGTGGCCGTGTCAGCATCCGTGTGAATCTGGTTCCACATCAGCTCGTATTCCACATCGACCCCGGACATCTGGAGCAGAAGCGCGAAGATGGCTGAGGCGGAGGGGGAGGTGTGGGGATCGGTGGTGCCCACCGTGATGCGGAAATGTTGGGCGGTATCAGTCTGCCCGTCAGCCACGTAATTGTAAGGATTCAGAATCTGTGCCGTGTGAACGACGTCCTCGTTGTGGGATTCATCGTAATAAACCTGATAGTATTGCGCATACTCCTCGGGGAACTCCTCCTGAAGGCCACCGATGATATCTGCCACATCCTGGCTGAAGTGGCGGGATGCGCCGTCCTGTCCCATTTTGGTATTGGGGAGTCCAAACACACCGTTATCGCCCAGGAAACCGTAATCCAGATCGTCAAAGGCAACACAGGACTTGTACCGTGCGTTATAGTCCATTACCAGTTCCCCCATCGGAGTGCTTTGAGTCACCGCGGAAATCGCAGCCTGCCCCGCCGCCTCGTCGTAGGTCAGCCAGTCGTATTTCTCAACGTCGCCCGCTCCTTTGCCTTGATTGACAACGTAGTCCACAAAAGCCGCCTCATATTTTTCCAGCATCCAGTCGCAGAAGCTGCCCTGTTTTGTGCCGTCCTCGCTCAAGGTGAGCGGCTGGCCGTTCTCATCCACCAGCCCCAGGCCATTTACATATGCCGCGTATGCCACAGTAAATTTGTCGGTCAATGCCGCGGTAAAATCAGAGTAAGTGGAATAGTCGGTGTTCTCCGCCCACATCCACTCATAGGCGAGGGGAGCGTGCTCCAGGTCGATAATCGGGCAGTAGGCCTGCGCCGCGAAGACGTCGTCTGTCTCATCCATGCAGGCACCCATTTCCTTGAGATACTCGTCGTACTCCGTGCTGTTGCCCGTGGTGCCGATGAGAGAACTCATGGCGCCGCCCGCGCTCACGCCGCTGGAGATAATTCTATCCGTATCACCAGGGAATTTACCGCTATTGTGCTTCAGGAACCGGATTCCGGCCTTCAAATCGGCCAGACCCACCGCGCCCCGGCCAATGACCTCTTTGTCGGAATTGGTGATATTGATGCCCCGCTCACCCACAAAGCAGATCACAAAGCCGTGCCGCAGATACTCATAATACCACCCCAATGTGCCCGCCTGGGTCGCGTCGGTGTTGATGCCATAGGGCAGATTGCCTTGATAGCCGCCGTAGCTGTTGATGTAGATAATCGGCGCGGTCTGCGCGGTATAGTTCCCCACCGTATTTTCGGTGTTGATCGTACCGTCGTCATTGAAATAGGCCTCCGGCACATAGAGGCGCAGCATCTGGTATTTGGGATGGGTTGGGTTCTCGCAGTAGACCGCCTCCGCCTTATAGTAGGTGAGGTCGGTTTTGGAAGCGGTTTCCTTCTCCCAGCTCTCCACCTGCTCAGAGAAATCCAGACTGTAGCTGGTGATCTCGGGAGTCGCCGCTGGTTGAGAAGCCGGAGGAACCGACGTGGAGGCACTCTCTTGGGGAGAGCAGCCGGCGAGGCTCGACATCAGCGAGAACAGCATACCGCCCACAAGCGTTAAAGCACACATTCTTTTTGTCAAGTATTTCATCCCGCAGACTCCTTTTTCAAAAATACCGAAGCCCCCTCAAAGAATGGGCCTTCGAGGGGGCTCTTCACGGTGCTGCTCAACCCTCGGTTTTCTTTTTCTGGGTCTTTTTCACCACAAAGAAGGTGCCAAGGCCGATACCGGCTGCCGCCACTACATCGACGGCGATCAGGATCAGCATATATACGGGGAACGCGGAGGTTGTCTTTGTTCCTACGGTGATCCCGTTCATGGCATTGGAATTTACCACGGTGTAAATGATGTGCTTCGCCGACTGGCGCAGCAGAGAGAGGGCCGCCGCGGATTCGGAATCAGTGGGGGCGCTGATGCCGGTTCTCAGTTGGGCGTCGCCGCCTGCTGCCAGCATCATGTCGGTGTCCATGTAATCTGAGGAGCCGTAATCGGTGAGCACCATGCCGTTGAACCCCCACTCATTGCGGAGGATTCCGGTCACTAGGTTGTAGCAGCCGCCAGTCCACACGGGGCCGATGCGGTTATAGGAGGTCATGACACCCATGGTGCCGTTGGATGCGTTTTCTTCAATGCAGGTCTGGAAGGGCTTGAGGTACAGCTCACGGCAGACCTGCTCATTGCTCCACATACAGACGCCCTCGCGGTGGCTCTCCTGCTCGTTGAGCGCAAAGTGCTTGATGAACACGAAGAGGCCCTTGTCCTGGCACCCCGCCACCTCGGCGGAGGCGATTCTTCCAGAGAGGAAGCCGTCCTCGGCGTAATACTCAAAGTTGCGCCCGGCGAAGGGAGCGCGGTGCAGGTTCATGGCGGGGGCATACCAGCCGGAGACTCCCATGTAGATGCTCTCGTTACCAACCAGCTCGCCTATCTCGGCCGCCAGCTCCACATTCCAGGTCTGGCCCAGCATGACCGCGGAGACCCAGGACATACCAGCGTTATCGCCGATGAAGGAGTTGATGCCGGCAGGGCCGTCCAGGTTGACTGTGGCGGGCAGGTTGATAGACTCCGTCTTGGCGGTCTGATAGCCGCTCTTGCCGGAAAATACCTTCAGTTCGCCAAGGGTGAGCTGATCCAGCACCTCATCCCAGAGGGGATCGTCAAAGTCCAGTCCGCGCAGCTCAATTGCCTCATGCCCATTGGTGGCTCCCAGGGTGGGCATGGTGTAGGAGGACGCCGCTTCCGGATTGCCGGAGGCCGCATACTCGGTGGCCTGAATGACGGAGATGAGGGATGCGTCGCCCTCGCCGGTGAACTGGAAGCCGGAGGCGTTGTCGCTGGCCGCGGAGTCTACGTTGCCGTAGGGGACGGGGAAGGTGCCCTCCCAGTCGCTGCGGCTGAGATACCGAAAGTCGGCGTCATACCAGGGGCTGGTGGAATCGGTGATATCAGCGAAGCCCAGCAGATTGGTCACGGTCGCGCCGGCGGCGGTGACGGAATAGGTGGTGGTGTCCAGGCTGTCCCGCTCAAAGCTGGAGACCATGGAGGCGTCGCCGTCTCCGGTCATGCCGTTCTCGGTGGTGTAGCCCTTGGCGGCCAGAATGTTGTTGACAGCCTGATGGGCATCGCTGGCGGCGGTGATGTAATAGGTGCCGGCGTCCAGGATATAGGTCTTGGCGCCGTGGGCGTCGTAAGAGATCATGTCACGCAGGTCAACGGTGATGGTGACCTCCTCGCTGGCGCCCGGCTCCAGGATGCCGGTCTTGGCGAAGCCCACCAGCTGTACCGAGCTCTTTTCCACCAGGTTTTCTTTGTCGTAATCGGTATAGGGTGTCTGGGCGTAGATTTCCACCACGTCCTTGCCGCTGTAGGTGTCGCTGTCATTGGTCACAGTGAGCGTCACGGTGATCTTTCCGTCCCCATCCGGCGCGGTGGCGGAGAAGCCGCTGTGGCTGAACTGGGCGTAGCTCAGACCGTATCCGAAGGGGAACTGGATCTCGCTGGCGTAATCGAAGGCGCCCGCATTGCCCTGTCCCAGGACCACGTCCTCATAGCGGGTCTCGGTGTACCGGTAGCCGACGTAGATTCCCTCGGCCTCCATGACATAGTACTCAGCACCCCCGGAGTATTTGAAGTCGCCAAAATTCTGCATGACCGGGGAGGAGAGCTGGTCGTAGAGGTAAGTATCCACTGTCTTTCCGGACGGGGTAATCTCGCCGCTGATGATTTTGCCGATGGCCTCCAGGCCGTTTACACCGGTTCCGGCAAACTGCAAACAGGCGTCGATACCGTAGGCTTCGTCGTCAATAAAGCCCAACTCCATGGCGCTGGCGGAGTTGATGAGCACGATGACGCGGTCAAAGCCCGCCTCCTGCACAGCGGTGAGCAGAGCCTTCTCGTTCTCCGTCAGCTCCAGATAGTGCTTCTCGGCATCGGCGCCCTCGGCGTATTTGGCCATGTTCCGGGGGAGGTCCGCGCCCTCGCCGTTGTTGCGGGTGAATACCACGATGGCCGCGTCGCAATAGGCGGAATAGCTGCTCTTGACGTCGGCGGTGTAGATGCTCTGAGGGGCCTCGTTCAGCACCCAGGTGCTGGAGGCCTGACTCAGAGTGTCCGCCGCGCCGTTGCCATAGCCCTTACCCGCGCCGCTGTCATAGAAGTCCCAAAGAGTCTCGTTGACCGACAGGCCCGCGGTTGTGAGGACGTCCTTCACTGTGGGCGTGCCCGTGGCGGCCGTCGCGCCGGAGCCAGAGCCGCCGGTCAGGGTGCTGGTGGCGCTGGAGCCGAACACGCTGACCTTTGCCCCGGCGGCCAGGGGAAGGGCGGCGTTGTCATTTTTCAGGAGCACCGCGCCCTCGCCCGCGATTTGAAGGTTGAGCTCGTGCTCCTTATTCTGTAGGTCAGATACGGAGTAGTCGGCGGTGAAGTAATTCAGGTCCTCTGAGCCTTCCCCACCGCCCTCGGAGGATACGGTGGAGCTTCCCATCGTGCCGAAGAACTGCGTCAGGGCCACATCCCAATAGACCGCTACCCCGTTGAGGGTCGCCACCAAAGCGACGATCAGCACAGCCACGACGGCCCAGATGATGATGGGCCGGTTGCCTGACTTTTTCTTGTTCATCATGTGCCTCCTTCAAAATAGCAAATGAACGGGCATTCTCCGAATGCCGGATGATACCCGTTCATTTTTATAGTTTAACTGTGTGTTGAGGGGGATTAGACAAACATCTCCACAGAGCCGTCAGTGCCCACAAGGCCGATGGGCAGGTTGATGGAAACGCCCTGGTTCATCACGTAGTTGACCATATCCAAGGTGACCTCGCTGCTCTGAACGTTGAAGTAGGCGATGGACTTGCCCTGGAGGTCGGACTCGAAGGTGTCGCTGTCGCCGATGTAATCAAAGCCCTCCAGACCGGTGTCAGAGGGGTCGCAGCCCAAATCAGCACGGGTAACAGCGCCCAGGCTGACAGTCTTGGTGGGATTCTCGGCCTCGTCGCCCTCGGTCTCGTTGGTGACCTCATAGGTGCCGTAGACATTCAGGATGAACTGGCTGTAGGCTACGAACTCGGCGCCGGCCTCATAGTCCGCGCTTCTCCAGGTGACAGTGATGGTGGACAGCGCATAGGTGCCGTCCTCGAAGAGAGTCAGGTTTTGCTGGATGCCTCTCTGGATACGGGGGCCGTAAGAGGAGGGCTCAATTCGCTCAAAGTGATAGGTACCCAGGGGCTTCCCGCCTCCGCTACTGCCACTGCCGCCGCCCTCGCTGCTGCAGGATGCCAGACAGGCACACATCAGCGCGCAGGCAAGAATGAGTGCGACGATCTTGTTGATTTTCTTCATTTCTCTTCCTCCTGTTTTTTGGCAGTTCAGGCTGATATCCGCTGAACTACCGAAATTGTCTATATTTTAGCACGGGAAAAGTTCTGTGCATATTTTCTACATAAGATGTCAAAAACTCAGCATAACCTGTAAAAAACAAGGGAGGCACCCTCGACTGGGCGCCTCCCCCGCGGCTGACTCGCTTCAATTTAATGGGAAAATGATGTTCAGATAAAACAGCTCATCCCGCTGTCCCAGGGACAGAGTCCCGCCGTATTTTTCCGTGAGATAGCGGATGCTCTTCACGCCGAACCCGTGATAGGCCTTGTCGGCCTTGGTGGTGGCGGGCAGTCCGTCCTCCTGAAATACGATCGTCTCCGAGCAATAGTTCTCCGCGTGTATTCTGACAAAGCCCTCCCGCTTGCTGATGTTCAGGTCAATGATCCTTTTTTCCGGCGCCTCCTCTTTGCTCACGCTCTCTATGGCGTTGGAGAGGATATTGCCAAACAGAGAGTATATATCCTTATCGCTGACAAAGCTGAGGGCCGCGCCATCCACAATACAGCCCAGCCTGATGTCATGCTGTTGACAATGGAGGCTTTTTTCCGTTAAAATCACATCCAGGGCTGAGTTCCCAGTTCTCACCGCGCTGTCATAGACGGAAAGGGTTTCTTCAATCTCGCTGAACAGTCTGCTGTCCGCCATACCTGCGCGCAGGGCGGCAATCTGGTGCTTGATGTCATGGGCCCTGATATTGAACAGCTCCATATTCTCCTTGGACTGCATATGCTGCTTTTGTTCTGTGCGCAGTAAAAGCTCCAGTATCTCGTTTTCCTGCTTTTGCCGCGTTCCATAGCACAGGCTGAGCTGCATCACAAGCTCCAACAGGCAGCACAAAAACGCATAGCTTCTACCCACCACGGTCAGCAGAACCCCTTTGTCCTCCAGCAGCACGGTAAAAAATGAGCTCAGCACGTAGACCGCCGCCAGCGTGGTCACGGAGACCCCGAGGATGACCTTATTGTCCCAGTCGATATCCTCCGTGCTCTCCGCCTGCTTGACAAAAAGAAGATAGTAAAGCACGTAGGATAGCACATAGCCGAAAAACTGGAGCCAGCATCCCCACCGGCTTCGGTACTCCAAACCGGCCAGGGCGATCACGATTCGGATAAAATTGTAGGCCGCGTTTTGGACGGCGTAGGCCGCCATGCAGAAAAAGATAATATTCTTCATCCGCACATCGCAGCAGAGATAGACGTAAACCGCGGCCATTGCCACCATAAGCAGGTAAGACGGGTCAATCTGGCCGAACAGCTTATAAGGGTAAAGCAGCGCGTAGAGCCATTCGGAGGCAACGCAATAGACCGCCAGCCCCGCTAGCGCACGCAGGGCAAAACCGTTGCGCCGCTTCAGCGCGAATACAGACAGGATGATCGGGGGCAGGATGATATATTGAAATTTCAGTATGGCCAGCAGTGCCCCATCCAAAAGTCCGAATACAGCTTCCATCATGTCGCACCTATATAGTCCGCAAGGGCCTTCATGAAACTTTTCTTCCGGTTCCGGCTCACCCGCAGCTCATCGCCGCCCACAAGGATAACATCCCCGGAGGATTTGGTCACGTATTTCAGGTTGACCAAATAGCTGTGATTGCAGCGGGCAAAGCCCCGGTCCAAAAGCTGCTGCTCATAGTTTTTCAGCGCGTTTTTCCGGCTCTCATACACCTGCTGATTCGTATGGAAGATAATGGAGTGGGCGATGACCTCAATATAGTAGATGTCGTCAATGGAAATATATAAATCTCCGTCCTCCAACGGTATGGAAATTAGATGTGTTTGACGGGACTCATAGAAACGGATCGCTTTTTTCAGCTTTAATGAAAAGTTGAAATACTCCACTGGCTTCAGCAGAAAGTCCATGGCCTCCACTTCATAGCCCTCTATCGCATACTGGGCCATATTTGTTACAAAAATCAGAGAGCAGGCATTGTTGTTTTTTCGCATCTCCCGCGCCGTCTCCATCCCATTGATGTGCGGCATAGCGATATCCATCAAGACCAGGTCAAACCGTTCGGGCGTATCCATAAACTCCAGCCCGCTTCCGAACCATTTGACGTCAAAACAGCCCGCATTTTCTTCCTGAAAGCGGTTGATGTAGCTTACCAGCAATTCAGCGCTTTGCGTTTCATCGTCGACAATTGCGATTTTCATGTTGACTCACCACCTACCAGCAGATTTCATTGGGTAAAATTATATCACAAAATATATGGTATGGCTATATTTTTTGTGTAACCAGTCAAAAGGAGGGAAGCAATATTACTCATCATCGGATAGGTGATCACGTTATTCGGATTAGGCGGAACCGTTCACATTAAAAAACGCCGCCTCCTCGTTTGGGGCAAAGCCTCAGCAACCATTGTGGCCCGTACTGGTTTCTTGTCCCAGGGCTGATCCCATGAGCGTTGAGGAATATGAGGGGTGTATACCAGGAAAATGCCGGGATAGCCGGAACAAGCAGACTCAGTCTGCCGCAACAGTTCCAGAAACCTCGCAGGTGATGCCAGTCTCCTCGTTGACAAATTCCATGGTGTAGCCCCCTCCAGTCAGGGTTATGGCAAAGTCCCGTGTACCAGTCAACGTCAGTGAGCCGTCCTCATTCTCTGTCTATCTCCTGGTCCGTCAGTGTCTCGGCTTTCACTTGCCTAACAGTTGAACAATGGAGGATTCTGGCCGGATTTTTCGTCAACTGTCCCTCCTCTACCGCTCGGTCCAGGATGTAGGTCAGCAGCCGCCAGATATGCCCCATCGTTACCTCGGACAGCGATCCACCGTTTCTGCAGTTCCCATGTGCTCTGCGTTCGGTCAAGAACTCCCCCACTGTGTCAGCTGTCAGCTCCGCCAATTCCCATTCTCCCAAACAGGGGATAATATGGTTTTCCAGTACATACCAATGTGCCTCATAAGTTGTCCGTCGCACCGTTGGCGCGTCATACTTCTCCTGCCAGTACTCTGCCCATTCCCGCACCGTCATATCTGATTACAGCGTGGTCAAATTTTCCCTGTTCCACTCTAATGTTCAGAATGAGATCCGCCGGTTGACGGCGAGGCCCGTTTTCCGTTTGACCACATAACTGACCACAGACGCGTTCGGAATACACGGAAACAGCAGGACTAAACGCCATTAGAAAGCAACTGAAATCGAATGAGAACGAACAAAAAGCGCTATAAATAACGCAAAAAAGTTTCTTCCTGGCGTTCACACGCAAGAGGTCACAGATTCGAGTTCTGTAGTCTCCACCACAGATTTAGCACTCAAACTTAACGGTTTGGGTGCTTTTTCTTTTGAAAGTGCAACTTTTTGAGGCGTTTCTATTTGTGTCGAACGACCTCGTTTCTGAAATTTGGGGCAATTTGCAATCATTTTTGCAAACTTTTGACCGTCCAATGCCCCTCAACCCCGCTCGTATCAACGGTTTCCGGCTTTGGGGGCTTGCAATTTTTTTGCAAATCTGCCGGTGTCAGGCCGTGTATGCGCTCTCGATTGCCGCCGCTGACTTCACCACGTCCCCACGCCCATTTACATAGTGCTTCAGTGTCATTTCTGCCGTGGTGTGCCCTGCCGCCGCCTGTACTAATTTAATATCACGGGTTCGATCATATAGGTCAGTCAGTACGGTTGGACGAAAACGCATGGGCGTGATCTTCTCACTGAATCCAGTATCATTTTTAATCCGTTCACACATACGGCGAACCTGTGTATAGCTCAGTGGACTACTGCCGCCCAATACAAAATCATCTGCTTTATCAGGTGTCAAATAGGACGCTGCCAACTGAGTAAGTCCAATCGTGCGTATACTGCTTCTCGTTTTAGTATCTTTCACTTCGGGTTGATTTCTGGTTGGATGGGTAACGGCTCTACAAATATGTAAGGCCATATTGTCAAAGTCTACATCGGCCCACTTTAGCCCCAACACTTCTTCAAGTCTCAGCGGGTGCACTGCCTGTAATGCCATATATGTACGATCTTGCGGAGATTTGATATCTCCGATATGCTGAACAAGGTATTGCATTTGTGCTACATCGTAGGGCTTTGTGGTTGTGCTCTCAGCCCCTGTTATCTTGATACGATCTGACTTCAAGGGACTTTTCACCAAAAATTCATCGTCAACGGCTGCATTCAGCACTTGATTTAAAAGACGCTTCACCTTGTACTTTGTCTCTTTAGACGTGTCCATACCGTTGAACAGACGCTGTATATCGTCCACCCTGATATCTTCTACCGCCATCCCCTCAAATGCTGGTATGATGTGATACTTTAGCAGGTGACTATAGAGTTTGACCGTAGCCGTTGCGATATTCGGCTTTGAGTACGTTTCAAACCAATTCCAAGCGTACTCACTGAACAGGTGCTTCACTTTGCTCTGTTGCTCTCCACAAAACAGCTTTGCCAGCTTATCAGCATATTCTTGTTCACTGTTGGCATGAATCCAACGCTTCACACCGTCTATGGTCACTGTCCGATTGATTTTTGTAGCCATTTCTTCAACTCCCTGCTGAAATGGCATACAATCCAATTCCTGTGTGTGATTGTCAAGGTGCTTCATAAGGGATTCTATCACGGGATCATAATTTGAGCAAGCAGTATTATGAAATTTGTCGTTGTGGTCATAGTAACCAACGATTGCTCCATCAAATCTATTGCTGATATTGCATCATCCTTTCTTATGTTCTATGTCCCCCACAAGCCCCATATAGCCCTCTGTAGCGTTCTGGCATGATTCTATACCTCCCGCACGAGCGGGTGCTTGTAAGGCTTGCTTTGGGGCTTTATAGGCGGCTCAACTTATTTGCTCAATGTGTAAATGCGCTACTGGTCTATGTGTCAGGGCAAGAAGATGGTGTGCATAGTCTATTACGTTTGAATCTGGTTGCAATATCGTCCAGTCTGCAAACCTGTTGCTGTCCATCTCAATCAACCGCTGCTGGTGTAAAATATCATCCACGGTATTACGCTTGACTTTGGGCATTTTCTGTCCATGGTCTGCTCTAACTTGCTGATATCGTTCCCAGGGAGTAGGAAACGCCCATAGTTCACCGTTATACTTAATACGCATTTCATCCAGCTTGCTTCTGCTCAATATGGTGTTATTTCTGGCCTGTAGATTCTCAAGCAAATTAATAAGCGCCTCAATATCCTTGCACCTAAAGAACCATGGACGAACTACAACAGGTATATTTGATGAAAATTCTTCAATCAAATCCAGTTCAATCAAGTAGTGGCCTTTCTCAGGATCATAAGCCCCATAGATACGCCATGGATCATAGAACCGCCCAAAAAAATTATACTTTGCCTGATTTGTCCTATCCGTCAACGATAGATTAGCCAATGTGCAATTACACCGATCCTCAATTAGATGATCTACATCAAGTCGCTGATTGTCTGTAAGCTGATTTAAAATTGCCCTGGTCTGATCTAAATTGTTATCAGTCAATAAACTACAGAAGGCAGCTATCGCAATCTGCCCCATGTGTGGCTGATATTTGCCGCTGTTTATCTTTGCCTGGATTTTGCCATGGTTACTTTCCAGATAGCATAAGCGGGTATCTACTAACAAGTCGTATACTCCGGGCAAAGCATCACAGTAAAACGTTTGATCATAATTCTTCATCCAAACTCTTACATACTGGCGGTTTCCGATTGTCACTATATCAACATCACGCGAATCAGTGTGCGGTATCTTGTCCCTGCCTAAAACGCCCAAGCTTAACTTTCTGTAGTCCAATATATTACTTGTGAGATAAATGTTGTCTTTGGTGGATTTTATTCTATCCGCTGGATTAAGCGTGGTGTTGTTATAGACTGGATATAAAAACTTGTCCAGATTCATAGATTTATTGGGCCATTGGAGTTTTAGATTGCCTTTGACGCTATATAAGCTGGCCTCTTGGAGCACATCAATCACAGCTTGCAAGACTCCTTCGTCATGGTCGAACGCCGCACCAATGCCTGATCTGTCATGCTGGATTAGGTATAGCGGCTCCCCTTCATGGTCTATCTCTGTGATATGACAGTTGCAAAACTCTATATTTAGAATATAAATCACCTTTCTTCCTGTAATATACACTATATATAGTGCCACTCAAGACATTTACTTTACTTCACGATTGACAGCTTCATACACACTTTGTCGGGTTAAAGCGTTAGGAAACTCCCAAAAATGGGGAACTTTGCCGATAGCACTTCCGATAACAGCACAGGACCATAATAATTAGCTGCTGTTTTGGTGAAATCAAATAGATTTGCAAGAGAATGTAAAACTTTATTGGCACAATTATAAACTTTTCGATACCTCATCAATTATTGAAAGATCGATTCTCCATGAACGAAAGTGCCCTTTGCTTTCGTTCATGTGCCGTAGATTTCGCCCTTTGAAATCAAGGCATACCATTGTGTCCAAAATAGCCTGTCACCGTGCTGTACGCTGTCACCGAGTAATATTACTCCTGCGGCTATTTGCAAAGGGCACAAATAGCCTTGGAGAAGCTTCGCAAAGAGCCAAAAGGCACGGCTCATTGCTTGCTTAATAATTTTTCTGATTTTGGTGGTCACAGTTCTGACGTAGGGAAGTGGTGGTCGCTGCCCCTTGCGGGGCGCTCCCTCTTCTGATATATGAATAAGAGTTTTTTACCTGCTTTTTCTATTTTGTTTTTATTCTCGACTGTTTTGTTGGATATATATTGATATTTTGCTCGTAAAGTTCTGAAAACGGCAAAAGCTTTTGTAAAGCAAATGGAGGAAATCACCGCTTTTTGTAAAGCAAATGGAGGAAACAACTTGAAACTTCCCCAATTTAGGGACTTTTCAGACCTCATTTTTACGCACTTTCTTTTTACGGGGCATAAAAGCAATATCCAAAATTCCTACATTCTCAATATGTTTTCCTGCAAATAAGATATGTGGGTTAATTACCATCATGCTTTGCATTCCGTCTTGCGCATTCATCGAAAAGAATCCGCACAAGGGCTGCTTATAATGCTCCCATACAAAAACAGGACTTGTTAATGCCTTTTTTAGCCTTCCGGGGTGTTCGGAATCATAGCCCAACTTTTTACAAATATCTCTGAATGACATTGGCTCAATACGGTCTTTGTTAGTTTCTTCTGGATTTTCGCAAATAATATTCCATTCAAAGTTGATCCACGGTACCAGTTGAATTACATAACCGAAAAGTTCATGGTTCTTCTGAGGGAGTCTCTTATATAGCTGCTGAATTGTCACACGGAAAAGTTTTGTACGCTCTTTATCTTCGGTCTTGCCTTTGAAAAACAAGTTGCCATTTAGATACAAACCATTGTTTCCCTTGTCCTCAAGCACTCCAGCGGTGATACAATCGTTATAAAATTTGTTTGCTGTTGGTCTGCTCAATTTTAAGACTTCTTGCAGGTCACGTTTTAGCATTGGTTTATCTTCGTACAAAAGAAGCTGTGTGTCTTGCTCAAGATATGTAGCCAAATATGCAAGCCTTCCAACCGTGGCGGAATTCATAGATTGCAAAATATTTTCTTTTGAAGTCAAAAATGTAAAACCTCCATGTTTATTTGAAAAATTTCTAATAATTTGCCTATAAAGTGCTGATTTTTTCTCACGTTCTTTTTTTGCCCTATAATTGTCAAGTTCCCTTTGAGTAAAAACAAGAGAATCTTCTTGTGGAGTAAAATTTTTACCTTTACTTATGTGTTGTGGCATAGCCCACCTCCTAATTCATTTCATCTTTCGACATGAAAAAGGAGGGCTTTTATTGTGCGTGATATAACTGTTGCTCATTAATCACCCTTTCAATGTGATTTTTGCTGCTTAATCTTTTTAATTGCAGATATTCCAAAAACTACGATTGCAATAATTGATGTTCCGATAACTCCAACACATCTTATAGAGCTGCAAATAAGATTTATCAAAAGTATCTTTTTAATGCTTATTCCCCCTTCAAACTGTATTCACGTGCTTGCAGTATTGGCACTGAAGCCCATCTTCCGTTGGCGTACAATGAATGTTGCGGCCTTGATACTGGATCACCTTACTGCAAAAACCACAACGCAATCCGTCAGCGGTTTTTATTGCGGGGTGAATGGTTTGATCTGTGCTGGCCTGTGGTTTCATATCTCCGCGCTTGTCACCATCATAATAAGAATAACACGCCGTTTCCGCCGCGATTTGCTCCCAATCCTTCGCTTCATGCTCCTTTGCTTTGCGCAAGTTTTCTTGTGCTTTGATATAATTTGCATACTCCTTTTTAACGTTTTCTAATGATTCAATCAAAGATTTTGGATGATTCAAAGCATACATTTTCTTTTTAAGTTCTGCCGTTTGTTCTTTTTGATTGTATGTTGGTTCATCTTTCGCATCGGGATTGTTAAGCCATTCCATTGTTTGTTCAATAGAAAGTTCCCTTTGCACTTTCTCAAATTGCAATTCTTGAAACTGAACACATGGAATTTTGCCTTTATTGTATTCAATCAGTGAGTCCCAAATTGAATCACTTACATTGCAGATTTTAGGGTATGAATCACTACTTGCCCAATCCCATTGATTTCCACATTCGTTAGATAAATACCCGTACACATTCATGCAAACTCGACAACAAATGATTTTTTGATCCTCATGGAACATATGGTACGCATTGTAATTTTTGCAAGCTGGCACTTTATCTTTACTCAAAAGTTCAATCCGCTGTTTTTGTGAAAAGTCATATTTGAAGCTAATATCTAATGCTTCTTGTAGGTTTTTGGCCCTTCCTATTTTATGTGGGCTATTTCCTTTCATAATTATCCGAACATCGGCATAATTAGTAAGAGCGGCCTTATACTTTTGATAATGCTCCATGCAAATGTCGTGCTGCTCGTGGTAGCGGTCAAGACTTATACCAATATTGCAACGCCCGATCTCTTTTGTGGGCTGATATTCATTCCCGCTTTTGAGACAGTTTGTGCATGAAACATCAATAACTTGCTTATATCGCTTAATAATTTCAATGAAACTTTCGTTATATATAAGCCCATTTATGTATAGAGAAAAGCCAAATAGCGGTATACCGCGCTTGCATAGCCCATTCAAGATATATTTGAGCGCGTCAAGATTCAATGTAGGTTCCCCGCCTGTGATCTCCAAGTAACCAATAACTTCTGTTTGATCCAACAAATTATCAATATGCTGATAATCAATATCAACATTTTGCGCGTCACCCCTGAAACAATGAGCACACTTCATATTGCAACGGCGGGTTGTTTCGATTGCAAGACTTTCAAAGGTCAGTTTAGGTTTATTCAAATTACGCATTCCTCCTTGCTTTTTATAATGGGGCGAACTTAATCGCCCATCTGTAGAATTCGCAACAGTTCAGTAGCACTTTCAATGCCTTTAAGCCCTGCCGTAGTGCTGCCGCCGCAAACGGCGTGAATATGCTTCTTCATGGCGCTGGCCTCCTTTCATTCGAGATTTTTATTGAAACGCCCAGTACGAGCGGATCAATCGTGATTAAAATAGTTCGTCAAATTCCGCCTTGTGTTCATCATACCATTTACTATCTGCTACTGCCCGTTCTGCATCATCCAAAACCGCTGTGATTTCTTTTCGTAAAGATTGGATAAGTTCACTCCTATCGGCTCCAGCGTTTCCTTGACTTATGAAACAATCCAAAATAGGATCAAGAAGAAAGCGAAAATTGGGATTTGAAAGAGCATCTAAAAGTTTTTCAAATCGCTTTATTTCCTTTTCCATAAAGTTAGTCAAATCTTCAAATGTTTCCTGTTCATTGTCTTTTCCCTTGAGATAGCGGTCAATTTTACTAATGGTTTGCCGCTCTGCTTTTAGAAGGTTTTCATATTCAGAAAATAAATAGGATTCTTCAGCTTGTGCCTTGACAGTTTTGATTAATGCGTCCAATTCCTCAATATCGGATTCTTTCACATTAAGAAAGTATTGCTCTGGAATCCCAAAAAGGATAGCAAGTTCGTTTAGTCGTTTGGCTGGTATTTGTCTAATTCCCTTTTCCCATTGGGAGATAGCTTGATAACTAATTCCTATTTGCTTTGAAAGAGTTGCAATAGACATATTGAAATGTTCACGGATATACTGAAGTCCGCACATGGTATGATCCTCCTTACTGCTTGTGCTTCAAAATTTCAATCACAAGCATATTATATACGATTTGCTTTTGCTTGTCAACTGCTTTTTGAAGCAAATTTTGCCACGGAGAAAAAGGGAGAGGCCGTCAAGCCCCTCCCATGCTCCTAATAAATTGTTCGGCCTTCTCCCGTTCACCACATCTGGCAAAACCCACGATGATCTTCATTGCCTGATGTACTACCTCATACATATCCGGGGGAATCGGCCCCGTTTCGGTTTCAATGTGCTGTATGACTTCATCGACTGTTGGAACTTTTTTCATAATGGCTCCCTCCTATTGTTAAATGGTCATGCGCTTTTCAGTTCTGCTTTAACCTCCTGTATGAACCGATCAATACCCTGTTCGCCTTCGTGCGCTGCTATCCATCTGACATTTGAAATAAGCCAGATTAACAACGCCTTTGCAGCTTGATTGTGTTCCTCTTGAACTTCAGCCGGGAAAGAATCTGTCAAGCACCATTCCCACATGATTTCGTTTTCGGTATGCTCTATGGCTTCGTCCAGTGTATCAAAGGCTTCGATCAAATCATTAACGGAATTGTCGTATACTTCATACTTGGTTAATTCTTTACCCGTGGCTGATACGTCTGCGCTATATGTATAGCGGTCAATAGTGTGACTTCCATAGTCCAAAACGGTTTCAGCAGTAATCATTTTTGTATTCTCCTTTGATATTTTTCTTGCCAGTGGAGGCGGGACGATGTATAATTATCCTATCCCGCCCCCTGTTGGCGGCTGATGGTCGCTTGTCTATTGCTTTAGTCGGCGGTTAGGCAAGCGGCCTTTCTCATACACTGAGGACAAAGCGGGTTGTGGTGGTGGCCCTGCTGTACTGGCTGTACAAGTCAGCATGATCCTACTTGAAGGACTTGGAATCAAAGCGGTTGCTGTTGACGTTGCGCCACGTTGCCTTCCATCCGTCACCCTGAAGGGCTTCGGTTCCCTGCTCCACCATGGCGGCTTTAAGCTTGTCGGTGAGGGCTTCGGCCTCGGCTTGCAGTTCCTCGATCATCTGCCGGACGCTGATAAGGTTTTGGGCGGTGGCATTTACTTCGTTCATGCTCATTACGATCTCTCCCTTATTATAATGTAGGGCAAGCGGCGGGAGGCTTCTGTGTACTCGCTCCTATGGCTTTCTAAATCCTGTTCCGCTCTTACCTCTGGTTCTTTACCTTGCGGCCTTCTCCAGTTGGCTTGCCCTGTTCCCTTGAACTGATTATAGTATACTACATTGGTACTAATATGTCCATTGACAACATCGCCAAATATATTAGTTCCAATATATGCATAACGTACATTAGTACCGATATATTACATTGGTACTAATATTCTCGTTGACAAACCGCTTCATATATGGTACTATATTTGTACCAATGTATAAGGGCGGTGTTTTTATGGCACTATCAGCTTCACAACGTAAAGCAAATGATAAGTATATTGCTGCCAATTATAAACAAGTGAAGCTATCCATGCCAAAAGAAGAAGCAGAAACATTAGAAACATATTGTGCCGCCAATGGTCTAACAAAAGCGGGATTTATCAGAGTAGCAATCAAAGAGAAAATGGAGCGGGATCAAACGGCCTCTGGTGATATTGAAGCTATGGATCGTGATAATTCTTCACAGCAATAACGGTATAATCAATAACAATGACATTCGGTGATTCTAAGGAGGCATAACAATGCCAGAAATATCTTTGTTCGGTGGCATTCGCATTACAATGTACTATGACGATCATAACCCGCCACATTTTCATGCTGAGTATGCCGGACATAAAGCATTGGTTGATATTCAGCGTGGGTATGTAATCCGTGGAGCATTGCCAGTACGTCAACTCAAGTATGTATTGGCGTGGGGTGAAATGCACAAGGATGAACTTATGCAGAATTGGGAACTTGCAAAGGACGCACAACCTTTGCACAAGATTGTACCGCTCATGTAAGGAGGATATTTATGGAAATGTTTCCTTCTATTGTTCAAGCTGTAGCTGGAGAAGATTTCACAGTATATGCCTACTGCAATGATGGTGCTGTCCGTTTGATAGATGTTAAACCATTGATTAGCAAGGGTGGTGTATTTGCGCCACTGGCAGATGTGGAATTCTTTCAAGAGAAACTAACCATCCTTAATGATACTGTGGCATGGGATATTGCTGGTAATCGTGAAGAAACAGCTTGTGTTGATTTAGACCCTTGCTGGATTTTTGAAGCTGCACCGATTGTTGACGATCCTTTAGCTGAGGAAGATAGAAGCGCATGACAAAGTGTATTGCCTGTGGAGCGTCAGCCGAAAAGGGCTTGACTACCAGTGTAACAGATTTGGGCAACTGCCTTATCATTGTGCGGAATGTGCCTTGCTATAAGTGTGCTGAGTGCAATGAGGTTATCTATGCTACTGAGGTGGTACAGCACTTAGAAGCAATCATTGAATCAGCAAAGAAGCTAATGCAAGATATCTCTATCATTGACTATTCAAAGACTGCTGCATGACAGACAGCCATAGTTGCTCTATAGCCCTGATAACTGCTTGCTGTATGGCCTGTGGGCTGTAGGAGGTATAACTATACTGCCGTGGGCTGTGGTGGCCTGTAGGGCTGATAATTAGCTGATAGAATAGGAAAGACGGCGGGGTCAATGCCCTGCCGTCTTTTTGCTTTATAGTCCTGCTTTCAGTTGTGATTTATATTTGTAAAATGAGTTTCTGGAAATACCAGCCAATTTAATAACCTCTGGATCATTCAGTGTCCCATTAAAATCTTTGGAGTGCTTCATAATGATTTCTTTTGCCGCAACGCTCTTTTTCGTGGTCAGCTTTGTACCAGTAGCAAGACCATATTTCTTTTCTATTCCCTGTTCAGCGGCTTTCTCTTTGGCTGATCTCATACCGTCCTTTACTCGCTTACAAATATCAAGCCGCTCCTTCTCAGCCTGTTCAAAGGCTATGGCTATTTGCTTTCGTGCAAGAAGCATTAAGACTTTGTTTGTTGCCGCAATGTAAATATCTGCAATCTCATTCCCTGTGGGAGGAATATTAGCGGCGGCGGCTTGACGGTAACAATCTGTATTACAATGCGGCTCATTTAGGAAAATCAGGTTGATCCCCTTGCCGTAAAGCTCCTCATATAATGCCGCTCCGCTTTCTGCATCCCTGCTTAATCTGCTGACAGAATCAAATACAACTGTATCACCATGATTCAATCTTTTATATAGGCGGTTCCATTCTGGCCTATCAAGTGTACTCCCTGTAAACTTATCACTGAAGAACAAAGCCCCTGTATAGGCTCCATCATTCGCTGACTTGATATTGTCGATCTGCCGTTTGAGGCTTTGCCGCTCAGTGGACACACGGGCATAGGCATATAGTTTCACAATTTGTACTCCTTATACCAAATTAAAGTTTACCTTGTTCTTGTATTGTGATTGTACCTCTATTGAGCGAGTTTGTCAAGCAGTTTTGGTACAATTTCTTTATGGATTGATTTGGTATTATTCTGTCTAACCTATTGACGATCATACAGGGGGGTGGTTTATATTTTTTATGAGTTTTTATTTTCTGATACAGCTATAGTACACCTGCTCAACATACGGGCGGAATTTTTTGACCGATACGATAAAAACGGGTACACTCACTCAAAATGCAACCATATAAAGTAGACCCATCCCTCACTGGGATGGGTCTATAGTCATATCTTCACATAACCAATAATAGGAATACTTTTGTTCTACAAAAATAATAGAAGGTGGAATACTTCTACACCTTTTATTAAGTTCATCACTGCCAATCACACGGATTAAATTTTTTAATTCATTAGCCATTTGCGTAGAGTTGCGATAGAAAATTTTAGTAATTTGATTATCTCTTAGAATTAAATCTCTCAAAACATCCCTGTCTGTTACATCAAGCGAATGTCCAACAATATATAATTCTGTAGTAGACTTTTTTATCTCATCAGAAGATGAAAACTCGGGCCAACCCTTATACTTAAAGTCTGAATGTCTATATATTCGTTGAAAAAACTTTTTAAACATAACCCAATCTACATCATTATCGCGTTCTTCTTTGCTAAGATACTCGTCAATCCCCAACACTAATGGGCTGTAAATGCTTGTTAATTTCTCGCGTATTTTCCCATGGATGTGGCAAATATTCTCGTCATTGTCATTATTCATGTACATCTTAAATGTATCCGTATAGTTAAATGATATAACTTTATCAACATGATCAATTTCCAAATAGCCCATAAATGGGTCATCAAAATTCATTCCACAAGTCTTTAAGTAGATTTCAATTGCCGTTGTCAACTTGAGCAAATTTGCATAGAGTTGGTTGATAATGTCAGCCTTTATCTCATCATTTGTCGAACTATAGGTAAATTGTTTTTGTATAGATGCAATTATCTTTGCTCCTAACACTCTCAAATGTGGATTTTTTTTGAAATCAGATTCAAAAAAGAAATCGTGTTCATGGTTATATAGTGACCAATTGTTGCTTTCTGCTGTTTTTACTATATTATCAATTTTTTGTATAACTTCAGATATGTCAGATTCAAAATCAACCCATTTATGGCCTTTTTTCTGATGAGCCTTTTGAACGTCCCAAAAATATTCAAGCCATAAATTATCTGAGATACATTCATGCAATATTCCATTTATCTGGCTATTTCCATTATCTTGTACTAATTTTATGTTAGGACTATTAAATTGAATCAAGTATTTCTTTAAAAACTCAATTTGTATCTCAGAAAAATTTTCAAGTCTCTCATCTACGTCTATATCTCTTCGAACGGAATCGCACCAAATACGAGACCTCCAATATGGAAAATCACGGGTTCCTTGATCTGCTATATATAGAAAGTTCAAGCAACTCCAATATGATGTTTGTAACCCGTGCGCTAAATCAAAGCCATTCCCAACAACCAGAATTTTCACAAACAGTTCCTTCTTATCTCTTTATTTTTGATATATAGCCAAAGCATTTCCTTATATCTATACCTTGTATAAATTTTATCTGCTAATGGCATTTTTGAGAAATTTCTTACAAATCATTTTAATTCAACCGTTTTTATATGTCAATATAAATATTATCTAACACCATATAAATGATACAATGATAAAAATGGTGGTACGAACTCGTAAAGACTACACAGCGATAATGCCCTGATTTCAACATAACTCAAGCTATGCTCAAATCAAAGCACCACTAAAAATATGTACCACAAGAGATTGGATTGTATGTCAAAATCTCAGTATTTTTTGCATAATTGTTTTGCTTTCTGGTGCTTCACACGCAAGAGGTCACAGATTCGAGTTCTGTAGTCTCCACCAGGCGAAACCCCTTGAACCGCAACGGTTTGAGGGGTTTTTGCTTTGCTTTCGAGGGCTGTTTTGAACCGCCTTATTTCCCATAATTTAGGATATTTTCGGGTTATTTGGGGGCACGTTGTTGCAAATCTGTTGCAAATTTTTTTGACCCCTTGTGTCACGCGTTTTCCCGCATAGCTTCTCTCACTTTCTCGGCGGTCTTCCCTTCCCGGGAGCGCCGGTCGTAATGGGTGTATACCCGGAGGGTCATGTCCACGGTGCTGTGGCCTGCCAGGTACTGAATCTCCTTGATGTCCAGCCCTGCCTCAAACAACCGGGTCACATAGGTGTGGCGGAGGACGTGGGCCGTCACATGGGTCTCGGGCAGCTCCCGTTCCACCAGGTTCCACATACTCTTGTAAGCGGACTGGGTGAGCGGCTTGCCGTTCTGCATGGCCAGCACAAACTTGGAGTGGCTGCGCTTCTTGTAATTCGCCAGCCACGCCTCCAGCTCGTCGGTGAGGGGGATATCCCGCCGCCCCGCGTCAGTCTTCAGCGTGTTGTGGATAGAGGTCTCCCCTTTGCCCAGGATGGCGTTGTGCCTGACGTGGACGATCCGCTGGCCGAAGTCAATGTCCTCCCACATGAGGCCCAGGATCTCTCCCCTGCGCATCCCCGTATGGAGCGCGATCAGCAGAAAGGTATGGGCCCTGGGGTTCTGTACCCTCTCCACCAGCAGACGGCTCTCCTGGGGTGCCAGAGCCACCTTCTCGGCGGTTTTCTTGCCGCCAGGTTTCAGCATACTGCTCACCGGGGACTTTGCCACCAGGCCGTTTTCCTGCGCGGCCTTGAAAATACTGCGCAGATGGATCAAGACCTTGGATTGCAGGGAATTACTTTTGCTGGACAGCGAGGCCATAATGGCCTGGATCTGCATGGGAGTAATGTCCCGCAGGCGGTATCCGCCGATGAAGGGCAGGATGTGCTGGTTCAAGACGTACTTGATTGCGTTGAGACTGTTCTCGCGCAGGTTGGGCTTCTTGTAAAGGTCGTACCACATCTGAGCAAAGTGGCCGAAGGTCTCCTCACTGCAAATATCCACGCCTGAGTTAACCAGGATCTGTGCCTTCAGCACCTTTTCGTCCAGCTCCGCCTGGGTTTTGGCCCGTATGTATTTGCGGGTGCCGTCTGGGAGTTGGAGTGCTTTGGTTAAGTAGTTGTACTTCTTCTTTGCTGCTGCCTTTGCCATTTGGCGTTCTCCTTTCAATAACGCCTTGCGATACAGTACCTTTATTATAGGGTGTCTATTTGCAAATCACAAGGGGCCATAAAAGTTTATTTTTATTTCCCTACGCCGAAAAAACGGTTCATTTGATTTTCCACACCTTGTCAGGCTTCGCCTGGACCGTAGGCTGGCAGTTTCCCGAGAGGTATGTCTCCAACGCCTCCACCGTAACAAGGTATTTGCGCCCTACCCGGGCGCACGGCACGGCTCCAGAGGAGAGCAGCCTTCGGATGGCGGTTTCAGTCAGACAGGTTTGTGGGTCTGACTCCCGGAAGTACGCCGCCGCTTCGCGGATCGTTCTTGTCCGCATCACATCAACACCTCCTTTGACGTAAAAGGGAGATGCCTCCTGGACTGTTCCAGGAAGCATCTCCTTTTTTTGACAGCTTAATCATACCACAGAGTAAATGGACATTGCAAGTACCATGTGGCGGACAATTTGCGGACAATACCCGGAAATTTATTGGTCACCTTCAGGCTATTTTCGATTTGCAACCTCCCCTGTGAAAGAATACATCTCCGTCAATTCCTCAATAGCGTCATCCTTAATTCGCCGCACGGTACGGGTGGCGATTTCCAGTTTTTTTGCGCATTCTTCTTGGGAACAGCCTTCAAAATAGAGCAGCTTCAGCAGTTCCGCATGACGGGGGTTCAAAAGCGACACATAATAGTTCAGCCGCTCCTGTTCCCGCTCCAGCGTCACAAGCTGCCCGACAACTTCTTCTGCGGTATCGCTATTCACGTGATTAGCTCGTGCCTGGTAATTGAGCGCGATGTAAAGGGTTTTGTCGGAGGCATGGCCTCCTGGGCGCCCCCCTTCACCATCCCCGTGCGCCAAGGCCAAAGCCCCAATGATTTCATTTTCTGAAACGCGGGCCGGATGGGACAATTCATAGTGCAGAAGCTCAATTTGCTTGGATCGCTTTTGGTGCGATTCCAACAGGTCAACCACATACATCCTGGTTTCTACGTTCATCTTCTCAGATCCTTTTCAGACAGTTTCCCTATAGGAGCAGTTGCCGTCAGACCAGCACGGATCCCGAGTCGGTCTAAAGCTGACTGTTATTACCGATTTGCGTCTGCCAATGAGCATATTATTTTGGGCGGGCCCCGCAATGTGCGGAAGCAGATATTTATGCTCTGATAAGCGGGCACGATGACCACCTCCTGCGCTGCGCTTTCCTTATCTTGTAACATTCTGTAATTTTATACCGAAAATAAAAACAAACCGTGAAAAAGTTTTCGGATTTTTTTGGAATCGCTCGACAAATATTGACACAAATCGACTTGATAGACGTATGTACTATTTGCTCGTGGCAAAACGGTAGCCCACACCAAACACGGTCTGAATATAACCTTGATCCTTTTTGTCCAGCCCCAGCTTCCGACGAAGCGTAAAAATGTGATCGGATACCTGGGTACCCATGTAGTCCCGGCTCGCATTCCATACAGCCTCGTATATTTCCTCTTTGGTCAAAACTGTCCCCGCTTTAGATGCCAAAAGAAGGAGAACATCAAATTCTTTGGTGGTCAGATGGATTGGCTTCTCTCGCATCTCCACCGTTCTGCACATCGGATCAATGACCAGTTCTTTGTGTTCAATGCGTGGCAGTGTTCTGTCCAGCTTTAACCGGGTAATTCTCTGCTCCCGGCGGAGAACGGCGTTGATAACAGCCAGCACCTCATCGGCAATTAGCGGTGTTTCCACGCAGGCATCCACGCCGCGATTGAGTACAGCGGCCCGAGCTGCGCCATTGGGAAAGGTATCCGCGATAATGATGTATGGCAATGGCCGCATGGCGCTGATAGAAAGTTTAGAGAAAAGACTTTCATTTCCTTTAATGCCAAAATCAAGCAGCAAAAAGGCGGGGCTGTACGATGACAGCTCCGCCTTTAAATCCGCCGCATTTTCTACTACAACTGTGTTAATGTGATGATCGCGCAAGAAGTTGCGTACATGGGTAGTGTATTCGGTTTTGCGGCAAACAAGCACAAGATCCTGTTTCATTAAATCTGTTCCTATACGCAACTGTGAGGGGGTGGATTGGCCTGCACAGTTGTTATTCGCCTATACGCCAGAATAGGCGGCAAAGCCGGCATCGATGGGCAGCACCACGCCGGTAATGGCGGAGGCGGCCTTGTCGTCGCACAGGAAGAACACGCCGCCCAGCAGTTCCTCGCTCTCCACAAAGCGGCCCATGGGGGTGCCGTTCAGGATCTTCGCGGAGCGGGCCGTGGGGGTGCCGTCCTCGTTGAACAGCAGCGCCCGGTTCTGGTTGGACACCAGGAAGCCCGGGGCGATGGCGTTGCAGCGGATGCCCGTGCCCGCGAAGTGGGTGGCAAGCCACTGGGTGAAGTTGGACACCGCCGCCTTGGCCCCGGAGTAGGCCGGGATCTTGGTCAGCGGGATATAGGCGTTCATGGAGCTGACGTTCAGGATGCAGCCGCTCTTGCGCTCCACCATATCCTTGGCAAAGGCCTGGGTGGGCAGCAGGGTGCCCTGGAAATTCAGCTTGAACACGAAGTCCACGCCCCCCGCGTCCAGGTCGAAGAAGCCCTTCTGGCCCTCCTGATACTCGTGCTGGTACTCGTTGTCGGTGGTGGCCCGGGGGTTGTTGCCGCCCGCGCCGTTCACCAGGATATCGCAGGGCCCCAGATCCTTCAGCACCTGCTGGTGGACGGCCTCCAGCGCCTCCGGCTCCAGCACGTTGGCCTGGTAGCCCTCGCACACAAAGCCTTCGGCCCTGCACTCGTCCGCCAGCTTCTTCACGGCCTCCTCGTTCAGATCCAGGGCGGCGACTTTCGCCCCCGCCTGGGCAAAGGCCCGGGCCATGGTGCCGCACAGCACACCGCCTGCGCCGGTGACCACCACTACTTTCCCGGAAAAGTCAACCTTCAAAGGTAAATCAAGCATTTGTAATTCCTCCTCATACGGTTTACACCCGTTTCATTGTCAAGCTGCGCGTTGGGCGCATGGCCGGGTCGCTGTCTCGCCGCTGGCTCGGTCTGCGCTGGACGTGTGCCACCGGCACACAGCGCCGCTCCGACTCGGGCTGGTCTCTGGGGCCTATGGCCCCATCGCTCGCCCTCGCTCCGTTCCAAGCTCCCCGATGCGCCTACGCTCACGCTTCTAATTTGTCCAGCATATCCCACACGCCCAGCATATACATCACGCCCAGGGCGCGGTCATACAGGCCGTAACCGGGGCGGACTTTCCCCGGAACCTCGTCCCACAGGTGGCGGCCGTGGTCGGGCCGGATGTAGCCGTCAAACCCGCAGTCGTGGTACGCCTTGAGGATATTCAGGATTTCGGTGTCCCCATCGCAGTCCCGGTGGGACGCCTCGGAGAAGTCCCCGTTGGGGAAGTGCTTCACGTTGCGGATGTGGGCGAAGGCGATGCGGTCGCAGTGCTTGCGCACGATGTCCGCCACGTTGTTCTTCGGGTCCGCGTTCAGGCTCCCCGAGCACAGCGTCAGGCAGTTGTACGGGTCGTCCACCATCGCCAGGAACTTGTCGATGGCCTCCCCGCTGGTCAGCAGCCGGGGCAGCCCGAAGATGTCCCAGGGGGGGTCGTCCATGTGCACCGCCATCTTGATGTCGCACTCATGGCAGGTGGGCATGATGGCCTCTAAGAAGTACTTGAAGTTGGCCCACAGCTTCTCCTTGGTGACGCCCTTGTACTTCTCAAACAGCTCGTCCAGCTTGGCCATCCGCTCCGGCTCCCAGCCGGGGAAGGTCATGTGGTACTTTTCCGTGAAGGACATGACGTAGTCTGCCATCTCCCGGGGATCCTGCTTGATTTTCGCCGCCTCGTAATAGAGGGCGGTGGAGCCGTCCCCCACGGGGTGGAACAGGTCGGTGCGGGTCCAGTCGAACACGGGCATGAAGTTGTAGCAGATCACCTTCACCCCGAAGGGGGCCAAGTTACGGATGGTCTGCTTGTAATTCTCGATGTACTGATCCTGGGTGGGAAGGCCGATCTTGATGTCGTCGTGGACGTTCACCGACTCCACCACGTCCATGTTGAAGCCGTACTCGTCCAGCTGCTTCTTGACGGCGGCGATCTCGTCGGGCTGCCACACCTCCCCCGGCATCTTGTCGTGGAGCGCCCAGACGATGCCCTCCACCCCCGGGATCTGCTTGATGTCGGACAGCTTGATCTGATCGTTGCCCTCGCCGTACCAGCGCCAGGTCATTTTCATGCGATTTTCTCCTCCAATAAGGTCTTATGTAGTTAGCCGAATCAGCCATGCGCCGCTTCCGCAATATGCCCCGCACACAACCCGAACTGCTCCAACAGTGCCCCGGCAGGGCCGGAGTGTCCGAACTCGTCGTTGACGCCGATGCGCTCCACAGGGCAGGGCAAGCCGTGCTTTGCGATGACGGCGCACACCGCCTCGCCCAGTCCGCCGATGATGGAGTGCTCCTCACAGGTGACGAGCCTGCCGCACTCCTTTGCCGCTTTCAGTACCAGACCCTCGTCCAGCGGCTTGATGGTGGCCATGTCGATGACACGGGCGCTGATACCCTGCTGGGCCAGCAGCTCGGCAGCTTCCAGCGCCTCCGCCACCAGCAGGCCGTTGGCAATGAGGGCCACATCGGAACCCTCCCGCAGGACTTCACCTTTCCCAATCTCAAAAGTGAAACGGTCTGCGTCGTGGATCACAGGCGCACCGTAGCGGCTGAATCGCATATAGACGGGGCCCTGATGCTCGTAGGAGGCCTTCACCATGGCCTTGGCCTCCGCATCATCCGCCGGGGACATCACCACCATGCCGGGGATGGAGCGCATCAGCGCGAAATCCTCACAGCACTGGTGGCTGGCCCCGTCCTCGCCCACGGAGATGCCGCCATGGGTGGCGCCGATCTTCACGTTCAGGTGGGGGTAACCGATGGAGTTGCGCACCTGCTCAAAGGCCCGCCCCGCCGCGAACATGGCAAAGCTGCTGGCAAAGGGCACATACCCCGTGGTAGACAGCCCCGCCGCCACGCACATCATGTCGCTCTCCGCGATGCCGCAGTCAAAGTGGCGGTCTGGGAACGCCTTTTTGAAGATCTCCGTCTTGGTGGCGTTGGCCAGGTCGGCGTCCAGCACCACCACATCGGGATGGGCTGCCCCCAATTCCTTCAGCGCCTCGCCGTAGCTCTGCCGGGTGGCGACTTTTTTCACATCTGCCATTTCAAACCGCCTCCAGTTCCGCCAGCTGAGCGCTCAGCTCCGCCATGCCCCGGGCATACTCCTCGTCGTTGGGGGCCTTGCCGTGCCAGCCCACCTGACCCTCCATGTAGCTCACGCCCTTGCCCTTCGTTGTCTCCAAAACGATGGCGGAGGGCATTCCCTTTGCCTGCCGGGCGGCGTCAAAGGCCCCCTCCATAGCCTGAAAGTCGTGGCCGCTAATCTGGAACACGTCCAGCCCAAAGGCCCGCAGCTTGTCCGGGATGGAGCCCAGCCCCATCACCTTCTCGTTGGGGCCGTCAATCTGGAGGCCGTTGTGGTCGATGATGACGCACAGGTTGTCCAGCTTGTAGTGGGCGGCGAACATCAGCGCCTCCCACACCTGGCCCTCCTGCAGCTCGCCATCTCCCAGCAGGGTATACACCCGGGCGGCGCTGCCCTGCTTTTTCAAGCCTAAAGCCATTCCACAGGCACAGGAGACGCCCTGCCCCAGGGAACCGGTGGACATATCCACACCGGGGACGGTGTCCATGTTGGGGTGGCCTTGCAAGTAGCTGTCAATGTGCCGCAGGGTGGGCAAATCATCCACAGGGAAGAAGCCCCGCTCCGCCAGCGCCGCATACAGCCCCGGCGCGGTGTGGCCCTTGGACAGCACAAAGCGATCCCGGCCTACCTTTTTTGGGCGGCTGGGGTCAATGTTCAGTTCCCTGAAATACAGATAGGTGAACACGTCCGCGGCGGACAGGCTGCCGCCGGGATGGCCCGCCTTGGCCCCGTGGGTGGCAGTGAGCACACCTATCCGGATCTTGCAGGCCGTCTTTCGAAGTGTGATTTCTTCCTCTTTGGTCATGATAGATTCTCCTTTTCAGCCCTGGCCATAGTAGGCCCCGGGGCCGTGCTTGCGGAAGTAGTGCTTGTCCTGGACGCGCTGGGGGGCGGGGGCGGCGGACGGCCGCACCTGCCGGGTAAGCAGGGCCATTTTCGCCACCTCCTCCAGCACCACCGCGTGGTACACCGCCTCCGCCGGGTCTTTCCCCCAGGCGAAGGGGCCATGGCTGGCGCAGATCACGCCGGGGACGGCGGTGGGCTCGATGCACCGCTCCTGGAAAGTCTCGATGATAACTACGCCCGTGTTTTTCTCGTAATCCTCCTCCAGCTCCCCCTGGGTCAGCTGCCGGGTGCAGGGGATGGGGCCGTAGAAGTAGTCGGCGTGGGTGGTGCCGAAGCAGGGGATGTCCTCCCCCGCCTGGGCCCAGGCCACCGCGTGGGGGCTGTGGGTGTGGACAATGCCGCCGATGCCGGGGAACGCCTTGTAAAGTTCGATGTGGGTCTTGGTGTCGCTGGAGGGCTTCCACTTGCCCTCCACCCGTTCCCCGGTCTCCAGGCTTACCACCACCATGTCGTCGGCGGTCATGCCGCCGTACTCCACCCCTGAGGGCTTGATGACCATCAGGCCCTTTTCGCGATCCACTCCGGACACATTGCCCCAGGTGAAGGTGACGAGACCGTGTTTGGGAAGCAATAAATTGGCCTCACAGACCGCTTTTTTCAGCTCCTCCAGCATCACAGCACCTCCACCGCTTTACACTCCACGTGGAGCAAAGCCTGATACCGCTCCATGTAGGCGTTGAAGCCGTCCACCGTCTCTCCGTCCGGCTCGACGGTGGAGCCGGACACGCCCGCGAATACGTGCTTGTTCAAGTAGTCCTCCAACGTCTCGCCGTCCGATTTCCACACCCGATAGGCGGCCAGCAGCGCCATACCGTAGGGGCCGCCCTCCCCGGCGGTGTCCATGCAGGTCACCGGGGCGCTGCAGGCGGCGGCCAGATACTTCTGGCCCACCAGCGGGGTTTTGAACAGCCCACCGTGGCCGGTCAGCGAGTCGATAGCAACCCCCTCCGCCGCCAGGATGTCCATACCGATTTTCAGCGTGGCCAGGGTGGAGTAGAGCTGGGCGCGGAAGAAGTTGGCCAGGGTGAATCTGCTCTCCGGCATCCGCACTACCAGGGGCCGCCCCGCATCCATGTGGGTGACGCCCTCCCCCGCCAGATAGTTGCAGACGGTAACGCCGCCGCAGTCCGGATCGCCGTCCAGGCTCTTTTGGTACAGCCGGGTGAACAGCTCGCCGGCGGGGGGCGCGGCCCCGAACAGCTCCGCCGTCTCCCGCAGCACCCCAGCCCAGGCATTGGTATCGTTGGTACAGTTGTTGCAGTGCACCATGGCCACCGGAACCCCGGTGGGGGTGGTGACCAGGTCGATCTCCTCATAGACCTTGGACAGCGGCCGTTCCAGCACCACCATGGAGAAGATGGAGGTGCCCGCCGACACGTTGCCCGTCCGGGGGGCCACGGCGTTGGTGGCGGCCATGCCGGTGCCCGCGTCGCCCTCGGCGGGGGCAAAGGGGATGCCAGGAGTAAGCAGGTTGTCCAGCAGGGCCGCGCCCCGTTCGGTGAGCGCGCCCGCGTCCGCGCCGGCGGGGAGAACCCGGGGCAGTACATTTGCCAGCGTCCAGGGCAAATCGCGGGACTTCACCAACCCGTTAAACTTCTCCATCATTTCCCTGTCGTAGTCCAGGGCCTCGCTGTTGATGGGGAACATACCGCTGGCTTCGCCCACACCCACGGCGTTGACGCCGGTGAGCATATAATGGACGTACCCCGCCAGGGTGGTGATGTGGGCAATCTGGGGAACGTGGGGTTCCTCGTTCAGAATGGCCTGGTAGAGGTGGGCGATGGACCACCTCTGGGGAATGTTGAAGCCGAACAGGGCCGTCAATTCCGCCGCCGCTTGCCCCGTGATGGTGTTCTGCCAGGTGCGGAAGGGCGTCAGCAGGTTCCAGTCCACGTCAAAAGCCAGGTAGCCGTGCATCATGCCGGATATGCCCATGGCGCAGACGGTCTCCCGGTGCTCTACCCCGGACAGGGTGGCCTTCAGGCCCTTCCACACCTCGTCCAGGGAGTAGGTCCACACGCCATTTTCGTAGCTGGACGCCCAGATGTAGTCCCCGGAGGACACAGGGGTATGCTGTCCATCGACGGCCACCGCCTTGATGCGGGTGGAACCCAATTCGATGCCAAGACAAAGTTTTTCCATGGCGCTCAACCCCAGGGGTTCTCGGTGGGATAGGGGAGGTTCTTGGGCTGGTTATACGCGATATCCTGGACGCCCAGGAACTTGAACACCTCGAACAGCGCCTTGCCGTAGTGCCCAAAAGCCACCGCCCCGTGGTGAGGATAGCGCTTCTGGATCAGCACGTGGCGGTAGAACCGGCCCATTTCGTGGATGGCGAACACGCCGATGCCGCCAAAGCTGCCGGTCTTGACGGGCAGCACCTCGCCCTGGGCGATGTAGGAGCGCAGATTGCCCTCAGAATCGCACTGGAGGCGGTAGAAGGTGATGTCGCTGGGGGCGATGTCCGCCTCCAGGGTGCCCCGGGTGAAGTCGGGGTCGCTGTCCTGGGGCTCCAGCAGGCGGTGCTGGATGAGCTGGTACTTCACCGCCCTATCGGCGCACAGCTTGCAGGCGGGGGTGTTGCCGCAGTGGAAGCCCATGAAGGTGTCGGTGAGCTGATAATCGTACTTGCCGCGAATCTGCTCCTCCCACATCTGGGCGGGGACGGAGTTGTTGATGTCCAGCAGGGTCACGGCGTCGCCGGACACACAAGCCCCGATGTACTCGCTGAGTGCGCCGTAGATGTCAACCTCGCAGGCCACGGGAATGCCACGGGCCGCCAGCCGGGAGTTGACGTAGCAGGGTTCGAACCCGAACTGACTGGGGAACGCGGGCCAGCATTTGTCGGCGAAGGCCACGTACTTGCGGCTGCCCTTGTGGTTCTCCGCCCAATCGAGGAGGGTCAGCTCGAACTGGGCCATGCGCTCGCCCAAATCGGGATAGTAGCGGCCCTCGCCCATTTCCTCGGCCATTTCCGCACAGATGGCAGGGATCCGGGGGTCGCCCGCGTGCTCCTTGTACGAAACCAGCAGATCCAGCTCGGAGTTCTCCTCCACCTCTACGCCCAGCTCATACAGCCCCTTGATAGGGGCGTTGCAGGCAAAAAAGTCCTGGGGCCGGGGGCCAAAGGTGATGATCTTCAGGTTCTTCACGCCGATCACCGCCCTTGCGATGGGCACGAAGTCCGCAATCATTTTGGTGATGTCCTCCGCCGTGCCCACGGGGTACTCCGGGATGTAGCCCTTCAGATGGCGCATCCCCAGGTTGTAGGAGCAGTTGAGCATACCGCAGTAGGCGTCGCCGCGCCCATTGATGAGGTCGCCGTCCCCCTCGGCGGCGGCCACGAACATACAGGGGCCGTCAAAGTTTTTGGCAATGAGGGTCTCGGGGGTCTCGGGGCCGAAATTGCCCAGGAACACCACCAGGGCGTTGCAGCCGTGCTCGTTCACATCGGCCAAGACTTTCAGCATATCCAGCTCGTTCTCAACGGTGACAGGGCACTCGTAGAGGTCGCCCGCATAGGCGGCTTTGATGGCGGCGCGGCGCTTCTCGCTCAGGGCGATGGGGAAGCAGTCCCGGGAGACAGCGATGAGGCCAAGTTTTACGTCAGGGAAGTTTTTCATGATGTTTTCCTCCTATATCAAATATCGTTGGCAATATCGTTGTTGTCGCCGGACAGCCGGACGGCGGCGCCGTGTCCGGCCTCGGCGCTGTCCTCGTGGGCCAGCAGCCACTTGTTCCGGGCCCAGAGCAGTTGATCCTCCTCTGTTATGGCCTTGATGGCGGGTTTTGCCTCGTTGGTGCCCCGGGGCAGCGCCACCGCCACCCGGAAGCCCTCGGCCTCGTCGGTGTGGCAGGGGGCATAGTGCAAAGTGGTGGCGTACACCTCCACCAACACCCCGGCGGGGACGCGAAACGCCCGGACTTTTGCGGTGTCCAGCATACCGTCCACGATTTCGTCCTGCTTGGCCAGCAGGAGGATGAAGTCATGGGTGCCCACGTTAAACTCGCTGTCCCGGTGGTACTCCAGGCAGTTCAATTTGGTGTTGCGACCCCAGCACATCCCCAGCTGGACGGGCATCCCGCCGTAGGCGTTGGCGCCAAACAGTTCAAAGATGGGCAGGGCCTCCAGCTCAGGGATGGCGGGCTGGTAGGTGGTGCCACTTTCCGGCAAGGGGATGGCTTTCATGGCCGCCAGCAGGCCATCCAGCTTATAACCCTTATGCACCTGCCCATAGGGGAAAAATTCTGCGTCAAATACGCTTTTGATCTCCATGCTTGACCTCCTCATTTCAACGCTGGAAACACATTTTTTAGGGCCGGGTAGATTTGTTGGAACTTTCGATATCGCTCCTCGTACCGGGCGGTGAGTTCTGCGTCCGGCTCCACGGTCTGGGCCACGTGGATCAGCGTGTCACAGGCGGCCTGGACGCTTTCAAACGCCCCGCAGCCCACCATGGCCAGCACCGCGCCGCCGTAGCCGGGGCCCTGCTCGGTCTGTGGCAGGGTCAGCGGAATGCCCAGCACGTTGGCGAAGATGGTCCGCCACAGGGACGATTTGGCCCCGCCGCCGCAGATCATGCACTTGGGGATGGACACGCCCAGGGACTTGGCCACCTCAAAGCTGTCCCGGATGGCAAAGGCCACCCCCTCCAGCACCGCCTGTACCATATCAGCGCGGGTGGTATCCATGCCCATGCCCACGAAGGCGCCCCGGGCGTCGGTGTCGTTGATGGGGGAGCGCTCCCCCATGAGGTAGGGCAGGAAGAATACCGGATTGCGGCCCAATTTGTCCGACGTGATGGCGGTCTGCTCCGCCGGGTAGTCCTTTGTGCCCAAAATGTCCCCGCACCACCACTGGTTGCAGGAGGCGGCGGACAGCATACAGCCCATCAGGTGCCAGCCGCCGTCGGCGTGGGCGAAGGCGTGGAGGGCGTTGTTGGGGTCTACGCCGAACTTGTCCGAGCTGATGAAGATGGTGCCTGAGGTGCCCAGAGAGATGTTGCAGCCGCCCGCCCCTACAGTGCCGGTGCCGACAGCCGCCGTGGCGTTGTCCCCCGCCCCGGCGCACACCTTCACGGACGCGGGCAGGCCCAGGACTTTGGCCGCGCCGGGCTTGAGCGTCCCCACCACCTCCCAGCTCTCATACAGTGTGGGGAGCTGGCCCTCGGTGACGCCGCAGATGTCACACATTTCCTTGCTCCAGCACTTATGCTCCACATCCAGCAGCAGCGTCCCGGAGGCGTCCGAGTAGTCCGTGCAGTGGACGCCCGTCAGTTTATAATTGATGTAGTCTTTGGGGAGCATGATTTTGCGAATTTTCGCAAAGTTTTCCGGCTCGTGCTCCCGCATCCACAGCAGCTTGG